>JANOCC010000001.1:0-58090 GCA_031411955.1 Ferruginibacter sp.
TTGCCCACCTAAACCGCTGCACAATCAACTTCCTGCTTTCAAGTTTACTTTGCACCCCTGCTCCACATAGCTGTTTCCCCTGGGCGGGCCGTACATCGGCCAGGGGCCGCCTTTTTCTTTTTTTGGCGGGACAAAAAAAGAAAAAGAAAAAAGTTAATCAATCGCATCAATAAAAGTAATTCGCTATAATTTTTATTTCATCTTTTTGCTTCGCTCCCGATAGTCAACGGGATGTGCCACAAAAAGAAGCAAAAAAGCGACCGCCATCGATATACAGCCCGATGGCGTGCACAATGACCGAAGTGAAGAAAGAAAAATATCCAATGCTCCAGGTGAAAAAAGAACACTGTAATAATAAGGACCTAGCGAAACCGGGGGCTTTTTACTATCAGAATTATAAGTTAGTTATACCAATTCAATTACGGTAATTTCCGCCAATATTCCTACCCTGCCCGGGTAACCAATAAATCCAAACCCCCTGTTTACATACAGTTTTTGTTTTGCATCCTCATATAATCCTGCCCACTCTTTATACATATATTGAACGGGACTCCATTTAAACCCTGGTATCTCTACGCCAAACTGCATGCCGTGTGTATGTCCACTGAGTGTTAAATCTACGTCCTTATAATCCGGAGTTACCTGCGAATGCCAATGACTTGGGTCGTGGCTCATCAGTATCTTAAATGGATACTTCTCTGTACCGGCATTTGCAAGGTCAAGTTTACCATGCTTGGGAAATCTGGCTTTAGCGCTCCAGTTTTCTATACCCAGCAAAGCGATCTGCTCACCGTTCTTTTCCAACGCCACGTGTTCGTTCATTAACAAACGCCAACCAAGATCGGCATGTACTTTTTTCAGATTGTCCAGGTTTTGTTCTTTGGTAATGCCATCAACAGGCCACTGAACATAGTCGCCATAGTCGTGGTTACCTAACGTAGAATAAACGCCCATCGGGGCTTTCAACTTTCCAAAAACATCCATGTAATCTTTCATTTCAGAAGCCTTGTCATTTACCAGGTCGCCGGTAAATAAAATAACATCGGGCTTTTCATTTAGTATCTGTTCAATGCCATGCTCTACAGCCTGCTTATCTAAAAAACTTCCGCTGTGGATGTCACTGATGTGAACAATCTTCATCCCTTTAAAGGCTGTAGGCAAATTTTCGTATGCAAGTTGAATTTTCTTTACCTGGTATTTGTACTTATTGCTAAACCCATAAAGAAGGCTGCCAAACACTGTAGTTCCTGCAGCTATGCCTAACCAACTTAAAAACGCAGAACGGGTAATGCCATCTCCATCTAAATTAGCTGCTTCAGTATTATTAAAAAATAATTTTCCTGCAAGCCATTGAATACCTCTTCGGAGATCATCTGCCACAAAAAAGACGAGTGCTGTTAACTTGGCCAGAAATAAACCAATGATAGAGGCAAACAGGTAAGTACGAACTTTTTTACCGAGGAAAGCCGGTTCGGTGTACACGAACAAAAGAAAACCTATAATTGCTGAAACAGTTAAGGCCCAATAAATGCTGTAAATCAGCACTTTTATTTTGGGAGATGCAGCCTGTGAAATTGCTTTGATAGCCTGAAAAAAGTAAGTATCCAGCACCAGCATAAAGCTTATAAATAGTAAAACACCCAATGGTGAACGCATAGCTTAATTAATTAAAAATGAATTTGAATGCCAACATCGCATAAGTTTAATAGGCAAGAAACTCTTCCAGCTGGATATCAATTGCCTGCAAGGTAGGGATATCTGTAAAATGCCCCTCCCCATTCATCAGTTTATTAACAATACTTATCGGAAGCCTATTATGGTGAACATTCATCTTCATGTGAAGCAAAGAACCTGTTAGGTGCTCCAGCCCCCTCAGATTGCCCGCACGGCCTGTAGATACGCCTGTGAGCAGTACTTTTTTATGCCACCAAACCCCCGGTACATCAGTATTGTCGATCATTAATTTTAAAATTCCGGGATAAGATCCATTGTATTCGGGCAAAACAATTATAAACTTATCTGCAGTCTTTAAAAATTCTGCTTCCATTTGCCTGAAATCATCATCACGGCTAAAAACCCTGGCTTCATCAAGCGATAAAACCCTTGTTTCAACATTTTTTTCTGCCAGAAGACGCTGATATTCATATGATACTTTTCTTGTATTGTTATCACTTCTGCCGCTCCCCGATATTATTGTTATCATTCCATTTTTTTAAGTTAATTAATACAATGCAGCTATTAAACCGCTTGTATGATTTTCTTCTTCAAAGCAATTGCATGAACATCAATACTGGCAGATAGGTATTAAATAATACTTCCGTGCTTTTAAACAATCATTCAACTACTTTAACCAGCCTGGCTACATTTTATTAACCCGATATAAAAGTTGACTTTTATTCTTAGGCCTACTGATTACAATCTACAAATTGATTGCCTGGATGCCAATTGCTAACATCAAACAAATTTGAGGCATTATTGTTCCGCATTTTATATTGAATAGTTACATTTGCCAACATGTGCACGTCACTTTACATTAAAAAGCCGACTTTTGCCGGACTTTGCCCTAAATAAGTGAATCTGCACTTATCAGGAAGACGAAAGTAAAGGGTTTATATTTTAATTTTCAGGCTTATTTATATAAAAAAGAGGTAAGATCAATTATGGCAAGAACTATAGGGATAGCGAATCAAAAGGGGGGAGTTGGAAAAACGACTACTGCCATTAACCTGGCAGCCAGTTTTGCAATTTTGGAGTACAGAACTTTGTTGGTAGATGCGGATCCTCAGGCTAATAGTACTACGGGAGTAGGGTTCGATCTGCACAATGTTACACAAAGCCTGTATGATTGTATGGTGAACAACACCGCTGCAAAAGATGTAATCCTGAAAACCGCTATACCGCACCTCGATCTGATCCCTTCGCACATCGACCTTGTAGGGGCAGAAATAGAGATGATAGACTCACCAAACAGGGAAACTATTTTAAAAAAAATATTGGAACCTATCAAGGGAGATTATGATTTTATAGTGATCGATTGCTCCCCTTCGTTGGGATTGATCACGGTAAATGCACTCACAGCTGCAGACAGTGTAGTAGTTCCCGTTCAAACAGAATTTTTTGCACTGGAAGGGCTGGGTAAATTGCTGAATACTGTAAAAATTGTACAGAACAGGTTAAATACTGAGCTGAAGATCGAAGGCATCCTGATGACAATGTACGATGGCAGGCTTCGGTTATGCAACCAGGTAGTGAGTGAAGTACGGCGGCACTTTGAGGAGATGGTTTTTAATAGTATCATTCACCGGAACACAAAATTAAGTGAAGCTCCCAGTTTTGGAAAACCGGTTATCCTGTACGATTCCGATAGTAAAGGGGCAGTTAATTACCTTAACCTTGCCAAAGAAATACTACAGAAAAACAATATGACAAAAATTAAACAGGAAGACAAATTAATTAATTAATAAATAAAATTAGCTGTTAACCTCAGCAGTTGGTTTACTACTAACTCGCCCGGACGGATAATAGCTAACGCCAATAGCTAACAAATGAGCACTTCGCAAAAAAAAGACGCTTTAGGAAAAGGAATAAGAAGCCTGTTGCAAAATATTGATGCAGACCTGAAAACTACATCCGGCAATTTAAAAACTGAAGTGATTGAAAGGTCTACCGGCGTTTTAAATGTATCACTCGACCTTATAGAAGTAAACCCCAATCAACCAAGAAAAGATTTTGATGAAACAGCATTAAGTGAACTGGCTGCATCTATAAAAATACATCATATCATTCAGCCACTAACGGTATCGGCTATAGGAAATGGCAGGTACCGGCTTGTTGCAGGTGAAAGGCGTTACCGTGCTTCCAGGATAGCCGGATTAAAGGAAGTACCTGTTTATGTAAGGCAAACCTCCGAAGACAGCCTGCTGGAACTGGCACTGCTGGAGAATCTTCAAAGAGAAAACCTGAATGCAATTGAAATAGCACTTAGCTACAAGCGCCTGATGGATGAACTGGAATACACACAGGAACAGGTGGCAGAAAGAATGGGAAAAGAAAGAAGTACCGTTACCAACTATATCCGCTTATTAAAATTGCCACCAGATATACAGGTAGCAGTTAGAAATGGCGTTATTTCTATGGGACATGCAAGGGCGCTCATTAATGTGGATGTAGTAGACAAACAATTATTCATATTCTCAGAAATAAAGAATCGCGGGCTTTCTGTAAGGCAAACCGAAGACCTTGTTAGAAAGATGTACACAGCCGGCATTGTTAAAACATCTGTAAAACCTTCCTTACCTGCCTCGTTTAAAAAGATAGAAGATAATTTAGCATCGCAATTCGGCACCAAAGTAAAACTTGCCCATAGTAAAAAAGGATATGGAAGCATCCTGTTTGAATATTATTCGCTGGAAGAATTAAATGGGTTATTGGAAAAGCTGAAGATAAATGTGAGTTAAAAATTATTTAACGTTGAATGGAAGTTTTATTTTTAAAATAAGCAGGTAATATCCTATCAATTTTTATTGCAGCTTCCTTAGTTAAAGAGTTATAAAATGCCTTTTAAAAATACGATCACTTTTTTATCACTGTTATGCATGCTTTGCAACAATGCAATTTTTGCACAAAATGATACTGCCATTATCAATGGCAAAGGCATCACCGTAAGTGGGAAGGAAGTTGTAAAAATTAAAGATTCAGTTTCTCCCTATAATCCTAATAAAGCAATCATTCGCTCGGCTATTTTGCCTGGTTGGGGACAAATCACCAATAAAAAATATTGGAAACTGCCACTGGTTTATGGAGCTTTGGGAGTAACAGCAGGTATATTCTTTAGAAATATCAAGCAATATAAAGATGCTAAAAATGCTTACATTTTAGCAAAAGATAATGATCCAACTAACGATTATCTTATAAAACAGCCATATTTTAGCGTGAAGGACCAGCCCGAAAGGATACGAACATTCAGAAATCAGGTGAGACAGAATGTGGATTATACCGTATTGTTTTTTTTAATTTTCTGGGGATTGAATGTTGCAGACGCTGCTGTAGATGCACATCTAAAAACCTTTGATGTAAGCGATAACCTGAGTTTTCAATTTAAACCCGGGTACAGCCCGCTGGCAAATACAAATGGCGTGAGCCTGGTGATGCACATTAAATAATGCCGCAATAGACTTACCTAAAACATACTTCATGAGCGAAACAACAAATTCTACTGAAGCAAAAGCGCTGAGATTTGCACTTTTAGGATATGGCAAAATGGGAAAAGCAATTGAAGAGGCAGCGATACAGCAGGGGCATATTATAGCAATGAAAATATCAAGCGGAAACCAACATGAATTAACTGACGAGAATTTAAGCCACTGCGATGTTGCCATAGAATTTACAAATCCGCAGAGTGCTGTTAATAATATCATATCCTGCTTTAACGCAGGAATTCCGGTGATCTGCGGTAGTACTGGCTGGACAGAAAAATGGCCTGAAGTAGAAACGTATTGCGATAAAAAAAACGGAGCATTGATTTATGCGAGTAATTTCAGCATTGGTGTAAACTTATTTTTTGAATTGAATAAAAAACTCGCTTCGCTTATGAAAGCAAGAGAGGGATATAATGTGACAATTGAAGAAACCCATCATACGCAAAAAAAAGATGCACCGAGCGGCACAGCAATCAGCTTAGCAAACGACATCATCAATGAATTACCAGGTAAAACTGACTGGAGCAATACAGATTCTCAAAAAGAAGAAGTACTAACGATCATCAGTAATCGCATTGATCCTGCACCGGGAACGCATCTTGTAAAATACAGCTCTGAGATAGACACTATTGAGATCAGTCATACAGCACACAACCGCAAGGGTTTTGCCGGAGGTGTTGTAATGGCTGCTGAATTCATTGCCGGTAAAAAAGGAATTTACAATATGAAGGATGTGTTGGGGATATGATAAAAAAAAATGACCGTAAAAACGGTCATTTTCAAGTGTGCTTATTGTATTAAAAATTAGCCGATGTACTTGAGCTGCTTGATGAAGCAGGCTTGCTTTTGCTTCCACCAAACATATAACCGACCTTGAATGTTAACCCATGATTTTTCTGGGTATAATTATCCGTGCCCGGCTGGTTGCGTGAAATATCAGATAAACCCAAAGTGAATCCAACATTAAAAGTTAACCCCATTGAAGATTGAAAACCTGCAAGGATGTTACCACCAAAGTCAAATCGTTTCAGATAGGTTGTATTAGCTGCATTTTCGTCACCGCTAAATTTAACGTCTCCGTCTTCTTTCGTATTAATTGTTGTACCACCTATGGTTGTTGCAATTTCACTTTCTGTCTTACCCGATAAACCCAAGGCGAAATTTGGTCCTAGTCCAAAGAATACTTTGCTACCAGAGCCTGTTTGTAAATTGTACACGAAATTTAATGGAACCTCAACATAATTTAGCCTTACTTTACTATTAAATACAGTAGTAGTTCCAAATTCGCTAAGAGTCTCTTCATTTCTAAAGCCTTTCTGTATAAAATTAATTTCCGGCCTAAAACTTACAGATCCAAATGGTATATCTCCAACAAAACCTGCGAGGATACCGATTCTGGGTTTGTTGCTAATATCATCTTCACTTCCATCTTCAACCTGCGCAAATCCGAGGTTTCCACCTATCTGTAAACCAAATGTTGCCTGTGCTTTTGCATTAAATGAAAACGCAGTAGCTACTACCGCGATAAATAAGATTCTTTTCATGAATAAATTTTTTAGTTACTTACATACAAGCAAAGCAGATGCCTAAAGGAGATTAGGTATTTAAAAGCAAAAACTGTAGAAAAAAATAGACACTTAACAGTACTGTGCTGTTGTAATGGGAAATTTTAGCGCAAAAAAAAGGCTGTCGAATTGACAACCTTTATTTTACATTAAGGAATTTAATTATTTTTTCTTTTTTCCACCCATCATATAACCTACACAGATGTTAACACCCCTGTTTTTGTACGAACTTCTATCGACAACTTGCGCATTATCCTTATTAGGATCTATATTAGATAATCCATAAGTAAATCCTATTTTACCAAATAAACCCATTGGAAGTTTATATCCTGCCAATAAGTTAATACCAACATCTACTCTTTTCAAATGTGTATCAATATCATTAGAGTTTAGATCATCAGATTTCTTTCCGTCAAACTTTACATCATACTTTCCAGAAGCATCCTTATCCTTTCCAGATATTCCAAATGCGAAAGCCGGCCCAAGGCCAAAGAACAATTTATTATCCTTTCCTCCTAAATTCATATTGTAAACCACATTCAATGGCAGCTCTATATAGTTTAAAGTACGTTTGAAAGAATAAGCGCTGCCTCCTGTGAAAGCTCCATATCCAGACTTGCTTCCCTTTTGAATAAAATTGAGTTCGGGCCGAAAAGCTAGCTTACCAAATTCTGCTTCTGCCAAAACCCCTATCAAAATCCCAACTTTAGGATCATTCGCAATAGATGCTGCTCCATAATATGGATCCTCAATAGTGGTATTCCCAATACCAAGATTAGCTCCAACTTGTGCACCAAAAGATACCTGTGCGTGAGAGGAAATTGAACATAACGTAATAGCGGCAATTAAAATGATCCTTTTCATAATTACGAGTTTTAATTAAAAATGAGGCGCAAGCTACGTAATAATTTCTTTTGTGTATTTAAAAGGTTAGGATTTTTTCGCATTCGCCTTATCCTGTTAAACAAAACTTCATTCTGGTTGCATAAAAAGTATCCAAAAGAACTTTAGCCATCCAAAAACGCGATTTAACGATTTTGAGGTCCTCCTCCAAAGCAAAACCCCACTTTAATGGAAAAATAGCTGTTCTTAGATTCCACATTCACAACATCATAATTAAAGGTTGTTTCGTTATAAACTGATTGAATTGAACTGGTAGTTGGAACAAAATTGTACTCAACCCCAAAACGAAAATGCTTTACTTCGATACCAGCTCTTATCATACCGCCAAACATGGCACGTGTTTCCGTGTTTTCATCGTTATTGTATGCCGTGGCCATCGCATAGATACCTGCACCGCCTCCTACAAAAGGCCTTGCATTATAATTTTTGGTAAAATAATATTCACCTGTCGCTAAAACAGACTGGTATAATTTAAGATCTACATAACCTGCCAGCGTAGCAAAATTATCGTCGGATGCGGCATTCCCACAAATGATGGTTTCTATTCTCCCTCCTATCGCCAACTGGTCTAACACCTGGAATTTAGGTTCAAACGCGATCAAAAATCCATTCTTGAAGCTGGTATTACCGGGAAAGTTTGAATAACCGAGGCTAAATTCACCTTTAAATTTCCTAAACATGCGATCACCTCCCTGGGCAAATGAATTACTTATAAAGGCAAATAATAAAAATGGTACGAAAATTAATTTTTTCATGATACGATTAGTTTTAATAAAGTGTGGCGAAGATAAAATTAAATAGTAACGGATGTGTTACTAAACTAAAATTTCTGCATTCACAATGTATTACTTTGGCTACACTTCTCGAGCCTGCTGATAAAAAATATTGAAAATAATGACCCCGGATAAAATAGAATTTAAGTTCGTTAACGATGACAGCAAAGATCGTCAGGCTATCTTGAGCTTATTGAAGCGCTCTCGTAGCCGGGCTACATTGACGCGTTTCGTAAAGTACTACTGTAAGGCTTACCACAACAGTAAAATCCGGAAACTGAATATCAGAATTTCGCGGTAACGCCTAACTGCACGAATGAGCCACCAACATAACCGGCCTCAATATATAAGCCTACATGTTGCAAAGGAAAATATTTTAAACCAACCTGTGCCGAATAATCAAATGTACCGGGATCTTTGCTGTTAGCATTTACGGTGATGGTATTGGGATCTTTATTTTCATACTTCGATTTGTTGATACCCAATCCTCCACCTATATAAGGGTCTAATTTCGCCTTTGTACAAAAATGATAATTTGCCCGGGCCAAAAAAGATAGAATGGTTATTTGATCAGCCAGTTGAAATCTTTTGGATTCTCCGTTTGCCCGCGAATAACTTCCTTGCAAGCCGGCACTTATCCTCGGGCTAACGCTGTACTCATAGATCAGGATAAAAGGTCCGGTAGAGGTTACTTTATACTCCGGAATAGTGATGGCCTTGTCTAAAAAACTTTTCCAGATATTACCAATGCCGATGCCGGCGGTTAGTGTAGATTGGCCCTTTTTGTGAGCAAGGCTTTCATCCGTTTGTGCTGCAATGTTTCCTGCAATTACACAAGTAAAGGCCAATAGCAGCAGCAATCGCTTTCTCATAGCATGCAGATTATTTGATTAATTATCTTAAGGCAATACTTTTATCTCTACTTTAATGCCGCCTGCAAGTCTATCACACATTCTCCAGCATATCCTTGGTCATATCCTGCAAATTATACTCCTCTTTCCAGCCCCAGTCATTCCTGGCAACCGTATCATCAATACTCTGCGGCCAACTATCAGCTATGGCTTGCCGGTAGTCTGGTTTATAAATACTGTTAAACCCCGGGATATGTTGCTGTATTGCTGCATTTATTTCTTTAGGCGAAAAGCTCATACCTGCAACATTGTAAGAAGTTCGTATAGATATTTTTGAAGCATCGGATTCCATTAATTCAATTGTTGCCCTGATGGCGTCCGGCATATACATCATCGGTAAGTAAGTATCCTCTTTAAGAAAACATTCATATACTTCGCTTTCTTTGGCTGCATGAAATATTTCTATTGCATAGTCTGTTGTTCCGCCACCCGGCTGGCTTTTATAACTTATCAACCCCGGGTAACGCAGACTTCTTACGTCTACTTTATATCGTTGATAAAAATAATTGCACCAAAATTCTCCGGCATATTTACTAATACCATAAACTGTTATCGGTTCAATAACCGTTTGTTGCGGGCATAACTTTTTGGGAGAAGTTGGGCCAAAAACAGCTATGCTACTTGGCCAATATACTTTGTGCAGGTTTTCTTCCCTGGCAATGTCCAAAACGTTCAGCAGGCTTTGCATATTGAGGCTCCAGGCAAGATTAGGATTTTTTTCACCAGTTGCAGATAAAATAGCTGCCAGCAGGTATATCTGGGTTATACCCTGGCGTATCACCTGCACGTGAAGTTGCTCCTTGTTCATTACATCCAGGCTTACGTATGGCCCTGTACCTTTCAGCAGTGCGTTTTCCTCCCGCAAATCTGAAGCGATCACATTTGCATCCCCATATATTTTTCTTAGCGCAAGTGTTAGTTCAACTCCTATCTGGCCGCTGGCGCCAATAACCAATATTCTTTCTTTGATCATACAGTTTATAATGAGCACCAAATGTAATAAGAAAATCCTGTTAAAATAAATACCTGTTATTCCTTGGTTCCGAAGAATGGATTATTGGTTTTTAATATGGTTTATTAAATCGATAAGATTTAAGATACATCTCATTTAAATGTGTAACTTAAACGCAGGAATACGGAAAAAATCTGACTATATATTATATGTTGACTTACAAATAGTCACAACATTGATGGTATTTATGTAGTGCATGCAAACACAAGCAAAGAAGCAAATATGGCATTCGGCAAACTTTATATGAAGAATATTTATCCATTCATTTTACCACTATAAACGATCACTAAAATAAGATGAAAAGAAATAAATTCTTACTTGCGATGGTTACAGCAATTGCAGCGCCATTCGCAGTTCTCTCACGGGAAAAAATAACTTCCGCAAACACCGGCAAAGCATTTAAAGTAAAAGCCGGTGAAGGAAGGCTGCATGGCCATATTCAATTAAAAGGGGTTAACGCGAATGTGCTGGATGTAAAAGTATCAGGAACAGATAATGATGGCGCCTTCGCAATTTTTGAGCAAACAAGTCTATCACAGGGAAAAGGTACACCGTTACATATTCATCACTTTCAGGATGAAGTTTTTTATGTTGTAGAAGGCGAATACTATTTTCAGGTAGGTGAAGAAAAATTCAATTTAAGTGACGGAGATTATATATTTCTGCCAAAAAAAATTCCGCATGCCTGGACACAGGTAAGCGCAAAAGGAAAAATGGAAGTAACATTTCAGCCAGCAGGAAAAATGGAAGATTTTTTTCTTACGATAGCTGCATTAAAAACAGAACCCTCAAAGGAAATAATCTCAAAAATATTTTCAGACAATGAAATGGAAATTGTTGGTCCACCATTGAAGATCAATTAATGATTTGTTCATTAGATTGTTCTTAACCGCAGTATTAATATTTCAGTAAAAAAGAATATAGCGGGCTTTACGTCAAAAAATTGAAAGGGTTTAAAGAACTAATTCTCAAAAATACTTTTTTAAAAATGAAAGGGCATTCTTGAAAATTAAGCTATTCTCTATCGAAGTATGATAAAATCGGAAATTATAAAAACAAAAAAAGCATTTCCAAAACCTGTAACATATCAGTAATTTTGCAAAATGGATAACAACTTAAAAGAACTTTTCGCAAACCAGCAATACAATCAAAATAATTTCTTTCTCATTGCTGGCCCATGCGTGGTTGAAAATGATACCATGCCTTTTGAAATAGCAGAAAAAGTTTCAGCTATCTGCAAAAGATTAAAGATCCCTTATATATTCAAAGCCTCTTACCGCAAAGCAAACCGCACCAGTGGATCTTCGTTCACTGGTATTGGCGATGAAAAAGCGTTGAAACTTATTAAAGCCGTAGGAGAAAAATTTTCATTGCCTACTACAACTGATATTCATACAGCAGAAGAAGCTTCTATTGCAGCAAATTATGTTGATATTTTACAAATACCGGCATTCCTCTGCCGCCAAACTGATCTTTTATTAGCCGCAGCTGCCACAGGTAAAATTGTTAACGTTAAAAAGGGGCAGTTCGTAAGTGGCCCCTCTATGAAATTTGCCGTAGATAAAATAAAACTAGCCGGTAATGATTTTGTGTGGCTAACGGAAAGGGGTAACAGCTTTGGTTACCAGGACCTGGTAGTTGATTACCGCAACATCACCTGGATGAAAGAACATTTTGTTCCCGTGATCATGGATTGTACGCATTCCTTACAACAACCCAATCAAACTTCCGGAGTAACCGGCGGCAACCCGCAATTGATTGAAACCATTGCCAAAGCAGCCATCGCAACAGGAGCAGATGGATTATTTATTGAAACCCATCCAAATCCGGCAGAAGCAAAAAGCGACGGCGCCAATATGTTGCGGTTAGATCTGTTAGAACCGCTATTGGAGAAACTGGTGAAACTGAGAGCTGCAGTAATTTAATCTGTTTACGTGCTATCTAACTTTACCCGCCAGCGTTGTGTTAAGCAATCCCTGTTATTCCGGTACTCATTTGTACAGGTTAGCGTAGCTTAACTTTTTCAGGCATGTAATGGCCTCAAACAAAAAAAATATCACCGGTAGTTTTGAATCGGCACATAGACTATTTGCTATACATAAATTTTTATTCCTCAATTCAAAACAAGCTCAACGGCAGCCAGCCTACTTTTGCAATAAACGTAAATCAAATCACCAAACCAACCAAATGCAATCAGCCCTTCAGTTTAATGAACTTGTAAAAAAACGTCGCTCCACATTTCCGAAACAATTTGTTCCCGGCAAACCAGTATCAAATGAAATTATTGAGCAAATACTAATTAATGCTACGTGGGCACCCAATCACGGAAAAACAGAACCCTGGCATTTTACAGTTTTCTCAGGAGATGGACTAAACAAGCTGGGAAAGTTTCAAAGCGGATTGTATAAAGAAATTTCCGGAGATGGTTTTAAAGAAGAAACTTTTCAAAAATTACGAAACAATCCCCTGCTCGCATCTCACGTAATTGCCATTGGTTTAAAGCGCAGCTTAAATAAACGCATACCCGAAATTGAAGATATTGAAGCGGTTGCCTGTGCAGTACAAAATATTTATCTTTCTGTAACCGCTTATGAATTGGGCGGATATTGGACAACGGGAGGCGTAACCTACCTCGAAGAAGCAAAATCCTATTTTGCCCTTAACGAGGATGACAAATTACTCGGTTTTTTTTACATTGGCCATATTGCTACCCCTTCGCCAGATGGCAAACGTAGCACGTTGGAAAATAAATTAACCTGGGTAAATTAGAGGTAACGAAGCGGATTTCTCCTGGCATTAAAGATATATCGTTTGATATTCATCCAGAAGGCAACAAAAAGGTAAACTATCAATGGAGATCCCATAGTTAAAAAAGAAATATAGATAAAATATTTGCGTATAGTCGCGGTGGCAATGCCCATTTTATCACCCACTGCCGTACATACCCCAAAAATATGCCACTCCACAAAATGCTTGAACTTGTTCATAAATCTGATTAAAATCTGTTACTTCTTTAAAATTACCTATTTTTTCGTCAAATCCTAGCTTCATTTTAAGTAATTTTGCAAACCGGGAGTAAGTATTTACAATTTTGATAAAGTTTAATACGTTTAATGGCAACAATTAGTTCATTTTTATTCCCTGATTTTCAAATCAGTTAATTTTCGAATCCCCAAATTAATACTATGGCATTTGACATTGAAATGATTAAAAAGCTCTACGCTAATTTCCCCGCAAGGATAGAAGAAGCCCGAAAAGTTGTTGGAAAACCACTTACCCTAACAGAAAAAATATTATATGGCCATTTATGGGGCGCCGCTCCAAAATTGCCATTTGAGAGAGGAAATTCTTATGTTGATTTTGCTCCCGATCGTGTAGCGATGCAGGATGCAACTGCACAGATGGCTTTATTGCAGTTCATGCAATCTGGCCGTACAAAAGTTGCCGTACCAAGTACCGTACACTGCGACCATCTTATTGAAGCAAAGGTAGACAGCCAGACAGATCTGAACAGGGCTGTTACAGAAAGCAGCGAAGTGTATGATTTTCTTGCATCAGTTTCAAATAAATATGGCATCGGATTTTGGAAACCCGGTGCGGGAATTATCCACCAGGTAGTATTGGAAAATTATGCATTCCCCGGTGGTATGATGATTGGAACAGACAGCCATACGGTAAATGCTGGAGGATTGGGAATGATTGCCATTGGTGTAGGTGGTGCAGATGCATGCGATGTAATGGCAGGATTGCCCTGGGAACTCAAAATGCCAAAACTGATCGGTGTAAAACTAACGGGTAAGCTTAATGGCTGGACGGCACCCAAAGATGTAATTTTAAAAGTTGCCGGTATCCTTACCGTAAAAGGGGGCACTGGCGCCGTGGTTGAATATTTTGGCGAAGGTGCCGTAAGCATGAGTTGCACCGGTAAAGGAACAATTTGCAATATGGGTGCTGAAATTGGCGCCACCACCTCAACATTCGGATACGACGAAAGTATGAGCCGTTACCTCAAATCGACCGGCCGTTTACAAATTGCTGTGATGGCAGATGAGATCAGGCAGCACCTCACCGGTGATCCGGAAGTGTATAATAATCCCGAATTATATTTTGACCAGGTAATTGAATTAAACCTGGATGAATTGGAACCACATTTAAATGGGCCGTTCACTCCGGATCTTGCAACGCCAATCTCAAAAATGAAGGAGGCTGCAGCCGCAAACAACTGGCCTACCAAAATTGAAGTTGGGTTGATTGGAAGTTGCACCAACTCATCTTATGAAGATATTAGCCGTGCAGTAAGCCTGGCAAAACAGGTAACTGATAAAGGTTTAAAATTAAATGCAGAATTTACTATCACGCCCGGCTCAGAACAGGTGCGTTATACCATACAACGTGATGGTTTTTTGGATGTGTTCGACAAAATAGGCGCTACCGTTTTTGCCAATGCCTGTGGACCTTGTATTGGCATGTGGGCCAGGGTTGGTGCAGAAAAAGCAGAAAGGAATACCATCGTGCACAGTTTCAACAGGAATTTTGCAAAACGTGCTGATGGAAACCCAAACACGTTTGCATTTGTTGGCTCGCCCGAAATAGTAACGGCAATGGCTATTGCAGGAACACTCAACTTTAATCCATTAACAGACACACTTATCAACAACAAGGGTGAGCACGTAAAACTGGATGCACCTACCGGAAATGAACTTCCTCCAAAAGGCTTTGCCGTGGATGATCCCGGCTTTCAGGCTCCGGCAGAAGATGGAAGTGCTGTGCAGGTAAAGGTTTCACCCGATAGCAAAAGATTACAGTTATTAGATCCTTTTCCTGAGTGGGAAGGAGATGATCTTAAAGGTTTAAAACTTTTGATAAAAGCAAAAGGTAAATGCACCACCGACCATATTTCAATGGCTGGCCCATGGCTTAAATTTCGTGGCCACCTGGATAATATCAGTAACAATATGCTGATTGGTGCGGTTAACTACTTCAACGACAAAACTGATTTTGTAAAAAACCAACTTACCGGTGAATACGGCGCCGTTCCAAAAACGCAGCGGGCTTATAAGGCTGCCGGAATCGGAACCATTGTTGTAGGTGATGAAAATTATGGCGAAGGTTCATCAAGAGAACACGCCGCCATGGAACCAAGGCACCTTGGCGTAAGGGCAGTATTGGTAAAATCTTTTGCCCGCATTCACGAAACCAACCTGAAAAAACAGGGAATGCTGGCACTCACTTTTAATGATAAAGCTGATTACGACAAATTCCAGGAAGATGATATCATTGATATAATCCGTCTTAAAACTTTTGCACCCGGCAAAAAAATAAAAATTGTTTTAAAGCATAAGGATGGTACTAAAGATGAGATCATGGTGAACCACACTTATAATAAACAACAGATCGAATGGTTTAAAGCCGGCGCTGCCTTGAATATTATCCGGAAGGAATTTGCGAATAGAAAATAGTAATCGAAATTATAAATAACCATGCCTGGTAACGATCTTGTTGCCAGGCATTTTTTTGTGCAGGTTTTTATTTTAATTGTAATGGTCAGGTTTATTTTTTGGCAGCAATATTAATCTTTAACATCAAACCAAACTTTCTTTCCATCATTCCAATCGCCATTGTAGTTAATAGTGAGTTCTTCGCCTTTACTGATCATCCTTACAGTTTTAACCAAAATAGTATCATCTTCAAAATCCATAAAATATTCGCAATTGCTTTTGTAGCTATGATTGTAAATAGGAATTAAACCAAGTGCCATGGCACATTTATCTTTCTTCTTTCCCCATTCAAAAATATAATCGTGAAGTAGTGTTTTGTCGAGGTGCTCTCTATCCTCTTTGCTCATTACAATTACCGGAGCAATCTCAATTACGGTATTAGCGGCAATTCTTTCATTTGTAAAAACGGCTTTCCCTTTTTGCGCAGTTTGTTCAATATATAAGTATGATTTTACCATAAATATGTAAGTGCAATTAGTTTCATGCAAAGTAATACATTTAAAAGCTGAGGTTAAGTGTATCCCGAATTTAAATGCAGCCAGCGTAAACCGCACTTATTGAAAAAGTTTAAAATTTTGAATGAATGCCCAGGATAAGTGAGAAACGAACCATCAATAATATTGAGATTATTAAAATATCCAGAGAATCGAATCATATTGCACAATTATTGTTTTAATAGCACAACGCGTAAAATTAAATAAAGTAAATTGTGATGAATAAAAACCAACCCATCAATAATTAATGCAGCTGGATATAGATGAAATACCGTTACAGCAACAGTTTGAAGAAATTATTGCATCAGAAGACAAACTTTCTATACAGGAATTTTTGAATAACCAGAACATCAGCGATGTAGCATTGCTGTTAGAGGAAAATGAAGAATATGAAACGCAGATCATCTCACACCTTTCAATTCACAGGGCGGCCAGTGTTTTTAAGATACTTGGCGTAGGCGAACAAAAACGGATTATCAAAGATCTTCCTGCATTTAAGTCGGCAGAATTACTAAATGAATTACCTGCAGATGACCGGGTTGCTTTTTTAGAAGAACTTCCGAACAGTACAGTGAGGGAATTGATAAAAACACTTGACCCCGAAGAAAGAAAGATCACACTTAAATTACTTGGATATCCTGAAAACAGTGTGGGAAGATTGATGACGCCCGGCTATATCTACGTGTATGAGTATAATACTGTTAAGGAAGTTTTGGAAACTATCCGCCGTTTTGGAACCAACACAGAAACCATAGACGTAATTTATGTAATAAATAAGAATGGTGAATTACTGGATGATATCAGGATCAGGGATTTCTTGCTTGCTTCCCCGGATGTAAAGGTAGAAGACCTGATGGACGAACGTTATATTTCCCTTAATGTAACAGATGACCAGGAACTGGCCCACCAGGCGTTTAAAATGAATAACAGGGTAGCCCTTCCCGTTACTGATGAAAAGAATATCCTACTGGGTATAGTTACCATTGACGATGTACTATGGGTAGCTGAAGAAGAATTCAGCGAAGACATACAAAAAATAGGTGGTACTGAAGCTTTTGATGAACCCTACCTGGAAATAAGCCTGATCAAACTTGTTAAAAAACGTGCAGGCTGGCTTGTATTACTTTTCCTGGGAGAAATGCTAACGGCAACAGCCATGCAGTATTTTCAAAAAGAAATCGAAGCTGCAACAGTATTAGCGCTATTTATTCCACTTATTATGAGCAGCGGCGGAAACAGTGGCTCGCAGGCTTCTTCACTAATTATACAAGCGATGGCGCTGGGCGAATTAACCATTACAGACTGGTGGCGGGTAATGCGGCGTGAGCTGATATCCGGTATGATACTGGGCATAATCCTTGGCTCTATCGGTGTATTAAGAATTGTGATCTGGCAAAACCTGCACATATTTGATTATGGCATCTACTGGAAGCTGGTAGCAAGTACCATATTCTTTTCTTTGATTGGCATCGTGCTTTGGGGAAGCCTTATGGGCTCCATGTTGCCACTTTTTTTGAAGAAATTAAAATTAGATCCTGCTGCTTCCTCAGCGCCGTTTGTTGCCACCCTCGTTGATGTTACAGGCATCGTAATTTATTTTTCAGTTGCCTATTTCTTTTTACAGGGAATTTTATTATAAAGCTGCTGTGCAATAAAACTACTGGCTGCAGCCAATTATATTATTGAGTCATTTTCATTGGTGCCGATGTAGCAGAAGGAGCGCCATATTTCTGTTGCTGCAGGTATGCTTTGTTATTTTTGAACTTTACCAGGTAGATATTATCAAACTCATTATCCTCAATATCATCAAAAGGGAAATTCTCGACTCCCAAAGCCTTAATTAAAACTGGTATTGTGTTGCTATGCCCGATGATAAGAATAGTATTACTTACATCTCTATTAATGGCTAGCCTGCGTAGAAGATCATCACCGGTGCTGTCTTGCAGATAATAAGCAGTGTCGATCCCCAACTGTATTCGTAAAGAATCTGCCGTCATTGCAGTTCGCCGAAAATGGGTTGTATAAATGCGTTTAAGATTTCTTGACTGCATAAAACGCATAAGGTCGCCGGCTCGGTTATTACCGGCTGTTGTTAACACAGGGTCCTTACCTGCCGCTTTTTCTGCATGCCTAACAAGAAAGATATTGGCTGTTTCTGAAAACTTTAAACCCTGCGCCAACAGCGTATTTGCAATAAAAAACAACATACACAACAATAACAAGCTTTTCATAACCAAGGAATTTAATAACAAATTAATTAAAACCTGCATAAAAGCAGCACAGCATTACCAGTAAAACATTCTATATTGGCAACAAATTCAGTAATTTGCGCCACAATATGTACAGGGCTTACTCGTTTATTGCTCACGCAGTTACCACTGTACAAGTGTGCGACGCCCATGCCGCCAAATAAAGATTTGGTGCCGGGTTAATAAATTTAAACTATAATTATATGTGTGGAATTGTTGGTTATACAGGCCCCCGCCAGGCTTACCCGGTTATTATCAAAGGTTTAAAAAGACTTGAATACAGGGGTTACGACAGCAGCGGTATCGCCCTGTTAAAAGATGGAAACCTGAAAGTTTTTAAGAAAAAAGGCCGTGTAACCGAGCTGGAAGAAGAAGTTATTGGAAAAGATATTGAATCTAATATTGGCATCGGGCACACCCGTTGGGCTACACACGGCGAACCAAGCGACCGCAATGCCCATCCTCATTCATCTGCCAGCGGCAGACTTGCCATCATCCATAATGGCATAATTGAGAATTATGCACAGATAAAACAGGAACTGGTAAAAAAAGGTTATCATTTTACCAGCGATACGGATACTGAAGTGCTGTTAAATTTTATTGAGGATATTCAAAAAAATAATGACAATAGCCTGGAAGAAGCGCTTCGCATTGCCCTGAAAAGAGTTAGCGGTGCGTATTGCATACTGCTGATGGATCAAAACGACCCTACTACCATTATTGCCGCCCGTAAAGGCAGCCCGTTGGTGATTGGAATTGGAAAAGGCGAACATTTCCTGGCCAGCGACGCTTCACCCATCATTGAATACACCAAAGAAGTAGTGTATGTAAACGACTACGAACTGGCAATTGTAAAACCAGACGAACTCATTTTAAAGAATTTAGGAAACGAAAAGATCACTCCGTATATCACCAAGCTGGATATGGAACTGGCAGCCATCGAAAAAGGCGGCTACGACCATTTTATGATAAAAGAGATTTTTGAGCAGCCCAGTACGATATACGATTGCTTACGCGGACGATTAGATGCTGAAGCAGGCACCATCAGGATGAAAGGTGTAGAGGATAACATTGAACAACTGAAAAATGCAAACCGTATCATGATCATCGCCTGCGGAACAAGCTGGCATGCAGGTTTGGTAGCAGAATATATCATTGAAGAACTTTGCCGCATCCCGGTGGAAGTGGAATATGCCTCAGAATTCCGTTACCGTAACCCCATCGTTAACAAGGGAGATGTGATCATTGCCATTTCGCAAAGTGGTGAAACAGCAGATACCCTGGTGGCATTGGAAAAAGCAAAAGAAAACGGCGCATTCATATTTGGTATTGTAAACGCCGTAGGTTCTTCTATTGCCCGTATTTCTCACGCCGGCGCGTACACGCATGCAGGCCCGGAGATTGGTGTAGCTTCTACTAAGGCATTTACAGGGCAACTGGTTGTGCTCGCTATGATGGCATTAAAAATAGCCCAGGAAAAAGGCACCATAACTTCCGAACGTTTTCATTCTCTGGTAACTGAGTTGGCCGACATACCCGAAAAAGTTGCCGCTATCCTTAAAAATGCTGAAGAGATCCGTAAGATAGCCGAAGTATATAAAAATGCTTCCGACTTCCTGTTCCTTGGCCGCGGGTACAACTTCCCGGTAGCCCTTGAAGGAGCTTTAAAACTTAAAGAGATCTCATATATACACGCAGAAGGATATCCTGCGGCAGAAATGAAACATGGCCCGATAGCACTGGTTGATGAAAACCTCCCTGTTGTTTTTATAGCAACAAAAGATGTATACCACGAAAAGATCGTAAGCAACATGCAGGAGATAAAAGCTAGGAAAGGAAAGATCATTTCAATTGTAACAGAAGGGGATGAAATAAGTCCTGAGCTTAGTAACCACTACTTCGCAATACCAACTGCGGATGAAATACTTGCTCCCATTTTAACGGTGATCCCGTTGCAGTTGCTATCATATTATGTTGGAACTGCTAAAGGTATTGATGTAGACAAACCCAGGAACCTTGCCAAAAGCGTTACCGTAGAATAAAAATCTGATGCATTTAATATGCAATTGAAAATTGACGATTAAATGTATTAAATTAGTCATTCATTACTAATTATGGACTTATGACGAGCCCTGTGCTTGTGATATGATCCATTCTCAATTGTCAATTGCTTCATGAATATCATTCAAACTCACCCGGTAGCAGAACTTGGCTATAATTTTATTGATAAAAAATATATACCAGCGGGAAAGGATGAATATTATCTCAGAAATAAGCAAAATCCCGGAAAAAATATTTACCGTGCGCTCACAAATGCTGAAACTGATCAGCTTATTCAAAACCGCAACACTTCCGATAACTGGAACCAGGTAATGGTTTCCAAAGGCTTTAATGCCAACCTGGTAAAAAATTGTAAGTTCTTTGGATTGGTGAGAATTGGAAGCCTGCAACCTGTTTATAAGGAATTCCATAATTTCCGAATGCCGGTTGGGTTATATAACAGTACCATTATAAGTTGCGATATCGGCGATGATGTATGTATTGATAATGTGAGTTATCTAAGCCATTATATTATCTGTCATGAAGTGATGATCGCCAATGTAAATGAACTGGCAACAACAGATTACGCCAAATTTGGTAATGGTATTTTAAAAGAAGGAGAAGAGGAAAAGCAACGCATGATCATAGAGGTATGTAACGAAAACGGCGGAAGGCCAATTATTCCATTCAACGGGATACTGGCAGGAGATGTATTTATGTGGAGTAAATACAGGGATGACGAAGTGTTGCTGGAAAAATTTAAATCTTTTACTGAAAATAAATTTGACAAGGCAAGGGGATATTACGGGATGATAGGTGAAAGGACTGTTATTAAAAATTGTGCCATCATAAAGGATACCTGGATCGGCACTGATGCCTACATAAAAGGAGCTAATAAACTAAAGAACCTAACCATCAACAGTGATGCAGAAAGAACCTCCCAGATAGGTGAAGGCTGCGAACTGGTGAATGGTATTATTGGCTATGGCTGCAGAATATTCTATGGTGTAAAAGCTGTTCGATTTATAACGGCTTCTCATTCTCAATTAAAATATGGTGCAAGGCTTATCAATTCCTACCTTGGTAATAATTCAACTATTTCCTGTTGTGAGGTTTTAAATTCACTCATATTTCCTTCCCACGAACAACATCATAACAATTCATTTTTATGCGCATCACTCGTAATGGGGCAAAGTAATATTGCGGCGGGTGCAACTATTGGCAGCAACCATAACAGCCGCAGCGCTGATGGAGAGATCATTGCCGGGCGTGGATTCTGGCCAGGGCTATGCGTAAGTTTAAAACATAATTCCAAATTTGCTTCCTTTACTATCATCGCTAAAGGAGATTTTCCCTCCGAATTAAATATACCGATACCTTTTTGCCTTCTAAGCAATGATATCAGCAACAATAAATTGGTGGTGATGCCAGCTTATTGGTTCATGTACAATATGTATGCACTGGAACGTAATGCATGGAAATACCAGGACAGGGATAAGAGAATATTAAAGACCCAGTACATTGAATATGAATACCTGGCACCCGATACTATCAATGACATTTTTGATTCACTGGAAATTCTTAAACAGCTTACTCCCAACGAAAAAGGTGAAGCAGTTGTTTCGGGATGGGAGAACACAAACCGTGATACACTTTTAGTAAAAGTACCTAAGTCGATAACTGTGTACGAAGAAATGATCCGGTTATATGGATGTACACATTTACTAAATCATATTGCTGCTAATAAATTCGTTGATTTCGACACGTTTAAAAAAAGTTTGTCTGCTAAAATTTCAAGAACACATTGGATAAACGTTGGAGGACAACTTATCATAGACAGCGAAGTGAACCAATTGAAATATTCCATCAAAAAAGGAAAGCTCAAAGGTTGGGATCAAGTGCATGCCTTTTACCAGGAACAGGGGAATAAATATGAAAATGATAAATTACAACATGCCTATACCAGCCTGCTTGAAATTTTGCAAATAACTTCAAAGCAGTTTACACCCGCGGTATTTAAAAAAGTATTGCAGGATATGCTCATTACTAAAGAATGGATGACGAGAGGTATTTATGAGGCCAGGGCGAAGGATTACAGCAACCCGTACAGAAAAATGGTGTACGAAAATAACGAGGAGATGATAAAAGTGTTGGGAAAACTGGAGGATAATGGCTTTATCCAGCATCAAATGGCTCAGTTTGAAACACTAAAAAGGAAAGTTAAGACACTTGTTAAAAAGTGGGGATTATAGAAAATAATTAACTGCCAACTCATACCCTTTTAATCCGAGCCCGCTTATAACACCGGCAGCATTTGCTGATACGTGAGAAACCTTCCTGAATTCTTCCCTGTTGAAAATATTAGAGATATGTACTTCAATTACCTTTGTAGTAACAGCTTTTACAGCATCTCCTATAGCAACTGACGTATGCGTGTAGCCGCCCGGATTAAGGATTATCCCGTTATAAGAAAACCCGACGCGTTGTATCTCATCAATTAACTCACCCTCTAGATTGCTCTGAAAAAAAGAGAATATCATTGGTGGGAATTTGTCTTTTAAATATTGAAGATAACTTTCAAAAGATTCATCACCATAAACATCTACTTCTCTTTTTCCTAGCAGATTGAGGTTAGGCCCGTTGATGATCGCTATTTTCATATTACAAAGTTAACACAGGAATTTTAAACAGGAATAGCATAATGAAAGGCATTATTACTTCCATGATCAGTTAGACTTGTAGATCTTAACTAATGTTTTCCTTGATCATAGTTATAAAATCATCAAACAAATACCTGCTATCATGTGGACCTGGAGTAGCTTCAGGATGATATTGCACAGAAAAAGCCTTCTTATCCTTTATCCTGATGCCTTCGATACTGCTATCGTTAAGGTTTAGATGTGTAATTTCAATATTGCTGTTTGCTTTCACCGCCTCAGGATCAATTCCAAATCCGTGATTTTGTGTAGTGATCTCAGATTTACCGGTTATTATATTTTGAACCGGGTGGTTTAGTCCACGATGGCCATGATGCATTTTAAAAGTTGGAATATCATTTGCCAGCGCCAATAACTGGTGGCCCAGGCAAATGCCAAATAATGGCTTGCCTGAATCAAGTATTTTTTTTACTGTTTTAACGGCATAATCCATTGGAGCCGGATCACCGGGACCGTTGCTGATAAAGTAACCATTTGGTTGAAATTGCTTCAGGCTTTCAAAATCAGTTTTCGCATTAAAAACTTTTACATGGGCTCCCCTTTCTACCAGACAATGAAGGATGTTTTTCTTTACGCCAAAATCCAGTACGGCGATTTTTAAATTACTGCTGCTGTTTCCCAGTTCATAACTATTTGTTGTGCTAACAACAGAAGCAAGTTCCAATCCATCCATTGAAGGAACCTGGGTCAATTGCTTCTTTAATATTTCGATATCCATTTCATCAGATGATACAATACAATTCATCGCTCCTTTGGCTCGGATATGAGCTACCAGTGCCCTGCTGTCAACGCCATCAATCGCCACAACACCCTGTTCAACAAAATAGTCCTGCATTGAACCACCGGCCATAAACCGGCTGAATTTTTCTTCCAGGTTACGACCAATAACTGCTTTTACTTTTACTGCATCGCTTTCCACATCAGAATCTCTTACACCATAATTACCAATATGGGCGTTGTTCATGATCAGCACCTGACCATAGTAGCTTGGATCTGTAAATACTTCCTGGTACCCCGTCATTCCTGTGTTGAAACAGATCTCTCCGGTTGCGGTGCCCTTTTTACCAAAGGCGTTGCCATAAATAGTGGTGCCGTCTGCTAAAACCAATACTGCTTTGTTGTCTTTATTTTCTGGCATTTTTATTAAATGTTTTTGCAAAGAAAAGGAATGAATGATTTATTTCAGAATAAAAATGTACACAGCCTCACCCTAACCAATCTCCCGGATGAAGACAGGCTCAAAAAAAGCCCCGATAAAATATCGGGGCCATATAAATCAATTTAAAATTCAAATTACGCTTCTGCTTTTTCTTCTGTTGATTCAGTAGCATCATCTGCAGCACCTGCCTCAGCTTTTTTCTTTCCACCACCGGCACGGCGTGTTTTCTTAGCTGGCTCAGCAGCCGTAGCGATACCTTTACCGTAAATTTCATTGAAATCTACTAATTCAATCATCGCGATCTCAGCATTATCACCAACGCGGGCGCCTAACTTAATGATGCGTGTATATCCACCCGGGCGTGCAGCAACTTTTGGGGCTACTACAGTAAATAATTCTTTTACAGCCGCCTTATCATTCAGATAACTGAATACAATACGGTGATTGTGCATGATCGCCTCTTTTGAAGAAGTGGCCTTTGTTTTGGTGATCAATGGCTCAATGTATGTGCGCAACGCTTTAGCCTTTGCCAGGGTTGTTGTGATCCTTTTATAAGTGATCAACTGGCAGCCGAGATTCATCAACAATGCTTTTCTGTGAGACGCTGTTCTGCTTAAATTATTCTTTTTGTTACCGTGATTCATGACATATTTGTTTTAATTCGATCATACCGTGTCAGGATTTATGACCTACTCGTTTTGAAAATGCTACAGGCAAAGCCGTTAGCGTAAATTTATTTAAATTAACCTGAAAACCTTTCTTGCCATTACGCAATTCCGGGCCACCGATTAATGTTCTTACTCGTCGTCAAGCTTAAGTTTGCTCAGATCCATTCCGAAGCTAAGGCCTCTTTCATGTAATACCTGATCAATTTCACTTAAAGATTTTTGTCCAAAGTTCCTGAACTTCATCAGGTCTTCCTGCTCATACTGAACAAGTTCGCTCAATGAATTGATCTTAGCAGCTTTCAGGCAATTGAAGGCACGTACAGAAAGATCCAGGTCTTCCAATGGTGTTTTCAACATCTTGCGAAGCTGTAGAGTTTGTTCATCAACCAGGTCTTCTTTTTTATCTTCTTTGGTATCGAAAGTGATATTCTCATCCGTGATGATCATCAAATGCTGAATAAGAATGCGGCTGGCTTGTTTTACTGCTTCTTCCGGATGAATAGTACCATCGGTAACAACATCCATGATCAGTTTTTCGAAATCAGTACGTTGTTCAACCCTTGTATTTTCTATCAGGTATTTTACATTCTTAATTGGCGTGTAAATAGCATCAACGGGAATGTACCCAAAGTGAGAACTCTTCTCCTTATGCTCTTCAGCAGGCACATAACCGCGGCCACGCCCAATAGAAATCTCAATATCAAGCTTTGCACTGCTATCCATGGTACAGATCAATAATTCCGGATTCATAACTTCAAAAGCCGGAGAAGCTTCACCGATCATACCAGCAGTAAATTCAGTTTTATTTTTAATAGAGAGTGTAACTTTTTCAGTGCTAACGTCATTATCAACCTTACATTTAAAGCGAACCTGCTTTAGGTTAAGGATGATTTCTGTTACGTCTTCCGTGATTCCTTTTAAGGTAGCAAATTCATGGTCGGCCCCGGCAATATTAATTCCCACGATCGCATAACCTTCTAGCGAGTTAAGCAATACCCTGCGCAAAGCGTTACCAATGGTTACACCATATCCAGGTTCCAGCGGACGAAATTCAAATTGTGCTTCAAAATCATTTGCTTTCTGAAGAACAATCTTATCGGGTTTAACAAAATTGAAAATGGCCATTATATTTTGTGTTTAGATTTTTTAATGCTTTTAATTAAGTGAAAAGGCAAAATTCAAAACCGTGATCGATGATGACACACTGTGGTTTTGAGTTTTGAATTTTTACTTACTATACAATTCCACGATCAGTTGCTCCTTAATATTCTCAGGAACACTTTCTCTTTCAGGATAAGCAACAAAAGTTCCGGTCATATTCGCTTCGCTCCAGTCTAACCAGTTAAATTTAGCATTTTTTCCACGCAGGTTACCGCTGATAGCAGCATTACCGGCGCTTTTGCCTTTTAAACCAATTACATCACCAGGCTGGCAACTGTAAGAAGGAATGTTAACTGATTCACCATTTACAGTGATATGTTTGTGGCTCACCAATTGGCGTGCACCCTGGCGGCTAGGGGAAATTCCCATCCTGAAAACGGTATTGTCTAAACGAGCTTCCAGCAATTTTATCAGGTTTTCACCTGTAACGCCTTTTTTACGGGCAGCTTCATCAAAGGTTTTGCGGAATTGTTTTTCAAGCAGACCGTAAGTGTACTTTGCTTTTTGCTTTTCTTTTAACTGTACACCGTACTCGCTAAGTGTTTTACGCTTCTTGGTAGCGCCATGCTGTCCTGGCGGAACGCTGTTTTTTGTTAACCACTTACCGTTGCCTGTGATAGGTTCTCCGAACCTGCGGGAGATCTTTGTTTTGGGGCCTGTATAACGTGCCATAATTGTTTTGTTGGTCTTTTAGTGACGATGTACCATCAAAAGACCTTTTAAAATCGATGATACATCCGGTTATGAAAATTGATGCTGGATCCTGGATACTAGATCCTGGATACTGGATCCTGAATTAAACTCTACGTTTCTTTGGAGGCCTGCATCCGTTGTGCGGTAAAGGAGTAACATCTTTGATGGTTACCACTTCTAAACCGTTTTGGGATAAAGAACGGATAGCACCTTCACGGCCGCTTCCTGGTCCTTTTACAAACACATCTACCCTTTTTAAACCTGCATCAAGCGCTACTTTAGCAGCGTCTGCGCCGGCCATCTGGGCGGCATAAGGCGTATTCTTCTTACTGCCCTTAAATCCCATTTTACCTGCAGAAGACCATGAAATAACCTGGCCTGTCTTATTGGTTAAACTGATAATAATGTTGTTGAAACTAGCTACGATGTGAGCATCTCCGTGGCTATCTACTTTTACAACTCTCTTCTTAGAGGCTGCTTTTGCGCTTTGGGCTTTACCCTGCTGTGCTTTTGCCATAATAAATTAAAATAGGTATTCTTAAAAAATAGCTCACATTGCTGTGAGTGAAACAACCCTCCTGCTGACTGACACGATCCGGCGTTGGTTCAAATAATACAAGTCATATAAAAGCCAAAAGCCTATAGCTGTTAACTATAAGCTGATGAAATTACTTCTTAGCTACTTTCTTCTTACCGGCAACCGTTTTACGCTTACCTTTCCTAGTGCGGCTGTTGGTACGGGTACGCTGTCCACGAACTGGTAAACCCTTACGATGACGTAATCCACGATAGCATGCGATATCTAATAAACGCTTGATATTCAATTGTGTTTCACTACGTAAAGCACCTTCAGTTTTAAATTCAGAGTTGATGACATTACGAATGGCTGTCTGCTCGTCATCATTCCACTGGTTCACTTTTTTATTGTGATCAATACCAGACTTGTCGAGAATATACTTTGCAGTAGATCGGCCGATACCATAAATGTAGGTAAGACCAATTTCGCCTCTTTTGTTTTTTGGTAAATCAATACCGGCAATAC
This sequence comes from Ferruginibacter sp., assembly GCA_031411955.1. Lineage (GTDB taxonomy): Bacteria > Bacteroidota > Bacteroidia > Chitinophagales > Chitinophagaceae > Ferruginibacter. Next base: position 28,084 of record JANOCC010000001.1, read on the forward strand.
GAGCCATAGAAATCTTTAATTTTTAATTATTAATTTTTAATACAGATTAACCCTGCTTTTGCTTAAAGCGTGGATTCTTTTTGTTAATAACGTACAGGCGGCCTTTTCTCCTCACGATCTTGCAATCTACACTGCGCTTTTTAATTGAAGCTCTTACCTTCATTTTGTTTGTTTTTATTATTAGCTAATGGCTAATAGCAAATAGCTAATAGCTTGATTTAATTACTTGTACCTGAAAATGATCCTTCCCCTTGTTAAATCGTAGGGGCTCATTTCTACCCCAACTTTATCTCCGGGTAAAATACGAATATAATGCATCCGCATTTTGCCAGAAATTGTTGCCAGAATCTCATGGCCATTTTCTAACTTCACCTTGAACATAGCATTACTAAGTGCTTCAACTATTGTTCCGTCTTGTTTAATAAGTGCCTGTTTAGCCATAAATTTGGGAGCGCAAAGATAAGAGTAAATATTTAATTATAACCAAAAAATACGGATATTACACAATAAAAACTAAAACACAATATGAAAAAAGCAATTTTTGCCCTGTTTTCGGTATGCCTTTTTACCATTTCATGTAAAAAAGACAAAACTGACCCGGTTGATCCGGTAGCAGATAAACCTTACACCAATATTAATAATGGCACCAATTGGACCTATGATCAAAAAACTGTTGATCCAACTACCGGTGACACCACCACGGTAATTGATACAGCAAGGGTTACCGGAGTGGACACTACTATTGCCGCCGGGACAGCTGATCAAAGAGTTTACAAAATTATCAGCCACTCTGCCGGGGTAAATGCTTATCTAAATATTACCGGAAATGATTATTACCAATTCCAGGAATTAGCTGCATTAGGAACACAAATCCAGGCGCTTTATTTAAAGGATAATGTAGCTGTTGGCGGTAATTGGTCGCAGAGTGAAACAGTTAATGTTACCGGTTTCCCTATACCAATTACTATTACGCTTAGTAGCTCAGTAATAGAAAAAGGTACTTCCAGAACAATAAACGGAATAACTTATAATGATGTGATAGCAGTGAAAACTGATCTTACTGTGCCTGGGCTTACGGTTACTTCGGATATCAGAAATTATTATGCCCGTAACATCGGGTTGATTCAAGGTAATTACCTGATTGATGTTCCCGGGGTTACTTCAATAAACACTCAGACATTAATCAAAACCGCAGACCCAAGATAGATGAATTTAAAATGGTCAAATGGCGAAAACATTTCACTTTCGTTATTTGACCATTTATTATCCGAAATTAATTTAAGATAGTAACTTCCGTTCTCCTGTTCTGTGCCCTTCCGTCTTCTGATTTATTATCTGCCACAGGAACCGTCATTCCATAACCTTTGGCAATCACACGTTCAGGATCAATTCCCTTGGTAAGCAGGTAAGCCCTTACGGTATTAGCCCTATCCATTGATAAAGTTAAATTAGCAGCCGGTTTCCCCACATTGTCTGTATGCCCTCCTACTTCAATTTTTGCATCGTCTTTTCTTACCAGGTAAGCCACCAGTTCATCCAGTACCGTGTAAGATTCTGGCTCCAACGTAGCTTTACCGCTCTCAAAATTACAATCTTCCAATACAAATGTTTTTGATGGCTGAAACTGGATATCTACCTTAAACGGATTTTTGTAGTAGGCGTTACCGGTAGTAGCCGGGATATCCAGCACATTGTAACTTGTAGAATCTTTGAAGCCCAAAATAAAAATTTCATATTTGGCGCCTGCCGGTAATCGTACGGTAAATTTTCCATTATCGTCTGTTAAGCCCTGATATTCCTTTTCATTGGCACTACTTCTAAAAACAATGATCTCGTTGTTTAAAGGTTTGTTCTTAAAATTTGATACCGTAACATCAACAGCTGCATCTTTAGGAATGGAAGCATCCTGCACCTGGGCAAAGGAAACAAACGGCAACACAAATAATTGCAGTAATAGCAGATATTTTAGTTTCATGTAGTATTTTTTTAGTGGATAAAGATATTGCAATTTATAATTTTCATTCTCTACAAACTCATTTTGCGGTTGAATTATATATTTTTTTAACATCATAATTATTCCGTCCTACTTGTTTAAAAAACTGTAATAGCTGCCTGATAGATACTTTTGCAGTTTTCAGAATTTAATTCAATAAGCATTGATTCAAATAAAATTAACAAATATGCAAACCGTAATCTTATAAAAACCCACCAACCTCGCACCCAACTCCTGCTTTTCCTTACATTTTTTGCTGAAGCCTTATTACCATTTCCTCTTTCCAGCTTTTAAAATCGCCCATTAAAATATGTTCTCTTGCCTGTTTTACCAGCCAAATATAGAATGCCAGGTTATGCACACTAGCAATTGTTAAGCCCAGGTATTCTTTTGCTTTCATCAAATGCCTCAGGTAGGCTTTGGAATAGAACCGGCTCATTTCGCAATCAATGCCTTCATCAATCGGTGAAAAGTCTTTCTCCCATTTTTTATTATCAATATTAATAACTCCGTTAGAAGTAAACAGCATCGCATTGCGGCCGTTACGGGTTGGCATCACACAGTCAAACATATCTACTCCCATCGAAATACACTCCAGGATATTCCAGGGTGTTCCAACTCCCATCAAGTATCGTGGTTTATTTTCTGGTAAATGATCGCAGCACAATGCACAGATCTCATACATTTTTTCGATAGGCTCTCCTACGCTTAGTCCGCCGATCGCATTTCCGGTAGCGTCTTTTGCAGCAATATATTCGCAGGATAATTTTCTAAGTTCGTGGTGCACTCCTCCCTGTACGATCGGGAAAAGATTTTGAGTATATCCATATTTATCTGGTGTTTCTGCAAAACGGGCTACACACCTGTCTAGCCAGCGGTGCGTTAATTCCATCGATGTTTTTGCGTACTGATATTCGCTGCCTCCCGGCGGGCATTCATCAAACGCCATGATGATGTCTCCACCAATAATGCGTTGAGTATCCATTACATTTTCGGGAGTAAAAAGGTGCCTGCTGCCGTCGATGTGAGATTGAAAAGTAACGCCCTCTTCTTTAATTTTCCTGGTACCGGCCAGGGAAAACACCTGGTAACCTCCACTGTCGGTAAGAATTGGTTTTTGCCAACCGTTAAACTTGTGAAGGCCGCCCGCAGCTTGAATAATTTCCAGCCCTGGCCTCAGGTAAAGATGATAGGTGTTGCCAAGTATGATCTGCGCCTGCACGTCGTTTAGTAACTGTTGCTGGGTAACTGCTTTTACAGAACCAACCGTGCCTACAGGCATAAAGATGGGAGTTTGTATCTCACCATGATCCGTGGTTATCTTGCCTGCCCTTGCTTTTGTGGCAGTATCGGTGCCTTTCAATTCAAACTTCAACGAAGCCATCTGCGTTATTTAAATGAATAAAATGGATGCAAATATAAATTTTAAAAATGCTATTAGCAGAAAGCATCAATGATAATGGTATAGCTTATTTTTGCGCCGATGAATTTACCAAACCTATTGCTGCATTGGCAGTTGATGATATTTATATCTCTATGTGTTATCACTTTCATTCAACTATTCTATCTTCTGTTTTTTTTCAGCAGGTTAAGTTTCTACAAACCCAAACCAAAAACAACCTATCAAAGTCATGCGGTAAGTGTAGTTATTTGTGCCAGGGATGAAGCTAATAATTTAAAAGAAAACCTGCCGGGTGTGTTAGAACAGGAATATGCCAGTACACATGAAGTAGTTCTGGTAAACGACAACTCCTTTGATGAAAGTAAATATATATTGGAGGATTTTAAAAAGACACACAAACAACTGCAAATTGTAGAACTTACACAGGAAGCCAAGATGATCACAGGCAAAAAATTCCCTTTAAGTATCGGTATAAAATCTGCCAAACATGAGATATTGTTATTAACAGACTCAGATTGCATTCCTGCAAGTAAACAATGGATAGAAAATATGCAATCAACCTATGATGATGCTACTGAAATTGTACTTGGTTATGGAGCTTTTCACAAAAAAAGCGGGCTGCTAAATAAACTGATACGTTGGGAAACATTCCATTCCGCTGTTCAGTATCTCAGTTATGCTTTGGCAGGTATTCCATATATGGGAGTAGGAAGAAACCTAAGTTATAAAAAGGCTGTTTTTTTTCGTCACAAAGGATTCGCTACGCACAATAATATTCCCGGTGGAGACGACGATCTCTTCATAAATACAGCAGCCACACGCAGCAATACGAGGGTAAATATACATAAAGACAGCTTTACTTTCAGCAAGCCCGCGCTAACCTGGAAGCAATGGAAAACGCAGAAAAAACGCCATTATACAACCGGGAAATATTATAAGCCTTTTCATAAATTCCTCCTGGGGCTTTATGCTGTTTCTCATTTTCTTTTTTACCCCCTGCTGGCCGCAACTGCAATCTTTTACAACTGGCAATTTGCCTTGATCCTGTTTGGCGTAAGGTTTCTTGTAATGGCAATAGTGTACGGAAAATCTTTAAATAAACTGGGTGAGAAAGACCTGCTGCCAATGATGCTCTTTTTCGATATATGGATGTTCTTTTATTATTTCATATTTGCACCTGCATTGGTTAAAAAACCTACGGCAACCTGGAAGTAATAAGTTTACAAAAAGCTTGCAATATTTTTTTATTAAATTTAGTAACTCCGATGGAACGATTACAAAAATATTTTACAGATTTTACCCCGGAACAACTACGTCAGTTTAATGCGTTAAAGGGATTATATACAGAATGGAACGAAAAAATAAATGTGATCAGCAGAAAAGATATGGATAACTTTTATCTGCACCATGTTCTTCATTCGCTGGCGATAGCAGCAAAATTTAATTTTGAAAATAATTGTAGGGTGATGGACCTTGGCGCTGGCGGTGGTTTCCCTGGCATTCCATTGGCTATTTTTTTTCCGGGATCAGCATTTCACCTGGTAGATAGTATCAATAAAAAACTACTGGTAGTAAAAGAGATCGCCGCTGAAATAGGATTAAAGAACCTCACGGTACAGCATAGCCGTGCCGAAGACATTAAGAACAGGCAGTTTGATGTAGTAGTATCCAGGGCAGTTGCGCCCCTGAAAGATCTTTGGTTCTGGAGCAAACCACTGATTCAAAAAAACAAGAACCTGGCTGAGGGCAGCGCCAACGGGCTGATCTGTTTAAAAGGAGGCGACCTCACTAAAGAGATCTTTGAAAGTGGCTGCAAACCATTTGTATGGGATGTAGACAAGATCTTTCCTGAACCCTACTTCAAAGAAAAATTTTTACTTTACCAGCCATTTAAAAAATAAGCTTAACACCTGATTTTAGCTGGTTATTTTTTTATCACCAGGTTAACTCCAACAAATTATTCTTCCTCTCTACATCTGCCATTCTTTTAGAAGGATCTATTTCCACTTTGCGAAGGTCAATTAATTTATGGTTGAAGTCTACAGTATAGTATGGTTGTGTCCATTTCCATTCTTCATGGATGATCTGCTTTTGAGAAGGCAATTCATCAGGCTTGTTTCCAAACATCAGGTTTAATGGGATATTATGCATTTCTGTGCTGCCATCTTTAAAAGTGAGCTGAAGATCAATGGGCATGGGCATTTGGCCGATACGTTTCAACCTTATCTTTGAGAGTCCATTTTCCTCCCAAAGACTATCGATACTATAATTGATAGTTTTGGTTGTGTTTACCCAATACTCTTTGTACCAATCTAATTGCAATCCGCTTACCTTTTCAGCAACCCTGAAAAAATCATTTGCATTGGGGTGTTTGAACCTCCAGGTTCTATAATATTCCAACAGTATTTTATCCCTCGTTGCCGCACCTGCAATATATCCTAACTGCTCCATGAACACCTCCCCTTTTGAATATGCATCAATACTGTATGCAAAATTACTATTGTAATGATCGGCATGGGTTGTCATGGGTTCTTCTAAACCACTTTTCACCAACGCAAAATATCCGGCATAAGCACCGGCATGATCTTCGGGCAGAGACTGCACCTGTTCTTTTAAACGCTCATTATCAGGCTGGCTTTTCAAAGCATCTTTGTATTCGTCTATGGAAGAACGTTTGTAATAAAATTTACTTACCAGGTCTTCTGCAAAACTGGTAAATCCTTCATCCATCCACGCATACAAACTTTCATTTGTTCCCAACATCATTTGGTACCAGCTGTGCATCCATTCGTGAAATACTGTTCCCAGCGACGGCCCGCTTAATAAAGTTGCCATGGGATACTCCATTCCTCCATCACCTCCATGTATAAATGAATATTGTGGATAGGCATATTTGCCAAAATGCTGCTCAATAAAAGGGAGCGCTGCAACTGCTGCATCGCCAACTTTTTCCCACAAGCTGTCATTCTTTGCATCACCCGGTTTGTAATTATATATTACGTGTAATACAGGTCCGCCATTTACTGTCTTTCTTACAAGATGTTTATAGTCGGGGTCAGCAGCCCAAACAAAATCATGTACATTTTCTGCCTTAAAATGCCATTTGCGCTTACCCGTAGTAGTTGGTTTTAAATCCGTACCGGGTCTATCATATCCCCAACCTATCTCGGCAGCATTCTGCAGTACTCCTGTACCGCCCAATTTATAAGATTTGTCTATATTGATAAACACATCAAAATCGCCCCAAACCCCATAAAACTCCCTGGCTATATATGGAGTTGGGTGCCATCCTTCATAATCATATTCGCAAATTTTAGGATACCATTGGCTCATACTGTACCGCACGCCGGTTTGTGGGTTATCCCTTCCGCTTCGTCTCACCTGTAACGGTACCTGTGCTTCAAATTCCATATCAAATACCACTTTGGTTTTTGGCAGAATGGATTTAGTTAGGTTTACTTCAAGGATGGTTTCATGATATTTAAAAGGTTGCGGAACACCGTTCATTTTTAATGAAATGATCTTTTGAAAACCGATCTCATCTTCTTTTAGTTTTAGAATCCTATCCTTTACCCTTCCATCCCAATCCGGCCTTCCATTTATGCTGATCTTACCAAGTTCGCGGCTACGGGCATCCATATTACTATTTGGCTGAAATGCATTCCAGTATAAATGATAAAATACTTTGTCCAGTTTTTCATCAGAATTATTTGAATACTCCAGCTTTTGATTACCGTTAAACCTGTTGGACAATGTATCCACATCAATATTCATAGTGTACTTTACCCGTTGTTGCCACCTGCCAGGTTGCGCATTGGCAGCTGTAAAAAATAAGAAATTAAGTATTAGAATGAAGCTTATGTTTCTGAATGCCATGTTTATCAATTTGTTGGATAAATTTCGGTAAAATTAGAGGAATGTGAAGTAAAAAAATAGTTAATCGTTTTAAGAACGGCACTAAGAGAATAAAGGTACCTTCTTTCAATCTTATTTTAAAAATGCAGTTGTACTGATCATTTACTTAGCCCGTTGGTTATAAACGAGAATTTTGCGCCACGATTCATGTTTAGTCGATGTTTCTACAAGCTGCTAATACAAATTGTTTATAAGAATGACTATCAAAAATTGTATTGTCAGACAATGCTTGTAGAAGGCTAATTAAAATTTATCGTTTTGTGCTATTGAATAATCTAGAAAAGAGAATAACTATTTGAAATTCTTTTATAAATTTATCTCTTACTTTTTTGCTTCTCCCCCGATGAATCGGGATGTACCACAAAAAAGAACAAAAAAGAGCCCCGAAAAAAATTACATCCTTTTTTCGGGAGGGATCCCTGATGTAGCTTTCGTACTACTGTAGCTTCAGCCATAGTTCCCTGATAACAAAAGCATAAAACGTTTTAATAGCACAACGCCTTAAAATACAACCTTTCATACCTATTTTATTCTTAACATTCATGAGCCTGTTGAAGAAATATAGCCTCTTTTATCAAGTCTGCTTTCAACATTGATTCGGTGTTAGTAACACAGTACATTATTTACTTACTTTCTTTTCCCTGTACTATGATCACTATTTCCCCTTTCACTGTTTTTGCATTAAAATGATCGTGAACTTCCTGTAAAGTGCCACGTTTATTCTCTTCAAACTTTTTTGTGAGTTCACGGCTTACACAACAATGCCGGTCGGCACCAAAATATTCGATAAAATTATTCAATGTTTTTACCAGTCTCATCGGGCTTTCATAAAATACCATCGTTCTTTCTTCCGTTGCCATTCTTTTAAGAAAAGTCTGCCTTCCTTTTTTCAAAGGTAAAAATCCTTCAAAGCAAAAATTATTAATTGGCAAACCACTATTTACCAGTGCTGGTACAAATGCTGTAGCCCCGGGAAGGCATTCCACTGTAATGTTATTTTTTATGCATTCCCGTACCAACAGGTAAGCGGGATCGCTTATGCCTGGTGTGCCTGCATCCGTTAGCAATGCAATGGTTTTACCTGCCGACAGCTGCTCGGCAAGATGGGTTACGATCTTATGTTCGTTATGTTGATGGTAGGATGATAACGGCCTGTTGATGTCGTAATGCTTTAATAGTACGGAAGATGTTCGCGTGTCTTCAGCCAGTATGAGATCTACTGTTTTCAAAACTGCTATTGCCCTGTAAGTGATATCTGCAAGGTTGCCAATAGGTGAAGGAACAATGTAAAGCATGGCAGTTTAAAATTATTAGCGGATAGCTGTGAGCGGGAGAAAAAGGAAATTGAACCTGGCAGTCAATTTCGGTTGTCTTTAATTATTTAATGCTGATCTCAAACATCTCCATCACAGGGTTTGCAAGTAATTTTCTGGCTGATTCTGTCGCAATTTCTTCGGCCTGTTCTTTAGAGTTAGCATTGATCTGAAGATCTATATGCTTACCAATACGAACATCTTCAATAGCAGACACGCCTAAATTTTGCAGTCCACCCAATACGGCTTTTCCCTGGGGATCCAGCAGATCTTTCAAAGGCATCACTTTAATTTGCGCAGTATATATCATCAGGAGCGATTTTTAAAAACCAAAGATAAAATAATGTAGGTTATAAATATTGCCGGAACCGCTAACCATTGTAAAATAATTGCTGCAATAATTGAAATGGCAACCAATATTACTTTTGGAAGATTGTCTTTTAAAGAACTGTTTTTAAATTTCATAGCCATCATAGGAACGTTACTTACCATGATCCATGATAAAAATAAAACGATGCCGTACAACGCCCACTTGTTTAGCAAAATACCCGATACAGTAGCATTTGCGCTATGCCAGTAGATCATTGGAAACGAAGCAACCAATAGGCCCACAGCCGGAGTTGGCATACCTCTGAAACCATATTGCTGTCTTGTATCCAGGTTAAACTTTGCCAACCGGTAAGCAGCTGCTGCTGCGATAATAAATGCCGGGCTAAGCCATAAAAGAGATACATCTATTCCCGACTCTTCCTTTGCCCATGCCATGCGGAGAAACTGGTAAATAATTAAAGATGGTGCCACACCAAAACTAACTACATCTGCCAGCGAATCCAGTTGTTTCCCCATTTCGGAACTGGCATTAAATAACCGTGCAACAAATCCGTCCAGGAAATCAACCCCGGCGGCAATTGCGATGAATAAAGACGCCAGCCATATCTTCTCCGGAATATCCACCAGTTGGGCTCCTTCAGCATTATACTGAATGGTAATGCCATTTTGGAGAATTGCTACAATTGCGAGACATCCGAAAACAAGGTTCAGTAATGTAAATATATTAGGTATCTGTTTCATGCTAAAATTATCATCAATAACTGTTCGGCCTTATTGATGCAAACTGAAATTTTATAAGTGCGTAAATGCCTGTATTCACTATCGTTTCATCAAAGCTTCAATGTCTTCTACTGTAATTGGAATATTTTTCATCAGATCTTTGTTGCCATTTTTCGTGATCCAGAAATTATTCTCAATACGGATACCCATTTTTTCTTCTTCAATATAGATACCTGGTTCTATGGTGAAAACCATACCGGCTTTTATAGGCTCAGTTCTGGTTCCAAGATCGTGCACATCTATGCCAAGATGGTGAGAAATGCCGTGATACAAATATTTCCTGTAAGCCCTGTTTTCAGGATCTTCATTCTTTATATCGGATTTACGCAACAATCCTATCTTTTGAAAAACGATGGTTGCTTCATCACCAACTTTTTCTGTGTAATCAACAATACTGATTCCTGGTTTTAATATGCTGGCTGCGTAATGATGCAGGTGAAGACATGCATTGTACACAGTTTTTTGCCTTCTGCCAAACTTGCCACTTACAGGAACCGTTCTGGTAAGGTCGGCACAATAATTACCGTATTCCGCTCCAAAATCCATTAGTATCAAATCGCCCTCTTTACATTCCTGGTTATTATCGTTATAATGCAAAGTCCTGGCTTTGTCGCCACTTGCAATAATGGAATTATAAGCAACCCCGGAGGCTCTTTGTGATAAAAATGAATGATAGATCTCGGCCTCAATCTCATACTCCATTACGCCGGGTTTAATGAACTGCAACAGCCTTCTGAAAGTACTGTCTGTAATGTCCATTGCTTTTTGAAGTACTTCAACTTCCAATGCAGATTTAACAGCCCGTAATTCTTTCAGAATCTTTGCACTTCTTTTATAATTATGAAGCGGATAACGCTCTTTCATTGCGGCAGCATAACGGTAATCCCTAACCGGAACCAGGTTAGCCTTACGGTCATTTTCATTGCTGTTGAGGTAAATGGTATCCGCCTGGTGAATCCAGGGTTGTAAAAGGCCGTCCAGCACATCCAGCCAAACAATCATTTGTATACCGGAAATTGCCTGTGCTTCCTTTACCCGTAACCGGTGGCCATCCCATTTTTCTTTTAATTCATTAGGCCTCACAAGTACCAATACCTCTCTAAATTTGGGATCTGCATTACCAGGAAAAAGGATCAGCATGCTATCTTCCTGCTCTATACCTGTTAACCAAAGCAGGTCTGAATTTTGTTTAAATTTATGTTGGCCGTCTCCGTTACTCGGCAACTCGTCATTGCTGTTAAAAACCGCAATCGCATTTTTGTCCATCTTTTCGACAAACCTTTGACGGTTCTGAACAAAAATTTCTGGATTTAATGGAAGATATTTCATCAAACAAAATTAAGATAAGGTTATAAATGGTTGTTTTTGAAAAGTAGTCACAATATACGTTTATTAATTTTTTTAAATAAAATGCCTCAAAAGTGGATTTCCTAACCTCATTTTTAATGAATTAAAAACGGCCTGCCGGATTTTCCGGTTCCTTGTATATATTTTCCAAAGCATGGCATTTATAATAAATTGAAATTCTAAATGCTGCGTTTGTGCAGGTATGTTTTTAAAATGAAACAATTCCTAAAAAGAGTAATAAAAAAATAAAAATAATGTTCATTTAAAATAATCAGGTATTTGTAAATCTTCCTTTCATAAACATGCATTCTCCTTAAATATTTAATAAAAAAAAGCATGTTTTTTAAACAATTATTAATTATCGTCTGATATTCGTCCCTTCTTTTTAAAATAATGATATACTACCTTTGCATTCTTAACTAAAAGATTACTTGCTATGTCAATTACTACAGTGGCCGAAGCCCCTCTTGAGGCTTTGGAAAAGATTGGTTTACATCCAACCCAGCACGTACATTACCAGCTAACGCCTGCTGAATTAACTGAACAAACGCTTCAAAAAAAGCAGGGAGTTTTAAACGATACCGGGGCACTTCTTATCAACACCGGGGAATTCACCGGCCGGAGCCCAAAAGATAAGTTTACAGTGAAGGACGAATTAACCGCTGATACGGTTCATTGGAATGAATTTAATCTGCCGCTGGAAGAAAAGTATTTTGACCAGATGTATCAAAAGATCACTAAATATCTTGGTGATAGAGATATTTGGGTAAGAGATTGTTATGCATGTGCAGATCCAAATTACAGGATCAGCATCAGGGTAATCAATGAAATGCCGGCCAATAACCTCTTCGCTTACAATATGTTTCTTAGGCCAACAGAAGAAGAACTACAAAATTTTGAACCGGAGTGGCATGTGATCCAGGCACCAACCCTAAAAGCTGATCCTGCTATAGACGGCACAAGGCAACATAACTTTGCCATGGTGAGTTTTAAAAAGAAAACGATCCTCATTGGTGGAACTGGTTATACCGGGGAAATGAAAAAAGGTATTTTCACTATTCTTAACTACATCCTGCCACAGGAGAAAGATGTACTTAGCATGCATTGTTCTGCCAACATGGGCAAAGATGGCGATACAGCTATTTTCTTTGGTTTAAGCGGTACCGGAAAAACAACTTTAAGTGCAGATCCCAACAGGAGCCTGATTGGTGATGATGAACATGGTTGGACAGATAATGGCGTTTTTAATTTTGAAGGTGGCTGTTATGCCAAAACCATTGATCTTAGTGAAGAAAAAGAACCTGAAATATATCATGCCATCAAACCAGGCGCCCTGGTTGAAAACGTAACTTTTCTCGAAGGCACAAATAAAATTGATTTCAGCAGCAAGAAGATCACAGAAAATACCAGAGTTAGCTATCCGCTTTCTTTTATAAGTAATGCGTTAGAACCATCCATTGGTAAAATGCCTAAAAATATTTTCTTCCTAACGGCAGATGCTTATGGCATTCTTCCTCCGGTAAGTAAATTAACTGCCGGGCAGGCGATGTACCAGTTCATCAGCGGCTATACGGCAAAGGTAGCCGGAACCGAAGCTGGTGTTACAGAGCCAAAATCTACCTTCAGTGCCTGTTTTGGAGCACCGTTTTTACCACTGCATCCGGGAAAATATGCCAGCATGCTTGGTAAAAAAATGACCCAGCACAATGTAAATGTCTGGATGATAAACACAGGTTGGAGTGGAGGGCCTTATGGAATTGGCAGCCGTATGAAATTAGGCTACACACGTGCAATGATAACAGCTGCGCTGGAAGGCAAACTCGACAATGTACAATATGAAGCTCACCCTGTTTTTGGTATGATGATGCCGAAAGAATGTGAAGGCGTTCCTGCAGAGATCTTAAACCCACGTAATACCTGGGCAGATAAGGCGGCTTATGACACAAAAGCAAAAGACCTGGCACAACAGTTTATTAAGAACTTTGAAAAATATGCCAGCGGAGTGGACGAAGAAACGCTTGCAGCAGCACCGAAAGCATAAACTTTAGCTTTAAGAAAAACAACATAATATTCTTAATAGAAAAAGGGTTGATACAGTTCTCAGGATTTATCCTGAACTCTATCAACCCTTTATTTTAGATCACGAATAAAATATCTGAAGTCTAGAACTTCATCTCAGGAATATCGCCATCCATAATTAGTTTCCCTGCTGTTTTCTGTTTGATCTCTTCTATTGAAACTCCGGGAGCACGTTCCAACAATCTAAATGAGCCATTTTCAATTTCAAGCACCGCCAGTTCAGTTACGATCTTCTTTACACATCGTTTACCCGTAAGCGGGAGTGTGCAGGCTGGCAGTAATTTACTCTCTCCCTTCGGATTAGTATGCATCATGGCAACAATAATATTTTTTGCACTGGCTACCAGGTCCATAGCGCCACCCATTCCTTTTACCATTTTTCCGGGAATCTTCCAATTGGCAATATCTCCCTGCTCACTAACCTCCATAGCCCCTAATACAGTGAGATCTACTTTACCGGAACGGATCATCCCAAAACTCATCGCACTATCAAAAAAAGCTGAACCTGGCAATGTTGTGATTGTTTGTTTTCCGGCATTGATAAGATCTGCATCTTCTTTCCCTTCTTCGGGAAACGGACCCATTCCCAGCAGTCCATTTTCACTTTGCAGGATCACATCAACGCCCTCAGGTATATAGTTGGCTACCAGGGTTGGAATGCCGATGCCAAGGTTTACATAAAAACCATCTTTCAGTTCTTTGGCAATTCTTTGGGCAATCTGGAATTTATCTAAAGCCATATATCACTTTAACTAAGTTATAAAATTGAGTAACATCTATCATTTAACGGAATTGTAGTTTGTACAGGTTAGCTAACCAGGTTATTAATTCTGCTTCTTTTGTACCGTTCTTTGTTCTATCCTTTTTTCATAATCTGAACCCTGGAAAATACGATGAACAAAAATACCAGCGGTATGTACATGGTTAGGATCCAATGTACCTGCGGGCACTAACTCTTCCACCTCGGCAATCGTGATCTTGCCAGCCATTGCCATCAATGGGTTAAAATTACGGGCAGTGTCTTTAAAGATAAGATTGCCAAGTTCATCGCCTTTCCAGGCTTTTACAATGGCATAATCTGCGTCAAAAGCCATTTCCAGCAGGTATTCTTTACCGTTAAAAACTCTCGATTCCTTTCCCTCCGCAACTTCTGTTCCTACACCTGCCGGAGTAAAAATAGCGGGCATTCCATATCCGGCGGCCATGCACCTGGTGGCCAGTGTTCCCTGCGGTACCAGTTCCACTTCCAGTTCGCCGCTTAATAACTGGCGCTCAAACTCCGCATTTTCTCCTACGTAAGAAGAAATCATTTTTTTTACCTGCTTCCGTTGCAACATCAGGCCAATTCCGAAATCATCCACGCCGGCATTATTAGAGATACAGGTTAAATTCTTAACTCCTTTTTTTACCAGTGCGGCGATGCAATTTTCAGGAATACCACACAAGCCAAATCCACCCAGCATGATCGTACTTCCGTCTGGGATGTCTTCCACTGCATGTTCTCCATTTTGGAAAATCTTATTCATATATTTTTATTCTGCTTTTTCTTGATTGGTGGCCGAATTCCTTGGTTTGGTAATCTTCAGCTGCTTTTCCAGTTTCACTCTATTTTGCCGGGCAAGGATACTGTCTGTTAAAACTGTCATTAATTCCGGATGCCTGGTATAATAATCATAGCTTTTGTAAAACTCCTCTTTACTGATGTTGTAATAAGCAAAGATCTTTTTCTGCAGCATCACGTTTTGAAGTGTATCATTTATACCATCCTTTTTTATAAAATCCCGGGTATATACTTCTGCCCTTATATAATCCCAAAATACAAGTTCCATTTTCTTTGGTTCTAATATACCTGTTGGCACCACCCGTTTTTTTGAACAGGAGAATAAAAAAACTAACAGCGGCAGTGCAAATAATATCCTCATTTTAGCTGATCCTGGTATTTATTTGCATTAGTAAGATCCAACTTTACCAATAGTTCTTTGGCCCGGGCTTTATCCGCCGGTGAAGCTTTAGAAAATACATTTATCAGTTCAGTGAATTTTCCCTGGAAAAAAAACTGGTTAACCATTGTGTTCGGATTGTCTTTATTAAAGTTATCCAACAGGTTTAAAACGTTCAGCATTTCACTTCTAGCCTTGGTATCATCTTCGTATAATTTATCCATTCCTAACCTGTAATAATTATAAAATACATCGTGCATAATGCTGTAGCGTGTATTAAGCATATTTTCTGTAAGCCAATAACGGTTTCTCCTGCTGTCAAATGCCTTCCAGCCAGAAATATTCCTGCCATCCGGCGCGTTGTTCACTACATTTTGAGCTTTTTGAAAATAAGCATCACCTCCGTGCGGAGAGAAAGAGGCAAAATCAAATGCCAGTATCATGTAGGCATAATAACCAAACACTGCAGTTAAATTGGAAACAAGTGCATCATTTCCGGTTACCCTGTTCTCATTAAAATCAAGTTGCTGAAATTCCACATATTTAAAGATCAAATCATCATCTTTAAAATTGATCAGTGGCGATACATAAGAAGTATTAAACACCGGCCTCGCAGCCTGTACAGTAAGTGACCCGCGGTAAACATTTATATCATCGGTAGACTCCAGGTTCAATAAAAAATTACAATCAATTTTTTCTGCTGCTGTAAACGGTTCACTAGTCCATTTCCTGTTATTCAGGAAATTATTCAAAGCTGTTTGCAATGTTAAGAATGCATTTTTATTTACCGCATTATTTACTCGAGTAGCCACTACCGTTACCCTGGCGTTTAATTCCTGTGCAGTAACGGAACCTGCAATCAGAAGTGACAATAACAACAATTTTATCTTATTCATTGGTATATTTAAAGATCGTATTAACAATATCAGCTGCGATAGCCGGCTTCGATTTTGTATCAAAATGGTATTCACCACCATGTTTATCAAAAATAATGATTTTGTTGGTGTCATGCCCAAAGCCTGCACCGGCATCTTTCAGAGAATTCAGCACAATCATATCAGCATTTTTTGCCTGCAATTTATTTAAGGCATGTTCCCTTTCATTGTTTGTTTCCAGGGCAAAGCCAACCAGTAACTGGTTTTCCAGCTTTTTTTCTCCTAAAGTTTTTAAAATATCCTTTGTTTTTTGGAGATTTATTACCAAGGTATCCCCTTGCTTCTTTATCTTTTCGGAAGCGGGAGTGGATACGGTATAATCAGCTACTGCAGCGCTCATTACAGCAATATCTACGTCTTTAAATACCTCAACACAAGCATTATACATTTCCGCAGCAGAAATAACATTTATTAAATTTACCTGCTTATCTATTGTTTGTGAAACAGGGCCGCAAACCAGCGTTACCGCCGCTCCTCTTTTTATGAACTCATTTGCCAACGCAATCCCCATTTTCCCGGAAGAATGGTTACCTATAAATCTAACGGGGTCAATGGCTTCATAAGTTGGTCCGGCAGTTATAAGCACTTTTTTTCCTCCAAATTGCCGATCCCTGTTAAAATGTTCGTCTAAAAATTGAACAAGCATTTCCGGTTCCGCCATCCTGCCTTCTCCTTTTAATCCACTGGCAAGTTCCCCGCTTTCAACAGGAATCACAATATTACCATATGATTTAATGGTGGTGATATTTTTTTTAGTTGACGGATGCAGCCACATATCTTCATCCATCGCAGGAGCCAGAATTACGGGGCAGGTTGCAGACAAGTAAACTGCCATCAATAGGTTATCACACAGTCCAAAAGACATTTTTGCAAGTGTATTACAACTCGCAGGAGCTATCAGCATCACATCAGCCCAACGGCCAAGCAATACATGATTTGACCAGGAATTATTTTCCGATAACTGAAATAATACCTCATTTTTTGAAAGTGTTGATAAAGTAAGCGGGGCAATAAAACCAGTGGCCGATGGCGTCATTACAACTTTAACTTCGGCACCAGCTTTTACCAGCAACCTGATTAAAGTGGCAGATTTATAAGCTGCGATGCTGCCTGATATTCCCAGAAGAATCTTTTTTCCATTTAACATAAAAGTCCCGCTTGTTGCGGGACTAAAATTATAACTTCTAAACTAAAAGAAGTTGTAAAAAATAAATTAGGCTGAATTAGCTGAATAAATCTTCATCATTTCTGCGGAAATACACTTTATCTTCCAGAAATTCTGTTGTTGCCAATAATGCCGGGTTAGGCATACGTTCGTAAGCACGTGAGATTTCAATTTGCTCTTTGTTCTCATGAATCTCTTCAAGACTATCAGTATGACTGGCAAACTCTTCAAGTTTGTTGTGCAATTCTTCCTTTATAGTAATATTGATCTGGTTTGCTCTTTTTGCAATGATGGCAATTGACTCATACAAGTTTCCGGTCCTGTCTTTCAGGTCACTCAATTTCTTAGGTTCAACAGAACTGCTGGTATTAGCGCTTAGCTGACGACGTAGTTTGCTCATTTTTTATTTCTTTAATTTTATTTTGACTTAAAATACTGTAATCTTCTGCGTCTTTTAATAATTTGCTATCAGGATAGCGGTCTGCAAAATCCTGGTATTCCTCAACTACTTTCTCAAATCTTTCCTGCTGCTTATCGGCGATGCTTAATTTAGCAAAGCGGTAATAAGATTTTACAATCATCAATTTATACTCTTCGCCCTTTACCGACTCCGGATAGTTGTTTAATAACAAAGCGAAAGCAAGCGCTGCCGCCCTGTATTGCCCGATATTATAGTATAACTGTGCTCCCCTATATTCTTTAACCTCCAGTTTGGCCCTTGAATCATCAATGATCTGGGTGGCATCCTGTATCCTGGAAGAACCCGGGTGTGTGTTGATGAATGTTTGCATCATCGCCATGGCCTTGATTGTGTTCACCTGTTCCAATTCTATTTTGGGTGATTGCTTATAGAAACAATATGCCCGCATATAATCAACTTCTTCTGCCCTGGTGCTATTTGGGAATACCTCAAGAAATCCTTTGAAAAGATTCTCTGCATCCCTATACATTTTCATGTTGTAAAAACAATAGGCCCATTTATAATACAGGTCTTCAAATTTTTGAGTGCCTTTAAAAACCGGGAAAAGCTCTTCGTATAGCTGTTGCGCATTCCTATACTTCTTTTTAGCATAGTACTCTTCGGCCATGGCAAGCTTATAATCCGGGTCTTTACTTTTTTGGATCTTACTAAATTTGTTACAGGAAGTAAAACCCATCAGAACAAACAAAACAGGAACTAAAATTTTAAGTGATCTCATAAAGAAGTGCAAAATTAATAGATTTTAATCAAAAATGCTGGTAATTAAACAAATCTCCAAAAAACAGTTGTTAACTCTTTTGTAAAGAGCTTATTAAATATTTCGAACTAATTGAACCAGCTTACTGAATGATAGATAGTTTAACACATTGACTTTCAATTGCTGAATCGTAAATCCTGCGCTCGTAAAAGTGTTCAGGAATATCATATTATTCATTAAACCCTGCTTTTTATGAACTTAATCTTAACCAGCTTTGCAGCCTTTCCCGATCATCATCAAAGAAAAAACCCTTCCGGAAAGGAAGGGCTTTTAGCAAAAAGTGTAATTAAAACTCTATTAATTAGTTAGACTTAATATCAACAGTATTCTTATCTCCACCACCAACTTCGCAATTAGTAGTGATCCTATCAGCGCTAATACCTTCTTTTTCTACTAAGTATTTCTTAGCAGCATCAACTCTTTTCTGGCAAACAGCCTGAGAAGCTTTAGACGTTTCAGGGTAACCATTGATATTGATGTTACAAGTTGGATTTGCTTTCATTTTAGAAGCAACCGCAGCAAGCATTGCTTTATTGTCGTTGGTTAAAGTTGCACCGTTTCCTTTGAAAGAAAGACTTGGGTAGTCTGAAGGGCAATTTTTTGCAGAGTCAACTGCCGCAACAATATTCTTACAGCACTCAGGATCTGGGCATTTTCCAACACCATCAGCATCTACCGGCTGGCATTCTGTAGGAGTGATCAATTGCTTGTCTTTACAATCAGGAACACCATCACCGTCAGTATCTAATGTTACACCGTGTGTATCTACAGGGCAACCTGCCGGTGTGTTTGGTTCACGATCAAGTTGATCAACAACTCCGTCTCCGTCAGCATCATCAAATACTGGTTTAGGGAATTTAGTATGACGAGGGTTATTAAGTTCTCCATACGCATAATCCAAAGGATTGATCCACCAAAGTGGTTCTACTGCTTTGCTGCCGATGTTGAAATTTAACCCAAGTGATAAGTAGTTATAAGAATCCCAGTTAGAAGTAAGGGAGGCATCTCCATATGGATGCTCCTGCCATTGTTGGCCATCAAGCAAATCATCTTTCACGAATGTGTGGCGATTTTCTAATGCCAGGTTAATCCTCTTACCAAGTTTAAACTGGATACCAGCTAAAACTGTGGTAGACATTCTTAATGTTTGATTGCCTAGTTTAGGCCTGCGCTCACCATTGTTTTGAGCATCTGTTTCGTAAGAATCATCTAAACCGGCTTCGATAGCTTTCCTGATATCTTTACGATCTTTGTAAACTAATGGATTAGCCGCAATTGTATTGAAAAGATCCGCATAAGTAGTTCCATCATCTCTGCGGGTATTAATTTTAGTTTCGTATGCAGTAGCACCAACACCAGCACCGGCGTAAACAACCCAACCAGACTTCTGTTTGTGGAAACGGATATTATTCAAAGTAATGATACCCTGTAAACTCAGGTCCTGTGTTTTATTTTTATAGTTGTAATAGATCCTGTCAACATTCCTTCCCGGAATTGTTGTTGTTAAGGTTCCACCCCTGCTATCAGGAGCGCTGTATCCAGCCCAGGCTGTGTTCTTCTGATAATTTTCAGAAGCTCCCCAGCTTTGACCTTTACCAACTCCGTTTAAATATTGAAGCCTAAGAGAGAAAACATAACCAAGTGCTTTTCTTACGTGAGCAGCAAATCCCAGGGTTGGGAATTTTCCTGTTACGTCACCAGATACATTAAATGCGCCGGCAGAGATACCTATTTCCCACATATTGCGGGGCTTTGCAGGGAAATTGTAGGAGTTATTCCAGAATTCGTTCTGTTGTGGTTGACCTTTCTTGGTAATAACAGTGGAGTCATACACATCGTACCCACTTGCCGATTTTGTTTGGGCAAACGCTCCGGTAGCGCAGACCAGGAACACCGCTAGTAATAAATTGTACTTTTTGCTTGACATAACTTAATGATTGATAGATTTCTAAATATACGATTGATTAATGGCAAAAATATTGAATGGAAGCCAAAAACCAAAATTTTTTAGCATTTATTTAAATTGCTGGATTTTTAAATGAGGCTGATTTTACTTATATTATAGAGGTTTCCCTGGTAATTTATGCTGCATCAATTTAAAAAGTACCCGTAATATCTTTGAGCTTAAAAAAAAACGTTCCAAAATAAAATAATTTGATAAGGCATTGTACTGCATTATATTGCTGCTTTTTTAGATGGATTTTGTGAAAAATATTATTGGAAAAGAGCTGGATACTTTTGAAAAGAAGTTTTCAGACGCAGTGCGTAGTAAAACTCCGATGCTGGACAGGATCATGAAATTCATCATCAAACGAAAGGGCAAACAACTCCGGCCTATGTTTGTTTTCCTGAGTGCAAAGCTACATGGCGAGGTAAATGAAAGCACTTACCGGGCCGCCGCGTTAGTTGAATTGCTGCATACTGCTACCCTTGTACATGATGATGTAGTAGACGAGTCGATGGAAAGACGGGGATTTTTCTCTGTTAATGCCATATGGAAAAATAAGATAGCGGTTTTGGTGGGCGACTACCTTCTTTCCAAGGGCTTGTTACTTTCTACCACAAACAATGACTTTGAACATTTGCATATACTCACCGAAGCAGTTCAGCAAATGAGTGAAGGCGAATTGATGCAAATGGAAAAAGCCCGCAAATTAAATATCGACGAAGCAACTTATTTTGAAATTATAAAGAATAAAACAGCTTCGCTCCTTTCTTCCGCCTGTGGCGTTGGTGCATACAGTACCAGTAAAGACGACGGCATAACGGCCAAAATGAAATTATTTGGAGAAAAAGTAGGCATCGCTTTCCAGATCAAAGACGATCTTTTTGATTATGGAAATGAAGATATCGGCAAACCTACCGGAAACGATATCAAAGAAAAAAAACTTACCCTGCCGTTGATTTACACATTAAATAATGTTGATAAAAGCACCCGCAGGCGTATAATATACATCGTAAAAAATGAAAATAAAAACCCCGTTAGCGTTAAGTTTGTGTTGACGTGTGTGGATACTAACGGAGGCATTAAATATGCAGAAACTAAAATGAATGAATACCGGGATGAAGCGCTTGCTATCCTGCATTCATTTGAACCATCGCCAGTGAGAACCGCATTGGAAGAACTGGTTAGGTACACCACGGACCGTAAATACTGATCGTGGAAAAAAACTGGAAAATATTACCTGTTGATGATGTAAAAGTTGATAGTCTGCAGCAATCGCTGGGCATCAGCAAAACCATTTGTACCATGCTGGTGCAGCGAGGTATCGAAGATTTTGAAAGCTCAAAAAATTACTTTCGGCCCCAACTTAGCAGGTTACACAGTCCATGGCTTATGAAGGGCATGCAACAAGCCGTTTCCAGGATTGCAGTAGCCATTGAAAAACAGGAAAAAATACTGGTTTTTGGCGATTACGATGTGGATGGCACTACTTCAGTAGCATCGATGTACCAGTTTTTAGCAGGTATTTATGACGCTTCCCTGGTTGGTTTTTATATACCGCACCGTTATAGGGAAGGATATGGCGTAAGCAAGGCAGGGATTGACTATGCAGTAGCCAATGATTTTACATTGATCGTATGCCTTGATTGTGGAATTAAATCTGTAGAACTTATCGCCTACGCGAAATCGTTAGGTGTGCAATTTGTTGTTTGCGACCATCATCTGCCTGGTAACGAATTGCCGGATGCCGTTGCCATATTAAACCCAAAACAACCAGATTGCGGATACCCGTATAAAGAACTTTGTGGCTGCGGTGTAGGATTTAAACTGATGACGGCCCTTGCCGAACACTACCAACTGGAAAACGAATCTTACTATTGTTACCTCGACCTGGTAGCTACAGCAATTGCGGCCGATATTGTTCCTATGACCGGCGAGAACCGGATATTGGCTTACTATGGCCTGAAGAAAATAAATGATAACCCTTCTGCCGGAATAAAGGCATTGATCGAATTAGGAAACATACAGCATACCCTTAGCATAACCAATGTAGTGTTTGTAATTGCTCCCAGGATAAACGCTGCCGGAAGAATGGATGATGCAACCAAGGCTGTACAAATGTTTGTTGAAAAAGACGAACAGAAAGCTATGGCACTTGCTAAAATATTACATTCGGACAATACAGACCGTAAGGAAGCAGACAGCAGCATTACAGAGGAAGCCCTGGCAATTATCAGGGCTGATGATAACCTGGTAAATAAAAAAACATCTGTTGTATTCCGGGAGCACTGGCATAAAGGTGTAGTTGGCATTGTTGCTTCGCGGCTAACAGAACACTACTACCGGCCAACGGTAGTGCTTACACGAAGCGGAGATATAGTGGCAGGAAGTGCCAGGAGCGTACCGGGTTTTAATTTATATGAAGCCATTTATGCCTGCAGAGAATACCTGTTGGGCTATGGAGGGCATTTTGCTGCAGCCGGACTTTCCATGTTGCCTGAAAATGTAACAGCCTTTAGTAATAAATTTGATGAAGTGGTTTCACAAAGCATCGACGAACGATTGTTGATTCCCGTTATTACTATAGATGCTGACATTAAATTTGAATCAGTTAATTTCCCATTTTATAACATCCTTTCACAAATGGAACCTTTTGGTCCCGAAAATATGAGGCCGGTTTTTATAGCAAAAGGAATTACAGATACTGGATACTCTAAAATATTAAAGGAACTTCATATCAGGTTTGTGGTAAAACAGGGTAATACCACACTTACCGGCATTGGTTTCAATATGGCACATAAGTTTTACTTAATGCAAATGAATAAACCAGTCGACATTGTATTTACCATTGATGAAAATGAATGGAATGGTGAAAAAACGCTTCAATTAAAAGTAATTGATTTCAGGCTTTCAGAATAAAACATTGAAATGTTGCGGCATTAACTTTTGAAATCTGGCTTGAAAGCCAATAAAGCATCATGGTATTTTTTATGATTCTTTGCAAAACTGCCGGCAATAAATTTAATCCCTTTGGAAAAGAAGTGTTTACACTTAGTTTTAAGAGCGGGCAAGCCTGATCAAAAGCTCTGTGAAACTCTATCCTTAACTCTTCTGAACTCTGTGGTTAAAAAAAATATTTAGAATAATTAATTTCCAGAAATTAGCAGCCTGTTGAACTCGTTTTGCAAATTAGATTTCTTTTATTTTTGTGAAACGAGGTCGTCTTTTAAAAAGCACAAGCAGCGAGATTTTTAGTCTGCCTGTAAAAAACAAGTTTTAAGTAGCTATCAACTACAACAATCAAGATGCATTCACTTCAATACATCCGCTATTTCTTCTACCTCGCTTATAATTGGAATATGCGTATTGCCCGCCATATAATTAAACACGAATTAATTGGAGAAAAAAAATACGGTATCAATACCACCGGTGCTGATGAGTTAAGTTCATTAGAAAAGAAAGGTGTAGATATCAGCCACGCCACTATTTATATGCCCGCCAGTTACGACCTAATGGAAGAGATCTTTAATTGGATTTCTGATAAAAACCTAACACACTTTCTTGATATTGGGTGCGGCAAAGGCAGAGCCATGGCTGTTGCAGCAGGATACCATTTTGAAAAAGTTACCGGTATAGATTTTTCGAAAGAACTTTGTTTGGCAGCAAAGGAAAATATGAAAAATGTTAAATCAAAATTCCCATCTTTAGAATTTGAAGTTATTAATAACGATGCATTTTACTATGAGATACCTGCAACGGTAGATTGCATATTCCTTTTTAATCCGTTTGATGAAGTGATCATGAGTGCCGTAATACAAAATATTGAAAAGCACAGAAAGAAACTTAAGAAACCACTCTATATTATTTATCTCAACCCTTTACACAAGGAAATTTTTGTAAAGAAAGGTTACAAGGAAATTTTTCATACAAAAAAACTTAACTACCTGGAAGGCTGCATACTGCATAAGAAAAATTAGAGAACCCAAGCCTGCATTTCATACTCTTTGAAACTCCCCCTTCCTACTCCTTTTCCTCTGTGGTAAAAAAGTTTTACATTTTTCCTGCAATCCTACTTATAACTTCCAATGTGTAAAAATAAAAAAGGTAAAGAAATTTATTCCACAGTCTTCACAGAACAGCATCCTGTGTACAGCCGAGAAATAAAATCCTTTTCCCTATGATCAAAAAATTAATTCTTTATTAAATTATGCTTTCTCCTCCATCAGTTCCACACTCCTGCTGATAAAGCTCGTTAGATTATTTCCCGTTAACAATCCCTGGGATAACAAAGCAAGATCTGCCAGGTTTTTCACCAATTTATCCTGTTTGTCATTATCCGTTTCTGCTAATATATTTCTAAATATCGGGTGATTGCCGTTAACCGTAAGGTTCACTTCATCGGGCATACTTGCATACCATGCGCTCATGCCTCCACCCATCGATGCCATATCTTTCATCCTTCTCATTTGCTCCGGCCTTGTTGCCATAACAGGTGCCGCACCTTCTGTTAAACCTTTGATCTCAACATTCAGATGCAACCCTTCCTGGGGCCTGTCGAACAACGTTTTTAACTTCTCTGCCTCTTCTTTACTCAGCACACTTTCATTTCCCTCAGATTTGTCAATCAGGTTTTCCGCAATGTCAGCATCTACCCTGGTAAATTGTGTATCTGCCCATTTCATTTCCACACTATTGATGAATGCCGCATCTACCAATGTTTCCGCCTTTACCACTATATAACCCTTGGCTGTGGCTTGCTGTATAAATACATCCTGCTGCACAGGATTTGTAGTGTATAAGATCACCTGCTTGCCATCTTTATTTTTTTGTAAGGCTTCCGTGGCGGTTTTGTATTCTTCCAGGGTATAAAATTTTCCGCTGGTATCTTCCATTATAAAAAACTTATTAGCTTTATCCAGGAATTTATCATCAGTCATCATACCATATTTAACAAACAGGCCAAGGCTTTCCCATTTTTCTTCAAAAGATTTCCTGTCGGCATTAAAGATCTCTTCCAGTTTATCAGCCACTTTTTTGGTAATGTGGGCATTTATCTTTTTCACATTAGGATCACCCTGTAAATAACTGCGGCTAACGTTTAACGGTATATCCGGGCTATCAATAACGCCATGCAGCAACATGAGGAATTCGGGAACAATATCTTTTACTTCATCGGTAACAAATACCTGGTTGCTGTATAACTGTATTTTGTCTTTTTGAATCTCGTAGCTCTGTTTTATTTTCGGGAAATACAATATTCCGGTAAGGTTAAATGGATAATCTACATTGAGGTGTATCCAGAATAAAGGAGCTTCACCAAAAGGATACAGTTCTTTGTAAAAATTCTGGTAATCTTCAGTAGTTAATTCTGATGGCTTTTTCGTCCAGGCCGGAGCCGGGTTATTGATCTGCTTATCTTCAAAAAAGATAGGAACAGGTAAAAATTTACAAAATTTCTCCAACACAGTCTGCACCCTGGAAGGCTCCAGGAATTCCTGGCTTTCTGCATTAAGGTGTAAAACGATTGAAGTTCCTCTTTCAGGCTTTTCTGTTTCTTCAATAATATACTCCGGGCTGCCATCACATTCCCATCTTACAGCTTTGCTATCGGCTTTAAAACTTCTGGAAAACACTTCTACTTTATCGCTTACCATGAAAGAGCTGTAAAAGCCAAGGCCAAAATGCCCTATGATATTTGCTTCATTCTGCCCCTTATATTTTTCAAGAAATTCTTCTGCCCCGCTAAAGGCAACCTGGTTCAGGTATTTATCAACTTCCTCTTCTGTCATTCCAATGCCCCTATCGGCAATTGTAAGGGTTTTTAGCTCGCTATCTATTTTTATGTCTATCCGTAGTTCCCCTAACTCGCCTT
This sequence comes from Ferruginibacter sp., assembly GCA_031411955.1. GTDB lineage: Bacteria > Bacteroidota > Bacteroidia > Chitinophagales > Chitinophagaceae > Ferruginibacter. The sequence continues at coordinate 54,338 of JANOCC010000001.1, forward strand.
TTGCTTCTCCAATGGAAGAAAGCGTTTTTAATTTTTGGGTGGCGTCAACTGCATTACTGACAAGTTCTCGTATAAATATGTCATGTTCGCTGTAAAGAAACTTTTTAATGATGGGAAAGATGTTTTCTGTCTGTACCCTTATATTACCTTTTTGCATACAATTATTTTTTTCTTTATTGGCAAATTAAATACCAAGAGTATTAATCTGTCAGCTTGACATCAAACAGGCGATTATAGTTGGATTGATGGCTACTTTCAAAAGAGAATTTAGTCGAAATCCGGTTATAATTTATATATATGTTTTTTGCCACAGAGGTAAAAGAGTTAAAAAAGTCATTCACAGAGTTTCTGGTTCGTGTTATCTGTAACATTAGGTGAAAAACTCCGGTAAGCAGCCCTACACTTTATATTCATAAAAAAACCGCCTCTTATCGGGAGGCGGCTTCTAAATATCATTGTTAAATTATTGTACAAAGAATGACTTCTGAATTTTATACTCGTAGTTCCTGATCTCAAGGTTATATAACCCCATTGGAAGGTAACCAGGGAAGATAAAGGTATTATCCATAAAGTTTACCGGGATGATATATTCTTTCTGATAAACGAGCTGGCCGATACTATTATGGATCCTTGCAGAATAATGGCCTGGCTTAATTCCTTTTAAAGAAAAATGCAGGTTTTGTCCACGCAAAATTGGTGTACCATAAATGATCAGTCCGTCAGAGATTTCTCCGGTGGTAAATGAATTTTGGTCACCGTAAGCTACGCCACCGTTATTTTCTGCATAGGCCTTGTAGTAATAAGTAGTATTTTGAACCAACCCGGTTAAAGTAGATGAAAAATCCGAGCCGATTAAATTTGATGAAGGCACTTTCACGCCCGAACCACTTCTAAATCCGCTTATGCCACTGTATTCGATACCATAAGCAAAAGCTGCACTGCAACCCAGTGCTGAGATACTACCAGCAGCGATCGCACTATTAGGCTTTACATCTGTTGCATCGCCGGTAATCACTGAAGCAATAGTGTTGGTTCCTGTAGCTATTACAGCCACTGAAAAATTACTTACTCCGCCGCCTGTAACAGGAATATTACCATTAAAAGCACCTATACTTGGTGGTGTAAATTTCACGTAAACTGTTTGCGAATAGGCGCCTCCAGGTTGATTTAAAGTTAAGGTAGCAGTATAAGTTCCTGTGCTGGAAGAAGCGAATGTAAATCCATTTAAAGGACCTACCGTAATGGCTACTGCTGAAAGATTTACGCCTGTTATATCAAATGTGTTTGGGCCTTCAGTTGTTCCAACACATGATCCGCTAAATGAATTAAGCGCAGAAGCAGATAACGTTGCTGGCGGTGGTGCGGAAGTGATGAATGATCTTTCTACACCATAAACAGTTCCTCCTGTATTGGTAGCAAATGCTTTATAATAGTAAGTTGTAGCGGCAGTTAAAGCTGTAAGGCCTGCAGAAAAATTACCCGCCGCAAGATTGTTAGCCGGAGCAACCGTTCCTGTTACAAATCCGCTAACCGTACTATATTCAAATCCATAAGCAGTTACCGGGGTACAGCCTTGTGCAGTAATTGATCCTGCAACAGTTGCACTTGATTGCGTAATTGCACTGGCAGATCCTGTTACTACTGTAGCGGTTCCAACAGTACCTGAACCTGTTACAGCAATATTAGTTGCAGATGGCAATCCACCACCCGTAACCGTTATGTTGCCATTATAGGAAACAGCAGCAGTTGGAATAAATTTTACAAAAATGTCCTGTGCAAATGAGCCGGCAGGATGTGTAATTGTTAGTGTGGATGTATAAGTACCTCCTGAAGTAGTAGAATAACTGTATCCGGCTAACGCTCCTATTAAAAGGTCGGCAGCCGTAAGGTTACTCCCACTTAATGATACAGTGATTGGGCCACCGGTTGCATTCAAACAAACGCTTCCAAACGCTGGTGGCGCAGAAGCGATAGTTACAGTAGCTACTGCAGAAGCGATTCCGTTACCACTAACAGCAACATTTACGGCTGTGGTTACTCCACCACCAAAAATATTTACGTTGCCGGTTTTAGGACCAACAGTTTGAGGAGTAAATCTCACATAAACCGGTGTTGCGGCAAGCGTTGCACTTGTGTATGGAATTGTTGTAGTTGCGGCCCAGGTAGTATTGTTATTTGAAACCTGGAAATCTGCCGAAGGCGCAGTTATAGTTATTGTTCCGGGGGCTCCGGTTAAATTTGAACCTAACAGGTTAAATGATTGAGAGGTAGAATTTGTGGCGATAACAACACTTCCGAAATCATTTACAGTGCCGGCAGTTAAAGAAGGGCTTGGAGGGCCACCACTGCAAATAAATATTGGTGATGCGCTATTCCGTGGTGATGGAACATCCATAGTAAAATCGGCGCCATTGTTATCAGTATCGGTGCAACCATTGTTATTCCTGATGCCCGCAGTTGTTACTGTTAATGCAGCAGTAGTAGCAGTTTCAGAACAATTGGCCGTTCCATAACCTACAGCATCAATTACGCCTGCAGATGGAAAAGCACAACCAACCAAAGCAGTTAGACCGTTTACCAATGCTACTTTACCATTGGTACCGCTCATGGCGATGGTAGGATTGGAAACATAATCAGGCGTTGGCAAGGCAACACCAGCAGCTCCTGTTGAGCTCATTTGAATAAGGTAATATCCACCAGCCGGAATGGTTGCTACTGGCAATGGTGAAATTCCCGTCCAGGCTGCTGTATTAGTTGCAGAAGCATATTGAATACTATAACCGGAAAGGCTGATGGGATTGGCAGAGATATTATGTAATTCTACGTAATCTGCATTTAGCGTAGCCCCGGTATTTCCTCCCGCTCCGTAAAACTGGCTGATTACCAGCGTGGTTGATTGGGAGTAAGAAAATGCCGAAACAAGCACCAGCATTAAAGTAAAGATCTTCTTCATATAGTTATTTTTAAGAAAAGAATAAAGAGCAATGGAACGGTCCAGATAACTCTTTATTCTTTTCATTTGCAGTAATCTTAGTTACCGATAATTTTGATATTGTCAATTTCCCAAGCAGAGGTTTTATTTACCGAAGTACCACCCTGGTTTACAAAGGCGATGTAAATTGTACCAGTATAAGAACTCAGGTCAATATTTCCTGAATTAGTATACGAAGCCGGAAAAGCCGAGGCTGTACTTCCGGGAGAAAGTATTGCCTGGGAAGTAATATCATTCCAGGTTCCTGTTGTCCAGGGATTACCTGTACCGGTATAGTTTGTAGAAACGAGTATCTTAAGATCTGATGCCACGTTTGCACCGCCCGGGTAAGATGCCAGCAAGAAATCCTGTTTAGTGTCGAACGAAAACGTTTCAGTAGCAGTAGCATTTAAATTTATTCCCTTTGTTACTAACCAGGTTTTGGCAGTTACAACACCAAAAGGGCTTGTATAAGCATATTTGTTTGAACTGAAAGTTCTAACAGTATATGGGAAAGTTCCTAATTCAGATAAATTGTTCCAACCGGTAATGGCAAGCGTACTGTAAGGGGCTGTTGTATTAGCTGCCTGTCCTTCAAAATTTTCGAATAAAAGGGCTCCCGGTGGCGGGCCGCCGCAACGGAAACCTTTAAACTGAACATCGGCAGTATCGCGGATGATGAACTGCTTGGTGGATCCGAATAAAGTATAAATAGCGTTGATGGTTCCGTTTCCTGATGGTACTCTTTGAGAAGCAAAATTTGCATAAGCACTGGTACGGAT
>JANOCC010000002.1:0-102839 GCA_031411955.1 Ferruginibacter sp.
ATCAGGGCAACCAAAAAAGACAGTTCTACTATGAAATAAACAATAAGAAACAGATAAATGAAAATAGATTTCACACGATGTAACACCATGTAATTTGCAAACAGGATCGTGGTCATCAGCATCGTTGTAACAATAGCCAACCCGTACGCTGCTTCCATTCTGGCAGATTCCTGGAAGTAAACAACAACGCCCACACAACCCAGGAACAACAAGGTATTTATTCCCGGTATAAAAATCTGTCCTTTTGCTTCAGATGGATACCTGATTCTCATTTTTGGCCAAAGATTTAAACGGATCGCCTCATTTATTAAAGTAAATGACCCTGAAACCATCGCCTGGCTAGCAATAATTGCTGCAGAAGTTGCCACGATAACACCCGGAACAATGAACCATTGTGGCATAAGATCATAAAAGGCATTGATGCCACCGGTTTCCCTCGTTACTTCATCCATCATTATACCAGTATGATGTTTTAGCAGGCTGGCTCCTTGTCCGAAATAATTGATAAGTAGGCAACTTTTCACAAATATCCATGAAATTCGGATGTTGCCTCTGCCACAGTGGCCAAGATCACTGTATAATGCTTCTGCGCCTGTAGTACAAAGAAAAACAGCTCCCAGCAACCAAAACCCTTCGTGATAATTGAATAGAAAACTAATGCCATAATATGGATTCAAGGCTTGTAAAATGGTAATGTCATCCGTTAGATGAATTACACCTAATACCGCCAGCATAACAAACCAAATACTCATTACGGGCCCAAACATTTTTCCGATGGATGAAGTACCAAACTGTTGGGTGAAAAAAAAGAGGCTGATAATACCCAATACGATATACACTACGGTATCTTTTCCCATTTCATGAAACCTGGGAAGCTCCTTTAATCCTTCAACAGCCGAAGTTATAGAAATTGGGGGCGTTATAATACCATCTGCCAACAATGCAGCACCTCCTATCATAGCAGGAATTACCAGCCATTTGCGCCTACGCCGTACTAATGCAAAAAGTGAAAAAATCCCTCCTTCCCCTTTGTTATCGGCCCGCAAAACCATGATAACATATTTGATGGTGGTTTGCAGGGTAATGGTCCAGATAATGAGTGAGAGAGTACCAAGGATTAGTTCCCTGGTTATTATCCTGTCTTTTATAATAGAGTTGAAAACATACAATGGGGAGGTGCCAATATCTCCGTAAATAATTCCTAATGCGATTAGTAAACCAGCTCCACTTACTTTATTGATGTGCTTTCCCACTATAATATTTTACTTAACTTATCCAGTTTGGCGTACAAGTTACATAGAAAGGCAAAATGAATGAAATAAAAAGTAAAAAGATTTAAAATAAGTTAAAGCCGGCATTGCTGAACTAATCTGTTACACCGATAGCGATCTTAAATTCTGCGATAAGGGTGTTGGTGGTTTGTGTCATAAAAGAATAAAAATCTCTCAGTTCGGCATGGTTGCCACTGGCCATTTCGATGTAATCATTAAATACTTTTATAAAAGCCATAAATTCTTTCTTTTTATCTTCTGGCAATTCGGCAAAAGATTCTACCAGCGAGCCAAATTGGGTGATCATCAATCCCATCATATGAAACTGCTCTGTGGAATGATCCATATAAGGTGCAAATTTTTCAATTACCTGAACAGCTAGCTGGGCCTTTTCTTTTTCTGCGATCATAAGTGCCTTTTTAAGATTAATGATACTAATAATTATTGTATCAGCAAAGATGGATTTGATGTATTTAATTTCAGACAGGAAAACAGTTAAATTTTAAATTGGTTGAAAAATTTGTAAAATAAAAACCCCTTTCAGATGAAAGGGGCCACATACAAACAATAATTACAAACACATAGTTATAAAAAAGCAGCCATCATAGTAGATGACTGCCTGTAATATTAATCTGGTTTCTTTCCGTCAAGAAAAGTGTTGATGGTACTTATTTCCGCCTGGTTGTTGTCGTCGGATTTTACAGTATAATTGCTGTAAAAATTTTCTACATCTGCAATCTGGTTGGTCATGTCCATATTGCGGCGAAGGTAGGCTGGCACCGTTTCAAACTCGTTGTTGGGATCGGATGCGTTGATGTTAAACGATAAGTTTCGCAATTTCGCTATCCTTTCAGTAGCCCGGCGCCTGAGTTCTTCTGTTTCGTCCTGCATTGCAGTATCCTCAACAGCCGACATCATGATGGGCTGAGCTTGTTGTACAATTGGTGGTTGCTCCTCCGCCGCTTTCTGGGAATCTTTAACTACCAGTTGCATTTCAATAACAGGCTCGTCTTCCCGCACTGATTTCTGCAATGACAGTGGTTCCTCGTTCGTATTGGATTCTGGAATTGCCGGCTTTTCCTCCGCGTAAATCTGCGCAGGCTTTGCCAAATAACTCCCCGACGAAAGAGAGCTATTCTTGCTAGCATCTTTATTTAAGTTATCGTTATTTTTTTCTTCCCCGGTAATAATAGTTTGCTTTGGCTTTGCTGCTGCAGTTGGAAATTGTTCCATATCAAATTCAACTACCGGTACCTGATCTGCCGCCGAAGATATTTCAAAAAACTGCGGATTGTCTACCGATTTATCAACAGTATTTTTACTAGGGATTTCTACCTGCACCTGCTCAGACAGCGTTGGCATAAAAGGATCTGCCAGCTTCAGACTTTCCGTTACTTCCGGCGCAATTTCAACTGGCTCTGTAACCGGAAGTTCTGCTGTTACCGCGGCCTTTGTTTCTTCAGGCGCCACTGCAGGCTCTAATGAAAAAACTACTTTTTCTTCCTCTTTTGCTATTACTACTTCAGGTTGTTTTTCTTCTACTTCTGCAACACTAACGGTAAGGGATGTTTGCTTTACCTGCACCGGAGCCGGTTGTGGCATAGCCAGTTCCATTACAATCTTATCGCTGGCAACAACTGCTTTCGGTTCTTTTGCAAAAGGGTCTTTGTGTTCAAAACCGGTAGCAATCAGGGTAATGCTGATCTCGGTGGTTAAAGTATTGTCGTAACCCAAACCGAGTATCACATCGGTATCGTCGCCGGCATGTTTCAACAGGTAGTCCTGAATCACTTCCACTTCGTCCATCGTAAACTCATGATCACCTTCAGCAGAATTAATGTTGATCAATATCCATTTAGCACCTCGGATATCATTGTCGTTCAACAAAGGTGAGGTTAATGCATTTTCTATGGCTAGTTGTGCCCTGTTCTCCCCTTCTGCAGAAGCGCTTCCTAAAATAGCAACGCCGCCATTGCTCATTACAGTGCACACATCGGCAAAATCCACATTTATCTGCCCGGTACTATTAATAACATCGGTTATACATTTGGCAGCTGTTGCCAATACATTATCTGCTTTCGCGAAAGCTTCCTTCATCTTTAAATTTCCAAACTGGTGGCGTAGTTTATCATTGCTTATCACCAGTAATGTATCTACATGGCTCTTTAAAAGCATGATTCCTTCCTCTGCCTGCGCAATACGCTTTTTACCTTCATAGGCAAATGGTGTAGTAACGATGCCCACAGTTAAAATACCAAGGTCTTTACAAATCTTGGCCAATATTGGTGCGCCACCCGTACCGGTTCCACCGCCCATACCAGCTGTAATAAAGGCCATTTTGGTATTTACCTCCAGGATACGTTTTATTTCTTCCAGGCTTTCTTCTGTTGCCTGCCTGCCGATTGCAGGATTTGCTCCTGCACCAAGCCCCTGGGTAAGATGCGGCCCAAGTTGAATTTTATTTGGCACTTTACTTAAGGCGATTGCCTGAGCATCTGTATTGCATATAATAAAATTTACTCCTTCAATATTTTGCGAAAACATGTGGTTCACCGCATTGCTTCCGCCGCCGCCTACACCAATAACTTTGATGATGGAGGATTGTTCTTTAGGCAAATCAAAATGTATCATGGCTGTAAGTTTGTGAGTTAGTAAGTATTGTTTGTTACGTGTTGTTTATAGGTTGTGTTGTATTCTGCCGTTTGTATGCTGCATTAAAATTTAGTATCCTCTTCTTCCTTAAACATTTCAATAAGGTTATTTTTAAATGTATCCATGAAACCTTTCAGGGTTTTCCTGGAACTTACTTTTGCAGGAATTGTTTCTTCTGTAACGGCTGCAAATTCCTCTGCTACCGGCTCTTCCTGCAGTATACCTTTTGTTTCAACTTTAATGAAATTGCTTTCCAGCTGCTTATTTTTATTTTCATAATCATTATAGCCTTTCAATATTAAACCAATACAGGTACTGTACATTGGTTTGGCAAGTTCATCTATATGGCCGCCTGATAAATGTTCATTAGGAAAACCGATCCTCGCATTCAAGCCGGTAACGTATTCGGTTAGCTGCAATAAATGCTTTAACTGAGATCCGCCGCCGGTAAGTATTACACCACCATTCAGCATTCGGTTATCTAATCCTACCTGTTTTAAATGATAGGTTACAAAATCCATGATCTCGCTCATACGCGCCTGGATGATATTTGCCAGGTTTTTAACAGATATCTCTTTGGGAGCCATTCCACGTAAACCCGGAATAGTGATAAATGCATTGGATTTTGCTTCATCGCTCAATGCACTTCCAAATTGTATCTTCATTTGTTCTGCTTGTGTTTTTAATACACCCAGGCCAGTTTTAATATCGTTGGTAATATTTTCACCACCGAAAGGTATAACTGCTGTGTGTTTCAATATGCCTTCATAAAAAACAGCAAGATCCGTTGTACCTCCGCCAATATCAACAATAGCCACTCCAGCTTCCAGGTCCTGGTCGCACATTACCGCAGCTGCAGATGCCAATGGCTGTAAAACAAGGTCTTTAGTTATTAACCCGGCTTTCTCAACACTTCTGTTTATGTTACGGATGGCATTTTTATCGCCGGTGATGATATGGAAATTTGCACCCACTTTTACACCACTGTAGCCAATCGGGTTTGGTATATTCTGAAAATTATCTACAGTAAATTCCTGTGGAATCACATCGATGATCTGGTCTCCGGCAGGAATATAAGTACGATACTGATCGGCAATTAACCGGTCAATTTCTCCCTGGCTGATTTCTTCTTCGATATTTTGACGAACGATATCACCCCTGGTTTGTAAACTTTTAATATGATGGCCGGCGATACCAACATATACCTCGCTAATCTCAAGGTTAGGGTTAGACGCATAACAATTTTCGAGAGCAGTTTGGATGGCCTTGATCGTTTGATCGATATTTAGCACCATACCATGCTGCACACCATTGCTGTTAGCCCTACCAAAGCCTAGGATCTCCAGCTTACCAAATTCATTTTTGCGGCCGGCTATTGCAGCAATTTTAGTAGTACCGATATCTAAGCCTACAATAATGGGTTGTTCCTGATTCATAGTTGTATGTTTTGTGTGTTTGTTGTGTATATTTTTAATTTTTTAATAATCATTTTTAGGTGGCATCGTTACTTTTGGCTTATCCGCTGGTTTTGATGCTGGTTTTGATGCTGGTTTCGTTGCCATTTTTACCGGTATAATTTTCGCCTTCACAGTTTTTACAGTTGGCTTCTGTACAGGCTTAGCGGCAGGCTTAATTATTTTAACAGCTGGCTTTTTAACAATTGTTGCAGGCTTCAACAGGGGCTTTTCTGCAGCAGGCGTTGCAACTGTTTCTTCTACCCGATTCTGAAAAGGATTGATCACATCCAGGCTTTCATCTTCTCTTTCCATTGATTGTTCTATAATGGAAATATTGGTAGTGTTCTTTTCATTATCCTGGATAATGGTTTGCAAGGAATCGCTGGCTGCTCTTGCTGCGTTGATGGCAATGGCGTGCATGATCTCAACAGTACGTAAAGAATCAGCAGAAACATCATCCTTACCTTTCAATTTTCCAACTACCTGGTTCTTATATTGCAGGCTGATAATGCTATACCTGTTCCAGCCATACTTCAGCATTACTTTTTTATAGAATAGCTGCAGCTTCGCGAATTTCTGTTCAGCATCACCTGCGTCTCCAAACACAATCACCTGATCACCAATTTTTGGTATCATTTCAAAGCCGCGGTTTGGCGTAATATCAACCTGGTCTATCATCGCCATTAAAAATGAATCCTGTTGAATCAGTACGCTTAGCTTTCTCACATCTTTCAATAAAAGGCTATCAGTTTTGGATAATACCTTTGCGTCTGTTGGGAAACTGGTGAACACAGGTAATCTTGCCGAAATTTTATCGCTTACAGGTAAGATCATTAAGCTATTATCTATATAAAAACTGCTTCCGCCGGAAGAGAATATCCTGGCAACAGGTTCTCTTTCTTCTACAGACGCCTGCAAAACCTGGTTATTATCAAAATACAATTCTGCATTTTTTATCCATACTTCCTTTTTCAATTCAGCTTCCATCGCCTGCAGGTTGAAACCATCTGTTTCAATTTCTGTGATATTATTACCTGCATACGAGCTTATCACATTCTTTACATCTGCCTTATCAATGAAAAAATTATTACTAAGTCCATGAATATTTACCTCCAGCCCTTTGCAAAGTTTCCTTTCACTTGCATGAACTGCTGCAACAAGAATAACTACAGCCGTTGCCGACAATGCCACCCACATCGTATTTAACAAAATAGCTTTGATGTTATATTTTTTTAACATACTCACTGTTGATTTTTTGTTTGATACTTTTCTAACAAAATATTTTTAATTGGCTTAACCATCGTATCAATATCGCCTGCCCCGCAAATAATTAAAAGTTGCGGTGTTATCTCTTTCATTTGCAGTAACAATTCCTCTTTACTTACTACCTCCACTTTTTTTATTTTCATTCTTTCTATAAGCATTTCACTTACCACACCCATAATAGGCAGTTCCCTTGCGGGATAAATAGGTAACAACAATACTTCATCTGCAATACTCAGTACTTCGGCAAATCCGTCTGCAAAATCATTTGTGCGGCTAAACAAATGAGGCTGAAAAATAACTGTACATTTTTTGCCCGGAAAAAGTTCTTTCGCTCCATCAATCAAAGCCCTTAATTCTTCCGGGTGATGTGCATAATCATCAATCATCACCAGATCATCTTCCTTAATAATATACTCGAATCTTCTTTTTACTCCCCGGAATGCAGCTAGCGCAGCTTTCAATTTATCATCAGCAATTCCTAGATGCCTGGCAACATTAATAGCCGCCACAGCATTTTCCACGTTATGCATGCCACCCATATTCAACACAACATTTTTTTGTTCTTCCCCTTTTATTTTTATATTAAATGTGTAGCTACCGTTATCCATTCTTATATTTTCAGCATAAGTATCTGCTTTTGTATCTTTAAGGCTGTAGCTCAACATATTTGATGCCTTAAATTCATTACTTCTTGTTAATCCATACTTGCTGATCAACAACCCACCCTCTTTGATTCTTGCTGAAAAGGCAATAAATGCATCCTGTAGTTTTTCGGCAGTTCCGTAAATATCCAGGTGATCAGCATCCATAGAAGTAATTACTGCAACATCAGGACTTAATTTCAAAAAACTCCTGTCATATTCATCTGCTTCTGCCACACTCACATTTTTCTCATCACTCCAGAAATTTGTATCGTAGTTTGAAGCAATTCCTCCAAGAAATGCATTACATCCATAATCACTATGTTTTAATATATGAGCGATCATAGCGCTGGTAGTTGTTTTGCCATGAGTACCGGCCACGCATATACTAAAAGTATTGGCTGTAATCAACCCAAGCACTTCACTTCTTTTTAAAACAGTGTACCCATTTTTTAAAAAATAATTATATTCTTTGTGGTCTTTAGGCACTGCTGGTGTGTACACCACCAGGCCCGCCATTTTGTCAATGAGCGTAATATCATCTTCAAAGTGAATACCGATTCCTTCTGCCTGTAACTGAGTAGTTAATATTGTTGCAGTTTTATCATAGCCGCTAACTTTTATTCCCTTACTATTAAAATATCTTGCCAGGGCGCTCATACCAATGCCACCAATGCCTAAAAAGTAAACGGATGATATGTTGTTAAAGTCCTTCAATATTATACACTATTATTTTTTCAGCACATAGATAAAATTGCTTCTGCAATAACCATGTCTGCATCTTTTACACCCAATGGGCTGATATTTTTTATTAATTTTTGTTGCAATGCATCATCCTTTGCCAATGAAATAATTGCAGGCACCAAGTTTGAAAATGCATCTGCATCTGTTATCATCATTGCTGCATTTTTATTTACCAATACCTGTGCATTCACTGTCTGGTGATTTTCAGCCGCAAATGGGTATGGCACAAAAATCACAGGCTTCTGCACTAGGCAGATCTCCGAAACTGCCATCGCACCACTTCTGCTGATGATAATATCTGCAGCCGCATACCCCAATTCCATTTGCCCAATAAAATCATTTACATAAACATTGTCTTTCCCTTTGCATCTTTCCAACGCTTGCTCCCGGTATGCCTTACCTGTTTGCCAGATCAGTTGCAGATCATTTTGCTCAAACAAGTCGATATCTTTACTAATTGCTTCATTAATACTCCTGGCGCCGAGGCTTCCTCCAACACTTAAAACAGTTCTTTTTAAGGCTGAAAGACCAAAATGCTTTAATGCATCAGTTCTATCAGCATTATTTTCTTCAATGATTTTTCTTACCGGGTTGCCGGTAACCATGATCTTTGATTTTGGAAAGAACTGTTCCATTCCTTCAATGGCTGTAAATATTTTCGTTGCTTTCTTTCCCAGTATCTTATTACTTTTTCCTGCAAACGAATTGCTTTCATGAATAAAAGTTGGGATACCCTTTGTTTGAGCATACCTTAAAACCGGGTAACTGGAATATCCGCCAACACCAATCACTCCATCAGGTTTAAATTCCTTTATGATCTGAGCAACCTGGAAAAAGCTGTTAACCAGCTTCCAGGGCAAAGAAATATTTTTTATCAAAGAGCTTCTATTGAATCCAGCAATTGTTAACCCTTTTATCTCGTACCCTGCCTGCGGCACTTTTTCCATTTCCATTTTACCCCTGGCACCCACAAAAAGAAAAGCTGACTGTGGTTCAATTTTTTTTATTGCATTTGCAATTGCTATCGCCGGAAAAATATGTCCCCCGGTTCCTCCTCCTGCAATTATGAAACGTGGTGCCTTCATAACTTTATCATTATTTTATTATCCATTCCTTCACAGGTTTCTAAACAGCCCGATACTTTTTTTTAATTCATTTTTCTAGATTATCCTTATCAGTCTCCACCTCTACAAGTGATTGCTGGCCTTCCTGTTGCTCCACATTTCTCGCAACACTTAATATGATCCCGATACTTAAACAGGTGAATAAAAAACTGCTTCCACCCATACTTACCAACGGTAAGGTTACGCCAGTATTGGGAAATAGGTTTACGTTTACGCCCATATTTGCTATAGCCTGTATCACCAGTGTAAAACTGAGCGCAAGTGCCAGGAATGCCCCGAAGGCAAAAGGGCATTTACGATATAATCTTATACATCGGTATAAGAACAACAGGTAAATAGCCAGTATGATAGCACCGCCGATTAACCCATACTCCTCTATAATGATCGCATAAATAAAATCACTGTAACTGTGGGGTAAAAAATTCCTTTGCTGGCTGTTTCCGGGGCCAAGCCCAAGCCAACCGCCATTGGCTATAGCAATTTTGGCCTGGTTGATCTGGTAACTTTTTTCGTTATCATCTTCTTTACTTCCATACACAAATGTTTGAATACGGCTGATCCATGTGGGTATCCGGCCAGCTGCTAAAAACGCAGGTAATTTTTTTGTTTCATGCGTTTGCTTGTCGTAAGATGATACGGCAATGGTTAACAGCAGTATGATAGGTATCATGGCAATGCCCATGGTAACCAATATATGTTTTGTTTTAACACGGCCGATAAACATCAGCATCATGCTGGTACCTGCTATTAGCAATGAGGTACTGAGGTTTGCCGGAGCAATCAGCAAACAAATGATTCCAACGGGTATTATTATAGGCAAAAAGCCTTTTTTAAAATCCTTGATCACATTTTGCTTTCGGCTGAGCATTCTGCTCATGTACATGAACAAGGCCAGTTTCGCAAGATCGGATGTTTGGAACGTCATATTGATCACCGGCAATTTGATCCACCTGCTTCCGGCATTTAGTTGAACACCAAATAATAACGTGTACAATAATAATGGGATGGAGATTAGGAATAATACCAATGCCACCCGAGAATACAAAGTGTAATTTATACGATGTGCAAAATAGATAATCACCAACCCCAACATGATAAATGCAAATTGCTTAAACAGGTAGCTCTCGGTACTTTTACTCATTCGGTAGGCAAGAGAGCCAGTGCTGCTATACACCAACAGTAAACTGGCAAACGTTAAAATGATAACGATTGCCCATATTACTTTATCACCCCTGGTTTTACTAACCAGGTTATCTCCCATATTACTAAAGGCCGGGGAAAAAAGTGATTTAAAATTTGTTTGCTCTGCCATTTAATTAAAATGCTGGTATTACAGCGAGGTATTAATAATTATAAATTTTTTACTGCCTGTTTAAATTGCATTCCCCTGTCTTCGTAGTTCTTAAAAAGATCAAAGCTGGCACAAGCAGGGCTTAACAGCACGACATCGCCTTTGTTGGCAAAATGGAAAGCTGCCTGTACTGCTTCCTGAGCACTTTCGGTATTTACCATTAGTGAAACAACATCTCCAAATGCTTCATGTATCTTTCTGTTTTCAGTACCCATGCATACAATTGCTTTTACTTTCTCTTTCATCATTTCTTTAAGTATGCTGTAATCATTTCCTTTATCCACTCCTCCGAGTATCAAAATAACTGGTTTGGTCATACTTTCCAGGGCATACCATGTGCTGTTTACATTGGTTGCTTTACTATCATTTATAAATTCAACTCCTTTGATAGTACTTACTGGTTCCATGCGGTGTTCCAGGCTTTCAAACGTTTGAAGTGCTTCCCTGATCTTTTCTTTGCGGATATCTATTGCTGTTGCAGCCATACTTGCAGCCATACTATTATATTGATTGTGTTTTCCTTTAATTGCAAAATCCTCAACGCTCATTTGCATTTCTTCACTCTTCCATTTGAGATGCATTTTAGCATTGATCAAATACGCACCTTGTGGCAGTTCTTTACTCATGGTTATGGGAGCTTTGGTTGACTTTATATGATAGGAATTAATATTTTTCATTGTTGTTTCATCATCCAGATTATAAATAAAAACATCTGACGAAATTTGATTCTCACTTATCCTGAATTTGCTTTTGATATAATTTTTTACATCGTAATCGTAGCGGTCCAGGTGATCCTCTGTAATATTAGTAAGAACGGCTACATGCGGTTTAAATGTTTTAATATCGTCCAGTTGAAAAGAACTTACTTCTACCACATATAATTGCTTTGGATCCTCCACCACCTGCCTGGCAAACGAATAACCTATATTGCCTACCATGGCACAATCTCTTCCTGCATGTTTACATATATGAAAAGTTAATGCTGTAGTTGTTGTTTTTCCGTTACTACCGGTAATGGCTATCACTTTACTATCTCCTATATACCTGAATGCAAATTCAATTTCACTAATGATAGAAATTTTGTTTTGCCTGATCTTTTTTATAATCTCAGCTTCTTCGGGTATACCCGGGCTTTTAATGATCTCATCAGCCGCCAGGATCTCAGCTTCTGTATGTATCCCTTCTTCAAACCTTATCTGCTTTTCTTCTAACTCTTTCCTGTAGTTTGCTTTAATTGCTGTTGCATCGCTTACAAAAACATCGTACGAATGATGCTTTGCGAGTAAAGCGGATCCTACACCACTTTCACCGGCACCAAGTATGACGATCTTTTTTTTCATGATTTCCTAAAGCCTAAAAAATTGGTTCTTCAATGGTATTGATGTTTACAGGACAACGTCTTGCAAAGCAAATACCTTAATCAGTTTAAAAGTTGGTTCTTCAATGGTATTGATGATTACAGGACAACGCCTTGCTCAGCAATAACCTTTGCAGCTTCAGGATAAAAATTGGTTCTTCAACGGTATTGATGTTTACAGGACAACGTCTTGCTTAACTAATACCTTTTTAATACAAAAATTGGTTCTTCAATGGTATTGATGTTTACAGGACAACTTTTTCTCAATGAACAAATACCTTTCATAAATTGGTTTTTCAACAGCATAGAATTTTTTAGTCCTACGTCTTCATTACCGGGCAATGTTATTGATGAAAACCTGGGAAGCTCCTGCAAATTGCTTCCTGTTCTCAAAAATCCTTTATCTTAATTTGAGTGTTACGATTGCCATCGCTATACACAAAATTGTTACAATCCAAAACCGAACAGCAATTTTACTTTCATGATAGCCAAGCTTCTGATAGTGATGATGAAGCGGGCTCATCAGGAATATCCTTCTACCCTCACCGTACTTTCGCCGGGTATATTTAAAGTATGCCACTTGTATCACTACACTCAAATTTTCCACAAGAAATACCATGCAGAAAATTGGTATCAGTAATTCCTTGCGCACGATAATAGCCAACGCTGCAATTATCCCGCCCAGGGCAAGGCTTCCCGTATCTCCCATAAAAACCTGCGCAGGATAAGAGTTGTACCATAAAAAACCGATACACGCCCCAACAAAAGCTGCAATAAAAATGGACAGTTCACCCAGGTTGGGTATGTACATAATATTCAGGTATTCTGCAAACCTGATATTGCCGCTTACATAAGCAAAAATGCCAAGGCATATTCCAATGATGGCACTTACACCCGTGGCAAGCCCATCCAGCCCATCAGTAATATTTGCTCCATTTGAAACAGCCGTTACAATAAATATCACAATGATGATATACAGGATATAGGTGTAATCTTCCAGGCTTTTAGGCAATAATTTTGCATAATTAAATTCATGATTTTTTACAAACGGTATCGTGGTGATTACAGTTTTTGCATCAACAAATACGCGTTGTTTGCCATCAATCGTTATCGTATCATACTTTACTTTCTTATTGGCCTTATCGGTGATTGTTTGAATATTACTATCAAGCACCTCTCTTTTTACAACAACACTTTGGTTAAAATAGAGCGTTGCACCAACAATGATTCCCAACATAACCTGTCCGAATATTTTAAACCTGCCTGCGAGTCCATCCTTATCTGTCTTCTTATAATCAACACCTTTTTCTTTCGCCAGTTTTCGGGACCTTATCTTAAGATAATCATCAATAAAACCGATGGCACCCAACCAAACTGTACAAAGCAGCATGAGCCGGATATAAACTTTATCCAGGTTTGCCAGCAGCAATGTTGGAATAATAATGGCGAGGATAAGAATGATACCGCCCATGGTTGGTGTCCCCTTCTTCTGTTGCTCACCTGCCAATCCAAGATCTCTCACGGTTTCGCCTAATTGCTTTTTTTGAAGGAAACGAATTATCTTCTTTCCGTACACAGTTGCAATAACCAACGACAATATCAACGCCAGCAACACCCGGAAGGTGATGAATTGAAAAAGTCCGCCTCCGGGAAACCGAAAGCCTTCTTTTGCCAGCCAATTGAACAAATGGTATAACATGTACTTTAGTTAATTTTGGATATTCCCTTCATGAAAAACAACCAGGTCATTTTTCAAGCATTTCAAACATTTCTTTCAATACATCTTTATCATCAAAATCATATTTCACTCCTTTTATTTCCTGGTACTTTTCATGCCCTTTACCGGCAATCAATATAATATCTTCCTTGCTGCTTAAGCTAACAGCTGTTTTTATTGCTTCCCTGCGGTCGGCAATGCTGATACATTTTTTTTTTGCTGCTGCATTCACACCCGCTTCCATCTCTTTCAATATCTGTAATGGATCTTCATTCCTTGGATTATCTGATGTAAGGATCACTTTGTCGCTGTATTGACAGGCAACTTCGGCCATCACGGGTCTTTTAGTCGTGTCCCTGTTACCTCCACAACCTACCACGGTAATAATCTTTTCGATGCCCTGCCTCAGATTTTTGATTGTTGCCAGTACATTGAGTAAGGCATCCGGTGTATGAGCATAATCAATAATACCTACAACTTTGGAGTAATTCCCCACGATATAATCAAATCTTCCTTCTGCCCCGGAAAGGCTGCTTAATAATTGTAATGTATCCGTTTTGTCTTTTCCAAGGCACATGGCAACACCAAAAACTGCCAATAAATTATAGGCATTAAAAGCCCCGATTAATTTGAAATGAACTTCTACATCATTCACTACCATATGCAAGCCCAGCAAACTGTTATCGATGATCTTCGCCTTAAAATCAGCCATTGTTTTGAGGCTATACAAATATTTTTTAGCAACCGAATTCTGCAACATCACCATACCTCTTTTATCATCTGCATTACTGATAGCGAAAGCTGTTTTTGGCAAACCATCAAACCATGATTTCTTTACGCGTATATATTCGTCAAACGTTTTGTGATAATCAAGATGGTCATGGGAAATATTACTGAAAACCGCACCGGCAAATTGTAATCCAGCAATTCGTTGTTGCTGAATTGCATGGCTGCTGCATTCCATAAATACATATTCACAACCGTCGTTCATCATTTTGCCAAGCAACATGTTAAGGCTGATAGCATCCGGAGTTGTATGAGTAGATTCTATTACAGTTTCCCCTACCTGGTTTTGAACTGTACTTACCAACCCGCATTTATGCCCCATGGCAGTAAACAATTTCCAGAGTAAGGTTACGATGGTTGTTTTTCCATTGGTACCGGTAACGCCTACCAGTTTAAATTTACTGCTGGGCTCATCAAAAAACTGGTGGCTCATAAATCCGGCAGCAACAGCGCTGTCAAGAACTTCCACAAATGTGATGTCATTATTCATTACTGCAGGCATCCGTTCGCATATAATACTTGTAGCGCCGTTTGTAATTGCGTTGCCTATATAATCATGTCCGTCAACAGATGTTCCAGCTATTGCAATAAAGCAGCTACCGGCAGTTACCTTACGGGAATCTACCTGAAGATCTTTCACAGCAACTTCTGTTGTGCCATGAACTGACCTGATGTTTACTTTATATAAAATATCTTTTAACATATGGCGCCCTTAGTTGAGCATTAATATTATTTTCTCACCTTTCCTGAAATTTGTACCAGCCGTTAAACTTTGATTTACAACTCTACCTTTGCCAGACACAACGGTTTTAAGGCCTTTGTTCTCCAACAGGTAGATAGCATCTTTCAAGCCCATACCACGTACATCCGGTATAACAGCATTACCTGTAACTGCCAAAGCAGGCGTATTTAAACTGGCAGCATTATTCTTAATCCCCGCAGTTCTCCATAATCCTGAAATAGCCGAATCCTGGTATCCCATGTTCAAAAATCCAAAGATGGAAGCGAGATCACTTTTTGCACCATAATAGCTGTAAAGTGTAGTATCAGAGGTAAGCGGTGCTTTTAAAGATGCTTTGCTGATGAACCGGCTGTAAATATGATCGCTGATTTCTTTGAAAACTCTTCCGGAAACATCTGCGCCATATACGAGTCTCGATTCATTACTATTTTGAATAACCACTGCCATTGAATACTTTGGATTTTCAGAAGGAAAAAATCCAATAAAAGAGGCTTGGTAAATTTTATTTCCTTTGTTATATCCCTTGTTGTTTAAAGCGGTTACGGCTGTGCCTGTTTTTCCGGAAATAGAATAGGATGTATCATATAATATCCTGTGCCCGGTGCCATGCGCACTATCTACAACTGCCCGTAAACATTCTTTGGCTTGTGCAATTGTTTCGTCGCTGCAAATTTTATCAACCAATACTACCGGCTCAAAAGTCTTAATATCTACTCCATAATCTCTAACTGCATTTACCAGGTAAGGCTTCATCATCTTACCGTTGTTTGCCACAGCATTGTATAACATCAGCATATGAAGAGGAGTTACCAATTCCTCATATCCATGTGCCATAAACGGAATAGTGGTTTTACCCCAACTCCTGTTTTTAGGAGTTTTGATAGTTGGCTTACCAGACGAGGCAACGATATCTATGCCTGTCATTTTATTTAACCGGAAACGATCAAGATGATCCGTAAATTTAGTAGGTTGCTCCTGGTAATATTGCGTGGCAAGTTTTGCAAAAGCCACATTACTGCTTATATAAAAAGCTTCTTTAATAGAAATGTTGCCAGTTCCCAAATGAGAATCTTTAATGCGCAAACCGGAGAAATATTTTACACCACCTTCACAATCAACTTTCGAGTTAACGGTAACATATTTGTCTTCCAGTAAACTTAGTAAGGTTGCAAGTTTAAAAACAGAACCTGGTTCAGTTGCTTTTCCAATTCCGTAGTTAAGGTCTTCTGTGTAAACGCTGTTGCCATCGTTATCTTTAACCACACTACCGTCAGGATTTTTCTGCTGGCCTAAGTTTGCTATTGCTTTAATTTTACCGGTAGCGGTTTCCATTACGATTGCAGTACCATGGATAGAGTTATTGTTCACCAACATTTTCATCAAAGCATTTTCTGCTATATCCTGCATATATGTGTCTAATGTTGTGATGATGTCTTTTCCATTAACGGGGTCAAGTTCTGCGCCTTCAACCGGCATGTATGCGCCAGCGGTATATCGCATTAATCGCTGCCCTGTTGTTCCTTTTAAGAGACTATCATAAGTTTTCTCCAACCCAACATTTTTTGTAGAATCTAACCTGGACAAACCGATTGTTCTGTTGGCAAGTAATACATACGGATTGATTCTCTTATCCCTTGGGTCTATGATAAAACCACTTTTATTTCTACCTTGCCTCACCAATGGAAAATTGCGAAGTGCTTTATAATCGTCAAATGAGATCTTTCTCTTGAGCAGGTAATAGCGTTCTTTATTTTTGTAAGCAAACTTTAATTCCTTTTGATACGCTTCGCTGGTTTTATCTTTAAATAAAGCGGAAAGGCTAATTCCCAAGGAATCTACATTATCTTTAAAACGCTTGCCATCTTTCTCTCTTAACGCATCAGCACCAAAATCTACATAGATGTCAAAAATAGGAACAGAAGTGCTCAACATATTGCCATCTTCACTGTAAATACTTCCCCGTTCAGCATTTATAGGAAGGTATTTCAGGTGAAGGCTATCGCCCATACCTCTCCAGAAACTACCCTGCACCCGCTGTATGTAAACGGCTCTGCCTAACACCATAACTGCCAGGAGAATAATGCTCAAAAAGCATAAATAAACTCTCCATAATATGTCCTTTTTTATTTCCAATTAAATGAGTGGTAGCTGTTTTGTTTGTTATTTAATTATTAGTTGTTTTTATACTGTCTGAAATATCTGTTGCAGGTACTTTCAATTCTTTCAATCCCAGTGGCTCTACAGCTTTTACAAGTTCGCTGGCTTTACTCCGGAAGATCACTTCACTTTTAACCGTTTTATATTCATATTCCAGTTCCTTAATATTTTTTTCGCTGGTTGAGATCTTCCTGATCAGTTTGTCTGCATAATGTCCATTGTATATATATATAACTGCCAGTCCGGATAAAAAAAGAAAAAAAGGAATATTCCTTACAATTACCTGGTAATTGAAATATCTTTTCCAGTCAGACTTTGAATTTACTGTTTGAATTTCTTCGTTTTCTGTTGTGCCCATGTTTTAGCTGGCCTGTTTTTTTTCTGCAATACGCAGTTTCGCACTCCGCGACCTGGTATTTAATTTTTGCTCTTCTTTTCCAGGTACAATTGGTTTCCTGGTAATTATTTTTAACGATGTTTCAGGTTTTGTTCCAAAAACATCATCCTCTTCTATTTCTTCAAATGTTCCCTGTTTAAAAAAATTCTTTACAAGCCTGTCTTCCAGGGAATGAAAACTGATGATTGCGATCCGGCCACCTGGCTTCAATACTTTTACAGATTGTTCCAGCATTTCCTTCAAAGACCCCATTTCATCGTTCACCTCTATCCTTAAAGCCTGAAATACCTGCGCCAGGTATTTATTTGGATTACCATGAACTATACTTTTAATAGTTTCTTTAAACTGGCTGATGGTTTTTATAGCCGCAACTGATCGTTTTGCAACAATTGTTTTTGCAAGTGTTTTTGCATTGGTAACCTCTCCATACTTTTCAAACATCTTGTGCAGCTGCAACTCGGAAAACTGTTTAATAATATCTGCTGCAGTTTTCGTTTGCCGGTTGTCCATTCTCATATCAAGTGCGGCATCAAACCTGATAGAAAAACCGCGGTCGGCTTCATTAAACTGGTGACTGGAAACCCCCAGGTCGGCTAAAATCCCATCCACCATTACTTCTTTGTTTACGCGGAGAAAACGCTGAAGCTGTCTGAAATTCTGCTGAACAAATACCACCCGCTCATCTGCAGGTACGTTTTGTTTTGCGCTGGCATCCTGGTCAAAAACGATCAACTTCCCTTTGCTTCCTAATTTTTCCAATATGGCTTTGCTATGCCCGCCGCCCCCAAAAGTGCAATCAACATAAACGCCATCGGGCTTTATGTTCAGACCTTCCAGCACTTCTTTTAGCAGAACCGGCACATGGTATCCATTTGTATCGCCAGTGGGTTGAACAGTAGCCGATATTTTATTCTGATGCTGCATACGTATTAAACCTGTTAAGAATGGTTAACCATTTAACCTGTTATCCGTTGGCTTATTCATCACCTCGTTCGCCAGGTTGCTGAAAGCTTCCGGTGAAAAAGATTCAAAGAACTGTTGGTATTTTATTTTATCCCAGATCTCAATTTTGTTAACGGCTGATACCAGCACGATGTCTTTTTCCAGGGACGCATGTTCAAGCAGATTCTTAGGCAATAGCAGCCTGCCAGCATTGTCCAGCTCTACCTGTGTAGCTCCATTTAAATAATAGCGGCGAAATTCTCTAACTTTAGGATCGAAATCATTCAATTGACTAATTTCTTTAAAGATTGGTTTCCAGCTTTGTATGGGAAAAAGTGTCAAACATTTTTCAAAACCCCGGTTAATGATAAAAGACGTTGCCTCGTCCCCGGGCAACTGCTTTTTAAACCCGGAAGGAAGCAGAAAGCGACCTTTCAGATCAATTGTTGATTCATATTCGCCAATAAAGGAGACCATGAAGGGAGGAAATTTGGGGTTAGTGAAATAATTACTAACACAAAATAACACTTTTTACCACTTTGCCACACAAAAATTAAAAAAAATCTTTATCCACAGTTGTTTTAGGCTTAACTATGGCGGTTTTAAACCAAGAATTGGGAAAATAAACGGTGAATTGAATGTGAATACCTGTGAATTGATGTGGATAACCCAATTTTGTGCATCAAAGAATTAATGGAGAAAATGGATAAATCAAGAATAATTATATTACTTGGCCAAGGGGAAAGTAATCAGGAAACAGCTGCCTTTGCCTAATGTGCTTTCGGGTTTTATAGTTCCATGATGAGCATCTACCATAGTTTTTACATAACTAAGTCCGAGGCCAAAACCTTTTACGTCATGAATATTACCGGTATGGGCCCGGTAAAATTTTTCAAATATGCGGCTGAGGGTTTCTTTGTTCATCCCGATACCATTATCTTCAATTTTTATGCGGATGGTATTCCCATGGTTAGAAGTGTGCAACTTTATAAAAAGGTTGTCTTTCGAATATTTAACAGCGTTATCCAGCAGGTTATTGATAAGATTAGTAAAATGAACTTCGTCTGCCATTACCATATCCTTAGTGGCATCCAGGCTAATTTCAATTTTTCCTCCCCTATCTTCTAACGGAAGCGCAATGTTATTTAAGGCACTTTTAATAAGCGTGTGGGCAGATAGTTTTTTAAGGTTCAGTTGCACTTCCTGTTTATCCAGTAATGCGGCCTGCAGGATTGTTTCTACCTGCTTGTTCATTCTTTTATTTTCTTCCTTGATGATGCCGGTAAAATAACTGGTTTTTTCTTTGTCGCCACTTACTTTCTCATTTTTTAAAGCATCCACAGCCAAAGAAATAGTGGCTAGTGGTGTTTTAAATTCATGGGTCATATTATTGATAAAATCAGATTTTATTTCACTGAGCTTTTTTTGTTTTAATAAAGTGCGGATGGTAAGAAAAAAGGCCGTGGTAATAATGATGGTAAATAAAATGGCGCCCATAATGAACCAGGTAATTTCTCTTAAAATAATGGTGCGGGAATGCGGTACAATCACGGCAAGGAATTCTTCCTTGGTCAGGTTTTCAAGATTACTCCCGCTGGGAGGAACTAATTGTATGATGCGCCGCAGATTATTAGCACTATCAAGGTAATATTTAAAAAAATTATCTGTGGCGATCTGCTCCCCGGTGAGGGTATTTTCTGTTACAGCAAATTCAAAAGGAATATCTTTCTGCAGGTTTTTCTTTAAAGCCAGCCTTAAAATCTCCTGGATATCTTCTTTGGAAAATCTCTGAATTACTGATGGCTTGAAGAACTCGATCTTCATTTTATCTGGAAACCGAAGGTCTGATTTTCGGGTGAAAGGCAAACTGGTTCTCTCTTGCACTAATTTTTCTGCTGCCTCAGAAACCGCTCTGGCAATATTATCATCCAGTTGCTGCTCTTTTATCTCTTTTGCACTTTTAAGCCATAAAAACTGGAAAAATATTAACCCCAGTAGCGACAAGAGGATAAGTACAGTAATAATGGGAAAAACTTTTTTCATAATTATTATAAAGGATGCGCCACAACCGAATTATCTGCAAAAATAACATACTAAATGCTAACATGTTGTATAAACACGAAGTATAAGAAACTTTAACGAATCCTGCCTCTAAAAAGAAGTTGAATTTTGAAAGGGTTTTCCAATAAAATCTTATTTTAGAATATGATTGAACCATCACAAGACATCTTGCTGATTGCAGATCCTTTTTTAAAGGACCCTAACTTCATGCGTGCAGTTGTTTATATCTGCCGGCTATCGGAAGATGGCTGTTTTGGTTTTGTATTAAACAAAGTATTTGACCAAACACTGGGCGAGCTCATCACAGAACTTGAAGGACTTGAAATTCCTGTTTATTCCGGAGGCCCTGTGCAACCAGATACCATTCATTATATTCATCAATATCCCGGCCTGATCCCAGGTAGTTATAAGATATCAGAAGAAATACACTGGGGTGGTGATTTTGAAGTGGTAAAAGCACTCCTGCGGTCAAATTCCCTTGATCTTTCCCGCATAAAATTTTTTATAGGATATAGCGGATGGGATAAAGATCAGCTTGAAAATGAAATGAAAGAAAAAAGCTGGCTAACGGCAACATCTACACGAAAAATAATTTTTGACACAGCTGCCGAAAACGTGTGGAAAGAAAGTATAGAACACCTGGGTGGAAAATATAAAATGATGGCAAATTTCCCGATTGATCCGCAGTTAAATTAAAAAATATATCTTTCGTCAAAAATTTCATTTGCTTTATAATATCATTAAAATACCTGCGGCATTTGCAATATGGTTGTATTGCAGGAACATCAGGATCAACAACAGGGAAGTACTTTCATGCGATGGCCCTTTGCTGATCGCCTGCAATCACCCCAACTCATTTTTAGATGCGATTATTATTGCTACAATTTTTAAAAAGCCTGTTTACTCGCTGGTTAGAGGCGATACTTTTAAAAAGAAATCGTTTGCTGCATTGCTAAGCTCTCTTAATATGTTGCCCGTTTACAGAATGAGCGAAGGCGCAGAAAACCTCGACCAGAACTATGAAACCTTTGAAAAATGTAAAGAAATCTTTAAACGCAATGGGATCGTTTTAATATTCAGCGAAGGCAGGTGCATTAATGAGTGGAAGCTAAGGCCGTTAAAAAAAGGTACGGCCAGGCTGGCAATAAGCAGTTGGCAGCAAGGCATACCATTAAAAGTTTTACCCACAGGAATTAACTACCAGTCGTTCTCTTCATTTGGAAAAAACATACGTTTAAATTTTGGAAACATCATTGATAAATCAGCATTAACTAGCAATAACGGTTATGGCAACACGATCAATGAGTTTAATGAAAAACTAAGGGTTGAACTGAAATCGTTGGTAATTGAATCGGAAGCAACGCCTAAACAAAACCTGCAAAACATATTTGCTGTTAAACAGGCATTATTAAAAAAGATTTTGCTGTTTATACCTGCTCTTATTGGCTTCCTTGTTCATGCACCATTATATATTCCACTGCAAAAACTTAGCTGGCGCACTTCCAAACATGTAGATCATTACGATTCGGTATTGGTGGGTTTGCTATTTATTTTATACCCAATTTATTTATTTACTATTTTTCTGCTTGTTGGTCAACTTACAAACTGGCTATTTGGCGTTGCTGTATTTATTTTGCTTCCTTTTTATGCCTGGAGTTTTGTTCAGTTGAAAAAACAGTTTTAAAAAAGATAGATCATTTTTACCATTCGGGGAATTATAATAAATGGCAATAAAAACGTAAAATCAAAAAAGCTCATCCTGGTAGAATGAGCTTTTTCTTTGTCCTGCTTATTAACGATATTATTTTTCTACAGCACCCTCAACAAGTACTGTTGTTTTGTTATTCAAAACTTCTACAAAGCCACTTTGAATGTTGTAAGAAGTTGTTGAATTTTTATCTTTCAAAATTTTCAGACTGCCGGCTTTTAAAGCACTTACCAACGGTGCATGCTTGTCCAACACTTCAAACAAACCACTGATACCCGGTAATTGTACTCCGTACACTTCACCACTGAATATCTTTTGTTCCGGCGTTAATATTTCTAATGTCATAAAAAATCAGTTTAGAGACTCGGTTATCTAATGATTGGGTAAAGAAACAGTTGAGCCTGGTCAGTACATTCCCAATTGAGTTAAATACCAACCCAATTAAGCTTGTGCTGCAGCCATCAGTTTCTTTCCTTTTTCAACAGCATCTTCCAATGTGCCAACCAGGTTAAAAGCTGCTTCCGGATACTCATCTACTTCACCATCCATGATAGAATTAAAACCACGGATCGTATCTTCTATTGGCACCAACACACCTTTTAAACCGGTAAATTGCTCTGCCACAAAAAACGGCTGGCTAAGGAAACGTTGTACTTTACGAGCCCTTGATACTACCAGTTTATCTTCATCACTCAACTCATCCAAACCAAGGATGGCAATAATATCCTGTAATTCCTTATAACGTTGTAAGATCAATTTTACTTTGTTGGCAGTATCATAGTGAAGATCACCTACGATCAATGGAGTAAGGATCCTTGAGGTAGAATCCAATGGATCCACAGCAGGATAAATACCCAGATCCGCAATCTTACGACTCAATACCGTTGTTGCATCCAGATGCGCAAAGGTAGTAGCCGGTGCCGGATCGGTAAGATCATCCGCCGGTACATATACTGCCTGTACAGAAGTAATTGAACCGTTTTTAGTAGAAGTGATACGCTCCTGCATCAATCCCATTTCAGTAGCAAGTGTAGGCTGATAACCCACCGCACTTGGCATACGACCAAGCAAGGCAGAAACCTCAGAACCTGCCTGGGTAAAGCGGAAGATATTATCAACGAAGAAAAGGATGTCTTTTCCCTGACCGTCACCTTCTCCGTCACGGAAATATTCCGCAATGGTCAACCCGCTTAAAGCCACACGAGCTCTTGCTCCCGGTGGTTCGTTCATTTGTCCGAATACGAAAGTTGCTTTGGATTCCTTCAGTCCGTTCATATCTACCGAAGCCAGATCCCAGCCACCTTCTTCCATGCTATGTTTAAACTTGTCGCCATAATTCATGATACCTGCTTCAATCATCTCACGCATTAGGTCATTTCCTTCACGCGTTCTCTCACCAACACCTGCAAATACCGATACCCCGTTATATGCTTTTGCAATATTGTTGATCAATTCCTGGATCAATACTGTTTTACCCACACCGGCACCACCAAACAAACCGATCTTTCCACCTTTTGCGTATGGTTCAATCAGGTCAATTACTTTAATACCTGTGAAAAGTATCTCATTCGCTGTACTAAGGTCTTCAAATAATGGTGGTTTAGCATGAATAGGACGTCCGCCTACTTTGCTCACCTGAGGTAAACCGTCAATTGCATCACCGGTTACATTAAATAATCGTCCTTTGATACCTTCTCCCACCGGCATGGTGATAGGCTTTCCGGTATCAACCACTTTTGTACCACGAACCAGGCCTTCCGTACCATCCATTGCAATTGTACGAACACTGTCTTCTCCAAGATGTTGCTGCACTTCAAGTACCAGCGTATCTCCGTTTTCACGCTTCAGTTCAAGGGCATTCAAAATTTCGGGAAGTTTTGAATCACTGTCAAATTGCACGTCTACAACGGCACCGATGATCGATTTTACTTTACCAGTATTGGCCATAAGAAGTATTTAGAGTATAAAAGCTTTGTATTTCGGGCGCAAAGGTAAGGCTTGGTGCTTGTAATTAAAAATATGAACAAGTTTTTTTTAGCAGCAATTTTTAGTAATGGGGCAGTTTGCTGCTGTTGGCTTTCTGATGTTTTGAGAGAATGGGGGATTTCAGTTTGCAATCGTATTTCGGCTATCCTGCGTCAACCTTATTTCCTTCTGTTAGCCAAATAAACACCGGCTAAAATTACCATCAGCCCTCCAACTTGTTTCCAGCCTATTACTTCGCCATAAAAGTACCCCCAGATTATGGCAACAATGGGTATAAGATACGTAACCATGGAGGCAAAAACTGCTCCTGCCCGCTTGATAAGCATATAAAAAATGACAGACGCGATGGCGGTACCACCAATACCAAGTAAAAAAGCGTACCCTGTGGAAACCAATATGCCATGGCTGAATTGCAGTTTAAAATATCCGGTAAAATATAACACGATTGCTGCCGGAAGAGCATTTAACGTTAACGCCAGCGATGCGATCTGCAACGATGGAATATGGTGTAAATGGCGGTGGACCATATTAACATTTATACCATACATAATGGTGGCTATTACAACAAGGGCAACATAAAAGCTATTGCTGTTAGTTGAAAATCCGGGCTGGCTGAAAAAAAGCAATACGCTTCCTGCAAATGCGATGAGAATACCCCACACTTTATTGGGAGATGTTTTGCTTTGAAAAAAAATTGCTCCAACAATGATTACAAAAATTGGTGTAAGCGAATTTAATACACCTGCCAATGCGCTATCAATACCCTGTTCAGCTATACAAAACAGATATGCTGGCAAAAGGCTTCCCAACACTCCCGACATAAACGTATAGAGTATTTTGTTGCGGGGAATTTGCCTGTAACTTTTATATGCAATCGGCAATAACACCAAACCCGAAGAGATGATCCTTAAAGAAGCTACCTGGTAAGCCGTTAAGTACTTAAGCCCTTCTTTCATTAAAATAAAACTGCTTCCCCATATAATGGATAGCGAAATAAAAATGATCCAATTTACAATTTTGCTGTTCAATGCTTTTACGTGGGTATTTTATTTTGATGAACAAAGTTGCCATTAATGTTACGTATTACAACTTTTAATTGAATATAAATATGTAGGTTTGGAACTTTAACTAAATTTGTAATTACCTAAAACTAAAATTCTATGGGATTCTTAAAAGAGTTTAAAGATTTTGCCATGAAAGGCAATCTTGTTGACATTGCCGTTGCTTTTGTAATGGGTGGTGCTTTTGGAAAAGTTGTTACCTCTTTTACGGAAGGAGTTGTAGCTCCACTTATTGGAATGATCGGGGGCGCAGACCTTTCAAAAAACATGTATGTTTTAAAGCCTGCAGTACTTGATGCGGCCGGCAAAGTTGTTACTGAAGCTGTTACAGTTAAATACGGAGATTTTTTAACCTCGATCATCAACTTCATTATTGTGGCTTTTGTAATGTTCCTGGTTATAAAAGGGATTAACAGCATGAAGAAAAAAGAGGATGCAGCTCCGGCCGCACCTTCCTCCACCGACCAGTTACTTATGGAAATAAGAGACAGTCTGAAAAAATAAAAACAATACCATGTATAATTAAATGGCTGCCGGTAACGGTGGCCATATTTGTAATCTCAAATAAATGTTATGAAAAAAGTGTTATTTCTTTCCCTGGCATTGGGTGCCTGTTTAGCCGTAAGATCACAGGATGCCACTATAAACAGCCTTAAAAAAGAGGCAGACAAATCCATAAAAAAAGACCCCAATGACAGCATTCCCAAAATATGGAAAACGGGTGGCGTTTTTAATTTCAATATCAACCAGGGTTCTCTCAGCAACTGGTCGGCGGGCGGCGATAAATTTTCATTTTCCTTAAATTCCTACCTCAATCTTTATGGCTTTTACAAAAAAGGAAAACATAGTTGGGACAACAACCTGGACCTTGCCTATGGCCTCGTAAATACCACAAGTCTTGGCAGCCGAAAAGCCAGCGACCGTATAGACCTGCTTTCAAAATATGGCTATGCTATTTCAAAACATGTAAATGTAGCCGGCTTATTCAATATGCGTACTCAGTTTGCTAAGGGATTTGCTTATTCTAAAACTGCGGCAGGTGTAGATACTGCATCACTTACCTCAAAAACATTCGCTCCTGCGTATGTATTACTTTCACTCGGACTGGATTATAAGCCCAACAGTGATTTCTCGCTGTTTGTTTCACCTTTAACGGAACGTTGGGTTCTTGTTGGAGACACTTTATTGGGGCCTTTGTATGGACTTGAGCCGGGCAAAAAGTCGAGAAATGAACTGGGAGCCTACCTTTCAGCCAATTACAGCAAAAAAATTGGCACTAATTTTACTTTTAAAACACGGCTCGATTTGTTTTCCAACTATAAAAGCGATCCACAAAACATAGATATTTTCTGGTCGAATGTGCTCACAGCCAAGCTATCCAGGTATATTAATTTTTCGTTGAATGTTGATATGATCTACGATGATAATACTAAAAATGTGAACCCGGGAAAAGGCCCTGCTCCACAATGGCTTCAATTGATGGGAATCGGCTTTGCTTATACTTTCAGGAAGAAATAATGTTGATATTCTTTATTTTTGATAAGTCCCGAAGTCATTATCTTCGGGACTTTCTATTAAAGTAAATTTTACGGCTTTGAACCAAAATACACCAACGTACCAGATCAAGTTAGCAGAGTTTGAAGGGCCATTCGACCTGTTGCTTTTTTTTATTGAAAGAGATGAGCTTGATATTTATAATATTCCTATTACAAAAATCACCAATGATTTCCTGGACCATATTCATCAAACGGAAAAACTAAATATAGAGCTAAGCAGTGAATTTATTTTATTCATCAGCACGCTCATGCGCATTAAAGCAAAAATGTTGTTGCCCCGCAAAGAACTGGATGCCCAGGGCAATGAAATTGATCCGAGAATGGAACTGATTGATAAGATCCTGGAATACAAAAAATTTAAAGAAGCTTCCGCTAAGATGGCTGAAATGGAAGCCATCAGGGTACTCATGTTCAAGAGAGGCAACCTGCACCGGGAATTGTCGCAGATAGGCGAAGAGGCCGGGGAAGGAACTGAGATACAAACGGTAACTATGTTTAAGCTGATGAAAGCTTTTGAAAAAGTGATCCAGCGTTTGCATGAAAAAAACAACAAGCCTGTTCATACGGTAATGAATTATAACTATACCATGGAAGGCAGTAGAGAGTACATGCTGAATATCTGCTCTGCGGAGAAAACTTTATCATTTGAAAAGATATTTGAAGTAGCAGAGAACAGGATCCATGCTATTTTCCTTTTCTTGAACATGCTGGAATTGGTGCAACAGAAATATCTACACATACTTATTGGTGAGGGAAGAAACAATTTCATAATTGAATATAACGAAGAGCGGGAAGAAGAAATGTACAACCCGCTTACAGCGGAGGATTTTGAACACCTGAATTAATATATTTCAACGATTTGCTACCATTGATTCACTGATATAATATTAGTTGATCAATGGTTTTTTTTAAAGTTTACTTTGATGAATAATATCACAGATCAACTGCAGGAAGATATCATAGAAAAGCTTTTAACTAAGATGGAAGCAAAAGCTGTTATTTTTGACCTGGATGGTACACTAATAGACAACAACGCCTACCATTTAATTGCCTGGAAAAAATACCTCGAAAAGGTTGGGATTGATATTGCTGAAGATGAATACAGGAAAAATATTAATGGCCGAACCAATAAAGATGCGATAGAATATATTTACCAGAAAAAAATGACGGATGATGAAGCTATGGTTTACGCCCTTGAAAAAGAAGCTGTTTACAGGGAACTCTACCTGCCGTTTATAAAACCTGTGAGTGGGCTGCTTAGCTTTCTGGATAAATTGCAGCAGCTAAAAATTCCAATGGCCATTGCAACATCGGGCATCCAGGTAAACATCGATTACATGTTTGAGCACTTACCCATCAAACAGTATTTTTCCGTTGTGGTAAATTCTGCCCATATCAGCAAAGGAAAACCTGATCCCGAGATCTACCTCAAAGCGGCCAGCTTACTTCAAATCCCGGCTTTTCAATGCCTTGCTTTTGAAGATGCAGCTGTTGGAGTAACTTCAGCAAAAAATGCCGGAATGAAAGTAATCGCCCTTACAACTACTCAAACTATTGAAGAGCTGAAGGAAGCCGATATGATTATCGGCAACTTTGATGTTGAAAGTTTCCTGATCTAAATCTTGATTTATATTACATGAAATATTGTCAGTTCAATCAAATGGTACTATATTTGATGTTTAAACATCAAATAAAACTATTTATATGAAAATGAATATTCAAAGAGCATCCGAAAGAGGCGGTGCCAATCACGGTTGGTTAAATGCAAAACACTATTTTAGTTTTGCCAGTTACCATAACCCGGAAAAAGTACATTTTGGTTTATTAAGGGTATTGAATGATGATACTATTACAGGCGGAACAGGATTTCCTCCGCATCCGCATGATAACATGGAGATAGTTACGATACCGCTGAGTGGAGCATTGCAGCACAAAGATAATACCGGAGGAGAAGGAGTTATAAAAGCAGGAGATGTGCAAATTATGAGTGCCGGTACAGGTGTGCAACATTCCGAATTCAATGCCTCAAAAACGGAGGATGCCACTTTATTTCAGGTTTGGATATTTCCGAAAGAAAGAAACATTAAGCCGAGATATGACCAGCGGAGTTTTAATATAAATGAAAGAATAAACAAATGGCAGGTTGTAGTATCTCCAAATGATGCTGACAATGCTTTATGGATCAACCAGGACGCAAGGTTTTCGTTAACCAAACTGGAAGCAGGCAAATCATTATCCTACAAAAATGCATTTATGGGAAATGGCATTTACCTGGTTGTAGTGAATGGAAGTATCGAGGTAGGGGGAAAACAGCTTAATAAAAGGGATGCTGCAGGGATTTCTGAAGCGGAGGAATTTAATATTACTGCAACTGAAGATGCAGAACTGATGGCAATAGAAATACCAATGAATTAATTCACTATCGCAATTATGCAAATTGCAGCAGCAATTTAAACGCTGAAAGCCTTTCGATTTGGAAGGCTTTCTTATTTATAAATTTCCAGTAGCATGGGTTTTTCGGAACCATCAATATATTTTTTTAAGCTTTCAAGAAAAGCAGGTGATACTGTGGGGCAGCCCCAGCTTTCGCAGATCGTAAATGGATATACTTCTGAGGCAGGTACACAATCATGCGCATGTAAAACAACAAAGCGTTCAAAGGCCTTATTATTCGTATCATCCATTCCCGCTAGTTTGTAAGCCAAGCCAAATTTTCCGTTGTAAGGTTTCCCTATACGATACCTGCCAAGGGAAGTGCAATTACTTCCCGATACATTGGAAAATTTAATCCCGTTGCCGTCACCCGCCAGTCCGCTTCCGTGCGTTACCAGGCCACACATTTCTATCGAATCTTTCTTCAGATCATATACAAAGAAACGATTCTTTCCAGAGCTGATCTCCATATCAATAAGAAAACAATGATCTGTATTAAAGTTTTTTTTCTGCAAATAAAACTCAAGATTTTTTGCTTTACTTTTTAAACGAAGTAGTAAGGCTTTGTTACCGGCTGTACTTTTTACAACCAGAGAATTTTTTGTTTTAGTGAGAGAAAAAGGCTTTTTCCAAAAGTAATAACCAATACCGCTGATCATGATAATCATTAGCGAGAGTATAGCGATAGTTCTCATAAATATTTTGTAAAAATTAGATGAACCGGTCTGATGATAAACGATTCAATTTCCATAAATATTTTTCTTCAGTATGTTAAAGAAGCGATAAAGAAAATTGATTTTACTAAATGACAAAACGTTTTACCTCAGATTAATTGAGATCAATAGAACCTGTTCTTACTACAATAAAAAATGCCCGGAAAACCCGGGCATTTAAATAAAATAAATTTTAAGTAACTATACTAATACTTTTACTGCAGCCATTTCTCTAATCATTGCGGCAATACCATTTGCATCAATACCAATCTCATCATACAATTGTTTGGGTGTTCCATGTTCTACCAAACGATCAGGAATACCCATGATCTTTACATCTGCTTTATAGCCATGTTCATTCATAAATTCTAAGATTGCAGAACCGAATCCACCTACAACAGTTCCATCCTCTACTGTTATTATCTTATTGAATTTGCCAAATACTTCATGCAACATTTTTTCATCCAATGGCTTTACAAAACGCATATCGTAATGCGCCGGGTTAATGCCTTCAGCCTTAACATCTCTTATAGCAGCAGCTGCAAAATTTCCCGGATGGCCAAAGGTAAGTATGGCTATATCATTACCTTCTTTTAATTTCCTTCCTGTGCCTATTTCAATTTCTTTCATAGCCGTCCTCCAGTCTGCCAACATACCTTCTCCACGTGGGTAACGAATCACAAATGGAAGTGTATTGCTATCAAGTTGTGCAGTGTACATGAGGTTGCGTAATTCCGATTCATTCATTGGGGCACTGATGATCATGTTTGGTATGCAACGCATGTAAGCAATATCATAGCATCCGTGATGTGTTGGCCCATCTTCACCCACCAAACCTGCCCTATCCAGGCAAAATATAACCGGTAATTTTTGTATGGCTACATCATGTATAACCATGTCGTATGCACGCTGCATAAAAGAAGAGTAAATATTGCAAAAGACTTTCATTCCCTGCGTAGCCAGGCCTGCACTTAAAGTAACAGCGTGCTGCTCGCAGATACCCACATCAAAAGCACGGTCGGGCATTTTTTCCATCATATATTTTAGAGAAGACCCACTGGGCATTGCGGGAGTAACTCCCATAATGAGGTTATTCTTTTCTGCAAGCTCAATTATGGTGTAACCAAATACATCCTGGTATTTGGGCGGCTGAGGAATATCGAAGGCTTTCTTTTTTATTTCGCCGGTCACTTTGTCGAATAAACCCGGAGCATGCCAGGTAGTTTGATCTTTTTCTGCCAGATCATAACCTTTGCCTTTTACCGTTTTAATGTGTAAAATTTTGGGACCAGGAATATCTTTAAGATCACTAAGCGTATCTATTAATTTATTTACATTATGCCCATCAATAGGACCAAAATAACGCAGGTTAAGGGCTTCAAAAAGATTGGCACTGCTGCTTACCATTCCTTTTAACCCGTCTGTTAATTTCTGTGCCATGGAACGGGAGAAAGTTTTGCCAACCGGCAATTTTCCCAGCAAATTCCACACATCATCTTTTACTTTATTGTAGGTATGCGAGGTAGTGATATCCGTTAGGTATTCTTTTAAAGCACCTACGTTAGGATCAATACTCATGCAGTTGTCATTCAAAATTATCAGCAGGTTACTGTTTGCCGCGCCTGCGTGATTCATTGCTTCAAATGCAAGGCCTGCCGTCATGGCACCATCGCCAATTACGGCAATATGCTGCCTTTCTTTTTCACCTTTATAATAACTGGCCATTGCCATACCGAGCGCTGCACTGATTGAAGTTGATGAATGACCTACTCCAAACGTATCATATTCGCTTTCACCTCTTTTGGGAAATCCACTCAGGCCATGATACTTTCTGTTTGTTGGAAAAGCATCCCTTCGCCCGGTAAGTATTTTGTGCCCGTAAGCCTGGTGGCCAACATCCCATACTAATTGATCGTAGGGTGTATTAAAAACATAATGCAAGGCAACGCTTAATTCTACAACTCCCAAACTTGCTCCAAAATGACCTCCGTGAACGCTTACCACATCAATGATATATTGGCGCAATTCATTGGTTACCAATTGCATTTGGTCTTTGGAAAGTTTTTTAAGATCTGCTGGACTATCAATCTGCTGAAGTAAGGTGCCCGGGCGTATATCCATGATGATTAAATTACAGGTAAAGATACTATTTTTCTTTTTCGATGTGGAAAGAATGATGCCACAATTGACATAGTAATAACGGAAAAAAAGTTGTTTTGTTGGGATTCACATAAAATTCTAACAATATCTCAATACCCGCCCTGATGTTATTTTTAATGCCAAAAGGAAGTGAATGAAAGAGTTTTGCAGTTTTTCGTCCTATATTTCTATTTCTCCATGCTGCCCCTGTCTTTTTGCATTTACGAAGCTTCTACAGGAAATTTATTATAAAGCCGAAAGACAATATATTACTTGTTGACCAGGATTTTGGGGTCCATCTGTTTTTATCAATAATGGATGGTTGAGATAAACTGTTTTAATTGAGCAATCAAATCGGGATCGGGGCTATTATGAAGGTATTTTGTTGCTTCACTCATTTTACAAACGCCGGGGTAATCTCCCTCCCAATTGCCCATATCCAGTATTACCTGAAAATGCAAGTGAGGCGGCCAGTTGCCGTTTTCTTCCCACGGGCCAAAATGGGCAAACTTTTCTCCTCTTGTTATAA
The DNA here is from genome assembly GCA_031411955.1 of Ferruginibacter sp. Classification (GTDB taxonomy): domain Bacteria; phylum Bacteroidota; class Bacteroidia; order Chitinophagales; family Chitinophagaceae; genus Ferruginibacter. The sequence goes on from JANOCC010000002.1 coordinate 32,791, forward strand.
ACTGGCCAACCCGTTTTTCTCCCAGATCTTTTAAAGACAAGTGGCCATATAAGGTATAAAAATTAGCTGTGTCTAATTGATGTTGCAGTATTATAGTGGCACCATAATCGCCGTAATGATCATTGAATGCCAGGCTATGGATCATTCCACCCAAAGGAGCATATATTGGTACGCCGGCATCAGCCCAAATATCCATTCCAAGATGAAGGTTTCTTGGTTCTTCCTGTTCGCTATTTTCTTCCCGGATATCTTTATTAAATAGTTCGCTGCGACTGTACATAGAACGCAGTTCCCTATATCCACCAATGAGGTACCTTGCATCAGCCAATTTCCTGGTTTCGCTGAGATACTGTTGAAATCTTTCAGGATTGCTGTATATATCCTGCGTAAAAGCTTTATTGGAACCGGAAATATCTAACAAAGCAATTTTATCTGTACCTGGTTCAAAATCAACCAGCGGGTGAAAACTTTGTTGCTGGGCAATTAATATACTTTCCAAAATGCTATTCATAGATTGAAGGTAACTATTGTGTGTGAATAGCTACATCTTTAACAAAATTCACATACAACAGTTGCCGGAACCTTTAAGCTATTTACTTCTACTTCTATTGTTTGAAGGTATTGCTCTTCCAGCAGCGACGCATAGGTTTCAAAGTAAAGAATAGCATCTTCTCTTTTATTTCTTTTCAACCAGCGAAAACCACCTGGCAGCAGGTTTAAAACATCTTTGCTACTTAGGTATTCAATTTGATGAATATCTGTAGGTGTTAGTCCGATGGCTTCTAGTTTAGAAATTACAAGGGCCAGTGGAGCATTGGTAACCGGACAAAATTCAACAGCTAGTTCCGTCCATTCTCCAATTGACGAATGAGCATAGGTTAATATTTCTTCCTCTGATAATTTAGTTACTACCTGAAGCAGTTGACCACAATTGCAGGCACCGTGATGGCCCCAGGCGTAGTAGGCTCCATTCCGCAATCTGTCTGCTGTTTCCCTCAGTACGCTAATTAGCTCGTAAGTTGGTTTTGCCATGTAGTATGTTTATTAATAAAAACAATAAATTCTTCTTTTTGTTTACCCGGAACCTGCTAGTTTTTATTAAATTATTCGCGGCATATTTCATTCTCTGTTATATAACCACATTTATCATTTTACCTTTTACAAAAATGATTTTCCTGGGTGCTTTACCTTCAAGCCATTTCTGCACAACCTCATTTTCAAGTACAAGTTTCTCGGCTTCAGGTTGCAACGTATTTACATCCATGTTGATAGTAGTCCTCAATTTCCCATTGATAGAAACAGGATATTCTTTAGAAGTTTCCACCAGGTACTTTTCCTCCAGTACAGGATATGCAGCATCCAGGATTGTTCCTTGATTGCCCAACTGATGCCAAAGTTCTTCGGCAATATGGGGTGCATAAGGCACCAATAAAATAAGCACCTGTTCCAGTATTTCTTTTTTGTTACACTTCAAATCAGATAATTCATTTACACTGATCATAAATGCACTTACGGCGGTATTGAAAGAAAACTGTTCTGTATCAGATTCAATTTTCTTAATGGTTTTATGCAACACTTTTAATTCGGCATCTGTAGGTTTTTCATCCGTCCACACTTTTCCTTTTACCTCATCAAAAAACAACCGCCATAGCTTTCTTAAAAAACGATATACGCCTTCAATACCTTTTGTATCCCAGGGTTTGCTTTGTTCTACAGGGCCGAGGAACATTTCATACATGCGGAAAGTGTCTGCGCCAAATTTGTCTACAAGATCGTCGGGGTTTACAGTGTTGTATTTGGATTTGGACATTTTTTCGGTTTCGACACCGCAGATGTATTTTCCATCTTCTAAAATAAATTCCGTATTTATAAATTCTGGTTTCCACTTTTTAAAAGCTGCAATATCTAACTCAACACCATCTACAATATTAACGTCCACATGTAATTTTGTTACCGCAATTGTATTTACTTTATATTTTTTACCAGGATACAATTGATCAATTTTTTTTCCAACTTCTAATCCCAATCTATCGTTCTTATCAAAAACATTCGAATTATTCCAGCCAACATAGGTTTCAGAAACGATAAATGTGCTTTCTAATTTATTGTTCAATTCATCTTCAGCCATACAAAAAACACGATACACAAACCTGCTACTACCCTGTATCATTCCCTGGTTTACCAACCTCTTAAACGGTTCATCAAATCCGATCAAATTAAGGTCGTACATTACTTTGGTCCACATACGGCTATATAGTAAATGGCCAACAGCATGTTCTGTACCACCTATATAAACATCTACCTGGTTCCAGTAATCGCTGGCAGTCCTATCGCAAAAGTTATCATTATTTTGGGGATCCATGTAACGGAGAAAATACCAGGAGGAGCCGGCATAACCGGGCATGGTGGAAGTTTCGCGTCTCTTTTCCACCCACTCCTCAATATTTGCCAATGGCCCTTCTCCCTCCGGACCGGGGCCATACTTTTCTACAAAAGGCAATTCCAGCGGTAACTCATTTTCATTTAAAGGAACGGCAACGCCATCTTCCCAGATAATTGGAAATGGCTCGCCCCAATAACGTTGGCGGCTAAAGCCTGCATCCCGCATGCGAAAATTTACTTTGCGTTTACCAATGCCGAGTTCTTCAATTCTATTAATGGCTACACTAATTGCATCCTTCATCAGGAAACCATCTAAAAATCCTGAATTTTGCAGCGTAGCATCTTTTGTTGGATTGGCCTCTTCTCCATTATAATGCTCACCAATAATATTTGTAATGGGAATTTTAAAATGTTTTGCAAATGCAAAATCACGCTGGTCTCCACAGGGTACAGCCATAATGGCGCCGGTACCATACCCGGCCAATACATATTCTGCTATCCAAACGGGAATCTGCTTTCCATCAAAAGGATTTTCTGCATAAGCTCCTGTAAAACAACCTGTGATCTGTTTTACTTCTGCCATGCGCTCCCTGTCGCTGCGGCTTTTTACATAAGCCAGGTATTCGTCTACCTGCTTCTTTTGCGTAGGCGTTGTAATTTTTGCTACGAGTTCATGTTCCGGTGCCAGCACTATAAAATCTACGCCAAAAATAGTATCGGGGCGGGTAGTGTATACTTTAATGGCCTCAACCCCTCTTCCCGGTGTGAGGGGAGTAGCTTCGGCCGAATAAGGGTTGGGGGTGAGGCGAAATTCCATTTCCGCTCCTTCACTCTTACCTATCCAATTTCGCTGCATTTCCTTCATACTTTCACTAAATTCCACTCTTTCCAATCCTTCCAGCAACCTGTCTGCATAAGCCGTTATCTTCAAATACCATTGCCTCATTTTCTTTTTAATAACAGGATGGCCGCCACGCTCACTTAAACCATTTACCACTTCGTCATTGGCCAAAACGGTTCCCAATGCTTCGCACCAGTTTACTTCACCATAGGCAGAAAATGCCAACCTGCGTTTCATCAAAATTTCCTGCTGTTCTTTTTTCGTATAGCCGTGCCATGAAGTGGCTGTAAAATCTTTCGATCCTTCCCTTTCATATTTTTTTATCAACTCAGTAATTGGCCGGGCTTTCTTTTGTGTATTGCAGAAATAGCTGTTGAATAACTGCAGGAATAACCATTGCGTCCATTTATAATAAGAAGCATCACTGGTTCGCACTTCTCTTTCCCAATCGTAACAAAAACCGATCTTGTTCAGCTGTGCTTTAAAAGTAGCAATGTTTTTTTCAGTTGTAGTTGCCGGATGCTGGCCTGTTTCAATGGCATATTGTTCTGCAGGTAATCCAAAGCTATCAAAGCCCATCGGGTGCAGTACATTAAAACCCTTTAACCTTTTATACCGGCTGTAAATATCACTGGCAATATATCCCAACGGATGGCCTACGTGAAGGCCGGCACCACTTGGATATGGAAACATATCCAAAACATAAAACTTAGGTTTCAATGGGGCCGATACTAAAGGGTTATCTACCTTATAAACTTTATTCGCTTTCCAGCTTTCCCGCCATTTCTGTTCTATTTCCCTGAAATTATATTCCATTATCTGTTAAATATTGTCTGTTTAAAATCTTACTTTTTTTGATACAAACAGCCTATCGCTATGCAGCTGCAGTGGCGTCGCACTCTTGTGCAGTTATCCCCTTTTCAGCAAAAATAACAGGATGTAAATTTATTTTAACAAATAAATAAACTGTTTACGTACAACAATCAAAATATATTTGGCGGGCAATCGTTTTTTTGTAGTAGACAAAAGTAAAGCAAACCACTTAAAAATCTTTATTTTTGTCGGCCCTCAACAAGGGTATAAGATTAGTTTCAACCTCTATATAAGAAAGATATTATGGCGCAATTCGGAAAATCATCCAGCAAAAAAGGAAAACCAAGTTATACTGGTGCTATCATTGGCGTTTCTCTCGTGCTTTTTTTGTTTGGGATCGTTGGCTGGTTTTTTTTAAATCTTCGCAAAACGGGTGATTATTTTAAAGAAAATATCCAGGTTCATACTTATCTAAATAGAGATGCTTCAAAAAAACAGATAGATAGCCTTGTTAACTACATAACCTCTATTCCTTATGCCAACAGGGTTGAATATGTAGATAAAGCGAAAGCTATTCAAAGATGGAACAATGAAAATGACAGTACCTGGAAAAAATTCCTCAACAACAATCCATTGCCAGAGAGCATTGATTTTTACGTAAAAGCAAATTATGTAGAACAGGATAGCTTAAATATTCTTTCTAATAACCTCCAGACTAACTTTCCCGGGGTGATATCAGAATTCCAGTTCCCATCTGAAACGGTTACAAAGGTTGGCAGTTATGTTAGATCTGCCGGTATCATATTCTTAATTGCGGCTTGTTTGTTAACCATACTTGTTGTATTTTCTATAGACAATACCATCAGGCTTGCTATGTACAGCAACCGGTTCCTGATAAAAACTATGCAGATGGTAGGCGCCACCAGGTGGTTTATTGCCAAACCCATTAATCAACGGGCTATAATAAATGGTTTGATTGCTTCTGTAATTGCAATAGCAGCAATCTGGGGCACCGTTTTACTTATAGAAAGCTTTCTTCCAGATTTTAAGCTATTGCATGATAACAATGGATTGATCATGCTATTCCTGGTCATTATTTTACTAGGCATTACCATTTCCCTGGCCAGTACACACCGGTCTGTTATTAAATACCTGCGAATGAAGCTGGACGACCTGTATTAATGCTTCAAAATAAAATTATATTATATTGCACATTCAATTAAAAGCACATGATCAAAGAAAAAAAACCGGTTGCCGTTCCTAATAACCTTTTTGGGAAAGAAAATTATATTTGGATGCTTGCCGGCCTCGTTGTACTGGCTTTAGGATTCTTTTTAATGGCCGGTGGTAAAAGTGCAGACCCAACTGTGTTTGATCCCAAAGAAGTTTACAGCACCACCCGTATCACAATTGCTCCGATGCTTATTATTGCCGGATTTGTAATTGAAATTGTGGCGATCATGAAAAAACCAAAACAATCGTAAGTACGCATTATTCAACCTCGTATATTTACAAGCAAACAGATTAAATACTCAATACGCCGTTTATGCGGCGTTTTTTATTTAAAGTATCTTAAATTTTTTAACTACCTGCTATGGATACCATCCAAACCATCATCATTGCCATTGTAGAAGGCCTTACCGAATTTTTACCAGTTTCCTCTACAGGGCATATGATCATTACAGAAAAGCTGCTACATATTCCCGACAACGACTATACTAAAATGTTCACAGTTGCCGTTCAGCTGGGTGCTATTTTAGCAGTGGTTGTGCTTTACTGGAAAAAATTCTTTGATGTTAAAAACTGGCAATTCTATTTTAAATTGATTGTTGGTGTTATACCCGCGATCATTCTTGGTTTATTATTCTCAGATAAAATAGATGCCCTGCTGGAAAGCACCCTTACCGTTGCCGTTTCGCTACTCCTGGGCGGTATAGTACTCCTGTACATCGACCGCATGTTTAAACATAACACTGTTGCTTCAGAAAAAGAGGTTTCGTTCCGGCAATCATTCATCATAGGTACCTGGCAATGCCTTGCAATGATCCCTGGTGTGAGCCGCAGTGCCGCTTCTATCATTGGGGGTATGCAACAAAAATTAACCAGAAGCGAAGCCGCTGAATTTTCTTTTTTCCTGGCTGTGCCAACAATGCTGGCAGCAACAGGCTATAAATTACTTAAGCATTATAAAGAATCAGGCGGCTTTACAGGAGAAGAAATAAAACAACTGGCAATTGGAAATGCAGTGGCTTTCATCGTGGCCATTCTCGCCATTAAGTTCTTTATTGGTTTTGTGAAAAAATATGGTTTTCGAATCTGGGGCATCTACCGAATTATCCTTGGCATCGTATTGCTGTTGCTTATATGGAAAGGAGTTTTACAATAACAGGGTAAAACATCTAAGCGTGCATTTCAATTTATTATTGTTACTTTATTATTCATAATTTTAAAAATGCAAACTGCTTCTAAAAAAGTTGTAAACGGTTGGGCGATGTACGATTGGGCTAACTCTGTTTACAATCTTGTTATTACTTCTACTATTTTTCCTGCGTATTACGAAGCCATCACTAAAGAACGAACGGATAATGCAGGTAATGCTTATGTTCATTTTTTAGGAAGAGAATTTGTAAATACTTCTTTATACAATTATGCTTTGGCAGCCGCTTTTTTAATTGTTGCTCTTATGTCGCCATTGCTTTCATCTATTGCAGACTTAAAAGGAAATAAAAAAAGTTTCATGAACTTTTTTTTAACCATGGGAAGCTTCGCCTGTTGCCTGCTTTTCTTTTTTAAAGACCACTCAAACCTTACAACAGGTCTTATTAGTATGGTAGTTGCCTGTGTAGGCTATTGGTCCAGCCTTGTATTTTACAATTCATTCTTACCCGAGATAGCGGCACCTGAAGACAGGGACAGAATAAGTGCCAAAGGATTTGCCATGGGATACATAGGTAGCGTGATCTTACAGGTGATCTGCTTCGTATTTGTTTTTAAACCCGAACTAATCGGCGGCAACGAAGATTCCACCATTCAATTCCGCCTTTCTTTTCTACTGGTTGGATTTTGGTGGTGGGGATTCGGACAATTCTCACTGAGGCGTCTGCCTAAAAGTATTCCTGCTGGTGAACAAAATCAAAAAAATATATTAACTAACGGTTATAAAGAACTTGGCAAAGTGTGGAATCAATTATTACAAATGCCTGTTTTAAAACGGTTCCTGTTTTCTTTCTTCTTTTATAATATGGGGGTTCAAACGGTAATGCTTGCAGCAACTTTATATGGCAAAAGTGAATTACAAATTCCAACAAGTAATCTTATCGTTGCTATCCTTATTATCCAGATAATAGCGGTTCCCGGCGCTTTCGCTATTTCAAAACTATCGAATGCCATCGGTAATTTTAAAGCGCTTATACTTTGCGTTATCATGTGGATTGGGCTCTGCATAGGCGGCTATTCTCTTCCCACAGGCGGTATTTATGAATTCTATATACTTGCTTCTTTTGTTGGCTTCGTAATGGGCGGCATACAAAGCCTCAGCCGCAGTACTTATAGTAAATTGATGCCTGTTACGAAAGATACTACATCGTTCTTCAGTTTTTTTGATGTTACAGAAAAAATTGCCATCGTAATTGGAATGTTTAGCTTTGGATACATTACAGAAATAACCGGTTCTCAACGTGGGTCTGTTTTAGCGCTGATAGTTTTCTTCATTATCGGGCTAGCCGGTTTGTTCTCTGCTTTACACAAACAAAATAAAACTGCTGTATAATTTATGAACCTATATACCATTAATACCGGCCATTTTAAATTAGACGGAGGCGCTATGTTTGGTGTTGTTCCAAAAAGTATCTGGAACAAATTAAACCCTGCAGATGAAAATAATATGTGCAGCTGGGCACTCAGGTGTTTATTAATAGAGGATGGCAACCGGCTTATACTTGTTGACAACGGCATGGGCGACAAACAGGATGCTAAATTCTTTGGTCATTACTATCTTCATGGAAATGATACTCTTGATAAATCTTTGGCAAAACATGGTTTTACAAAAGATGATATTACTGATGTATTTCTTACACACCTGCATTTTGATCATTGTGGCGGAAGCATTAAAAGAGAAAATGATAAATTAATTCCCGCATTTAAAAATGCTACATACTGGAGCAACGAACGTCATTGGAAATGGGCTACAGAACCAAACGACAGGGAGAAAGCGTCTTTTTTAAAAGATAATATTTTACCTATTCAACAAAGTGGCCAGCTAAAGTTTATTGAAACTGATGCTAAGGATTTTCCGGATCTTATTGCTGTAAGGCAGGTATTTGGGCACACAGATGCGATGATGCTTCCACAGGTAAATTATAAAGGAAAAACGATACTGTACATGGCCGACCTGTTGCCATCTCCAGCGCATATCCCGCTGCCTTATGTAATGGCTTATGATATGTTTCCGCTCACTACTTTAAATGAAAAAAGATCGTTTCTTACTGAAGCGCAACAAAATAATTATGTATTGTTTTTTGAACACGACCCAATGATCGAATGTTGCACTTTGGAAATGACGGAAAAGGGTATTCGAAAAAAAGAATCATTTAATTTAAGTGATCTGTAAAATTGTATCAGCGTAAGTTGATAAAAGATGTTAGTGGGTAACGAAGATTTGAATAACTCATCATATCCACTTTTATACTACCAACAGATATCGGACTTTCTACCCTTAACAATAAATGGTTAGGGTCGTCGCTTACCCAGGCATTCATTTTTTCTCCACCTTCAAATATGGTTCCTTTTACCAACAGAGGCTTGAATTTGATTGCGTTAAACTTACCATACCTTGTTTTCACTTTTTCCTTTCCGATATACCGGATATATAAATGGTAGATCTCATCATCCAGGAACATATCAAAGGGGATCTTATCTCCAGGTTTATACTTGTCAAAATTAATATTGCGGGCATAATACACCGAGCTAACTACATCCTGTATACAATCAGATACTTTATACACGCCGGTAGTGCTAACTGCCGTATGTTCATTTTGATTAAAAGTAACATTGTTGTATTTCTTATAACCTCCTTCCTCAATATTTCGGATGAATTTATAAGGCAACATGGTAGCTGTATCTATATAACTTTCGTAACGGTCGCGTACTTTAAAAAAATTATCAAAGAAAGAATAGGTTTTGCCCAGGCCCACGCAATGATATACAGGTTTGCCATTAAATCGTTCGAGTGTTGTGGTAAAAGTAGCTTCGCCTGCCCCAACATATGCCCCCATCGTATTATAGTAAACTTTCATGGTAACATGCTCACCAGCCTGGAAGGCGGTGTTCTTAATTCCACAAAAGCTTTCGCTGTAAGGAGTAAAACTCACGGCCATTAAACCGATCGATAATAAAAAAAGCTTTGTAAAATTTTTCATCGTTCCTTCATTATTTTAATTCCTAAAATTAGCAGGCTACCTGCTATAGCCGGTATAACCAGGTTTATCAGCCAAATTCCAAAAGCCGCAGCCTGAATTCCTAAAATATTATTGCTAAAAACACTTAATAATGCAACGCTGGCTGTTGCCCGTACTGGTAATTCTGTAAAACCAATTGTAGGTGCCATCACCATAATAAGATAAAATATTGTAAGCACCCAAAAACTCAATATCCACGAAACCTCAACCCCCATCACTTGCAGGAGCATTACGTATTGCAAAATAAATACCATATAACGGAAAAAAGATAAAAATAAAATTCTTAACAATTGTTTACCGCTGAAAATATCTACCACATCAATATACTTCAAAACTCCTTTTAAAAACTTTACCCTGGCTACAAGCAATAAAATAAAATGTACTTTAAAATAAACCAGAAATAAAATAACGGTCACGAGCAAACTAAGGTACAATATGATGTCATTTAAAAACCATGGCAACGCACTTAAAAAATCAGCTTCCCAAAAGAATGTTTTAAATATTAGTAAACCTGCTGTTCCCATTAACATGGTTATTGTGAGCTGGCTGATGCTGCCTAAAATAGTAAGAGATATAGCCTTCAGCCTGTTTTCCTCTGCCACATACATGATCCTTCCACCATATTCCCCAATTCTATTGGGTGTTAGCATTGTGATACTGCAGCCCGCTAACACAGATTTTGTAGCTTTTCCAAATGAAAACTGTTCTAATGGAGATATCAAACGCTTCCATTTAGCTGCCTCTATCCCCCAGTTTATGAACATTAAACCAAAAATAATCCAGAACCGCAGGTCTGCCCAACAGCCTTTGATCTGGCTCCATCGCAAATCAAGATCTGGTTGTTTTATAATCTGCCGGTATAAACTCCACGACAATATTACAAACAACAAAGGCCCCAGCAGGTAGTTGATTATTATTTTGATATTTTTGTTCAAGAAAAAATTTTATCAGTAAAAATAGGCTGCACTTTGCAAAAAGCTTCAAAAATCATTTTGGGGATCGATCCGGGTACGATTATCATGGGCTACGGATTAATCAGTATTACAAGTAACAACATGCAACTTATAGAGATGGGTGTTTTAAAACTTTCGTCCAAAACTGATACATACGAAAGATTGGGAAAGATACACAGTAAGGTTGTACAATTGATCTCAAATTTTAAACCCGATAGCTTTGCCATTGAAGCTCCTTTTTTTGGAAAGAATGTGCAAAGTATGCTAAAACTTGGCCGTGCCCAGGGAGTGGCTATAGCGGCTGCCATGCAAGCCGGCCTTTCCATTTGTGAGTACTCGCCTAAGAAAATTAAACAATCAATTACCGGAAATGGTAATGCAGGGAAAGAACAGGTAATGAAAATGCTGCAAACGATACTCAATTTTGCCGAAGACCCTAAATATATGGATGCATCTGATGCGCTGGCAGTAGCCGTATGCCACTATTTTCAGGAAAAAAACCTTGTTCCCGCCTCCGGCAATAAAGCAAAAGACTGGAAAGACTTTTTAGCCCGGAATCCCGGAAGAATTAAATAGCTGCGGTGAGTATTCAAAAAAGGCCTGCCCTATCAGAGATTGCCCACGATCTTTTGTTGGAATGAATATAATTCTTCTTTTGTTACAGTTATTTTTGGTAGTGTAAAATTGAGGTCGTTGGCCGTATTTATCGGCAATAGATGCATGTGTGCATGGGGTACTTCTAATCCCACAACACTGATGCCACAACGTTTACAATCAAAAGATTTTTCTATCGCCCTTGCAATCGGCTGAGCAAACAATAACATCTGCGATAGATAGTCGGAAGGCAGATCGAATAACTTATCTACTTCCAGTTTCGGCACTACCAATACATGGCCTTTCACCAATGGAAATATATCAAGAAAAGAAAAAAACTTTTCGTCCTCGGCTATCCTGTAACTGTCGATCTCTCTGGATATGATCTTTGAAAATACTGACATGCCTATTTTTTGTTTAAATATACAACACAAAAAAACCATTCAAAAAAAATTGAATGGCTTAGTAAGCTAATCAAAAAGATCAGATAGTAATATTTTCCAACTTGAATTTTAAAATACCTGCAGGAACTGCTACTTCAGCAATTTCTCCTACTACTTTGCCTAATAAACCTCTGCCAATGGGCGAAGTAACGGATATTTTTCCCGATTTAAGATCGGCTTCACTTTCTGATACGATCTGGTAAGTGACTGTTTTTTTTGTGCCCAGGTTGGTAAGGGTTACTTTAGTGAGTATGCTAACCCTGCTGGTGTCGATAGTGGATGCATCCAAAATCCTTGCATTAGCCATTGCGCCTTCCAGGTAATTGATCTTTGCTTCCAACAGGCCCTGTGCTTCTTTGGCGGCATCGTACTCGGCATTTTCTTTCAGATCACCCTTTTCCCTGGCTTCTGCAATTGCTGCGCTGGCAGCCGGCCTATCTATGGTTTTCAGGCTATGTAGCTCCGCCTGCATTTTATCATATGTTTCCTGTGTTACATAATTAGTTTCTGTCATAAAATTCTTTTTACCTTAATAGAAAAAAAATACAACGCCCCAGTTGAACCAAAGCGTTGCACATAATACAAATATACTAAAAAGCCTTTTCCTGCGCACATTTCCCTGAAAAGAGCCTGATCTTTTAAATACCCAGTTTTTCCAATAAAACTTTACTCATTTTTAAAAAAGCTTCATTGGTATACCCGGCAATATGGGGTGTAAGTAGTACATCTTCCCTGTTATTCAGAAAGTGTAATTCTGATCGCTCCTTTTCGTTCAGTGTACTGAGTTTTTCATTTTCCAGCACATCCAATGCAGCACCGGCAATTAAATCTTTTTGTAAAGCATCAATAAGCGCCCCGGTATCTACAACCGCTCCCCTGCAGGTATTCACTATGTAAGGCTTTTGTTGAAGACAATTAAAAAAATCATTATTGGCCAAGTGATGGGTTTCGGCCGTTAGCGGTAAATGAAAACTTATCACATCAGCATACCTGCACAATTGTTCCATATTTGCTTCCTTAACAGTTGCATTTCCAAAACCAAATTTGTACTTGTCATATGCTAAAATAGTTACATCAAAAGATGATAATAGTTTAGCAAAAGCAGACCCGGTATTTCCAAAACCAACAATGCCCACAATCTTGCCGCTCAATTCTACACCACGGTTTTCATCCCTTAACCACTTTCCTTCTTTAATTTCCCTTGAACTTTTATCAATAAAATTCATGAGATTCAGTAACATTCCCAATGCATGTTCGGCCACTGCATTACGGTTTCCTTCCGGACTACTTACGCAAAGAATATTCTTTTCTGCTGCATAAACGGTATCTATCTGTTCCATTCCGCTGCCAAGTCTGCCGATCCACTTTAAATGCTTAGCCTTGTCAATTATGGCTTTGTCGATATTGATCCTTGTTGTTACTACAATTCCTGTTGCATCCGTAATTTTTTCTGCAAGCTGCTCATAAGTGATATCAGGAACATACAGCACCTGATACCCTTTTAGCTCAAGGGATTCTATCAAAAATGGATGTGTTTTAGCGGTTATAAGGATCATATTAGAAAGGCAGTCATGCTGATTTCAACATTTACATTTCTGGGAAGGCCCCTTACTGCAACTGTTTCTCTTGCCGGGTAATCAGAATCAAAATACGAACCATAAATTTCATTTACCTCATTAAAAAGGCTCATGTCGCTAAGAAAGATGGTGGTTTTAACTACCTGGTGAAAATTTGCTGATGCTGCATACAGGATCGCTTTTAAATTTCGCATTACCTGGTGGGTTTCTTCTTTTATATCACTCATTGCCAGCTCAGATGTTCCCGGGATCAAAGCTATTTGCCCCGAAATGAATAACAAATTTCCTGCTTTTACCGCCTGGTTGTAAGGCCCTATCGGAGCCGGAGCATCTGTTGTTATAAATATTTCCTTTGCCATAATGTATTATTATTTTATTAAACACAAATATATCTTTAATCAACAACCTATTTTTGCAAAAATTAACTGATGATCATTTTAGTAATCGGGCAAGAAGTTTCTTTCAGGGAACTATCCGAAAATTCATCCAATATCGACTGGCGAAACATTATTAATATAAAGTCAGCATCAGAATATCCCGATGCTGCTGCCATTTTTAATTTATCACCTGATGCCATTTACGGGGATTACAGTGGAATTAAGATACCTGTTTTTGTAAACAGTGTAACTATTACATTGAACGAAGTAAAAGCTGCCCCTTCTGTGTGCAGAATTAACGGCTGGAACGGTTTTTTAAGCAGAAACACCTGGGAAGTGGCTGGACACATCTCTACTTTGCACGAAGCCATACTATTATCACTTCAAAAAAAAATAATCCCCGCGCAGGATGAACCGGGCTTTATATCGGCGAGAATCATCTGTATGATCATTAATGAAGCATTTTTTGCACGCGAGGAAAATATCAGTACTGAAACTGAGATTGACATCGCAATGAAACTTGGCACCAATTATCCTTTCGGACCTTTTGAATGGGCTTCCGGTATAGGCAAAAAAAATGTGTACGAACTGCTTATCCGTCTTAGTAAAAGCGATGCACGTTATCAACCATCTTTGTTACTTCAACAACTTGCAGCAACAGCATGAGCCTGATTTTAAATATTGATACTTCTACAGAATCTGCTGCAGTAAGTATTGCGTCAGATGGAGCATTATTGTATAGCCTGGTAAATGAAAATCAAAAAGATCATGCAGGCTTTTTACACCAGGCCATAAAAGTGGTCATGGAAAAAGCATCGGCTGCTTTAAGTTCCCTTTCTGCTATAGCGGTGGTTCATGGGCCGGGATCTTATACAGGTTTAAGGGTAGGCATGGCAAGTGCAAAAGGATTGTGCTATGCATTAAAGAAACCTCTCATTACAATTGGCACACTCGATATGATGGCTAACGCCGCAATAAAATCTGATGAAAATTTAAATAGCACTCTTTTTTGCCCATTAATTGATGCAAGAAGAATGGAAGTTTTCACGGCAATCTTTAACAGGCAAATGCAGCTGGTTGAAACAGCAAATGCAATGATATTGAACGAAACATCTTTTGAAATACTATTACAAAATAATAAGGTTTGCTTTTTTGGAAGTGGCGCGGCAAAATTTAAACAATTGATAAACGCGGCAAATGCATCCTTTTTTGTTGTAAAATCGTTAATTCCATCCATGGCTGAATTAAGTTTTACAAAATATTCAACAGGCAATTTTACCCACCTGGTAAACAGTGAACCGCTATATATCAAGGAGTTCCATTCATCCCCGGATTTTACCGGCGAAAAATAAAAATGATGTAAGGATTATTTTAACAATACAATGGAAACTTACATATTATATCATTCGTATATTTGCATTATAATCGTATTGTTTAAGCATTTAAAATTTACCTATGATAGTTGCGACACAGCCAAATGAGGCAATTGAGTCTACAAACGGCACACCTGAAACACTGAAAATTAATTTTCACAACCTCAAAAAAGCGGCGCTTGTATTAAGATCCCTGAATCATAAACTTCGCCAGCAAATTCTTGCTCTGATTGAAACAGAGAAAAAAATCACTGTAACTGAAATTTACGTTCGTATGAGGTTAGAACAATCTGTAGCTTCCCAACACCTTGCTATATTAAGGCGTGCAGGAATCGTTACAACCCAACGTGATGGAAAGTTTATTTACTACACGGTTAACTACAAAAGAATTGATGAAATAAACCAATTTGTTCAGGAACTGGTGGGTTAATATTTCGTTTTTAATTTTTATATAGCGGATGTAACAACATCCGCTATTTTATTTTTAATTTTACTTTGAAATATTAAAGTTATTAGAGATGTTTATTAAACAATTATATACAAATTGCCTGAGCGAAGCAGCCTATTATATTGAAAGCGAAGGTGAAGTTGCCATCATAGATCCGCTAAGGGATACAGATGAATATATTGCGTTGGCCAAAGAAAGGAATGCGGGGATAAAATACATCTTTGAAACACATTTTCATGCTGATTTTGTTAGCGGTCATCTTGATCTTTCTCAACAAACAGGCGCACCAATTATTTTTGGCCCGGGTGCAAAAACAAACTTTAAAATTCATAGTGCATCAGATGGCGAAATTTTTAAACTTGGAAAGATAAGCCTTCAGGTTTTGCATACTCCCGGCCATACGTTAGAAAGTACCTGTTACTTATTAAAAGATGAGCAAGGCGCACCTCACGCTATTTTTACCGGCGACACGCTTTTTGTTGGAGACGTTGGCAGGCCGGACCTTAGCAGTGGAGAACTAAGTTCAGAGGAACTGGCAGGTATTATGTACGATACGATCCAAAGTAAAATATTGCCCCTGGAAGACAATATATTGGTTTACCCGGCGCATGGCCCGGGAAGCAGTTGCGGCAAAAATCTTGGCCCTAGTACGCACAGTACCATCGGTGATGAAAAGAAAAGCAACTATGCACTAAAACCGCAAAGCAGAGAAGAATTTATACAGGCAGTTACAAAAGGGCTACATACAGCTCCCGTTTATTTTGCTGTAAATGCAAAAATAAATCAGCAAGGTTATGAATTGCTGAATGAGGTAAAAGCAAAAGGTACCACTGCCCTTTCCATCGAAGAATTTAAAAATGCAATTGCAAATGATAAAATAATACTGGATACCAGAACGGCTCTTGAATTTTCAGAAGGTTTTGTGCCCGGTTCTATATTCATTGGCCTGGAAGGTAGATTTGCTGAATGGGCTGCAACCGTATTGCCTTTTGATAAGGCAATTATATTGGTAACTACAGCAGGAAAAGAAGAAGAATCGATCATTCGCTTATCAAGAGTTGGATTTGAAAAAATGGAAGGTTATCTAAAGGGAGGTTTTGATGCCTGGAAAAAAGCTGGGCAACCGGTTGATATGATCATTGATATTGAAGCAGATGAATTGCTGATGGATATGCCGCATGACCCCAACTTATTGGTTGTTGATGTGAGAAAAGAAGCTGAGTTTGGAGAAGGACATGTAAAGGATGCAATGAACCTTCCGTTGAATGAAATGACAGATGTTTTGCAGCTTGCGCAATTTGAAGACAATCAAAATCTTTATATACACTGCGCTGGCGGCTACCGCAGCGTAATCGCCAGTTCATTACTAAAACGCCAGGGCGTACATAATCTTCGCAATATTTTGGGCGGCTGGAGCAAAATAAAAGAGTTGGAAGGAATAAAAATTGTAAAAGAAGCCAGTGTTCTAAACTAACTGCATTAACATGCTGAAGTCCAAAAATAAATCGGGTACCTGCGTACAGTAATTGGTAGTCTTTTTTATTTCTACAAGTATAATTTTCCTAATAAAGTATCATTTTTTTTGTTTTCTGAAAAAAGGGTGTTTTCACGGTTTTTTAGATGAACAAAATAGTTAAGATTTGTAGTAGAATTAAAAATGCAACAAATTTTGACTTTAAGCACGTTAACTAACAGGGAAAGAGAGGTTATTGAAGAACTCTGCAAAGGACTCGGCTATAAAGAGATCGCCTGCAGAATGTTTGTGTCGCGGGAAACTGTAAAACAACACTTAAAAAACATTTATCGAAAAATGGGAGTTAACAACAGAATGCAGGCTTCTATGCAATATATGTCTGAGATAAAACAAACAGCTTAGAATAGTTTTAAAATGCAAAAATAGTTTTAATCCGTACCTCTTAACTAAGATTATAATTGCACAAGGCCGTGTTTGACAGCATATAATGCCAGTCCGACACGGCTTTTTACTTTCAACTTTTCAAATAAGGAATTCCGGTATCCATCAATGGTTTTTGGACTCAAAAACATGATACCCGCTATTTCATTGTAGGTCAGTTCGCTGCAGGCAAGCTGTATAAAATTTTTTTCGCGATCATTCATCAATTTTAAGGCTTCCGATCGTAAATCTTCGCCCTGTTGCACATTCTGGAGAGAATGAACAAGTTTACCAGTTATGAAGTCTGTATAATAGAATCCTTTGTTTAAAACAGCATGGATGGCTTCACCTAATTCTTTAGGCTCTACATCTTTGCTCAAATAACCTTTAACACCCAGCTTTAGCATTCTTATAATGCTTTCTTCCTTTTCTACCATGCTTACAGCCAATACCTTTACCATTGGATAGTGCTCATTCAGCCAGGCTACTGTTTCGAAACCATCCATTCCGGGCATATTAACATCCATTAAAATCAGATCGGGTAGAATATCTGGCTGAAGCTTATTTTGCATATCCAGACCATTGTCTGCTTCGAATATGATGCTATAATTACTATCTACCATTTCAATCAGGCTAATAAGGCCTTTGCGAAAAAGCTTATGGTCATCTACCACAGCCAGTTTTGGATGCTGCATCATTTTCATAAAAAGGTTAAATTATAAAGGCAAACTGATGGAAACCTGTGTACCTTTTCCTGGCACGCTGTTAATTTGAAGGTTCGCCTGTATCAGTTGGGCCCTGTTTTGCAGATTAGTTAAACCTGCACTTACATTGCTTCCGGCCTGATCCATAGTAAAACCCACACCATCGTCATTGATTGCTAATATATATTTATTTTCCTGATTATGTATTATTAAATCAATATGTTTTGCACGGGAATGCTTAATACAATTATTAAGTATCTCCTGCACCATACGGTAAAGAATAACTGCTTTATCATTGGTTATCTCCATTTCATTAATATCTGTGAAAAACCTGGCGACAAATTCTCCGGTTTTATTAAGCCTTTCTACTTCTATTTCCAATGCCTTTAAAATGCCGGTTTTGGATAGATGGTCGCTGCCTACGCTAACTGATAATGCTTTAATATCGGCAATAAGTTGTAAAGTTAATTCTTTGGTATCGGCAACTTTTTGAATAGCTTTTTCTTTATCATCAAACTGAATCGTGTTAAGGTTGATCTTAATAAGGCTGGCAACCTGACCCAGGTTATCATGCAGTTCGTAGCTGATATGGCGAAGGGTTTGTTCGCGGATCTCTAGTTGGGATTGAAGTAAGGTTTGGGAGAATTGGATTTTTAAATCCTCATTTTCCCTTTTTCTTTTACGATATCTCAATGAAATGGAGATTGCAAAAAAGAATAACAGAATTACAAAAAATACAGATGAAATTACTGTTGTTATTAAATCAATATTGTTCACGTAAAATTTGTTTATTTTTTATTAACATGGCAATTGCTATCAAAGTATAATATAAAAAATTAGAAAAATAGTGAACAGCCCTGATAGAGTCGGTAGGGATTTTTTTTATTAAAAAAATACTGAAAAAATCAAAGAAAGAGAAAGAAACCAGGTTAAACCATATCACTGCAATTGCAATAAGAAAAACCGGGTCAGAAAATATATTTTGCCCGGCAGGTTTATCTAAATATTCAATAAACAGATTGCTGCTCCATAGTAATAATAGCAACGTTTGAAATTTTATGAAATTGCCGGGAAACACTGTCAAGCCTTGCAAGTAAAGACTGTTTAAAATTGAACATACAATAAAAATCGTTGTCAATATTATAACTGATCGTTTAAAAATAATATTCTGAGTGTTTATATAAAAGAAGAAACCCCATACAAATAATTGTATGGGGTGAAAGAAATGATATACATAATTATTGTTCTTTATAGTTATAGCCAGAAATTTACTAACTGTCTCACTAACTAAGGTGATGCCCAACAGAAAGATAACCGGACGTATTCTGGTTATACGCCATTTAAAAATTATCCCGCATAAAAAACCGAGGGTTATGATTATAAGATAAATGATATAGTTAAGTTGAACCATACTTGTCCTACTTTTTAATAATAGGTTTGTTATCTTTATCTACCCAGGGATTTTGAGGATCAATATTTGGCTTATACCAATAACCACCCTCAGCTTCACTAAAATTCAAATCCTTTACTGAATTGTAACTCGGAGTATTATCAGCATTTGGGCCCTCATAGCGTTGCTTTAAAGCACATTTATCCGGGCAAGGGTCTAAAGTATTAATAAGGGTAACATTATCATGGATTACATTGTCACCATTTATATCAACCGGTACTGCAATAATACTTAAATACTTACTTTCTCCTTCTTCTTTCTGACTGAAATATAATCGCATACCCCCTTCTTTACCGCTATCTGCTAACACCCTTAAATCGTCCTTGTCCATAGTGAGATAATGAATTATTTTATCTTCTTTATCTCTCAAGACAAGATCACCTTTCAGGTATTCGAGATGCTCATTCCTTGCAACGGATTCTGGTATTGGTTGGTCATTTGCATTTCCCATAAATTTCAATGATTTCATGCCCGATTTATCAACTAATGATAAATTTGGATGCTCTTTAATGTATTTCGTATAGATTGCCAAACTGTCGCAGGATTTTGATGCTTCATAATTACAACTTGTTAGTGTTGGTGAGAAAATAGCAAAAGTTAACCCAAGGCAAATGGATGAATAAAACAATTTTAGTTTCATAAAAAATATTATTTAGTTTAAAATATTATCAAACATAAATTGCTTTTCTTATAAACTGTAAGATTATATTAAAAAACCATCTATTTCTAAAATAGAAACAGGAAAAACCCTTATGATCAAATTTATTGTAGAGAAGGTTAAGGTAGACAAGTTGAAAATCAATTGGCAGCTAATTATCTGGCGCATTATTTAAGGCCTGTCATGTGAGAATCACAAGTGCGATTTTTCAAAAAAATTATTGTCAAAGAAATATTTTATCCAACAGGAGGCCCCACCCTATCAATCCATAGCCGCTCATATTCCTTTTTATAATCCCATTTCCAGCGGCGGTGGCTCCATAGGTAGTTATCGGGAGATTCCCGGATTGTAGCTTCAAGATAATCGCGGTACAGGAGAGTGAGTTCTCCTTCCTTTAATTCATTGCCGTTTTCGGTAATAACGGTTGGTACAAATTTATAAAAGCCTCTTTTTGTTTTTATGAATTTTGTAAATACTACTACTGCATTGTTTTTTATGGCGCCTTTATCTGGCCCGGGCACAAATGGTGCCGCTTTGCCAAAAAAATACAGCCAATAAGCAGTGTGAGGCACACCGGGATTTTGATCCGCAGCCAAACCCAGTGAATAGGAACTGGCAAATACCTGGTGCATACGGCTTTTAAATTCCTGTGCTGCCACCAGTACAGTTCCTTTTTTGGAACGCAGCTTAAAAAATAATTTATCCAGTGCCTTGTTATTGATCTTCATGTAAACCCCTACCCAGGGCACCGACATATTCTGCGACATTACCCAATTTCCATATTCCCAATTCATTTGGTGGCCGCAACTAAATTGAAGATTCTTACCCTGAGCTGCCAGAGCATTACAGGCATCCAAATCCATAGTAGCTCTTTTATTAAACTCTTTATCTGATATACTTAACAACTTTATCGTTTCAATAAATGTATCTGTTAGATTCCTGTAAAATTTTTTTGCAATGATCTTTTTTTCTTCTGAAGTTTTTTCGGGGAAAGCAATATCAAGATTTTGAAAAACAACATCTTTTCTATAACCAGCCACATAATAAATAATAAAAAAAGCAAAATCACTTATACGATACAGTATGAAAAAGGGAAGTAAAGAAATAAGATAAAGTGGTGCATATATGATATAATACATGTGAAAATTTAAAGTGCAAAGTTATTAATATTAACCCATCATTTCGGTATGTGAAATTTCCGCCAGGCTATCATCATTGCAGAATAATATGTTATGCTATTAACCATGTAAATCATGGTTTCAAGATTTAAAATTCCTTTTATTTATACTAAGGATTAACAACCGTCTGTTATATTGAGGTTGTAGAAATATAGACATACAGAGTAATTAAAAACGGATGGTGCTTTAATATGGATCGTTGATACAAAATTCCTTTTTTATCAGCACAGCAATTTAAAGAATAGTATTTTGTAAAATATCAGACTTTCCAGGATAATCTGTGTTGAAGTGCAGTCCCCTGCTTTCTTTTCGCAATTCGGCACTTTTTACTATTAAGTAGGCAACAGTTATCATATTGCGCAATTCGCATAACTGGGGAGATACTTCTATGCGTTGGTACAACACTTCTGTTTCTTCATGCAGCAGGTCGAGCCTGCGGTTAGCCCGCTTTAAACGCTCATTATTTCTCACAATACCTACATAATCACTCATGAGCAATTTCAACTCTTTTAAACTTTGTGTGATAAGGATCATTTCACTTGGAGCTGTAGTACCTTCTGCATTCCAATCTGGTATATCCGTATTAAATGGAATTGCATCAATTTGTTGCAGTGCTGCCAGCTGGCTGCGATGAGAGAACACCATTGCTTCCAGTAACGAATTGCTGGCCAGCCTGTTTGCCCCATGTAAACCCGTACTGGCACATTCGCCAGAGGCATAAAGGTTCTTAATGGAGGTATGCCCCCACTCATCTGTTTTTACACCGCCGCAACTGTAATGAGCAGCGGGCGAAACCGGAATCATATCTTTAGAAACGTCAACCCCGATACTCAGGCACTTGGCATGAATATTAGGGAAATGTTCAAGAAATTTTTCCTGGTTCATATGCCTGCAATCGAGGTAAACGAATTCTGTACCGTTTATCTTCATTTCGCTATCAATTGCTCTTGCAACAATATCCCTTGGGGCAAGATCTCTACGTTCATCATAGCGCTCCATAAACGCTTCGCCTTTTGCATTACGTAAAATACCACCATCGCCCCTAACCGCTTCCGTTATAAGGAACGACTGCCCTCTAACCCCGGGTTCGTATAAAGCTGTTGGATGAAACTGGATGAATTCCATATTTTCAATTCTACCTTTTGCCCTGTACACCATTGCCACACCATCTCCGGTTGCAATAGCCGGGTTAGTTGTGCTACGGTACACCTGGCCGTTACCACCTGCTCCCAGAAGCGTGATCTTTGCAACGATCTTTTCTATTTTTTTCGTATTAAGATTCAACACATATACTCCATAACATTCTATATCCGGAGTTGATTTTGTAACAAGATAACCAAGGTGATGCTGGGTAATAAGATCAAGTACAAAACAGTGATTAATAAGGCTAATATTGTGACACTTCTTTATTGCTTCCAGCAAAGTTCTTTCCATTTCAGCGCCGGTAACATCTTTGTGATGCAATATCCGGTTTTCACTGTGGCCACCTTCTTTTCCTAACTTAAAATCTCCCTCTGGCTCTTTGTCAAATTTTGCACCCCAGGAAATTAACTCTTCTATGCGCTGAACCCCTTCTTTTACAACGATCTCAACAATCTGCTTATTGCACAAACCATCCCCGGATATCAATGTGTCTTCAATATGCTTGGAAAAACTATCCTGGTTAAAATCCATCACTCCCGCAATGCCGCCTTGCGCATACTTTGTATTTGTTTCATCGCTCTGTGTTTTGGTTAGGATGGTAATTTTCTTATCTGGACAAGCCTGTGCAACTTTAAGTGCATATGTTAGTCCCGCAATACCAGAACCTATCACCAAAAAATCTGTCTGCATACATTATTTATTTAAGCGCCAAAGGCCAGCATTAAAGCTTAAGGAAAGACTGCTCCACCCATGCACCACTCTGTTTTAATAAATCAATAAGTTCATCTACTGCCACTTCGCTATTCACATTTCTCTTTACAACTTCCTTGCCGCGATACAAGGTTATTTTTCCAACACCGCTACCCACGTAACCAAAATCGGCGTCTGCCATTTCTCCCGGGCCATTTACAATGCAACCCATAATTGCGATCTTTACACCTTTCAGGTGATTTGTTACTGCCCGTATTTTTGCAGTAGTTTCCTGCAAATCGAACAGCGTTCTTCCACAACTCGGGCAACTAATATATTCAGTTCTCGATATCCGGGTTCTGGTTGCCTGCAAAATGCCAAAAGCTATATTATTCAATGTGCCTGGCTGTGCAGCTACTGAACTATCTCCAAAATGATGGCCCAAACAAACACCATCCGTAAACCCATCTATCAATAAAGCACCGGCTTCTACCGCATAATGTATCAAACTTTCTTCCATTAATTCATGGCTGCTATCGCAGATGAGAATAGCAGGATTTTTAATACCATGTTCAAGCATTTCTACAAACATCCGCCTTACACTTTGCATGCTGTTAGTATTGGTAGAGCTAACACAAATAACTGCAGAATTATCAGTTCTTAATTTTTCAAAAATCCTATCAATTGACTGATCAGGGTAGCCTTCAGAATAGCAATCAATCATTACAAATTTTAATGAACTCTTCAATTGCAATGATTCATTCAAATACTGAGATGCATCAAGTAATGGAACGCATTTAATTTTATTTGCACATTTTAACCAGGCATCATAATATAGGATTGGCGTAACAGTTCCTGGCAATTCAAAACCAGGAGCTTCATTGCAAAAAATATAATCTGCTGCTGCGTCGCCAATCTGCCACTTATCTGTTGCTGCATCGTAAGTGTAACCTATGGGTTGCAGCTGCTCAGGAGAAATTTTATTGGTCTTGCAAAAATCAGCAATTACCACAGGCACTTGTTTACCGCCAATATTACTGACTGCAAATGTTTCCCTGCGTTTATATTCAAAAGCTGAATAGGGTAACTTATCAATAGGTTTCAATTGCTTGTTTACTGTTGTGTTTTGAAAACCCTCATACCTTTTCACCAGTTGCCTGCAAACAGGAATTTCAAGTTCAGGATCTTCAGTTAATGAAACCCTGATGGTGTCACCAATTCCATCCTCCAATAATGTACCGATCCCTACGGCAGATTTTATTCGGCCATCTTCACCATCTCCAGCTTCAGTAACACCAAGGTGCAGTGGATAACATTCTCCAAATTCATTCATCATGTGGCTGATCAGCAAGCGGTATGCCTGTACCATAACCTGTGGATTACTGCTTTTCATGCTGAGCAGGATATTATGGTAATCCAAGTTACGTGCAATGCGAAGAAATTCCATGGCGCTCTCTACCATTCCGTTTGCTGTATCGCCATAGCGGCTCATGATGCGGTCGCTAAGGCTTCCGTGATTGGTTCCTATCCTCATAGCCGTTCCATACTCCTTACAGATCATTACAAGCGGTGTAAATCTTTCTCTTATTCTTTCAATTTCTTCTGCATACTCTTCATCGGTATACTCCAGTTGTTCAAATTTTTTCTTATCTACATAATTGCCCGGATTCACCCTCACTTTCTCCACGATCCTGGCGGCTATTTCGGCAGCATTGGGTGTAAAATGAATATCTGCAACTATGGGAGTATGGTAACCTCTTTTTCTAAGCTCATCTTTAATATTCTGTAAATTTTCCGCCTCGTTTTTAGAGGGTGCAGTGATGCGAATCAATTCAGCACCGGCTTCTATGCAACGGATACTTTGCTCCACCGTTGCCATGGTATCCATTGTATCAGTAGTGGTCATGGTTTGAACCCTGATAGGATGGCCCGCACCTAATAACAATTCCCCCACTTTAACTTCCCTGGTGGGCAACCTTTTATAGGTTGTTAAGGATTCAGAATATACTTGCATGAATATTTGATTGCAGGTGTTATGCTCAATCTTCAATAACAAAGACCGATTAATTATGTTTAAACAAAGATAATACAAGCCAGTTGGGAATAATAGCCGGAACTAAGAAACTTAACTTATCTACCAATCCTTTTCCGGTTTATTTACCGAGATGGCATTCACTTTGTGCAATTTATCCTGCAGATTTTTTTCCTGTTGCATCAGTGCTTTCAACTTATTTTCCGCATCTTCTTTTGTTAGTTTGGAAGGTTGTGGCTTAGGCTCTTGTTGTTGTTGCTTCTTTTGCTGTTCTTTTTCCTCTTTATTTTCCTTCTTTTGTTGTTGCTGCCTTAGTTGCACCAGGGCTTTCTGTAAATTCTGGCGGGCGTCATCATTATCTGGAGCCAGCTTAAGTGCGTTCTTGTAAGCTTCTACACATTCCTGCAACTTTTTAGCATTCTGTAATACCACGCCTTTGTTATAATATGCATTAGATTTTTCGAGCGGTACTGTTAATTGTTGGATGGCCTCATCGTATGCTTTAACAGCATCTTCTTTTTTATCTGTTTTGTACAATGCATTACCAAGATTATAACGTGCTACAGGATTGCTTGGATTTTTTGAAATGGATTCATTATAACTATCGGCAGCCTTAATAAAATCTTTTTTGTTGTAAGCGTCATTTCCCTTTTTTGTAATTGCCTTCTCATCTATTTTCTGCTCCTGTGCAATGGCTGATAATCCAAACAGCATCAAAACAACTGTGTAGGATAGCTTTAATTTACTTTTCATTCTTTTCCTTTCAGAAACTAACAACTCTATTGCCAGCAAAAAAAACGCCAATGCAAGAAAATATTGAAAATAACTTTCATAATTTACCAGGGAATCATCGGTAACATTACGTTGATCCATACTCGCCAATTGGGAAGTGATTGCAGATACAACCGCATCTGTATTATTAAACAGAAGATACTGGCCATTTCCTTTTGCAGCGATCGACTTTAACGCTGTTTCATTTAATTTTGATATTACCACATTGCCTTCCCCATCGCGTTTTAATTCATTGGTAGCTTCGTCTATCAATTGGGCGCCTTGCGGTGAACCAATACCTACAGTATAGATAGCAACACCGAGTGCCGCCATTTCTTCGGCTGTTTTTACTGCCTTTTCATCATGATCTTCCCCGTCACTGATAAGTACAACAGCTTTATATTTTTTCTCTTTTGAATTAAAGGATGCATTACAGGTTTTTAATGCTTCTGCAATTACAGTTCCCTGGGTTGGAACAGACTCAGTATTGGCGGATGACAAGTACATTTTCGCGGCAGCATGGTCTCCTGTTAATGGCATTTGGAGATAAGCTTTACCAGCAAAGATGACTATGCCTATACGGTCGTTCTGCAACCTGTCTACCAATCTGCTGAGTACTTGTTTCGCTCTCTCAAGCCTGCTGGGCTTAATATCCTGCGCTAACATGCTTTTACTTACATCGAGGGCAATCATTACATCTATTCCATCCCGGCTAACCTTTTGCTCGCCCGCAGCTTTTCTAAGATTTGCCAATACTATCACCAGTAAACCCACAGAAGCTGTTGCCAGTAAAAATTTCAGAAAATAAGACCCTGGCAGGTACCCGGCCGTTAACTGTTTAACTAATTCAGGGTCACCAATTTTTTTGGCCGCCGCTTTCTTCTTCATTAATGAAAAATAAAACAATGCAGCTAACAGAGGGATAAGGAAAAGTAAGAACAACAATTCTATGTATTGGAAATGCGCCATAGTGAACTATGAAATTACTATTAAAATAAGTATTGGTTGTTAATGAAACAATAATATATAGCACGTTTCATAACCATTTAAAACAGCTCAGATAGAAATGGCTATTTTTTTCCTTCAAAAAAACCAAGCTCTTTCAATACATCTTTGGTAATATCCATTCTTGCTTTGGTTATATCAATTTCTTTATCAGGAGTAGTAATAATGGTAACAAAAAAGTAAACGTGCCTGTTCTCTTCTATCCAGCCGGCAACCCAACCAATAGCATTATTTTTCTCATCAAATCCCCAGCCGGTTTTATAGCTTAACTTATAGGCTGTATTGTCCTCCTGGAGCATCAGGTCGCGAACCTGTTGTTGTACAGATTTCCTAAACGGCAACTGATCAAAATATAATCTTTTTAAAAATCCGAGTTGCTCATCGGGAGATATTTTTAGCTGATTATTTAACCAGAAAGAATCTATTGGTCCGGCAATATTTTTATTGCCATAACCAAGCGTATCAATCCATTGTTGCATAGTATCTTTTCCTATGCGCCTGGCAACTTCCTGAAAATAAGGAACACTACTTACTTTGAATGCTTCCTTAAGGTTCATATCCCTATTCCAGTCTTTATTCCACCGCTTTACTCCATCCCATTTAATGATCATTTGTTCACTTGTAATAGCTCCGGTTTGCAAACCGATCAGTGCGTTAGCAATTTTAAAAGTAGAAGCCGGAGTTAGCCGCATGGTATCTAAGGTCATATTATAAACCGTGATTTGCCCATCAGCATTGTTAAGCATGGTAAAGCAACCGTTTACATTTTTTGCATCAAAATACTTTTTTAAATTATTGTCAATTTTCGCTTTATTCACAGAACAGGAGCTAACCGCGATCAGGAATAAAAATGAGAAGAAAATGTTCTTTTTTTTCATGAAATATTTTTATTAAAAACCGTCTTAAATAATTATTTTTTTAAGTGCAGGGCAGTTGCATCCAGTGCATCATAAAATGACTGTCCGAATTTTCTTACCAGCGGCTCTTTCAAAAACTGGTATACAGGTACTTTTAACTTTTTGCCCAACGAACAAGCTGCTTTACAATTATCTTCCCGCGGTTCATAATTGGCAAATTCTGTAACGCCATCTTTGCTTTTTGTTACAATCACCGGAAAAAGGTGGCAACTGATCGGCTTTTTCCATTTTACTTTTCCATCTATGTAAGCTTGCTCGATTCCACATTTTACGATACCGCTTTTATCTGTTATGCCGTACACGCATATCTTGCTATTAATTGTTGGAGTAACCCATCCAAATTCTTTATCATATACATACCTCCCTTGTCTGTCCAGTTCCATTTTACTTTCCTCGTTAAGGTACGGCAACACTTTATCAAATACATCGTCAATGCTTTGAAGTTCATTTTTATTAAGTGGCGCACCGGCATCACCATCTACGCAGCAGGCACCTTTGCAACTGTTTAGGTCGCAAACAAACTGCTCTTTTACGATCTGATCGCTTACCAGTACATTGTCAATTGCTATCATATCTGCAAAAATACAACTAAACGTTGATGAAGTTTTGGGAAGCCGGAGCTATTTAATTTCCTTCCAGCGGAAACTGCTAATGAGGCGATCCATATCCTCCTGTAAAAAATCCAGCACAGGTTTTAAAGAGTCGGCATTTGGTGTTGCATCAAAGTAAAGTGCGCCACGTAAAAAATTCCTGCTGGTATCGCTCAAAAAAAACTGTCTGGCTGTTGCTGCATTACCGCCTACGCGGAAATAAACACCAGAAATGTTATTAGCAGTAGTGAGCAGGCTATCTTTAATAGAAGTAGCAACTGCTTCATTTTTATTGGTAAGATTAAAGGCATCGTTTACCATTTTATCAAATTGATTGATAGCAAAAGAATCCTTATATCCACCTCCGGGCTGTTTAACTTTAAACACTGCTTTTCCACCGATGATCTTATAGCTTAAAAATATCCGGGCATTTAAACCAGGGAAATCAATGTTTATCCAATAAGGGTTTTCGGGGCTGCTGTCGAAGTAGGTACTATCCTGGATAATATTTGCGTAAACGGGGTAATCAAAACTGTATGGGTAACCTGGTTTGTTAAATGAGGTGTACTGATGGTTGGGAAGTTCTATATTAAAGTAACCATTTTTTTTAGAAGTGTAGTTTGAATTGCATGCTGCAATGAACATGCAAATAAAAAAAAGGGCAGTGGTTATCCTGGTAAGCTGGTTCATGCTAGGCTGTATCCGTTTTTGCCGGTTGAATAATTACTTTTACTTTATCGATTCTGTTCTTATTTATCTCCAATGGTATAAATATAAATCCGCTGTTCTCCAGTGTTTCATTTACCTGTGGAAATTCTCCGGCTATTTCCAGTACCAGCCCGGCGAGCGAATCACTTTCTCCCCTAACTTCTTCAAATGTATCTGCCGAAAGATTCATTGCCTTACACACGTCATTTATCATTGTCTTTCCCTCGAAAATATAATTAAAATCGTCTATCTTTTTATTACCACTTTCTTCATCATCAAATTCGTCTTTAATATCGCCGATGATCTCTTCCATTATATCTTCCAGTGTAACAATACCGGAGGTTCCTCCAAATTCATCCACTACAATTGCAAAGTGTATACGCTTTGTTCTGAATTCCTGCAACAAATCTTCAATTAGCTTTTGTTCATGAACGAAATAAGGTATGCGCATGAGGGCGTGCCAGTCGAAATCCGGCAACTCATGTAAATAAGGAAGCAGGTCTTTGGTGTGCAGCATACCGGCAATCTCGTCGAGATTGCTTTTATAAACCGGCAGGCGGGAATAATGGAGATCTTCTACTTTCGCTAATACTTCTTCGTAAGTACTTGAGTTGGCAATACCGCTAACGTCCATCCTTGTACGCATGATCTGTTTTACGGTAGTATCGCCAAACTTCCGGATACCTTTCAAAATCTGCTTCTCTTCCATGGTAGCTTCATCTTCCGGCAACAGGTCGATAGCATAATCAAGGTTACTATTATCCATAGACGAAGATTTAACAGGCGAAACTTTCTTCTCAATATTATCGCTAAACCTTACCAACCGTTTACTTAACCTGTAAAAAACGCTATTAAATATTTCGATAATTAGCGACGCTGTAGCGGCAAACCATACCTTGTGATGAGTGGCCCAAACCTTGGGCAGCACTTCTGCAAATAGCACCAGCAATATGGTTACGGCGCTAACTTTAATAAGAAAAGATAAATAAAAAGGCAGTTGATAGGCTGCGAGCCAGTCGTTGAACAGCAAATTTGAAATAAGGATGATCCCGATATTTACAAAACTGTTGGTGATAAGCATGGAAGCCAACAAGATCTTTGGTTGTTCCAGCAGATTTACGATCCTCCTAAAGGAAGGCTGGCGCCTGGTTTTTAAAATATTAATGTCTTTGGATGTAAGTGAAAAATAAGCGACTTCGCTGCCGGCAACAAAAAAGGAAAGGATCAATAACAGGAAAATAATAAAGATCAATATAATATTGGCGGCAGGAGTTATTGCCAGAAATCCGGGAATAAATTGTACGGTTGTAAAAACCGAATGAGTGTGCAAAGCAAAGTATTTAAGTAAACAATTATTTGCCGGTATAATAACACCGGAAATATTTAAAATTAAAATGGCAGTCTTTCTTCACCATGTTCATCAGTTGGTGGCAATTCATCAGAAATCCCAGGATTATCTCCACCTTCCATTCCATGAATATTCTGAAGGCCATCATTTCTTTTATCCAGCATGATCAGGTTATCACCCACAATTTCTGTTGCAAATTTTTTGTTTCCTTCCTTATCTTCCCAACTGCGTGTTTTTAAACGTCCCTCAATATAAACTAAACTGCCCCGGTGCAGGTACTTTTGAGCCAATTCTGCCAGGCCACGCCACAAAACAACTGTGTGCCATTCCGTTTGAGAAATCAATTTGCCGCTTCTGTCTTTATACGTTTCAGTGGTGGCCAAAGAAAATTTTGCTACTGCAATATTGCCTTCCAGGAATTGCATATCCGGATCTTTTCCGAGGTTACCAATAAGCATTACTCTGTTTACGCCTCTCATATTTTTATGTTGAACTTTTTTTGATGCCGCTTATTGTCAGTGGCCTTTCAGCAAATTTAAAGATACAATTTTATCTTAGATACAATGCAGGCTAAATTTGCTGTTTTCCTTCAAAAAAAGCCTTTCTTTCATCAAAATACCCTGTGATAAACCTCGGAAAAGCCAGTTGTAATATAGCAGCTTTATTTTCAAATTGATAGCCTTCCGGTACTTCAGCATTTTTTATTTTATAGTGAATAAAAAAACCCTGGATGGTTTGATGAGTTAACTGCTGTTTGTGTTTTACTGAAACATGCTGCAGTACAGCATTTTTTCCTATCATTTTTTTTACAGCTGGCAGCTCAACTAATTCTTCCGGAGTAAGAACTTTGTCATTCTCAATCAATACAAATTCATGCAACTGTTGCCAAATGTCTTTTTCATTTCTTATTCTTACCAGAAAATCATTGTTTTTTTCAATCAGTAAATAATAGAACCACCTGTTTTTCTTTAATAATTTTTTTGATTTTACAGGCAGGTTGTTTACCACTTGTAGCCGCAATGCAGCACATTTTTTCGCCAACGGGCATTGCAAACAAAGGGGTTGCTGAGGCTTACAGATAGTTGCGCCAAAATCCATAATAGCCTGGTTATACTTTCCGGCCAAGCCTTCTTTAAGCAATTGCCGGGCAAGACTGGAAAATTCTTTTTTCCCTTCATTACTGTCGATAGGTGTTTCAATGGCAAAGTACCTGGCCAAAACCCGCATCACATTTCCATCAACTACAGCATAAGGCAGGTTATAAGCAAAAGAGGCTATGGCTGCGGCGGTATAGGCACCAATACCTTTTAACTGGAGAATATCAAAATAATCTGTTGGAAAAATTCCATTTAATTCGGTAGCAATATATTTTGCGGTAGCAATGAGGTTCCTGCAGCGGGTGTAATATCCAAGACCTTCCCATAATTTGAAAATATCGTTTTCAGGTGCTGCTGCCAGCTTTTTAATATCCGGATATTGTTGAATGAAACGGTTATAATAGGCCCAGCCCTGCACTACACGGGTTTGTTGCAAAATAATCTCGCTCAACCATATTTTGTAAGGGTCTTTTTCCCTTTTCCAGGGCATCTCCCTCTTATTTTCCCCGGCATCCCATTTCAGCAGGCTTTCCGTAAAAAAAAACTTTGCGGCACTGCTCATCTGGAAACGCTTTTTAATTTAATAATATGATATGTATTCATCAGATAATCCTGAAATTAATGAAAATGTTACCAGATGGAATGTAACTGCTTGTGATATAAGGCATTTTTACAAAAGCAATGCGGTATTTTAAGGTTTACAACCATTAGTTGAAGCATTTGAAAAATCCCTATTTGCAAACCTATTGATAATCACCATCTTATTTTTGAATTTTCAACATTTTTTTCTAACTTACTGTTTAAAATACTTCTTATATGAGAAAGGCAGACCTCATCAACAAAATATCCGACAAAACAGGCATCCCAAAAGTAGATGTACTGGTTACATTGGAAACAATGTTCAGGGAAATAAAAGCTTCGCTGGCAGGTGGAGAAAACCTGTATATACGGGGATTCGGAAGCTTTATAATTAAAAAACGGGCTGCCAAAATAGGCCGTAATATTAAGAAAAATGTAGCTGTGGCAATACCCGAACATTTTATTCCTGCTTTTAAACCTGCCAAGGAGTTTGTACAGGAAATTAAATCTTCTGCCCATATTAAAGAAGCTCCGGAAGTGAAGGAAGAAGGCGAAGACTAACGTACCTTTGCCAACTGCTCCATTTTGAGCATGTTTCAAATTATCTTGTAAGTGAAAAAGCAATTTATCCTGGCT
This sequence comes from Ferruginibacter sp., assembly GCA_031411955.1. Classification (GTDB taxonomy): domain Bacteria; phylum Bacteroidota; class Bacteroidia; order Chitinophagales; family Chitinophagaceae; genus Ferruginibacter. Next base: position 65,448 of record JANOCC010000002.1, read on the forward strand.
GGAATCGGCATTTTGCTGGTAGCAGCGATGTTTATTTTTGGTCGCACCAACGAACCCAAAAAAGTATCTCCCAACACGCCGGCAAAGCCGGAAATGAATAGTTTTAATGCTGAGCAGTTTATCGACAGTGCTAGAAAAAACCTAAGCCCGGCGCAGGTTTTATATGTTTCACAGCTGGAAAACAGCGTTGTGAGAGGAGACGTAAAATCCCAACAAATTATTGCTTATAACCGCCTGGCGGAATTCTGGAAAGACAGTGTAAACCTGTTTGAACCATATGGATTTTACATAAGTAAGGCTTCTAAGTTGGATAATTCAGAAAAAAACCTCACCTTCGCAGCCCAATTATTTTTAGAGCGGCTTAGAAGTGAACATGATGAATCTAAACTTAGTTGGGAAACAAAAGAGGCGATTTCGCTATTTGAACAGGCTATTCAGCTTAACCCGGATAATACAGACCTGCGCATTGGGCTTGGTAGCTGTTACATTTTTGGCAAAGGCCGAAATGGAGATCCGCAGGAAACGATGAAAGGCATTCAGGAGCTGCTGGCGGTTGTTAGAAAAGATTCTAACAATATGAAAGCGCAAATGGTGCTGGGAGTAGGCGGTTATGTTTCAGGGCAATATGACAAAGCAATTGACAGGTTGCAGAAAGTAGTAGCTAAGGAACCTGGTAATATTGAAGCGATTGCATTTCTTGCTGATACCTATGCTGCAAAAGGCGATAAGGCAGAAGCAATTAAATGGTATAACATAAGCAAGCGGATGGTAAACAATCCGAGGTATAGCAAAGAAGTGGACGAACGGATCAAATTGCTGAAATAAAAAAGAACGAACACAACTAATTTAATAATATTTTTTCAACAAAAAAGAACTCGGTATGCCTTGTGGTAAAAAGAGAAAACGTCATAAAATCGCTACTCATAAGCGTAAAAAACGTTTAAGAAAGAACCGTCATAAGAAGAAGTAATTAGCTTTTTCTTAATCGGTGCCGGCTATCCTCATGACCGGCACTCATCTATATGCATGAATAATTATAGCTATGCGCTGCAATTATTCATGCCATTTATGTTTTCCTTCCGTAATGCATTAAAGTTTTTAAAAAAACATTCGCTTGACCAAGGAGTTAATTATAAATGCGATACCGCAGGGTGTAGAAATTGCCCTGCTGGAAGATAAGAAATTGGTGGAACTGCATAGTGAAAAAACTGATGCCAGCTTTGCTGTAGGAGACCTTTACCTCGGTAAAGTGAAAAAACTGATCCCCGGTTTAAACGCTGCTTTTGTAGAAGTTGGTTTTGAAAAAGACGCTTTTCTTCATTATACAGACCTTAGCCCCTATGTGCGCTCTATTCTAAAATTTACAACACAGGCTATTAACGAAAAGGTTGACGAAAAGTTTGAATTTGCCAAATTTAAGGTGGAACCTGAGATCATTAAAACAGGTAAGATCACCGAAGTATTAAGCGGCAAGCCAAATGTACTGGTGCAAATCTTAAAAGAACCAATAGCTGCTAAAGGTCCCCGCTTAAGTTGCGAACTTTCACTTCCAGGTCGTTTTGTAGTGGTTACTCCATTTAATGACATCGTTGCTGTTTCCCGGAAGATCCATTCTTCTGAAGAAAGAAAGAGGCTGCAAAAGATCATTGAATCTATCAAACCAAAAAACCTGGGTGTAATTGTACGCACCGCAGCTGAAGGCAAACACACCGCCGAGTTACACGAAGACCTTATCAGCCTTGAAAATACCTGGAAAACAATTCAGGCGAATTTAAAAGGAGCTGTTGCACCTGCAAAAATATTGAGCGAACAAGGTAAAACCAACAGCATGTTGCGTGACCTTTTGAATGAGGATTTTAACAGGATAGTGGTTAACGATAAAACGATTTTTGCAGACACGAAGAATTATATTCAACGTATCGCTCCCGACAAAGCAGACATTGTTGCCTATTACAATAATGGCCTTCCCATTTTTGACAATTTTGGAATTACCAAACAGGTGAAAGCTGCGTTTGGTAAAACAGTGAACCTGCCAAGTGGCGCTTATTTAATTATAGAGCATACGGAAGCTTTACATGTAATTGATGTAAACAGCGGATACAAAAGCGTAAGTAACAACCAGGAACAAAATGCCCTGGAAACAAATCTGGAAGCAGCTGAAGAAATAGCCCGCCAACTAAGGTTACGCGATCTTGGTGGAATTATAGTGGTGGATTTCATCGACATGAAGCTGATGGAAAATAAGAAGAGGCTGGCAGATGAAATGGACCAGTACATGAAGACTGACAGAGCCAAGCATGCAGTACTTCCAATCACTAAATTTGGATTGATGCAGATTACCCGGCAAAGAATGAAGCCGGAAATGAATATTAATACGAGTGAAGTTTGCCCAAGTTGTAATGGCACGGGTAAAATTTCTTCCACGCTGATATTAGAAGATGAGATCGCAAAAAATCTCAGCTACCTTATTATGCAAAGGCATAAAGGGCTTACTATTGAAGTACATCCGATCTTATATACTTATCTCACCTGTGGTTTCCCTTCACGACGCATGAAATGGAGCTGGAAGTATAAACAAAAGGTAAAAGTTAAATCCAACTCAACTTATCATTTAACGGAGTTTAGATTTTTTGATGACAGCGATGAAGAGATAAAGCTATAAATGGCTAAATATAAATAAAAGGCTTTTGATCAGTTAATAACTTCGCTGATGAATTGTATCCCTTTGCCGCCGTTTACTTTTAAAACTTTCTGTTTTCCATTTGCAGAGATACTGATGGTATTCTCTCCTGCTGTTAATGGCAATCTTACATAATTAATAAATGCAGGTAAACTCTGCCAGTTACGGGTATCCGCTTTTTCTGTAATGGTATTGGCAACATTTACAAGAAATCCTGCAATTTCACCTGCAGCTTTTGCATTATCGGCGTTCTGCTGGCGCTTTTTTTCTTTTTCGGCGTCTGTTGCATTGTCATCCGCTTTTTTATCTTCGCTTTTCGCTATGCCCTCTACGGCGGCCTGTGCTCCTTTCTCCAGTAGTTTTTTTGTAAGCTGCCTGGCCATCGCATTTGCCAATTCAGTTAAAAACCTTTGCTTTAAAATAGCTGCTGCCAATTCATTTATATTCTGAGCCAACTGTGTTGTATAAGTATTCCCATTTACAATTACAGATGTATTCATAGGTGTGGAATACAGCACCCGGTAAACAGGCATCGCTACTCTTAACGTACGCACCGTACTCAATTTTTGCTCTGTAATACCATAGTATGAATAATTAAAAGGAATATTGGCATTGTAGCCGTCCTGGTCTATAAAACTAAAACTTCCAACGGTGCCAGCAGCACTACTCAAAATAAAATTCCTTTCTTCCTTTACAGGTGCTCTTCCCTCTTCAATAAAAACGATCAACTCACCGCCCAACTCCTCATTTTTTGTGTACTTCATTTTAAAAAGAGATTCATACTTTTCAACTTCACTACCAAACCCCATGGCATTGGCAGTTCTAAGTAAGTCTTTTTTTAACTGTGTAGGTATACTTACACCATAATATGAATCTCCATTTTTCAAATACACGTCCGCTGCATTACGGTAAGCTATAAACGCATTATTAATGTCTCCTCCCATTTCATAAATCATTCCCTGAAAATTAAGTGCGAATGCATCTGCGCTGTACCTGTTGCTATTACCTTTAAATTTATCTGCCTGTACATTATTACTTAATGTAATTCTCCTCGCTTCTACCAAGGCTTCATCGGTACTACCCAACGCAGCATAGTTCAGTGCCTTATAGAAATGAACCATAAATTGCTCAAAATCTTCGCCACGGTAGGCTTGTTGCATGGGATTCAACAAGTTTCCGGCAACAAGATCAATGGCAGATTTCCGAGTATTTTCTATGTAGTCATCTGCCTGGTTCAGTAACTGATTACTTTTTGTATAATCATTTTTTAACCGGTACACTCTACCGGCTTCCAGGAAGTACAACAACTGATTTCGGCTGCGTTGTATAAACTTACTATGATCAAGCTTGTTTAATGCTTTATTATAATCCTGCGATTGAATGCTGCTGTAATAGGCATTCATCGATTTATTATAAGTAGTGCAGGATGAAAACAAAACGGGCATTGAAAACAAAATAACACAGGCCCGTTTTAAAAATAAAGTCATTTCAGATGATTGTTTAGAGCAGCATTTTCATCAAAAATCATTGGTATTGAAACTGATGAACTATGGTTTTAAATGGAATAATTCTTTACCATATCTTTTGTAAACCCGCAACTGAGCATATATGAACAGATTCAAATTACAGAAGGGGCTGCATATATAAAATGATATTTCAACAAAGCTTAATTATTCGATAATAAGCGTGATGCGGCACTACTAATTTTTAACTAGTTTGGCTATTTTTTTATCACCAATCCATACCACTTCATTTGTTTCAATATTTGTAAGCTCCAGGTTTACCTGGTAAGTAACGGATTTCTTCTTTTTATAGGCATCTACAATAGAATTAATAGATCCCTGTAAAATATAATCAGCTCCTTTTTCCAAACCAAATTTCTTCATCGTGCTTTGAGATGCGTTAGTTTGCTGATCAGCTTTTTCTCCGCGAAGTTCTTCTCTCTTTTTGCCGCTTTGAACCAATCCAACTTTATCGGTATTTATAAAAGACCTTTCAAGATCATTCATAAAAGTTTCTGCTTCAATATGCTCGTGACTTTTATTTGTTACCATGCCTACAATAACAACCGGCTTTTTTCCTTTTGCCTGGGTATGATTGCTTAGCCAGGCCGCAGTTAAAACCTGGCTGATCATTTCTTCAGCAGTTAAGCGACTGTCTGTATTATTCCATTTGCCGCTGATATCGGGAGTTTCAGAAGGATCGATCCTCGTTACCTTACGGTTGCAGGAAGTTGATACTAAAAGCAATGCTGCTACTGAGCAAAAAAATATTGATCTCATAATAGAAATTTGAAATGATTATAATGTAAAAAGAAATGAAATTTTACCAATGCCTCCATCCGCGGTGGCCGTAATAAAAAGGTGCATACCGGTAAGGAATCGAAAATGGGTCGTAAAAACGATTGTAAGGATTATAAAAATTACCGTAATTCTGTGCTTCGTACAACCTGCGTTCGCGGCGGTCTGCAATTCTTTGTTGTTTGCGTTCCTGCTTGGCTTCATACCAGTCGTATGCTTTGTAAGTGTCCTGCACAGTAGTATTCATGGTAGCCATCAATTTATCTTGCTGACCTTTATACTTATCCAGGCTCACTTTAAAATTCGGGTTCTGGTCGGGCACCAGGCTGTCTTCCTGCGCCTGCACAGAGATTGCAGTTGTGACTATTAAAAAAGAAAGTAGTATTTTTTTCATAATAGAAATTTTTATATTATTTACTCAAATTTACACAGCTATTTTAAAAAAGCTGATATTATAAACCCTAATGGTTACGATTAACAAAAATTTATACATCCTTTTCAAATAAAAAGGATGTATAAAGTAAATTAAGAAGGCTATTAAAAATTAGTTTTCAAAGGGACAAAGTTTATTGCTGGCTTAGATCTTCACGTTGTCTCCAAAAATTTCATTCATTTCATTTAAAGAAATTTCCTTGAAATTAACAGGGATAATCTTATTTGAGCCCACAACAAAATCTTCCTTTGCCTGGTAAATAATTCCATCTTTTTTCAGGAATGCAATTACTGTAATGTCTTCTCCCAAAGGTAAATTTGATAACGCTACCCGGCCATCAGCCGTGGGGAAAATACTATTCTTCAATAGGCCATTAAATGATTTAAATAATACAAAATATTCTATCTGGCATTTATTAAACGCATATGGTAGTTCAAGATTGGTTTCCGCTTCTTTGGGGAATTGATAAAACCGGTCGCAATTGATCCAACCTAACATCGTTACGGCAGAAGGTGCGTAATACTTTTGTATTCTACCAGCCAAAGACCGCGGTTGAAAGTTTGCCAAAAAAGTTTTTTGTGCAGCTACCCTTTTTTCATTATCAATTTTTTCCCTCTCCGCATCTTTACAGGTTCTTAATATGTACTGGTGCCTTGGCCCATATAGACGCACAAGGAAATTAGAATCCAGCTTTGTATTAACTGGCAAATTTTTTGGCCAAAAAGAAATTTTTTGAAGAAATACAATTGGCTTGTTTTTATTCAGTGTGTCTACTAAAGTTTCCAATGTCATTTTCTTTCTGTAATAGTAAACCTCTTCATTTAGGCTTTTATAAATTTTGGGCTCCCTGATCTCACCCAATGGTAAATTGACAGCTACGTCGGGAAGGTTATTAGTAAATTCAATTTTTTCATTTTTTACTGCCAAAGCGGTATTGAGCTTTTCCCAGTTCATATCATTTGCGATATTTCTTTCTCCATAAAACAACTCCATATCTCCGGATCTTAAAACAGGAAATTCCACCTGCATTGACTTGCCGGACTTCATCTTTAGTTTTTCTCCGTCACTCTCCATACCAATAAAATAACTACCGCCGCTCACCAATAATTTACCATTACTTACTGTTGCTGCATTGCTTTTGTACAGGTCCGTTACCTTAGTTAATTCAATCACGCTTATTTCTATATTTTTATTGATAGCTTCCCCACTTTCTTTCTCTAAAGACGCTGGAGTAATCGTAATTTTTAATCCAGCCTTGCATTTTATTATGGTAACGCGCTTGCTTGAAACCGTGAAATGCTGTGTAGACGCATCAATAAATTTATTATGAAAATCTGCCAGGTTTAAAACCTCAGGAGACGTTTTGACGAATATTTGTTTCTCAATCAAAACTGGCTTCCCTGCTACCATTTTAATACTTTTTTTTGTGTTACAGGAAACTAAAATAACGGCTGTGTAAGCGCATAGTAATGCGCTGCGTAGTGTTGGCATTGCTGTAAGGTTTAAAATGTTAGGTAGATGTGGGGAATGGTGAAGGAACGAACAAAAAATAAATATTGTATATATTATATGCTAAGAATATGTTAAACGAAAAAAGAGGCAGATGAGTGCCTCTTTTTAAAATCAATGTATAGTTACTATTTCTAGTGCTGGTGGTTATGTTGCATAGCAGTCAGCTCTTCTACGCTAACCTTTTTCTCTTTAGGCTTTGTTTGTGCTTCCATCCAGCCGAATAGTTTTTCGGTGATTAGTTTACGGTAAGTTGCATCTACCTGCTTTTCATCCTTCATCATGCGATCAATATAACTCTCTAACCAGCTCATATCTTCTCCCATATTCATCTGGCCAAAATAACGCATCACTTCGGTTTTCATATTCTCTTTCAATTCTTCTGCAGTAACGTCCAGGTTGTTATCTTTAACCAGTCGGTCGCTTATCAACGTCCATTTAAGCTGGTTGCTAAAACCAGGGAATTCAGTTTCTGCTTCTTCAGCAGTTTTAGGTTTATCGCCACCGTTTTGCAACCAACGTTTTAAAAAAGATTCAGGGAATTCCATTTTAGTTTCGTCTATAAGCAAGTGATAGAGTTGGTCGTGCAACTGATTACGGCTTTGAGATTCCCAGTATTTTGCAATTTCGTCTTTTAATGCTTCTGTAAGTTCAGCTTCTGTTTTAATATTTTTTCCTGGATAAACTTCATTAAAAAATTCTTCATTCATTTCCCTCTTTTCTACAAGGCCAATCTTTACCACTTCCAGTTTAAAATATTTAGTAGCGGCTTCTTTATCGTCTTTTGCAAAGCCAAGATCCTGTAACATCATTTCAAGCTTATCAGCTTCAAAAGTTTTATTTAATTGAAATACAAAGTGATCTCCGGTTTTCTTACCCTTTAATTCCTTTTGCATTTTTGGGGTAAAATATTTTAGCAATACAGAGTTTTCTTTCGTTACACCAGCTTCTACCGGGTTGCCATCTTTATCAGATTCTGTAAACAGCACATTCAGTACATTCTCCTCATTATCTATCACTTCAGGCTCTGTCATTTTTCCACCTTTTATCTGCATACGGTTGATCTCTTCTTTTACCATATCATCCGTTACGTCAACTTTATTCAGCGTAAGTTTTGCTTTAGAGAAATCCGGTATCTCAAAAGCCGGCTTCAATCCTATTTCAAATCCAAAATCATAGTCTGAAGGATTGTTCAAATCCATTTTACTCATATCGCTTTCCAGGGGAAGCGGCTGGGCGAAAATATCTGGCTTTTCTTCATTCAGGTAAGTGTACAATTGCTTTTCAACTGTTTTAAGGATCTCATCTGTAAAAATTCCTGCGCCATACATTTTTTTAATCATTCCGGCTGGCACCATTCCTTTTCTGAAACCGGGGATATTTGCATTCTTACTATATTCCTTTAGCTTTTTTTCAAAAGATGGCAAGTAATCTTCCTTTTTAATCTTCACGGTAAGTTTATCGGTAAGTAAGCCGATATTTTCTCTTTCAACTGTAGGCATTGTATATAAATTTGAAGTGATTAATAAAGAACAAGGAACAAAGAATTGTGAACTTACATGTTCCGGATTCTTTGTTCCTTGGGTACCTGCCTTTGAGCAGGATTAGCATTTTGTGCGGATAATAGGGGTCGAACCTACATGCCTTGCGGCGCCAGATCCTAAGTCTGGTGCGTCTGCCAATTTCGCCATATCCGCAAACGGGTGGCAAAACTACGGATTTTCTTTTTATAAAACTTTAGCTGCGCAGATTATTTATACCTGGAGCGCTTAATAAATGAATTCGGTTTGCCAGATAACCGGCTTTTCTTTTGACAGTCAGATTGTTGCATGGCTGTTTTATTACAAAAAGGTATTATTTTGGCTTTGCCTTATTTTAAACTAAATTCGTCTATCTACATGGAAACAACAGAAACCATATCTACCTATAATCTTTCAGAAGAAGATGAGAAAAAGGAGATCCTGAGGGAATACCGTGCCTTACTCAGGGTTTTAAAATCGAAACTAAAGCCAGGAGATAAAATGATGCTGCGACGGGCATTTGAGATGGCAGCAGAAGCACATAAAACTATGCGGCGTAAAAGTGGCGAGCCTTATATCCTGCATCCCCTGGCTGTGGCAAAGATATGTGTAGAAGAGATAGGGCTTGGTATCAGAAGTACTATCTGTGCTTTGCTTCACGATACTGTTGAGGATACCGACATTACCCTGGACGATGTACAAAGGGAATTTGGGCCGGAGATCGCTAAAATTGTAGATGGGCTTACCAAGATCTCTACGGTAATGGATGCCAATACCAGCCAGCAGGCAGAGAATTTTAAGAAGATCTTGCTTACGCTCACCGACGACCCTCGTGTTATCCTTATAAAACTTGCCGACCGGTTGCATAACATGCGTACCATGGACAGCATGAAAAGGGAGAAACAATTAAAGGTGTCTTCAGAAACGGTATATGTGTATGCACCACTTGCGCACCGGATGGGCTTGTATAACATTAAAACGGAGATGGAAGACCTGGCTATGAAATATATGGAGCCAGACACCTACCGATATATTGCTCAGAAATTACAGGATACAAAACGGGAAAGAAGCCGCTACATCAATGATTTTATCAGGCCATTAAAAGAAAAACTGGATAAAACAGGTTTGAACTTTGAGATTTATGGCCGGCCAAAGAGTATTCATTCCATCTGGAGTAAGATAAAAAAGAAAGGTGTTTCCTTTGAAGAAGTTTATGATCTTTTTGCGATCCGCATTATTGTAAATTCCATTCAGGAAAAAGAAAAGGAAGATTGCTGGAAAGTTTACAGCATTATTACCGATTCATATAACCCTTCCCCCGAAAGACTAAGAGATTGGCTAAGCAACCCCAAAAGCAATGGCTACGAAGCGTTGCATACAACCGTAATGGGGCCGCAGGGAAAATGGGTGGAAGTGCAGATACGAACACAAAGAATGAACGAAATAGCAGAAAAAGGTTTGGCAGCGCATTGGAAATACAAGGAAGGCAAAGATGATGAAAGCCGGTTCGACAAATGGTTTCAACAGATTCGGGAAGCACTGAGTAACCAGGACAGCAACTCGTTGGATTTTTTACAGGATTTTAAAACATCTTTTTTAGCAGAAGAAATTTATGTGTACACACCAAAAGGCGATGTAAAAATGTTACCTATCGGTGCAACAGCACTTGATTTTGCATTTAGTGTGCACACAGCTGTTGGAAGCAAGTGTATTGGTGCTAAAGTGAATCATAAACTGGTGCCGATCAGTTATAAACTTCGCAGTGGCGACCAGATCGAGATAATTACCAGTGCCAAACAAAAGCCTAATACTGAGTGGTTGAATTTTGTTGTTACCAGTAAGGCAAAAAGCAAAATAAAAGATACATTAAAAGAAGAAAAACGAGCTATTGCAGAAGATGGTAAATATATTTTACAGCGCAAACTGGAAGGTATGAATGCCGTTATGAGCCAATCGAATATTGAAGAACTGGCAGGATTTTACAAGCTTAACAGTAGCCTCGATCTTTTATATGATATTGCCGTTAAGAAAATTGACCTCAAGGAATTAAAGGAATTTACTGTTCATGGCGATAAACTAATTCCGCCAAAACCTACCAAACCGGTAGAAGAGAAGCCGGAATATGTTGACAACCGGCAGGCCGGTAAGAAGGATGCCGAACTCATCATTTTTGGTGAAAGCAGCGACAGGATCATGTATACACTTGCCAACTGTTGCAAACCTATACCTGGCGATGATGTGTTTGGATTTATTACTACCGGAGAAGGATTAAAGATCCACCGCACCAATTGCCCCAATGCAACCAGGTTATTATCAAATTATGGACACCGGGTAGTAAAAACAAAATGGGCAAAAAACAAAGAAATCTCCTTCCTTACTGGTTTAAAAATAATTGGATTAGATGATGTAGGTGTTATACATAAGATTACCAACCTCATCAGTGGAGAATTGAAAGTAAATATTTCTGCCATGACCATTGAAGCCAACGACGGCATTTTTGAAGGAAATGTGAAAGTATTTGTACACGACAAAGAAGAACTGGATGAACTGGTGAATCATCTGCTTGCGTTACCGGGAATTGAACGTGTAGACCGTTACGATACCGAACAATGATTAAAAAAATTATCGGGATAAATAGTTAGCTTTATTCCTGTATTTGTTTTCAAAACTGAGCTTAATCAATAATTAAAAATAATCACCATGCAAGAGTTAATAACACGCCTAACTGAAAAAGCAGGCATCAGTGCCGACCAGGCAAATACCGCCATTCATACAATCAAGGATTTTATTAAAGAGAAATTTCCGATGATGGCTGGTGCTGTAGATAATTTTTTCCCTGGTGCAGCAACCCCTGAAACAATGAATACAAACGTTTCAAGCAATGCTTCAGCTACTACGTCTGGCAGTATGATGGATAAAATAAGCGATTTTATTCCCGGCGAAACCGGTGAAAAAGTGGAGGATCTTGTTAAGAATGCAGCAGAAAAATTTGGCGGCGTTTTTGGCGGTGATAAAAAGTAAATTTCAGGTAAATCTTTAATATGTCAGCTGTAATAATTTGCAGCTGGCATTTTTATTTAGCATTATCGCAGTAATCAAATATCCTGTCTATTTCCTCTTTGCTTAAATTAGGATACGGCTGCATGTAAGCCTGCTTCCATTTATTAAAAAGCTCTTTGGCATAAGGGTCTTTTACTATTACATCCTGCGGGTTATATATAAATGCATATAGCAATTCTTTATTTTTCCATCGACTTCTTACATCTTTTAGAGCGGGACCTGTTAGGTCCCGGGCAGGGTGATGACATTGAGCGCAGTTTATTTTAAACAATTGTTCGCCTGAAACTATAGTATTAATGTCTTTTGCATTTTCCGGGCTTGTATTATTATCGTTACAGGCAGCCATTAAAGCCGTTGCTATAATGAATATTGATCGAATAAAATTCATGATACAAACTTATATAAAACAAATAACAAAGGCCCACCGAAGTGGGCCCTTACTAACTTAGAAAAAAAATTATTTTTTAAGAAACACTGTAAACTCGTCATAATTGGTAGCTGAGTAAACAGATTTTGAATATAATCTGCATTGTGTATCATCCAATACCTGGATATCAGTGGTATCGCCATCTAAAATTAATTTAGAATCACTGATAATGCTATAAGTTAACGTGTCATAAACTCCATCAACATAACTGATCACCAAATTATTTGTTCTAAAATCTACGTATTCGCCGGCAACTCCGATAAGTGTATCACGGTACTCAGGAAATCCAGCTTCTACGCCATGGCTATAAGTTTTTTCAAAGATCCACTTTTGTTGCAATTTTTGGGCAGTAGTGGCGGGTGCATCATCTTTTTTACAAGCAGAAAACAAGATGGCAGTAAATGCTGCAATAGCAATAAACAAGAACGTTTTTTTCATGATTTTTTTTTGTAGGGTTTAAAAGGGTGCGAATATATAGAATTATTTTAACACCTCCCTCGCAATTACTAATTTCTGTATCTCACTGGTACCTTCTCCTATCGTACACAGCTTACTGTCCCGATAAAATTTTTCTACCGGGAAATCTTTTGTGTAGCCGTATCCTCCAAATATCTGAACAGCATCGGTACTGATTTCTACAGATATTTCACTTGCATAATATTTTGCCATAGCAGCTTCCTTTGTCATCGGCAAATGCCGCATCTTTAAGTCGCAGGCCTGGTTTATAAGCAACTCAGCTGCCTCAATTTTTGTTGCCATATCTGCCAGCTTAAATGATATTCCCTGAAAGTTGGAAATTGGCTGATCAAACTGGTGGCGTTCCTTGGAATATTGAAGAGATGCTTCATAAGCGCCTTTTGCAATCCCCAGGCTTAATGCGGCTATTGAAATTCTGCCACCATCTAATATTTTCATAGCCTGCTTAAAACCATCTCCTACTTCGCCCAGCCTGTTGCTGTCTGGAATAATACAATTATCGAAAACCATTTCCGCGGTTTCGCTAGCCCTCATGCCCAACTTATTTTCCTTTTTTCCGGCGCTAAAACCTGCTGTGTCCCTCTCAACAATAAATGCTGTAGAATTATTTTTTGCCCTTGGTTCTCCGGTTCTGCAAATTACCACAGCAACATCGCCCGATTTCCCGTGGGTGATCCAGCTCTTAGTACCGTTTAGCTTCCAGCTATCGCCATCTTTTACAGCCACTGTTTTCATATTACCGGCATCACTGCCTGTATTTGGCTCTGTTAGTCCCCATGCACCAATAAATTCTGCCGTAGCCAGTTTAGGTAAATACTGTTGCTTTTGTGCTTCATTGCCAAATGCCAATATATGCCCGGTACAAAGAGAATTATGTGCGGCAACGGATAGGCCGATAGAGCCACATACTTTAGATATTTCCTGAATAACAGCACTATATTCAAGGTATCCAAGCCCGGTACCACCGTAGGCTTCAGGTACCAAAACACCCATCATACCCAGTTTGCCTAATTCTTTAAATATATGAACTGGGAATTCCTGAGATTCATCCCATTCCATCAAATAGGGCTTAATATGTTGTAAAGCAAAATCTTTGGCCGACTGGGCCACCTGTGAAGTAAGTTCATTTTGAGAAAATTCCATCATATAGCAATCAATTGAGGCTGCAATTTAAGGAATTTAAAATACTAACAAGTGTTAGCGAATTAATCAAACTTTATTGTACCGTTAAATAGGCGGATAATTTAAGGTAAACTTCGTCTGTTACAAGCATGATCTTTTTTATATCTTCTACTGATACAAAATCTCCATGCTGGTTTCGGTATTGAACAATAGCATTGGCAAGTTTGTACCTGATGTATGGATGTTCTTTTAATTGCTCTATATCAGCCTGGTTTATATTTATCTTTTTAATTCCTTCCGGAGATACCTGTAAATACCCTTTTATTTTTTGAAATGTAGAATCCGGAAGCCCGAATGTTTCTGCCACCTGGCTAACATTGTAAAATCCTCCAAGCCTATCTCGAAATTTAGCGATCCTCCTGGCATAACCCGGGCCAATGCCAGGCAAAGTTTGATAAGCAGTTGAATCTGCCTTGTTAGCATCAATAGGAGCAGTGAATCTTTGACTGATAGATCTCTTGTCATATTTATGAAAATCTTTACTACTGCCTGTTTCAATCGCTTTAATACTTACATAAGGAATTAAACGGGCTGCCTGGTATTTACTCATTCCCCATATCTTACTTATATCTTCGGGTATCCGGAACCGTCCGCCTTTTTTCAGAAAATTTTTTATAGTGCCGATCGTTTTATCTCTTACCCCCAATTTTTTCCAACCGCTTTCGTGCAAAGTATTTGGATCAAAATAGAAATATTCAGCAGTGATTTCTTCATACCCGTTTCTTTTAAATTTGCTGTTGCCGGTATTGATGCTGTCCCGGTTATAAAATGAAAATCCTTTATCAATTCTTTTATCCGGCGCGGCCTTTTGCAGCAACGTCATTTCGTCACGAAAGGTTTCTATTTCTTGAGCATCTTTTTTAAAAAACGCTGAATATAAAAATGGCAGGCTTATAAGTGTAGCAACCATACAAAGTATTACTACTATGCCGTTTCTTTCTTTGCGTGTAAAATGTAAAAAAGGGGGAACCTGCTTCTGTTGCATACCTGAAAATTACCTGCATATTATTGACTAACTCAGGTAAAAACACCGGTATTTCAGGAGAAAATCAACTGCAGTTGATCGTGAGCAAGTTTTATTCCTGTAGGAAGTGATGGTGCTATATCTGCATGTTTACCAAGCTGGTGGCTGATGTGAGTGAAATAAGCCTCGGGCACCTGTAGTTCCTGTACCAGGTCAATAGCTTCCTGCAGGTTAAAATGGGAAATGTGTTTTTCATGGCGAAGTGCATTTAACACCATTGCCTTACTACCTTTTATTAATTCTTTTTCTCTATCCTCAATGCGGTTTGCATCTGTTATATAAGTGAAGTGCCCAAAGCGAAAACCAAGTACAGGCATTTTTAAGTGCCATACTTTTATTGGCTGAACCGGAATATCGCCAACAAAAAATGCCTGGTCAGATATATCATGTAGATCTATGTCGGGTATTCCGGGGTATTTGAATTCAGAAAAAATGTATGAGAATTCTTTTTTTAAAGCCTCTTTGGTAAGTTCATTTGCATATACTTTCATGGGTTGGTTCTGAAAATAATTGTATGCCCGAATATCATCAAGGCCGGCGATATGATCTTTGTGAGGATGCGTAAATATAACAGCATCAAGATTTTTTACATTACTCCTTAGCATCTGGAACCTGAAATCGGGAGTGGTATCCACTACAATGCTGGTTGTATCACTTTCTACCAGTATACTGCTACGCAAACGTTTATCTTTTGTATCGGCGGATTGGCAAACTTCGCAGGTGCACGCAATCATCGGTACCCCACTGCTTGTTCCGGTGCCAAGGAAAGTAATTTTTAATGGAGGACAAAACATGAATTAGAAATATAAGATGCAAAATTAACCATATGCACCGAATGGAAACCAGCCGGGTTTTAACAACCCCTATTTTTCGCTTCCAACTAATAATAATTCATCATACATTTTCTGGCTTTCCAGTGTTAATGCGTCGAAGTTGATGTTGAGTTGGGGTAACAGGTCAATTAAAGTATTGATCCTTCCTTCCGTTTGAAAAAATTTATTTAAGACTACTACCTTTTTTGCCTGCAAAATACAATACCCACTTTGGAATGTACCCCGCTCGTAACGGATGATGTAGCCGCTATCTTCAATGATCTTTTCTACCTTGTCTAAAGTGTGTTGTGTATATTTCATAGTTCACGCAGCCCACAGGCTTTTCAATTTACTAAATATCTGCAACTTCCTTCTTTATGGGAGGAATTAAAAAAAAGGTTGTACACAAATGTGGATTAATAATGTGCTGTGGCATAACATATAAGAGACCCTATTTATTAGACATCCGCACCACAGGCACAATCATTTCCTCCAGGCTGATACCGCCATGCTGAAAAGTATTTCTATAATAATTTACAAAGTGATTGTAATTATTGGGATAGCATAGAAACAGATCGCCTTTGGCAAATATAAAAGATGAATTAACATTGGGTACAGGTAACCCTGCTTCCCGCGGATCCCTGAATGCCAGCACATCCCGTGGTTCATAGTTTAAATTCCTGCCATGTTTATATCGCAGGTTTGCTGTAGTTTGTTTATCGCCGATCACTTTTGCGGGTGTTTTAACACGGGTAGTGCCATGATCGGTTGCCACAATTACATTTATATTTTTATCAGCTATTTTTTTAAGCGCCTGGTGAAGCGGGCTGTGTTCAAACCAGCTTTCGGTGATACTTCTGTAGCTTGTTTCATCGCCTGCCAGTTCTTTTAATACCTCCATTTCTGTTCGGGCATGGCTTAGCATATCAATAAAATTGTACACGATCACATTAAAATCATTCTGCAATAAATTATGCATATTATCCACCATTTTCTGTCCATCGTGGTTATTGGTAATCTTTGTATAAGAAACTTTTAGGTCTCCTTTTCCCACCCTTTTAAGATGTGCCCGCAAAAACTCTTCTTCAAAAAGATTTTTACCACCTTCGTCATCATCATTTTTCCACTGTGCAGAAAATTGTTTTTCAATATCAATGGGAAGCATACCGGCAAAGATCGCATTGCGGGCATATTGGGTGGCAGTTGGCAAAATAGAATAAAAAGTTTCTTCTTCATGTATCCTGAAACTTTCTGCAAACATCGGTTGAATCGTTTTCCATTGGTCGTAGCGCAGGTTGTCGATCAAGATGAAAAATAGAGGTGTTCCTTTTTCGAGATGTGGCAATACTTTAAACTTTAGCAGGTTGTGGCTCATTATTGGGCCATCCGTACTTTTTGGCGCTACCCAGGAAGCATAATTTTTTGAGATGAATTTAAAAAACTCTGTATTGGCTTCCTGTTTTTGGGTTTGGAAAACCTCCTGCATTTCGGGGCTGTCACTTTTCTCCATTTCAAGTTCCCAGTACACTAATTTTTTGTATATCTCCATCCATTCATTATAATCCGGGTTATTACTCAGCGCCATGAACAAACTCCTGAATTCCTGCTGGTATGCGGAGGTGGTTTTTTCAGCAACCAATCTTTTATTATCTATTATTTTTTTTAAACTCAGCCAAACCTGGTTAGGGTTTACAGGTTTTATCAAGTAATCGCTTATCTGGCTGCCAATGGCTTCATCCATCAGGTTTTCGGCTTCATTTTTTGTGATCAAAACTACCGGCAGGTTGCTGTTCACTTCTTTGATCTGTTGCAAGGTTTGCAACCCGCTTATGCCTGGCATTGTTTCATCCAGCAATACTACATCTACAATATTCTCTTTTACAAATTCCACGGCATCAAAACCATTGGTTTTTGTTTGCACTTCGTAACCTTTATTTTCCAAAAACATGATCTGCGAATTGAGGCTATCAATTTCATCATCTACCCAAAGTATTTTTGCTACATTCATATTTAACAATCTTTTTTAAGCTGAGTAATCTAAAACAAACTTATACATTGTAGTTTGCAATTTGGAAAATGGTTTGCCAACAGCAGCATGCAATTAAGAAACCGGGCACTTGCAAATTTAATTTTTTAGCCTGATGCTTTGTAGCTTTGCACCACTTTGTAATTAGTTTAACATATAAATTTTACGCCAAAACAACCTGATGCGCTTTCACAAAATAATTAATGACCCTGTTTATGGTTTTATAACGATTGATGATGAACTTATCAGCCAGATCATTGCACATCCCTACTATCAACGTTTACGCCGCATTCAGCAAATGGCCATGGCACACCTCGTTTATCCCGGTGCGGTACATTCCCGGCTGCACCATTCGTTGGGAGCTTACCACCTCATGCGTTGTGCGTTACAGGAACTAATTAGCAAAGGAATTGACATTAATGCAGAAGAACAACAGGCTTCTAAGATCGCCATATTACTGCACGATATAGGCCATGGACCTTTTTCTCATGCACTTGAACAGGTATTGGCAGAAGGCGTTCACCATGAAGATATTTCCCTTATGCTTATCCGGGAGTTAAATACAATATTTGATGGTAGGTTGCAGATGGCCATTGATATTTTTATAGATAACTATCCAAAAAAATTCCTTCACCAGCTGGTGAGTGGGCAACTGGATGTAGACCGTATGGATTACCTTACCCGCGATAGTTTTTTTACTGGAGTGAATGAAGGAGTAATTGCATACGACAGAATACTGAAAATGCTTACGGTACATCAGGGCGAACTGATGGTGGAGGAAAAAGGAATATACTCTATCGAAAAATTCCTACTGGCAAGAAGGCTTATGTACTGGCAGGTTTATTTACACAAAACCGTACTTAGTGCAGAGCAAATGCTACAACGCATCATCAAAAGAGCAAAACAGATAAAAGCCGATTGCCAGGAACCTTTAAAAAGTTTTATAACAGAACCGCTATCAACTATATCTCTTCAACAATTTTGTGCCATTGATGATGTGGATGTTTTAATGGCCATTAAAACATGGTGCCATCATGATGACAAAATATTATCAAGCCTAAGCAATGGAATAATTAACCGCAAATTACTTAAAGTAAAATATTTTCCTGACCCCGTTGCTGAAAAACTTTTAGAAGAAAAGAAACTGAAAACCTGTTCCAAAATGAATATCACGGAAGAAGATGCAGGCTGGCTGGTTTTTACAGGTGAAGCTTCCAGCAGCACTTACAATTTTGAAAACGAACACATCCATATTTTATTTAAGGATGGAAGCGTAAAAGACATTTCGGAAGTAGACAATGCACTCATAAATGAAAACCTGAGGGGCAAGGTTAAAAAATATTACATTTGTTATCCCAGCAATTAGTTAAATGCCCTGGAAAGAGAATATTTTTTTACAGGCTACTAAAAGTTGTTAGCTAAAAAAGCTTTAAAATATGCAATTCAGCGCTGCTCAAATCGCACTAATTATTAGCGGAACCCTTGAAGGTTCGGGTGATACTGCTGTAAATTCCTTTGGAAAGATTGAAGAGGCACAACAGGGGCAGCTTGCTTTTTTAGCCAATCCCAAATACGAAGATTTTTTATATACTACAAAGGCTTCCATCATTATTGTAAACCAGAATTTGCAATTAAAACAGGCGATTTCGGCCACACTAATCCGTGTTCCCGATGCTTATAGCGCTTTTGCCATCCTGTTAGATAAATACCAACAAATAAGAACACAACAACTTACCGGCATTCAACAACCCGTGTTCCTACATCCTTCAGTAAAGACAGGAGAAGAAGTTTACATTGGTGCTTTTGCTTACCTGGGCGAGAATGTTGTGATAGGCAATGGAGTTAAAATTTTTCCAAACAGCTATTTGGGCAATAATGTACAGGTGGGTGATAATACCATTATTCACGCAGGTGTTAAAATTTACTATGATTGCGTTATTGGAAAAAACGTAGTGATACACGCCGGTACTGTTATTGGAAGTGATGGCTTTGGTTATGCGCCGCAACAGGACGGCAGCCTTAAAAAAGTACCTCAGATTGGCAATGTGGTAATTGAAGATGGGGTGGAAATTGGGGCTAATACTACTATCGACAGGGCCACAATCGGCAGCACCCTGATCAGGTCTGGTGCAAAACTTGATAATCTACTTCAGATCGCTCATAACGTAGAAGTAGGAAATAACAGTGTTATTGCTGCTCAAAGTGGCGTAAGTGGGAGTACCAAGATCGGAAAAAATGTAATGATCGGAGGGCAGGCGGGCATTGTTGGCCATATCCAGATAGCAGATGGAAGTAAAATAAATGCGCAAAGCGGTGTAAGCAAATCTATAAAGACGCCCAATTCGGCTGTTACAGGCTCGCCGGCATATGATTACACAGCTGCATTAAGAAGCCAGGCAATAACACGGAATCTTCCGCAGCTGGAAAAAAGGATCATAGAACTGGAGCGGATCATAAAAGAACTGTTAGTAAATAAAGAGATTTAAATACCCTGTTAATACCTGCGATAAACTGTTAATATTTATAGCTTGCGACACAGGTATTTAACAGTTCAAAAACTTTAGAACAGCATCAATTCGTACATACTTGCCTATTTATAACTGAATAACCTTAGCAGATTTTGAATTTTTTGGCAAAATACCTTTTCCTTCTTTCATTACTTTTCGCAACGGTTGATAGTAATGCGCAGGTAACTATCACCGGTAGTATCATAGATGCTCATACCAAAGAACCTGTTTCTTATGCGTCTGTTTATCTGCAACGTTCGGGGCTTGGTCAAACATCTGACAGCGCCGGTAACTTCACAATTCGCATCAATAACCTTGGAACCGATAGCCTGGTGGTAACCTATGTTGGCTATGAAACTTATAAATTTCCTATATCGGAGTCCAACGCTGCCGTTCCTGTAAATATTCAACTACAACGGGGCGGCCTCACCAATAATGTAGTGGTAAAAGCAAAATTCAATAAAGGGCTGTTTCTCTGGAAAAAGATAATGAGCAAAAAGAAATTGTACAACCGCTACAACCTGCCCAATTTTGGTTACGAAGCTTACAATAAACTGGAAGTTGACATCAAAAATTTTAATGCAAATCGGATAAAAAAGAATCCGTTATTAAAATCGTTCGGTTTTGTATTAGATAATATCGACAGCACTTCTGAGAAAGATCCTTTTTTACCTGCCTATCTTTTGGAAAGCATCAGCGATTATGGATTTCAGAAAAATCCAAAGAAATTTTTTGAGAATATCCGGGCAAGCAATACCAAAGGTTTTAAAAACGAAAGCATCTCCAGGCTTACCGGCGTAATGAACCAGAATGTGAACATTTATAGTAATTATGTAAACGTAATGGACAAGGATTTTATAAGTCCATTTAATGATAATGCAGACGACTATTATCAATTTTCTGTTCCCGATACACAGGTGCAGGGCGGAAAAAAAATATTTCATTTTGTGTTTCGCCCAAAACGCCCCGGACAAAACACATTTGAAGGAGATGCCTGGGTAATAGGCCAAACTTTTCAGATACAAAAAATATCTTTATTCCTCGGCAAAGATGCCAATATTAATTTTATAGACAGGATCAGTGTGTTCCAGGAATTCATCCCAATTAATGACACTGTTTATTTTTTAAACAGGGATAAATTTTTTGCAGATTTTAGGGTATTGGGAAAACAATCGCTCACACTCATAGGGCGCAAATCAACATCTTACCGAAACATTGTTATCAACAATGATTCTATTACTGCATTTTTTAATGATCAGAAAATTGAGGAAGTAGTTAAAAGCAATAAGGGACTAAACAATACTTCAGATTCTACCTGGAGTGAATTACGGCACGACAGCCTTTCTGTAAATGAGAAAGCCATTTATACCACGATCGATAAACTCCTGCAAATGCCAAAATTCCAGCGGTTGGAAAGAACACTTAAATTCCTGGCATCGGGCTATAAAAATATTGGCAATCTGGAGATCGGGCCATGGTTCAACTGGGTAAGTGGCAATGCCTGGGAAGGATCAAGGTACCGCTTCGATCTTGGAACCAACACAGGCTTTAATAAGAACATCTACCTGCATGGTTATCTTGCTTACGGAACAACCGATAAAAAATTAAAGGGGCTGGCTGAAGCTTTTTGGATACTGAAAAGAGAACCAAACAGGCTGCGACTTCATGCATCTTACAGTAATGATATTGACAATGGCATCAGCCAGATAGGTGAAGTAAGCCAGGATAATATTTTTTCTCTCGCTATAAGAAAACCAAAAGTGAACAGGAAATTTGTTCAAACCAGGGATATAAGGCTGGAAGTTTTTAAAGAACTGGGCAAAGGTTTTTCTACGGAGCTATTTTTAGCTCACCGCAGTTACACACCTTTAAGGAACCTGCCCTTTAAATCTACTTTTCCAACTACCCGGGGAGAGCCATTAACCAGCTTTGAAGTTGCCCTTAAACTGAGGTTTGCTTACCTGGAACAATTTATAGAAGGAGATTATTTCCGTTATTCACTGGGAACTAAGTATCCTATTGTAGAATTAACTGCCACCCAGGGAATACCAGGCATTGCAAACAGTGCTTATAGCTACAGTAAACTCGCATTAACCATAAAAGATAAGATGAAGATATCTCCCTATGGAACCTTGAGCTATAAGGTTTACGGTGGCAAAGTATTTGGCACTTTACCTTTTGCTTTTTTAGAGAATCATCCGGGAAACGATATTTATTATTACAATGCCGGAGTATATAACCTGATGACACGCTTTGAATACCTGAGTGATCAATATGCCGGGGTAAATATTGAACATAATATCGGCTCGGGCCTTTTCCGGTTTATACCACTTACCCGAAAATTAAAGTGGAGGCAATTCTGGAATGTGAAATCTTTATGGGGCTCATTATCCGATGCTAATGCTGAATTGAATGATGCAAAAAAAACATTTAAAACCCTTAACAATGGAACTTACCTGGAAGTGGGTACCGGAATTGACAATATTTTAAAATTCTTGCGAATTGATTTTGTGTGGCGCTTGTCAGAAAATCCAACCTCGTTCGTAAAAACAGCCCGTTTCGGCATTTTTGGAAGTTTCCAGTTCCAGTTTTAACCGGTATTACTTTATTTCCTGCTTTTCCTATAGCTCAGAAGAGAAAAATTAAAATATCTTTGCGCAAAATCGAATTTTGCCGCATGGATAAAAATTTCAACCCGGATAAACAACATACACTACAATCAGCAATAAGTATTTCAGGAACCGGCCTTCACACGGGAATTAATGTTGATATGACCTTAAAGCCTGCCCACGCCGGCTTTGGATTTCAATTTCAAAGGGTTGACCTGGCAGGAACACCTGCAATGAAAGCAGATTGCGACCTGGTTACTGATACTTCCAGGGGAACCACGCTGGAGCAGGGAATTGTAAAAGTGAGCACGGTAGAACATGTACTTGCCGCGTTGGTTGGAATGGGAGTAGACAATTGCCTTATAGAAGTAAATGGGCCCGAAATACCCATTATAGATGGCAGCAGCGGACCATTTGTAGATAAAATAGTGGAAACTGGTATTGTAGAACAGGATGCTGCCAAGGCATGGTATACAATAGACACTAATTTATCTTTTTATGACGAAAAGAAAAGAGTAGAACTTACTGCGCTGCCGGCAACCAATTATGAGATCACTACCCTCATAGATTTTAACAGTCCGGTTTTAGGAACCCAACATGCCAGCTTAAAAAGCATGAAGGAATTTAGAACAGAAATTGCTCCCTGCCGTACCTTTTGCTTTTTACATGAACTGGAAATGCTGATAGACAACAACCTTATAAAAGGTGGCGATATCAACAATGCAATTGTGGTGGTAGACAAGCCCGTAACTGAGGAAGAGATGGGTCGGTTGGCAAAGGCTTTTGGCCGCAGCAAAGTAGAAGTAAAAACAGAAGGCTACCTCAATAACCTGGAGTTGCGTTTTCCTAACGAACCCGCCCGCCATAAGCTACTGGATATAATTGGCGACCTCGCATTGATCGGCTATCCTATTAAGGGCCATATTATTGCCAACAGGCCGGGCCATAGCAGCAACGTAGAATTTGCGAAGATCATTAAGCAATACATAAAAAAGAACAAGCATACTAAAAACATTCCGGTTTATGATCCTAACAGGCCGCCGGTTTATACACTGGAATACATTGAAAAAACTTTACCACACCGTTACCCGTTCCTGCTAGTTGATAAGATCATTGAACTTAACGACAATACTATAGTAGGGATAAAAAATGTTACATTCAATGAGTTTTTCTTCCAGGGACACTTTCCCGGTAACCCGGTAATGCCAGGCGTTTTACAAATTGAGGCACTGGCGCAAACCGGGGGCATTCTTTGTATCAACGCTATGCCGAAAGCAAGCTATGATACTTATTTTTTGAAAGTTGATAATTGTAAATTCAAACAAAAAGTTGTGCCAGGTGATACAATGATCCTAAAGATGGAACTAATTGAACCAATTAGAAGAGGGATTTGTGTTATGCGTGGGAATGTGTATGTGGGCAATAAACTATGCACAGAAGGCGATTTCACTGCCCAGTTAGTAAAAAGGGATTAGGGGAAACAGTAAGAGGTTGTTTACAATATAAGTTCGAAAAAGCAAGACGAAACTTATTAATATGGCAAACATATTAAAATAAATATTTTTTTAACAATGCAGCAATAACAATATTAAAGCATTCTTAATCACTAAATTACCAAAACTATCATTTATAAATGATCCATCCGCACACATACATACATCCAAACGCCAAACTGGCCAACAATGTAAAAATTGATCCGTTTAGTGTTATACATCAAAATGTAGAGATCGGTAAAGGAACCTGGATCGGCAGCAGTGTAACAATTATGGAAGGTGCCCGCATTGGAAACAATTGCCGCATTTTTCCAGGAGCTGTAATTGCCGGCATACCACAAGATCTAAAGTATGAAGGTGAAAATACCACAGTAGAAATAGGCGACAATACCACGATCCGTGAGTTTGTTACGATCAACCGTGGCAGCAAAGACAGATGGACTACCAAAGTGGGTGATAATTGTTTAATTATGGCCTATAGCCATATAGCCCATGATTGTATTGTTGGCAATAATTGTATCATGAGCAATAATACCCAGATGGCCGGACATGTTACCCTGGGAGACAATGCGATCCTGGCAGGAATGTGTGCCATTCATCAGTTTGTTCATATCGGGCAACATGCATTTGTTGCCGGAGGTTCGCTGGTGAGTAAAGATGTTCCTCCCTATATCAAAGCAGGCCGTACTCCTTTAAGTTATGCCGGGGTTAATTCTGTTGGTTTGAAGAGAAGAGGGTTTTCGCTGGATAGAATAAACCAGATTCTGGATATCTATCGAATCATTTACAATAAAAACCTAAATACTTCCCAGGCACTTAATTATATAGAAGAAGAATTACCTGCAACGGATGAAAGAGATGAGATCGTAACTTTTATCCGCGAAAGCGGACGAGGCATCATCAAAAGATTCAGCAAAGGAAGCATGGATGATGAATGATATTATCCGTAAAGTCAGCATAACTGCCAGGTACTATTTCGTGGAGCGTAACCTTGTAATCTTTTCAGCATTGCTATTTGGTATCCTTTCGTAAAACAATACTTCAGCTTGCAGATCAAACTAACTAATACGGGCAAACGATACAACAGGGAATGGATATTCCGTCATGTTGACTATGAATTTCTTCCACAAAAAAGATATGCTATTACCGGGCCTAACGGTTCAGGAAAATCTACGTTGCTTCAGGTTGTTGCCGGTGCCGTACTGCACAGTGAAGGAACTATTGATTATTTCAACAGTAAGTTGAATAGCACGATCCTCCCCATTAATGCCCATAAAGCGTTTTCGTTTGCGGCTCCCTACCTTGAAATGATAGAAGAGTTATCTGCTCTGGAAATGCTTAATTTTCATGCTACTTTTAAGCCATTTGTTAAACCTGTGCTGGAAATACTGGAAGAAGTGAACCTGGAAAAGTCTGCCCATAAACAAATTCGTTATTTCAGCAGCGGAATGAAACAACGGCTTAAGCTTGCCCAGGCTTTTTTTAGTGCTACAAATGTATTGCTGTTAGATGAGCCAACTACCAATCTTGATGCAGAAGGAATTGCCCTATACAAGCGGCTGATCAAAAATTATGCAAATGAAAAAATGCTCGTGATAAGCAGCAATGATATGCAGGAATATGATTTCTGTGAGAACGTGATATCAATTGTTGATTACAAATAAATAATAAAGTATCAGCATAAATTTTTACAAATACTTACCTCCTGCTCGCAATTAATAAGTTGAGATCGGTATACTTCAGATCAAATCTTTCGCTTAAATGGATATTTGTAAGGCTTCCTTTAAATAAATAAATTCCACTACGGATATTAATTTTATACCACACTACATTATCAATACCGCCATCTTCTGCCGTCTCCAGCAACAAGGCTGTTAATACATTACTTATAGCCTGCGAAGCAGTTCTGGCAAAGCCGCTGGGTATATTTGGTACGCAATAATGTATTACGTCATACTTTGTAAAAACAGGTTTTTCGTGCGTAGTAACCATGCTTGTTTCAAAACAACCGCCATGATCTATACTAACGTCAACGATCACACTACCCGGTCGCATATTACTCACCATTTCTTCCGTAACTACAATGGGTGTTCTACCCGTGGCACCACTTAAAGCCCCAATGGCTACGTCACAGGTTTTAAGTTGTTTACCTAATATTTTAGGTTCAATAACGGAAGTCCATAAGCGCCCGCCAATATTATTCTGCAGCCGTTTAAGCCTGTAAATACTGTTGTCGAATATTTTAACACTTGCCCCCATTGCCAGGGCAGTTCTGGCTGCATATTCACCCACTATACCTGCACCAATAATAATAACTTTTGTAGGAGGAATACCGCTGATGCCACCTACCAAAACACCTTTACCATTATTTGCATTACTAAGGTATTGCCCGGCTACCAGCATAACGGCACTACCGGCAATTTCACTCATGCTGCGTACAATTGGATTATGACCACTTCCATCTTTCAGGTTTTCAAAACTCAGCGCAGTGATTTTTTTCTCCATCATTTTCTCCAGTATATGCTTCTTCATTACCGCAAGGTGAATTGGAGATATGATGTAGGTATTTGGTTTTAATAATTCGCAATCTTCTTCACTTACCGGGGCACTCTTTACGATCACATTACAGTTGAATATTTCTTTCTTGTCATATACGATCTTTGCACCTGCTTCACTGTAGTCCCTGTCGCTATAATTTGCACCAACACCAGCATTGGTTTCGATACTAACTTCGTGTCCGTTTGCGATGATCACTCCCACGGCTTCGGGAGTTAAAGCTATCCTGTTCTCATTAAAAGAGGTTTCCCTGGGAATTCCGATATGCATTTCTTCCCCTTTAGGTTTTACATCTAAGGTTTCTTCCAGCGTTTCATAGGTAAAAGAAGGCGATACAAATGGTTTGGATGTTGCCATATTAAATTAATTAAGTGAGTAAGACCATAAAGCCGCTCACACGGTAAGTGCAATTTAAAGTGTTACAAATTACAGATTTATTTGCAGCTTGCGTTCTTTATGTGCCACAGAAGTTAAATAACAATGAACGGTATCATCAGGAAAAATTGCAGGCGCTTTTTCGGGCCATTCTACCAGGCACATATTGCCGGAATAAAAGGCATCTTCTACTCCTGCACTAATAGCTTCCTCCTCATCTTTCAACCTGTAAAGATCCATATGGTAAACAATACTTCCACCTTTTGTTGTGTACTCATTTATTATTGAAAACGTGGGGCTGCTGATAGTTTCCTGCACCTGTAAAGCTTTGCAAACAGCCGTAATGAAAGTTGTTTTGCCGGCTCCCATCTCCCCATGAAATGCAACCACTGTTCTGTTGGAAACTACATGTAAAAATTCATTTACAGCAGTTTCTATTGTTTGTAAGGTAAAATCCACAACCATGATGCAAAGATAAATTTCATATTTAGTAAATACCTGAACATAGCATAAGATAATTTTGCAAGATGGAAAAAGTAGAATGGAAGATAGAGGGAATGACTTGTAGTAATTGTGCCTTAACAGTGAGCAAGTTCTTACAAAAAGAAGGCATGCAGGAAGTGAAAGTAAACCCGATAGATGGCGAAGTAACTTTTATAAAGAAAGAAAGCACAGAATTACCCAAATTAAAAAAAGGTATCGACTCGTTAGGGTACAAAGTAGTAGACGAAAACGGTAAGATTGAAGCAGGAAAGCGATTTCTATCCAATAACAAACAAAGATTTTTGTTTACGCTGCCTTTTACACTTGTACTCATGTTACATATGTTGCATGAATGGCTACCCGTACATTGGTTGATGAACCCATGGGTGCAACTTACGTTTTGTATGCCCGTTTTTTTAACGGGAATGTGGTTTTTTGGAAGAAGTGCTGTTAAAAGCCTGCAAAACGGCATGCCCAATATGAATGTACTGGTTGCCCTTGGCGCATTGGCATCATTCGTTTACAGTTTAACCGGTGCTATTTTAAACCTGGGAAATAACTTTCTTTTTTTTGAAACCAGCGCATCTATCATTACACTGGTATTTTTCGGCAATTACCTGGAAGAAGCTTCAATTCAATCTACGCAGCGGGCAGTAAGATCACTGGCCAAATCTCAAAAGCTTATGGCCAACATGATTGCTTTTGATGATGAACATAAAGAACAAATTTTTCCGATAGAAAACACACAACTTCGTACTGGCGACCTGATACTGATCAAAAATGGCGAACAGGTGCCTATCGACTGCAAAATTCTCTGGGGAGATTGCCTGGTAAATGAAGCGATTATAACTGGTGAAAGCGATCCATTATTTAAAGAAAAAAAAGGGCTGCTTATTGGTGGAAGTGTGCTGGAAAACGGCATAGTAAAAGCGCAGGTTATAGCAACGGGAAAAGACACGGTGCTTTCAGGAATCCTGCAAATGGTACAGCAGGCGCAAACAGAAAAGCCCCCCATGCAAAAACTGGCTGATAAGATCAGCGCTTTGTTTGTACCAGCGGTGATCGCCATCGCCTTACTCACGTTTTTTATTAACTTCCTGGCTTTTGATATCAGTGCAGGCAACGCTTTGTTAAGAGCTATTGCAGTGCTGGTGATCTCCTGTCCATGTGCGATGGGGCTTGCCACACCTGCTGCTATTGCGGTAGGTTTAGGAAGAGCTGCTAAAAAGGGGATTTTATTCCGCAACGCTTCCAGCCTCGAATCTTTTAAAACCATCCGGCAGGTTGTTTTTGATAAAACCGGTACTATAACCACCGGCGAATTTAAAATCTCAGCCTTCCAAACTTTACAGGATGAAATTGAATTCAAGAGACTTGCTTTTTCCTTGCACCAGTTTTCAAATCATCCGCTGGCAAAAGCGGTTGCTACGGAATGGAAAAATAATCAACCTTGCCGGTGGAAATCTATCAATGAAGTAAAAGGAATAGGAATCAAAGCTGAAGATGATTTGGGTAACATGTATGAATCGGGATCTAACAAAATATTAACCGAAAATATAGAAGACGGCGGGCACAATATCTATATCCTAAAAAACGGTGAGCTTATTGGATGGATAGACGCAAAAGATGAAATAAGAAAGGAAGCAGCAGCACTGATAAAATGGTTGCATTCCAAAAATATAAATACTATTTTATTAAGTGGCGACAGAAAAGAAAAATGTGAATCAGTTGCTCTTGAGCTGGGAATCAAAGAAGTTTATGCAGAACAATCGCCCGTGCAAAAACTGGAAAAGATTGCTGAACTAAATAAACTTATTCCTACTGCCATGGTAGGTGATGGTATTAATGATGCACCTGCATTAGCAAAAGCAACACTTGGCATTTCATTGAGCGATGCCACTCAAATTGCTATGCAGAGTGCCGATGTAATTTTAATGAATCACGGATTAAAGAACTTACCAGAAGCGCTTGCACTGGGCCGTCATACCTATTTAACCATTAAGCAAAATCTTTTTTGGGCATTCCTTTATAACATAATTGCAATACCAGTAGCTGCAGTTGGATTACTTACTCCTGCACTCGCAGCGTTGGCTATGGGTTTAAGCGATGTGGTATTAGCTGTAAATTCAGTGCGCCTCTTTGTAAAAAAGGTTTTATAACTTCATTTCATAAACCTGAAAAGATAGGCAGCCTTTGGAAGGAGCACATTTCATACTAGAAAAATATTGGGGGCACAAGTTATTTCGTCCATTGCAGGAAGATATCATTGAGGCTGTTATGCAAAAAAAAGATGTGCTTGCCTTACTACCAACAGGTGGCGGAAAATCCGTCTGTTTCCAGGTGCCTGCTATGCTTATGGAAGGCATATGCCTGGTGATCAGTCCGCTGATCGCTTTAATGAAAGACCAGGTAGAAAATCTTACTAATAAAGGAATACCGGCCTTAGCCATTTATTCGGGTATGCATTTTTCTGATGTAAAAAAAATACTTCAAAATGCGGCTTTCGGAAATTACAAGTTCCTGTATGTTTCTCCCGAGCGGTTGGAAACAGCTCTTTTTCTTGAGTACCTGCCTGCAATTAAACCATGCCTGATTGCTATCGATGAAGCGCATTGTATTTCGCAATGGGGTTACGATTTCAGGCCACCTTATTTACGCATTGCGCTGTTAAGGGAAGAGTTACCCGAGGTTCCCGTGATAGCACTAACGGCGTCGGCTACACTGCCTGTGCAAAATGATATCTGCGAAAAACTGGCTTTTAAAAAAGGTTATGTAAAATTTCAGCAATCCTTTGCCAGGCCCAATCTTTCTTACAGTGTTTTTGAACCTGTTTCCAAACAAACAAAGTTGCTGGAAATTCTTAATAATGTTAAAGGTTCTGCCATTGTATATTGCAAAAGCCGCAAACAAACGCAACAGGTGAGCGACCTGCTAAAGCTTCATAAAATAACAGCTGACTATTATCACGCAGGATTAATCAATGAGCAAAGAACCAGCCGCCAACAAAACTGGATCAGTAATCGAACCCGTGTTATTGTTGCCACCAACGCTTTTGGAATGGGTATAGATAAACCGGATGTAAGAGCCGTTGTTCATTACGATGTGCCCGAAAGCCTGGAAAATTACTACCAGGAAGCTGGAAGGGCAGGAAGAGATGGCAAAAGAGCTTACGCGGTATTGTTGCATAATGCGAAGGAGATAGAAGATCTTCATTTATTAACTGACCTGCGTTATCCCGACGAAGCGGCCATCACAAAGTTATACATAAGCCTGATGAATCATTTACAGGTGCCGGCGGGCATCGGGGAAGGGCAATCTTTTGATTTTGATATTGCTGTATTTACCGAACATTTTAAACTGAACATACTTGCTGCAACATATGGATTGCAGGCACTGGCGCAGGAGGGTCTTATCACTTACTCAGAGGTTTCTTTCAAGCCATCAACTCTTGTATTTACTGCTTCAAAAAACGACCTTGAAGAGTTTGAAAAGCAGCAACCGGCACTGGAACCTGTAATAAAAGGTTTGCTGCGCACTTACGAAGGCATCTTCGATTATCCTGCAAGCATCTATGAATCTTTGCTGGCTAAATTTCTGGGAAAACCTATTGAAGAAATAAAAATGCAGCTATCTAAATTACATCAATACCACTTAGTGCAATATCAGCCACAAAATGAAAAACCACAGATCATTTTATTGAAGAACAGGATGTATGCTGATAGTTTTACCATCAATAGCAATAACCTGTTACTTAGAAAAACTAACTATATAGCAAGGTTGAAGGCTATGACTGACTTTGCAACAGACAGCAAAAACTGCCGTAGTGTTTTAATAGGGCATTATTTTAACGATAACAGCCTCACAAACTGTGGCATATGTGATAATTGTATCAATAATAAAACCACGCAGATCTCTAATGAAGAATTTAAAACAATTGCAGCTGAACTAACCGAAGCCCTTCAGCAAAATTCATTTCCGGCGAATACCATTGAATCGGAATTCAGGAAATATAATAAAGAAAAGCTATGGAAAGTGATTCATTTTCTTCAGGCAGAAAATATTATTACAACAAATAAACATGGAGAACTATTTCTTGGCAATGGCCCGCTCAAATGAGGTTTGGGCAGTTCTAAAAAATAAAAAAGGGACCAAGATAGAAATCTAGTCCCGCTTTAAAATCCAATATCCTATGAAAAACCGAAACGAAGATAATGTGGAATTTACCATAATCCAACATTTAGGCTTATTATTTTCAAAATATATTTTGATTGTGTGTAAATGACACAAGCAGTTAACAAATTGTAAATCAATAATATAAAGACAAAATAGGCTGCCAATTAATTATTAAAAAATGTTTACTTCCTGTGGATAACATTGGCACTAAAACCAGCTGCTGCTCTTAGTTTTTTTACTTCTGCCGCCAAGCCCCAACGCTCCTAGTAATCCTCTTACAATTCCGTTACCCGCTGTTCTTAGCATACTCTTTACGACTGTATTGTTGGCTACTTTATCAAATGTGGATGGAGCTTCTTTCTTTGGCTTTGCAGGGGCAGCTTTGGCAGTTTCTTCGCTTTTCTCTGCAGCCTCTTCCAATTTAGCTGTAAGTATCTCGTAAGCACTATTGCTGTCTATTTGCTCGCTATATTTTGTAAATAACCTGGAAGCAGCATTGATCTGTGATACTTCAGCGGCCGATAGTACATCCATTCGGCTCCTCGGGGAGCACAACATTACCTGGGCCAGCG
This sequence comes from Ferruginibacter sp., assembly GCA_031411955.1. Classification (GTDB taxonomy): domain Bacteria; phylum Bacteroidota; class Bacteroidia; order Chitinophagales; family Chitinophagaceae; genus Ferruginibacter. The sequence continues at coordinate 97,666 of JANOCC010000002.1, forward strand.
GCGTAGGAATCCCTTTTTCATTCAGCATGGTAACAAGCGCTTCTCCAATACCCAGCTGGGTGATAAGGTCTTCTGTTTTATAGAAATCAGTTTCGGGATAGTTCTCTGCTGTTTGCTTAATAACTTTTCTGTCGGCCGCCGTAAATGCCCTCAATGCATGCTGTATTTTCAAACCTAACTGGCCCAGCACATCAGCGGGAATATCCATCGGATTTTGTGTACAGAAAAAAATACCAATGCCTTTGGAACGGATCAATTTTATAATGGTTTCTATCTGTTGTACCAATTCTGAACTTGCTTCCTGGAAAATGAGATGCGCCTCATCAATGAACATAACCAGCTTTGGTTTATCAAGATCACCTTCTTCAGGGCTGGAAGCGTATAATTCAGCCAGCATCTGCAGCATGAATGACGAAAAGAGCTTGGGCTTATCCTGTAAATCTGCCACCCGTAAAATATTTACCATACCTCTTCCTTCCGGGCTGATGCGCATAAGATCAGCTACTTCAAAACTTCTTTCGCCGAAAAAATTATCTGCTCCCTGCTGCTGCAATTCAATCACTTTTCTTAATATCGTTCCGGTAGATGTGGTAGAAATTTTCCCATATAACTTTTCTATATCCACCTTCCCTTCATCGCCGATATACTGAAGCACTTTTACAAAATCTTTCAGATCGAGCAAAGGCATCTTATTATCATCGCAATATTTAAAAATAAGGGCTACTACGCCGCCCTGCGTATCGTTTAAACCCAGTATCTTACTTAATAATACAGGGCCAAATTCACTTACGGTTGCTCTCAAATGCACGCCATCTTTACCTGTTAACGTTAATAACTCAGCCGGAAAAGCAGCAGGCTTGTATGTAAGTTCCAGCTTGTTATATCTATCTGTTACTTTTTCATTGGTGGCTCCGGCCGCAGCGATGCCACTTAAGTCTCCTTTAATATCCAACAGCAATACTGGCACACTGGCATCGCTAAGAAATTCGCTCAACACCTGTAGTGTTTTTGTTTTACCTGTTCCGGTTGCACCCGCTATCAATCCATGCCTGTTCATAGTTCTCAACGGAAGATAAATTGGTGCCGCAGCCAACACTTCTCCATTCAACATTGCTGCTCCAATTTGAACAGCTTCCCCTTTAAAGCTATATCCTGCCTTGATGGCATCTATAAAAACCTGTTTATCTGGCATAGAAATTAAATTTATATTGAAAGATACAATCAAAAAGGGTTCAAAAAATTCATTGCCACCTAATGTATCGTCTCAATTTACACACGATAAACTTCCTATACGGGTAAATCTCTTTAACAAAAAATTAGGCACTATATTAGCTTAATGATAAATGAATTAATTTTATTTGTAATTAAACTAATACAATAAACAATGGAAGCAGCAAAACCAAAAATTCTATTGTGCGAAGATGATACAAACCTTGGCATGGTATTGAAGAATTACCTGGAACTGAATGATTATGATGTTATACTTGAAAGAGATGGAAGGCTTGGACTTGCCGCTTTTCAACGGGAGCGTTTTGATATTTGCCTGTTAGATGTAATGATGCCCAATATGGATGGCTTTACGCTGGCAGAAGAGATCAGGGATATTAACCCCGACGTTCCGCTGTTTTTTCTGAGTGCTAAAACAATGAAAGATGATATCATCCAGGGATATAAGCTGGGTGCCGATGATTACATTACAAAGCCATTTGATAGCGAGGTTTTACTTCACAAGATCAAAGCAATTTTAAAGCGCAATGAAGAAATGCACCGTGAGGAGGTGAACGCTGAATTTGATCTGGGCAATTATCATTTTAATCCACGTTTGCGTGAACTTACTATCGCCGGAAAAGTACAAACGCTTTCTCCAAAAGAGAATGAGTTACTTAAAATGTTGAGTGAATACAAAAATGACCTGTTGCCAAGAGAAGCGGCTCTAAAGAAAATTTGGGGTAGCGACACTTATTTTAATGGCCGCAGTATGGATGTTTACATTGCCAAATTGCGCAAATATTTAAAAGAGGATACCAAACTTGAAATTGTAAATATCCATGGAAATGGATTCAGGCTGGTAGTTTCAGAATAACTTCAAATTAATTATGATTGGCGTTATGGGTGATCATGTTAAAGGGAAATTCTCTTTCAACGTCTCTCATAACGCTTTTTCTATGCGCCACTAAACAGGTTGTTCTGATTATTCCGTAGAGGCGGTATTTTCCCCAGGTGTTTATAAGCTTTCTCCGTTACCTCCCTTCCTCTGGATGTTCGCATAATAAAGCCTTCTTTTATCAGGAATGGCTCATAAACTTCTTCCAACGTACCGGTTTCTTCCCCTACTGCTGTTGCTATCGTGGTAATACCAACCGGGCCTCCTTTAAATTTTTCAATTATAGCAGTTAATATACGGTTGTCCATTTCATCTAATCCATGCTGGTCTACATTTAATGCTTTTAAGGCATGCTCAGTTATGGCCATGTCTATCACGCCATTTCCTATCACCTGGGCAAAATCCCTAACTCTCCTAAGGAGGCCATTGGCAATCCTGGGTGTACCCCTGCTGCGCCGGGAAATTTCTGCAGCAGCGTCGCTAGTGATCTTGCTGTGAAGTATTTTAGAACTCCTAAGCAATATATTTTTTAATGTTTCCGCATCGTAATATTCAAGCCTGGCTTTTATGCCAAAACGTGATAGTAAAGGTGCAGTTAATAATCCGCTGCGGGTGGTAGCACCAATAAGGGTAAAAGGATTTAATGTAAGTTGAACACTGCGGGCATTAGGGCCACTATCAATCATTATATCGATCCGGAAATCTTCCATTGCTGCATACAGGTATTCCTCAACAACATTGCTTAACCGGTGAATTTCATCGATAAATAATACGTCGTTCGTTTCCAGGTTGGTGAGTAACCCGGCAAGATCACCGGGTTTTTCAATTACAGGGCCTGAAGTTTCTTTAATACTAACGCCCATCTCGTTGGCTACGATCCTGGATAAGGTAGTTTTACCCAAGCCCGGGGGGCCATGAAAAAGAATATGATCAAGCGCTTCGCCCCTTAATTTAGATGCTTTTATAAATACGCTGATGTTCTCAATGATCTGGGACTGGCCGCTAAAATCATCTATCAACCCTGGCCGGATATTATTTTCAAATTCCTTATCGGCCGGTTGTAACTGATCTTTATTGCTGTTTAAATTCGGGTTGGCCATTCATTCTTTTTTTCTCTATTGTAAAACTAACCATAAATTGGGGTTGAAACAGGAAGATGAGTGAGAAAGGCTGTAAAAAGTGTAAAAAAATTAAACAAGCCAGAGCAGGATTTTTAGGGCTATCAACCTTTTTACCTGCCTGTTTTAATAAAACGCCTTACCCACCTTTCACAACAGCATTTCGCCATTAATCAAAACCGTCGTAATTTAACATTCCAGGCTAATTAGATTTGCAGATATTATGTTTGAAAAAATTTCCAGATATTGGTGGTGCCAGATCATAGGATGGTCGGTAAATGTTGCGATCAGTGTGTTTTTTGTATCCACTTTCGGGCAACCGGGCAAATTGTATTTTACCAGTCTGATACTCACCTGTATACTAGGACTTGTGATCACGCATATAATGCGGCTGAACATCTTCTTCTTAAAAATACTTGAAAAGCCGTTAAAAAAGCAGATCATATATTTCATTATCCTCACAATTATTTTTGCTGTATTGTTGGGTGTTATTTCAGAATCAATTGATTACCTGATAGGTTATAACCCCGAAAGGCTGCAAAAATTCAGCAAGGCAGAACGGTTGTTCCTGAGTAGTTTCAATGCGTTATGGCTTATTTTGGTTTGGAACCTCATTTATTTTATTTACCATTATGTAGAAAGTAACCGACGCCAGCAATTAGATACGTTAAGGCTGGAAGCCGTTGTGAAAGAGCTGGAATTAAAAACCATTAAATCTCATATTAATCCTCATTTTATATTCAATGCACTTAACAGCATACGGGCATTGGTAGACGAAAATCCACAACGAGCCCGCACAGCCATCACCGAACTCAGTAACATTCTCAGAAGTAGCATGCAGGCAGAAAAAATGGAAACCGTACCGCTTCAACAGGAATTGGATATCGTAAAAGATTACCTGGCACTGGAGCACATGCGTTTTGAAGAAAGGCTGATGATAGAAATGAATATTAACGAGGATACGCTTTCTCAATCTATACCTCCCATGATGCTGCAGACCCTGGTTGAAAATGCCATCAAACATGGCATCAGCAAACAGATAAATGGCGGATTGATCCGTATCACTTCCAATATTAAAAACGATTATCACGAATTGACAGTGCAAAATTCTGGCAGATTAAATGGTAACAAAGGCGTTAATGATGAAGGATTTGGAATAAAAAGTACACAGGACAGATTAAACCTCCTATACCAGGGGAAAGCAAACTTTGAGATCCGCGATATTGAAGGTGGTATGGTAGAATCGAAGATCATCATGCCTTTGTCGGGAAATTTTACAGGGTATTCAATAAGTATCAAAGAAACTTTTAATAAGAAATAATCAACCAGTATTTAAAAAACAACATCATGCACAAAGCACTCATTATTGATGATGAAAGGCTTGCCAGAAACGAATTGAAAAAACTACTGCAGGATTTTCCTGAAGTGGAAGTGATTGGCGAGGCAGCCAATGCCGAAGAGGGAATAGAAAAGATTGAAACACTTTCTCCTGACCTTATTTTCCTTGATATCCAGATGCCAGGTAAAACCGGTTTTGACATGCTATTGGAACTGGAAAGAGCACCACATGTAATCTTTACAACTGCTTATGATGAATTTGCATTAAAGGCTTTTGAAGTAAATGCACTTGACTACCTGATGAAACCTGTAGAACCAAAGCGATTGGCAGATGCGCTGCAAAAACTGCAACAGGCAGAGGAAAAAGAAATGGCAGCATCAATTGCAGGAATCAATCGTGGTATGCTTACAGAATCAGACCAGGTGTTTGTAAAAGATGGCGAAAGATGCTGGTTCGTAAAATTATCTGAAGTGCGTTTATTCGAAAGCGTGGGCAATTATGCCAAAGTATATTTTGCTGCCAATAAACCACTAATATTAAAATCTTTGAATGCATTGGAAGACAGGCTGGATGAAAAAACGTTCTTCCGTGCCAACCGCAAACACATCGTTAA
>JANOCC010000003.1:0-24298 GCA_031411955.1 Ferruginibacter sp.
TGGCCGTCCTGAAGCCGGAACATTTATTGAGGATGACGGAACTGATAATAGTATCGCTAACGGATACGTGCCGTTCTATTCAAACAGTGTAAACGGTGTTGATAAAACCTGGGGTACGATCATACCGAACAACCTGTCAACAGGTATCAACAACATCTCTCAGTATTCGTTGTCAACAGGTGCTTTTGTGAACGCATGTACATCAACAGATGGCGTTTATGGAACAACTGCTACAGCAAATGCAAACGGAGGTTTAACTGAACTTGTGATCAGTTGCTCTCCAGCCAGTAATTGCGATGTAACCGTAGGCCAGGTAACTGGTCCCGTAAATGCTTGTGCTTACACAGGTGCTACCGGTTTACTTGCAACTTATTCAGTAATATCTAACGATGTTGCTCCGGGTTATACCTGGACAATACCTGCGAATGCACTATCTGTAACAGGACAGGGTACCAGCAGTATCTCGTTCAGGTATCCTGCCGGATTTACATCTGGTACAGTATCAGTAGTTGTTACAAGTGTTTGTGCGGCTCCGGAAACAAGAACGTTGGCAATCAACAGCGTTGCTCCGGCTACTCCGTCTGTATTGAACGGTCCGGTTAACGTTTGTCAATATATTGGTACAGCACAACAAGTAACCTATAGTGTTCCTGCAGATCCTGCAGCAAGTGGTTTTCAATGGACAGTACCTTCAACAGTTACGATCGTTTCAGGTCAGGGTACTGAAAGCATTGTTGTAACAATCAACAATGGGTTCATTGCAAATGCCAATAAGCAAATAAGGGTTGCAGCTTTATCAGGATGCGGAAACAGCTCTGAGAGAATTTTCTATCTCGTTGCTCAACTTCCTTCTACACCGGTTTCTATCAGCGGACCTACCAGTGTTTGTTCTTTCCTTGGTGGAGGAACTACGGCTACTTACCAGATCAATGCTGTGGCAGGTGCCGGTTCATATCTGTGGTCTGCACAGGCGGGAACTACTACCATCACTTCAGTAAATGGGCCTGGTATTAATGATACAATTGTTAACGTAACTTTCGCAGCAGGGTTTACTAACAGTGCCATCACGGTACAGGCTGTAAATTCATGTGGTACAGGATCTGTGAGAAGCCTTTCTTTAACAAGAACATTGCCTTCAACACCAGGTTTAATTTCAGGACCAACAAATGCATGTCCTTACACACTGCCTAATGGTGCTGCAGCTACGTACACAGTTTCTCTTGTGAGCGGTGCAACCAGTTACAATTGGACAGCTCCTCCGGGATCTATCGTTACTCATCCTAATGGAACAGGTGCGAATGATAATGTGATCACCGTTATTTATCCAAACGGATTTATCAGCGGTAACATTACTGTTTCCTCATCAAATGGTTGTGGTACAAGTAGTGTGAGGTCTCTGTCAATTTCCAGGCTGAATCCTTCCTCTCCTGGTATAATTGATGTTGTTCAAACAGCAACATGCCCTAACAGGCAGTTTACTTATTCTCTTGCTGCCTTCCCTTTAAATGCTGCTTCAGTTCTTTGGACAATACCAGCAGGCGCTACATTGGTTTCAGGCCAGGGTACCATTAACATAGTGGTAACTTATCCTCCAACAGCGGTAGTTGGTAATATCACAGCAACTGCTATCAGCAATTGTGCAAATAGTCTTACAAGATCTGTATCTGTAAAACTACCAGCTTGCCCTCCTCCTGCTTTTGCAGCTAATGGAAACAGCAAGAATGCACAAAATGATGTTCTGCTTTCAAATGAAAACATGAAAGTGGCTATCTTTCCAAACCCAAGCGTTAATTATTTCTCTATCCAGGTGCAATCTTCTTTTAAAGAGGATGTTAGGGTAAGAGTAATAGATGTGCTGGGAAGAGAATTTAGCAAGATCATTATGAATGCAGGTGATACAAAAGTTTTCGGAAGCGATTTGAAACCGGGAACTTATTTCATTGAAGTTCGCCAGGGATCTAAAATCTCAACCCACAAGGTTGTTAAGTTTTAATTCTTAAGCAAACAATAAAAAGAAAGCTCATCCTTAGGTGGATGGGCTTTTTTTATGCATATAACTTCGGTTTTAAGCAGAAGCAGATTTAAGTTGTTAATAATTTCATCATCATTTGGTAATAATGGGCATTGTTAATTTATTATAGATTTGTGTCGAAATAAAAAAAATAAAAAACTTCTTTTTATTTTTTCCTATTTCAGTTTTAAGATCCCTTCCCTATATTTTTATTTATACAAACTTTCTGCTATCAGTGGATGATGTTTTAATCAAAGAGTAAAGTTTAAAGTTTTTATTTTCAAACCAAATATCAGTTAACACTGGTAAACTATAATGCTATGTCCTTACTAGTACGATTGAATCCGTTTTTAAAGTCAACAGGTATTTTTATTGCGTCTATGCTATGTGTCTTTTCCTCTTTTAATTCATCGGCTCAAAATGATTCTTCATTAGTTAAAGCAAACAACGAGCGAAAAGGAAGTGTAACAGGAGTGATCAGAGACGATAATAACCAGCCATTGGCAGGAGCAAGTATTACAGTAGAAAAACAAAAAAAAGGCACTACTACTTCTGTTAACGGAGACTATGTTCTTTCATTATCGCCGGGAACCTACACAGTTTTGATCAGCTCTCTTGGTTTTGAATCCAGGAATATCACCGATGTAATAGTGAAGGGCAATGCCCAAACCGATCTCAGTGTTACATTATCAAGATCAAAAGCAAAAGCGCTTACAGGAGTTGTGGTAACATCAACCGCACGGAAAGAAAGCACCAGGGGATTATTACTTGCACAAAAAAATATGGCAAGTATGTCTGATGGCATTAGTGCCGAACAAATGACCCGTACGCCGGATGCAAATGCGGCACAGGCACTTAAGCGGGTTAGTGGTGTAACTATTCAGGGAGAAAAATTTATTACTATCCGCGGTGTAAGCGACCGGTATAACAATGTATTGATAAACGGTTCTGCGCTTCCGAGTACAGAACCTAATAGAAGAAATTTTAGTTTCGATGTTGTTCCTTCGGCACTGATAGATAACATTGTAGTAAACAAAACAGCTTCTCCGGATCTGCCCGGCGAATTTACAGGCGGTGTTGTTCAGATCAATACCAAAGATGTGCCGGTAAAGAATTTTTTAGATATCACCATAGCTTCCGGTATAAATACAGCAAGTATCGATAAAGATTTTAGAAGTTTTAAAAGGGATGATAAAGCCAACTTAGGAAAAATAAATTCAGATCGCAAATGGTATGGTGATGGCCGTTTGCTGGATCCGCAACAATATCTTAAGGCCTATCTGAACAATGATTCTTCCACTTTAAGAAATATAGGAAAGCAGATTCCCAACCGTTGGCAGCAATACAAATATGGATATACACCTGTACAGAGTTACCAGGTATCGGGTGGTTTGGCGAAACGTTTTAAAAACGGGGATGCTTTGGGTGTAGTTGCTGCGGTTACTTACCTCAACGAACAACTAACAGAACAGGGCGAGGCCAGGGGATTGCAGGTATATGAGGGTACCAGTCTTCGGAATAAATACAACACCTCCATTGGAGGTCTGTTAAATGCCGCGTATAAAACGAAGAAATATAAAATAGCATTAAAGAATCTTTATAACCTTCGTTACAGCAGTCAGTTTGATGAAAGGGATGTGAACAATATTAATGTTGGTGGTCCGCAGGAAAGATTTTCCGACGTTATTTTGGCTAGTAAGATGTGGCAAACAAGGCTGGAAGGAGAACATTTACTTACAAAACAGAATATAAAACTCGAATGGTTTGGCGATTATGTAAACTTTAACAGGGAGCAACCTGACAGCAGGTTCCTTGTAGGAACTGTTCAGGGCGCCGGATTAAAAACATACAATTTTAATGAAGCATTGCTGCAATGGGGCGGAGTTTATTCTTCGGTGCTAACAGAAAAAAGAAATAATATCGGACTTAATGTATCAGTCCCATTTCAGTTAATGAAAGAGAAACAACTGGTAAAAGTTGGCTATTCGTTTTCAAACAGAACCGCTGATTTTGATGCCGCTTCATTCAGGATCAAGAATAATAGCAATGCCAGTGGATTTAGCGTTACCCAACAAGGCTTGCCATATTATGAAATTGCTACACAGGAGAATATAGCCAACGGAAATTTAACGTATTTTCCAGCGTACGTTTCAGCGCAATCCACGGGAGATAAATATAACGGTACACAAAAATTACAGGCGTTGTATGCCATGATCGATGCCAGGTTTTTTAAGAAATTACGGGTAACCGGTGGCGTTAGAAATGAGAATAACAGTATGGAAGTTAAAACCGTTTTTTACCAGCAGCTGATTAGCCCGCCGGCTGTAAAACAGGTTGATAGCCTCATTGCCTATCCTGAGAATGACTGGTTACCATCAGTTAATGTTATCTATAGCATCAATGAAAAGATGAATGTACGTGGAGCTTTCAGTAAAACACTTGCAAGGCCGGATTTTGTAGAGCGTTCTACTTTTGTTTATTACGATTTTCCTGAGCAACTGGAAGTTTCCGGCGATAAAGGGCTTCAAATTACCCGTATTGATAACTATGATCTGCGCTTTGAATATTATCCGTCCGGAGGCGAGATATTATCCGCTTCAGTATTCTATAAAAAGTTTGATAAACCCGTAGAGCGTTTTTTCATTATCGGTAATCCCAGTAATACTGTGGAGTATAGAAATCTTTACAGCGCAACTGCCTTGGGTTATGAAGTTGATATCAGAAAAACACTTGAGTTTATAAATCCTTCATCCAGGATCTGGAAGCATTTCACTTTCAGTACAAATTTTACAAAATTATCCGGAAACATCAAGTTTGCGGTTACCCGTAAACCAGGAACAGCAGTTACAGCACCGGAAGATACTTTCTATATTTCCAGCGCCAAACGTGCTATACAGGGCTTGTCTCCCTATATTTTTAATGCAGGCCTTTCATTTCAAAAAACAAAATGGGGTGTAAATATAGCCTTTAACAGGTCTGGTAGAAAGATTGTAAATGGTGGCACAAATGCAAGCATTGTACAATTTGAGAATCCAAGGAGTTTACTCGACTTTCAGGCAAATGCCCGGTTGTTTAAACAAAAGATTGAACTGCGTTTTAATATTTCCGACATCTTAAATCAGCCATTTATTATTTACAGTAACAACCTTAAAGAAGATACGAATGGAGGATATGCGCCGGAAGCACCTAACGACGATCCAAAAGGAGATGCTTTCAACGAAGAAAAAGATTACGTGAATTACAAAGTAAAAAGGGGAACCGGTTTTTCCTTAAAAGTGATCTATAAATTTTAAGCCTAAAATGACCATCTTAAAACAAAATAACATGAAAAGAATTTTAACCTTACTTTTCCTCCTGCTTTCGGCAGGTGGTTTTGCACAGTCGATTACCGAGGTTATTTACCCTCAGTATATCCAGGGAGTTGGATCAGGTAATGCTGCAGATGACCGAAAAGTTCCCTACGCATGCAGGATGACTGTAAACGGTCTTACGCCTAATACAGTTTATCGTGGCTACAACAAGTTTGTTACGGACCCAACGCTTACGGATAACGGCCAGGGCAACTATATCGTTGTTGATCCTGCAACCGGTACGTTCAGCAGGGTAACTTCGGCCAGCCTCGCTGTAGTAGGCAGGTACCTGGAATTTACTACCGATGCCTCAGGAAGTTATACAGGATGGTTTATCAATGAGCCAACCATTGCAACAACACACTTTCAACCAGGCATACAGATCTATTTCAGGTTAATGCTGAATGACGGTGCCGGTGGATCTTTTGTGGCAACAAGGGTTACGGCAACCAATGCGGTTACCGTGATCGGATTTGGCGCCGGCTCCACAGCCGGAACGGGAATAAGAGGTTCCGCTAATGCAGCACTTATTCCAAAGAATTTCGTAATGCTTTATAATAATATTGCCGGCACCGGCCGTCCTCTATCCGGCACTTTCATAGAAAATGATGGAACAGACAATACGGTTGCAAACGGATATGCGCCGTTTTATGAAACAAATGTAAACGCAATTGCTAATACATGGGGCAGCATCATTCCCAATAACCTGCCTACTGGTGTTAATAATATATCACAGTATGCACTTAGCAATGGCGGCCTTGTAAATTCATGTACTGCTGCCAATGGTGTGTATAATACGACGAATACATCTAATGCCAGTGGCGGACTCACGGAGTTGGTCATTAGTTGTACACCAACAGGAGGATGTAATATCAGTGTTTCTGCCGCTGCAACAAATGTACTTTGCAGCGCAGGCACAACCGGGTCTGTAGCTTTAACCACCACAGGCGGTACAGGTCCATTTACCTATTCGGTAAACGGCGGAGCTTCACAATCTTCTAATATATTCAGTGGGTTAGGCGCCGGCAACTATACTTTTTCAGTAACGGATGCCAATGCCTGCACCGCAACGACAGTTGCCGCTATTACGCAGCCTTCTGTACTCACTGCTTCATCGCAGGCAGGAATTGTATTGTGTAATGCCGGTAGCACAACCGTAACCGTTAGTGCAACGGGCGGAACGGCACCTTATACCGGAACAGGAACATTTACCAGAACGGCAGGAGCGTATAGTTATACTGTTACCGATGCCAATGGTTGTACTGCTATAACAACAGGAACGATCTCACAACCAACTATTTTATCTGCGGCTTCCACTGCAGGTACCATCGCATGTAATGGCGGAACAACGAGTGTTACGGTTACCGCAACAGGCGGAACAGCACCGTATACGGGAACAGGAACATTCACCCGGAGTGCAGGTGCATACAGTTATACAGTAACTGATGCCAATGGCTGTACCGCAGTTGCCACAGGCACTATTTCTCAACCAACAGTTTTATCTGCAGCTTCAACAGCAGGAACAATAGCCTGTAACGGCGGTACAACTACCGTTACCGTTACTGCAACGGGTGGTACGGCTCCTTATACAGGAACGGGCACCTTTACAAGAAGTGCAGGTGCATACACTTATACTGTTACAGATGCCAATGGATGTACGGCCGTAACAACGGGCACGATCACTCAACCTGCAGTATTGGGTGCTACATCACAGGCAGGAACTATTGCCTGTAACGGCGGAACAACCACTGTTACCGTAAGCGGAACAGGTGGTACTGCTCCTTATACCGGAACGGGAACATTCACCAGGACTGCAGGAGCATACAGTTACACGGTAACTGATGCAAGGGGATGTACGGCTGTAACAACAGGTACAATCACACAACCAACGGTGTTAACTGCTTCTTCTGTAGCCGGAACAATACTGGTTAGCGGAGGTAGTGCAATCGTAACCGTTAGTGCAACGGGTGGTACTTCACCATACACCGGCACGGGGTCTTTCACCCGGACTGCAGGTACATATACTTTTACAGTTACTGATGCAAACGGCTGTACGGCAACCACAATAGTGACGTTGACAGAACCAGGTGTCTTTAGTGCTTCATCAACAGCAGGAACGATTGCTTGTTTCGGTGGAACAACCACTGTTACTGTAACGGCTACAGGCGGCACAGCCCCTTATACCGGAACAGGAACCTTTACCCGGAGTGCAGGAGCTTATAGCTTTACTGTAACTGATGCCAATGGTGCAACAGCAGTAACATCAGGTACGATTACACAACCAACTTTACTGGCTTCGGCTTCAACAACCGGAACAATCGCCTGTAACGGCGGTACAACTACCGTTACCGTTACTGCAACGGGTGGTACGGCTCCTTATACAGGAACGGGCACCTTTACAAGAAGCGCAGGTGCATACACTTATACTGTTACAGATGCCAGGGGATGTACGGCGGTAACAACAGGTACGATCTCTCAACCTGCATTGTTGACAGCTGCTTCTGTAGCAGGTACCATAACAATTCCAGGTGGAACAACCACTGTTACCGTTACTGCAACCGGCGGTACTGCACCTTATACCGGAACCGGAACCTTCACCAGGAGTGCAGGCGCCTACAGTTATACTGTAACAGACGCCAATGGCTGTACTGCTGTTACCACTGGTACGATTACTGAGCCCGCTGGTAATTTCACTGCCGCTTCACTAGCTGGAACCATTGCCTGCTTTGGTGGAACAACAACCGTAACCGTTAGTGCAACGGGTGGTACAGCTCCTTACACCGGCACAGGTGTGTTTACGAGAGGCGCAGGTTCTTATAGCTATACGGTAACAGATGCAACCGGTGCTACGGCAGTTACCACGGGAACAATTTCACAACCAACACAATTAACGGTAGCTTCCACTGCCGGCGTAATAGCAGCCTGCGCTACAACTACAACAGTAATTGTAACTGCAACCGGCGGCACGGCTCCTTACACGGGAACGGGTACATTTACAAGAGGTGCGGGTGCATATACTTATACCGTAACGGATGCCAGAGGTTGTACCGCTACAACAACCGGCACGATTGCACAGCCTGCCACATCAACTTTACTGGCTTCTTCTACAACCGGAACGATCGCCTGTAATGCTGGAACAACAACCGTTACAGTTACTGCAACGGGTGGTACAGCCCCTTATACCGGAATAGGAACGTTTACAAGATCTGCAGGTGCTTATAGTTATACGGTAACTGATGCCAACGGCTGTACTGCCGTAACTAGTGGTACCATAACCCAGCCTTCTATACTTGTTGCAAATTCAACGGCAGGAACAATTGCATGCAACGCAACAACTACAACCGTAACTGTTAGTGCAACAGGCGGCACGGCACCTTATACAGGAACCGGTTCATTTACCGTATCTGCAGGTGCATACAGTTATACTGTAACAGATGCAAGAGGTTGTACAAAAGTTACGAGTGGTAACATTGCTCCTCCCGTACCATGTAATACCGGATGTAGTTATACTTCTTCCATCACACAAAATTTCAATAACACAGCTATTCCAGCTGGTCGTACTATCTGGTTCAGCAGCGTTATAGACCTGGAAAAATGTGGTACAGCCACAGTAAATATATCTGTAACGAATGCCCGTATCACTTTCAAAAGGAACAATGTACCTGTTACGCTTACGGTGCCTGACTCCCGTACCAGCTTTGTATACGGAACCGTGATTGCTACTACCCAGTTTGTAAATAATAAATGGGTAACCGTTTCTCCTTCTTATACATTTGACAGGAATCTGTTCATGAGTGGTTTGGCCTATATAGTGCCTTCAGGTGGATTGCCTGCAGGTGTAAAGGATGTTAAATGGACAGCCGATATAAACATCGACCAGCCGGGCGTAGAGATAAAATGGAAATGGGCCGCTGCAACTTATTCACATTTTGCCACTAACAATGCTTCCATAGCTGTTAAACCTATCGATTGGTTTTTCCAGAACTATTATTTCAATGCAGATAAAGCCGGAACACCTGAGAATTTTAAATCAAGGCTGGTAAGTGGCGGAACCGGAAACGGTGCAGCAAATTACACTGGTAATTACAGCGGTACAAGAACGCTCAGCTGTGGCTGTAACAGTGGCAAGCAGGAATTGCCTGAAGCGATCACAGGAACCGGAACACAGGAAGGTTTACTGGAACTAACAGCAATGCCTAACCCAAGCAGCAGTTATTTTAAACTGCTTATTAAAGCAAATGACAACAAGCCTGTTACTGTAAGGGTTACCGATATAGCTGGCAGGATGATAGCAATCTATCCTAACCTGGGAACAGCCGATAAAAAAACAGGCAACATGACGCTACAATTGGGCGAGTCATGGAAGAATGGAATATATATCGCAGAAGTACTACAGGGTTCACAAAGACAGGTAGTTAAACTAGTTAAAGCAAATTAAATTAAAACCCCTTAAAACCATGGGCCTTCAGGGGCTCATGGTTTTTTTAACTACAGATTTTCATTATTGAATTATTAATCAGTTTTGCAAACTGGTTACAATTTGATTATAATTTGTTAACAAACCGTCTAACAGGCATAACATAATTTTGATTTCCGATTAACCCATCCTTTGAATTCAAAACTACAACGCTGTACCCCGTAGAAAATAGTGAAACCCGCTATCACCCCGGATACAACAGCATCAGGAAATTTTGGAAATATAGATTTAAAGTAACCAGTAATTATTAATACCATACATTAACCTCGTTTACAACAGCTACAAAATTAGTTTTATGAAAAATATATTTTTACTCCTTTCTTTCTTCTTTTCACTGGGAGCTATGGCACAGTCCATTACAGAAGTTTATTACCCGAAATTTATACAAGGCGTAGGATCCGGAAATGCAGCAGACGACCGTAAAGTGCCTTATGCCTGCCGAATGACTGTTAGCGGCTTAACTGCGAATACTACTTACCGCTGTTACAACAAGTTTGTTACCGACCCAACGCTAACGGATAACGGCCAGGGCAACTATATAATCGTTGACCAGGCAACCGGAACTTTTACCCGCGTTACATCTGCCAGCCTTGCCTCAGCAGGCAGGTACAAAGAATTTACAACAAATGCTTCCGGTAGTTATACAGGATGGTTTATTAGCGAACCAACCATTGCTACAACACATTTTCAACCGGGAATTCAAATTTATTTCAGGCTTATGCTCAATGACGGAGCAGGCGGCGCTTTTGTAAACTCAAGGGTTACAGCCACTAACTTTGTAACTGTTTTAGGATTTGGTTCCACGCCTACCGCAGGAACTGGTATTCGTGGAGCTGTATCAGCAGTTTCGGTTCCCAAAAACTTTATAATGTTGTATGACAATATAGGTGCTACCGGAAGGCCTGTTACCGGAACTTTTGTTGAGGATGACGCAACAGAAGAGTCAGTGGCAAATGGATACGCTCCATTTTATGCAAACAATGTAGACGGTATTAATAATACCTGGGGTGCCATCATACCTAACAACCTTGCGAATGGCATAAATAATATCTCTCAGTACAGTCTGGCCAATGCATCGTTGATCAGCACCTGCCTTTCAGTAAATGGTGTTTTCGGTACAACCAATACCTCCAACGCCAGTGGCGGGTTAACAGAACTTGTGCTGAATACCAGTTGTTCCACATTGCCGGTTTCTCTGCTAACCTTTACCGGTATTGCTGCAAAGGAGAAAGCGAAATTAGTGTGGACAACCGCTTCGGAAATTAATTTTTCCTCATTCAGTATAGAACGTTCTAAGGATGGTCGTGTATTTAATTCTATCGGAAGTAAAAGAGCAACCGGAGATAACAGCGTTTATAATTATGAAGATGATCTTTTACCTGGGCTAAGTTTTTACAGGCTTAAAATGATTGATAATGATGGTCAATTTTCTTATAGCGACCAGGTAAAATTTTCTAATAATAATACCATCGGGTTAACGATATCGCCAAACCCAGTTGTGAATGAACTAACGCTCAGTCATCCGCAGGCTAAGTCAGGAGCGATTGTACAGGTATATACCGTTACGGGCCAACGTATATTCACAAAAAATATCGCATTGAATGCTACACAAACCAATATAGATGTTGCTGTATTAACCAGCGGGATATACCTGTTGAAGTACACCAATAATAATGAAGAGAGAACCGTACGGTTTAAAAAATAGAAATAGCGCTGTTGTTGCATCAGGCGACTAAACCAAACCCAGGCTAATTATAGATTAAAGAAAATATGAAAAAAAATATCAGGTCACTACTACTTTCCTTAACTGTAATCCTCTTTGTTACGCAATGTTCAAAGAAAGGAGATGCTATTGTGGAAGCGAAGATCGGTAGTTATAAATTCACTACTTACACCATTGATACATTTCGATTCAGGGTAGTAATTAATAACGTTAACGTGGGAGATTCCCTGCTATCACCTGTAGGATTGCTAAACACAAACGTGAGCTTTTTTGATACCGTAGGAACATTAAAGATTTACAACGCTGAAACAAATGCATTGTATATTGATACAGTTATCAAATTAAAGATCGGTTTCAGCACAATCTCAATAGTTCAACTGGCTGCAGGTGAGCAGCCATTTATTGTACCGATACCTAATGATGCACCACCGGCTGCAGGTAATTATAAAGTAAGGTTTCAATATAGTATGCCTGCAAATAATACCGTACCTTTTTTTGATTCCATTCAATGTATTATAAAACTTAATGGTGTAGTAGATCCTGTAGACACAATTATTTTACACCCGTATGAGTTGTCTTCATTTTATGAAGCCGCTTTGGGTACGAATTTTAAGATGGAATTGCGGAATCCGGAAAACAATGATGTGATTGATAATAATACAAATAACCTGAATTCAACAGGCTTTACTGAATTTAACACTGCCTCTATGTATGGAACTGGTGTTGGCGGTGTTGCGTTCAATTATACTTTGCAGAGGATATATTGATGGTTATCTTTTTTATAGCCGAATATAGATTATAGAAATGCTATTTTGTATTTATAAATAATATGCCAGCAGCGCTTGCTGGGTATAACCAAAACTGATAGAATCAGATTGCTATAGAAATGCAGGGAATTCCTTTTTATCAATTTAAGAGCCTGTTAGGCTGCCTGGATAGGATTGGCGAACAGTCAGCTCTGCTGCAGTTACCTGCGGAACATACTGCTAACATTGATGAACACAAGGAAAAACTTAAAGAAGTTTATGCCAGCTATGAGATGTCTGTAAAAAAACTGGCATGTATTTTAGAACAGTATAAAGAACAACAGCAAGCCATACGACGCTTAATCGTACAACACAAAAGAACTAAAAATCAATTAAAAAAGAAAGCTCCCATACAACTTTCTACTGATATTATTCTCCAGGTAAAGATTGCCTGATAATGAAAAGATAATGTTTTTGTCACACTGTTTTTATATACTTCTCCGATAGCAGTTATACTTTTACGTTACATCTGTTACCTGTTGCTAAAGCTGTACAAGCTTTGTATCAAACAGTTTTTTATGAAAAAAGTCAACCTGCTTTTTTTTATTGCGATATCTATATTTTTGCTATCTGCTTCTATAGAAGAGAAACCTGTAGTTGATGATTATACCCACATCTACGGGCAACGGATCAATGGATTTCAGCGAGCAGCGATGGAGTTGGTTAAAAAAATTGAAGCAGCTGATCTTAAAGATTCCTCCACAATTATTTCAGTTAAACTGGAAATCCAGAAAGCAAGAAATTGTATGAAAGCTGGTGACTTCTGGTTTCGTTACCTTGATCCACTGGCACAAAAAAGTATTAACGGGCCATTACCGGTTGAATGGGAAACGGAGGTTTTTGAAAAGTTTGAAAAGCCTTACAAACGAGAAGGGGCTGGCCTTACGCTTGCGGCCCAGTATCTGGATGAACCAGGTTGGAATAAAAAGGTCCTTTTGAGTTTAGTAAATAAAGCAATTTCAGCTACAGATGTATATAAAGCCGATTCAGTTACCCGACAACTGGGGAGATATCACCATTTTTATCTCTGCAACAGGCTGTTTCTTCTTAACCTTGCGGCAATTTATACTACGGGATTCGAATGTCCGGACACAACAGCAATAATTCCGGAATTAAGAATGATGCTGACTGCAACTGTTGAAATTTACCAGGCATTTAATAGTTCTTTTCCTGTCACTTCTTTATCAATTGAATATTTAGAACTGTATAGCAGGATGATAGCATTTGTAAACTCACAGCAAAATGATTATAGCCTGTTTGATCAATATCATTTTATTAAAGATTATGTGAATCCTTTATTTGCTTTAAACCAGCAATTGATGAGGCAGTACAATGTTGTGAGCAGGAGTTATGTAGATTATACGATGAATAAAACGGTGTCTTCCATTTTTAATAAGGACCTGTACCGGGGGCAAAGTACGAAAGGCATTTTTTTAAGGGTGGAAGATCCTGACGCTTTAAAAATAATCGACAGTATTGGTAAGCTCTTTTTTTACGATCCGCTACTTTCCGGAAATAATAAGCGCAGTTGCGCATCTTGTCATAATCCTGACAAATACTTTTCAGATAATGTTACAACTTCCATGGAGTTCAACAATAAAGACCATTTGTTGAGAAATACACCATCTCTGATCAATGTGCAATACAATCATTTAATTATGCTGGATGGCAGGCATATCTCCCTTCAGGGGCAGGCAAAGGATGTAATTACAAACCTAAAAGAAATGGCTTGTGATGAAAAGGAACTAATAAAAAAAGTATTGAGTTGCCCGGACTATAAAAAAGCGCTAAAATTGCTACTGTCTTACACACCCGAGCAGGAGGAGATTTCCATAGCACATATTGTTTCTGCCATAACAACATATTTTGGAAAGTACGGAAACGCCTACTCGCCATTTGACGATGCTATGAATAATAAGTCTGAGCTTACCGCAACAGCTCAGCGTGGATTTAATCTCTTTATGAGTAAAGCACAATGTGCTACCTGTCATTTTGTTCCTCAGTTTAATGGAGTAAAGCCACCTTTCGTGGGATCGGAATTTGAAGTTATTGGTGTGCCTGCTGATACAGGATACAACTTATTGAGTAACGACAAAGGAAGATATGATGTGAATGCTGCAGATGAAACTTTACATGCCTTTCGCACCGGATCTTTAAGAAATATAGCACACACTGCGCCCTACATGCACAATGCTGTATTTTCCAGTTTGGCTGAAGTGGTAGATTTTTATAATGAAGGAGGAGGAGCAGGAAAAGGATTGAGCGTACCAAACCAAACTTTAGGATCCGACAAATTGCGATTAACAGACACAGAAAAAAACGAATTGATCTCATTTATGCAATCGTTAGATGAAAAATTATTCTTTGAATCAGCACCGGTGCAATTACCTTTTTCAAAGTATAAAGAATTAAATAAAAGGAAAGTAGGTGGAGAATACTAAATATAGATCTATGACATTAAAATACATAGTAACACTGGCTTTTTTGGTTTTTGGAATGTTTAATGCGATGGCACAAAAGCAAACTGCTTTTAATTATCCCGATGATATCGTTGATTCTGCCAGGAAGCAATTTTCAGAAGATTTTAAAAAAGGCTTGATATTGTATAAGATAAATTGTGCCAGGTGCCACAACAAGCTGGTAAATGGAAAGGAAATCATACCAAATTTTTCTTTACCACAATTGATGGATTATGAGATTCGCATCTTTCCGGAACATAATGAAAAGCTTACAGATAATAAAGTGGCAGACGAAGAACTTGCAAAGATCATTTTGTTTTTACGGTATCGGCAAAAGAAAGCTGGCAACTAGTTATTATAGTGAATCTGGTTCACATCAGTAGTTTTTTGCTGTATATTTTTATCGATTAAAGTAAAATCGCATTTTCACCAACCGTGGTTACCTTATTAAAATAGTTGTTTCCCTACTGCATAAATTCAATCTGAGGTTTTTGTTTTCTTTCGTAAATATCATTTTTACCTGTTTAGCTTCATTAAAAATTAATTTTAAGAAATATATATTCGGTCAGCAGCCTGCCAAAATTTTTGCCAGTTTATAGATTTTTGAAATGCTGCGGTTAGTTTTATGAACGGCAGTTAATAAAGAAGTTGGTTTTACCATGATCTCAATAACCTTTATCTCAATAAAGAACGAACCCCGCAATTATAAGGCGAAGACGATTATTTAATGGAAATCCTACACGAGTCGTGGAGTAAAATGATAGCACAAAGTTTACAGATGCAATCGTAGTGTATGGCAGCGGGAGCTTTGCACTCGGCTGGCACGTGGGAGGGATCAACTGCCGATTAATCCGGTGCGGTTGAATAATGAGAATTTATTATTCATGGGTAATAAACAGTGCTGATCGGCCATCTGCAATTACGGCATTAGCTATGCTTTTATGGAACAACCGCGACATGCTGCTTCTTCCAAATGAGCCCATCACTACTAAAGGGTTTGCAACAGACCTCACATAATTAACCAGTGATTCTTTTACTTCGCCGCGGATAATTTTGAATTGTACATCATTGAAATTGTCGGGAAGCCATGTTTTAATATTTTTTTCACGGGGAAAATCCTCGTTTTCATCACTGGCTATATGTACCAGCGTTGTGGCAAGGTGCCGCATTTGAGGAAACAACCGGGAAAATTGCCTGATGGCATGTATACTCGAATAGCTGCCATCATAAGCAAGTATAATGTTTTCCACAGAAACAGTTTCCCTCGATACCAGGTAAACAGGGCATCTTGATTTTGCGAGAAGATCTATAACGTGATACTCATTTATATTCTCTGTGGCATCCATTAAAATGAGATCGGAAAAAGCACTTAGTTCAATTAGTTTTCCTAATGTAATATGCTGGTCATTTTCAATCGACAGTGTGGTATTATTCCTGCTGCAAATGTCTTTTAGAAGTTGTTTATTTAAAGTTAGTATACTATTGTCTTCCTGTTCAACTGTTTCTGAAGTATATGATGTTTCAGTTAATGCCAGGTCGTTTGGGAACGCATAATTATATTCATGCAAGTCCAGGCTGCTATTCACAAATACAGCATGCAAATTAGATAGCGTAGTTTTAGCCAATTCGATAGCCGTTGTAGTAACATGTTCGGGAATTACCCGGCCGTTGAGGATGACCAATATCTTTTTCATTATGTGAATTTAAAATTGATAGCAAAGATGGGGCAAAACCAATACCCATCTGCTACTTTTGGATAATTTCATATTTAATTAATATAAAAATGGCTGGCTACCTAAAGTTGCGAAGGGACAAAACAATTGAAACTGGATGTTAGATTTATATTTGAAATTGTTTTAAAAGCAAAAAAGTCTGCTATAATCCATATCGAAATAAAATGTTTTTATGGCTGTATTACAGGTTTGTATAAGATTAACCAATGATACTTTTTGCCAGTGGAAGATCTATCTCCTTTTCCCATTTTGCCACAACAATCGTTGCGGTTGCATTGCCGATAATATTTGTCAATGCCCTTCCTTCACTCATAAAGCGGTCTATTCCCAGTATCAGTGCAATAGTGGCTATTGGAATATGGCCAACCGATGGTAGTGTAGCCGCCAGCGTTATAAACCCACTGCCGGTTACTCCTGCAGCCCCTTTTGAGGTGAGCAGTAATACGAGTAACAAACTTACCTGCTGGTAAATATCCAAAGGAGTATCCGTAGCCTGCGCCAGGAAAACTGCCGCCATGGTAAGGTAGATGGATGTGCCATCAAGATTAAATGAATAACCTGTGGGAACTACCAGGCCCACAACAGGTTCTGATACACCAACATTTTTTAGTTTATTCATTAGGCTGGGCAAGGCAGCCTCTGAGGATGATGTGCCAAGCACCACCAATAATTCTTCTTTTAAGTAAGAAAGTAAACGTAAAATATTGAACCCATACATCTTTAATATACTTCCCAGAATTAAAAAGATGAACAGCAGGCAAGTGATGTAAAAAGAGACCATTAATTGTGCTAATGAGCTAAGTGACCCTAGCCCATATTTGCCAACCGTAAAAGCCATCGCTCCCAATGCCCCAAGGGGTGCTAGTTTCATTATCCATTTTATGATAGTAAACAATGCTTCTTCAAAAGCCTGTATACCTTTTAAAAATGGTATAGCTTTTTTTCCGGATTTAGTTAATGCAAAACCGAGTAAGATTGAAAAAAATAACACCTGTAACAGGTTGCTGTTAGAGATAGCATTTACAATATTCTCAGGTATGATGTTTAGAATAAAATCGCCTGCGCTGTTTCCCTTTTGCCCGGTAACATAGGCGGATACAGCGGAGGCATCCAGGCTGGCAGGATCAACATGCATGCCAACCCCGGGTTTCATAATGTTCACCACCAAAAGACCAATAATTAGTGCGATCGTGCTAACAACCTCAAAATAAAGAATTGCTTTTAAACCTACACGGCCTACCTTTTTGGTATCTTGCATACTTGCAATTCCAGAAACAATCGTACAAAAGATGATTGGGGCGATCATCATCTTTATGAGTTTTATAAACCCATCACCTAACGGTTTTAATTGTGTGGCTATACCCGGGAAATAATGGCCCAGTAAAATGCCTGTCAGGATAGCAACTATAACCTGGACGTAAAGGCTTTTTAAAAACTTCATTTAAATTGATTTGAGATACAATTTAAAGAAATTAATACGATGTTATATTTCTATCCTTCTTGAAACGTTTATAGAAGTAACTATTTCCGAGTGCCAATCGAATCTGACAACGACAGGAAATATATTATGTAAGCTTGTTTAATATAAAGTACAACCTGTCGTATTTATGTCGTTGTAATTTCCTGAAAATATTTTTCAATGGCAGAAGTCTTTTTATTTACATTAAGTTTCCTATACACATTTTTTAAGTGTTTCTTCACAGTGTTGATGGAGATATTGTGATCAGATGCAATTTCTTTATATAATTTCCCCGACGCTAAGGTTTGTAAGATCTTAGTTTCCTGTTTGCTTAATACGCTTGTAACTTCCTGCATTATAGAAAAGTAATTTATTAATGATGGATAAAACTATCTGAACCTTTATTAAGAATTTATATAGTTTATACTTTGGGTTGCATAATTTATAGATGTAAAAAAAATTACAGAGACCTTTTGTTTTCTGTAAGTGATCCTTCAACCAGATTTTAATTATAGTTTTTTCAATTATGTTGAAATAAAGGACGGTTATATAAAAAAACTTTACCAGTACTGGTCTCAGCCGAAATTTTTAAAAAGAATGATAGAAACCTAAGTTGCCTATAAAATTCATTTATTTATTTCCATGAACTCTTTTTTCTAAATCTGTTTAGAAAATGAATTACACTGCTGTCATGCAATTTATCAGCCACTTCAGATTTATTGAAATTATTGTACAGCATTAATGCCATTCTTAATTCAATTCTTTGAATGTAGTGTAATGTATAAGTGACTTATTTACAATGTTATACATAATTTTAATGAGGTCATTATAGTTATGTATATACATCTACTAATAACCTGAGATATTTTTTCTACGCTTTGGGAATTTATTTTAATAATTCTTCAATTAACTGGTTAACGAGCATTCTCATGCATAATAATTTAAAGCTTTTTGAAGTTAACCACCAATCAGTTCGTCAACTTTATCATCCGCAATAGCATCCAATAATTTCTTCACCCAAAACAATATCTCTGTCCTAAGCTAAGTGTTCGCTAGGCCAAAGTTTTGTTTCGCAACTTGAAGTATTGTTTAGATAGTCGCAGGCATACTATTTACCGATTTAATGAAAGTGTTTGCAGCAGAAGGGTTTGGGCAGTCTCCCTGCAGAGTTCGCCTTTCATTTACAGCCTGAAGGGCACACGGTACGCTCATGCATAGCTAGTAAAAGTCTCAAGGATTTATTCGGATAGCAGTAATTATTTATATAAAGTTCCCCACGGAACCGGATCTTTTCTGGCACGATCGATGCCGAATAGTCGCATGTTATAAATAGTTTAGAAACAGTAAATAGCCTGCCTGTTGTTGTTATCATCAATATTAAGCTGCGAATTGTGGCATAGGAATTGTTATCTAATTGTTAATTGTTTTTTTACTAATTTAAAATTGTAAATTTTACAGTTGTTAGCAAAGAGTCAACCGTTAGTACCCTAAAAATCATCCAAAAAATTATCATTATTCAGTAAGTAATGCTAATTTTACAGTTGCTAATTACCATATATTGAAACCCTAAACACCCTTTCAATCATCCTTGAATATGCCCCTTTTAAATTTGTTAAGATTTAATTTGATTATTTTAATATAGTCTTAAATTTCAAATCCTACAGAACTACTATTCCAATCAATTCATTCGAAGGCCGAAAATATTTTAAACAATAGACCATTGTGATTTAAAATATCAAATCCTACAGAACTACTTTTTCCAATCAATTCATTCGAAGGCCGAAACTATTTTATACAATAGACCATTGTGATTTAAAATATCAAATCCTACAGATCAACTGTTCCAATTATTTTCTTGTAAGGCTTACAAAACTGTAATTACTAATTTTAAAATTTAGTGGATGATACTATATCTACCTGTTATGAATAGGAGCAATTTCATTTTTAGAAATGCCTTTACAGCCTTCTTCTTTTTGTTATTTTTTATTCAGTTGAAAAGTTCTGCAGGAACGGTAGACGGGCTATATTTTAAGTTGATCCCTACAACAATTACGTTGTCTGCTAATATTAACCCATCTTGCTTAAATGCAACAGTTGATTTTACAGCTACTGTATCTGAATCGTCCGCTACGGGTAATGTTGAGTTTTTTGATGGGGCAACGTCTTTAGGAATTATTCCTGTATCAGCCGGGGTGGCATTATTTTCTACCACTGCGTTGTCAGTAGGTTCCCACGCAATTACTGCTGTATATTCCGGAGATGGCACCTATGATCCATCCACGTCTTCCGTGTGGTCGCAATCAATTGATGCGGCAGTACCCGTTTCACCTGGCGCTGTTTCAGGCCTAAGTTCGCAATGTCCGTCAGTTATTGAACAGATATATAGTATTGCACCGGTTGTTGATGCAACTTTTTATAATTGGACTGTACCTTCCGGATGGAGCATCACCAATGGTACAGGTACAGAAACAATTTCAGTTACTACTGGCCTCACCGGGCAAAACGGTAACATCACTGTTTCTGCTGCAAATTCTTGCGGAGTGAGTGCTACTATTTCTTTTGCTGTTACTGTAGGAAACGCAGCACCAGCAACTCCCGGAGCCATTACCGGAGGAACAGGACCATATTGTACCGGAGTTGCCGGCTTAACATATTCAGTGTTGCCTGTTGCCAACGCAACTTCATATAACTGGAATCTTCCCAGCGGATGGATTATAACGGCAGGATCCGGCACTAATGCTATTACGGTAACTTCCGGAACTGCCAGTGGAAATATAGCTGTTACAGCCGGTAATGCCTGTGGTAACAGTGCCGCACAAACGCTGTCGGTATCCGTTACACCCGTTCCACCAACACCCGGTAGTATTTCCGGACCTACGCTTACCTGTCCATCCGTAACAGGGCTTTCATATAGTATTGCTGCAGTTCCAGGTGCTACCAGTTATGCCTGGACGCTTCCGTCCGGCTGGTCAATTACTGCAGGTATTAATACAATAGCAATCACCGCAACTTCATCAGCAAATAGTGGTAATATTTTAGTGGCGGCGGTAAATAGTTGTGGTTCTAGTGCGGTTTCCAATACTATTAACCTGGTACCCGTTGTAAGTGCAAATACAACAGGTTATACAGATGGAACTACTAAATTTTCTGATGGAATTACCGTGTCAAACGTAACCACTCCAGTAAGGCGGGGATATTTAAAATTCCTTACCAGTTCATTGAGTGTAATTCCCATTGGCGCAACCGTTAGTTCAATATTAAGATTAACACATAATGCTTCTGGTAATAGCCCGGTTGCTACTAATACAGTAAATGCCCTGGGTTCAACGGATCCCGAAACTGCGAGTGCTGCTTCTCTTTTTTCCGCATCAGCAACAGGAGCAAATTACAGCACCGCTTCATGGACTAATTCACCGGCTTTGTTATCTCTTCCCCTTAATGCCCAGGCTAATACGGATATCGTTAATAGTGCTGGCTCTACGGGTTACATCGCTTTTGGGTTGGTAAAATCACCAACAGGAGCTACGGTAGTTAACTTTTTTGGATATTCATCAGGCTCCAATGTACCCGTATTGTCGGTAACATATGCATTCCTAAGTAGTTTAGCGGTTACCGTTAGTCCGGCAACCCCTGCTGCACCGGGAGCGATTACCGGGCCGGCTACAGTTTGTCCGAATGCTACGGGTAATATTTATAGTATCGTAAATGTTGCCAATGCAACCAGTTACAACTGGACGGTTCCTGCGGGATGGTCAATAACTGCAGGTGCCGGTACCAATTCAATTACTGTTACAGCCGGTATAGCTGGCGGAAACATTAGCGTAAGGGCGGTTAACTCATGCGGCACCAGTGCAGCAGGTACGCCCAGAACGATTACCATCAGTGCATTACCAACGCTTTCTGCAACACCGGCAACACAGTCAAGATGTTCCGGAACGGCAATCGGTACTATTACTGCCAGCAGCGGAACCGCTACTTCTTATACATGGGTTAGAGATAACCTGGTTAATGTAACTGGAATGGCTGCCAGTGGATCCGGCGCAACAATTAATGGAACGCTGCTGAATGGTTTGTCATCAGCTCAAACAGTAAATTTCTCCATCACTGCTTTTAATGCACTGGGTTGTGCATCGGCAGCGCCCTTTGTGGTGTCGGTTACGGTAGATCCCAACCCGGTTGCCAATGCAGGTGCCGATCAGGGCGGTTGTGCTGCAACCCCCGTTACTATCGGAGGCACACCAACGGCGTCGGGCGGTACAGCAGGCTATAGTTATTTGTGGTCGGCAGGGGTAAGTAATACGGCTATCGCCAACCCTACTGCCACACCGGGCACCTATACCGTAACGGTAACCGATTCTAAAGGCTGTGTTGCTACGGATGCGGTAACGGTTATCAATAGCACCGGCACAAAAACCTGGATAGGAAGCGGAAGCACAACCGGCGGAGGTGTTAACAGTGATTTTAATAATCCTTCCAACTGGAGCCCTGCCGGTGTACCAGGTGCCTGTAATGACGTGGTTATGAATTTTGATATTGTAAATATTTTCGATTTCTTTGGTGCAGCTTTAACGGTATCGCTTAGTGGTAATTGTACCATTAGGTCTCTTGCTATTGATGTAAATGGTACAACTATTTTTGGTTCTGGCGCAAGCTTCAAACTGGAGGTTGGCAGCAGAACGCTGAATGTGCTAAATGCCACTACCTTAAATACCCGGGGAGCAGCTTTCTTTTCATCTCCTGCCCGTTCTTATATTAGTGTAGGGGCAGGTGGTGTTCTTACCTATGGTGGCAACCTTACCACAACTATCTCAAATAACTGTTCCAACTTCCCGTTTTATGCCACTAATAATAATACCGGAACCATGTATCTTAAAGGAAGCGTTATCAGCCTGGCAGGTATCGGCAATGATGCAATAAATAAACCGGCAAGAATTGTTTTTGATGGCACCGGGCTGCAAACGGTCACCAATAATGCAGGTGCACAAGTAATTTACCTTTCTGCCAGCACCACAGATATTGGGGAGACTAACGCTCCAACGGTAGTTTTAGCAGGACCAGGTACACTGGGCTTTAGAAATATCGGAGATTTGAATGTAAATGCAAACGCAACACTGGATATTGGGACCACCCAAACGATGAATAGAAATAATCCCGGGGGAAATATAAATCTTGCCGCAGGATCATTTTTGAAATTGGGTAGAAATACCGGTGGCGTAGGCACAAGTAATTTCCCTTCCAACTATTCAACTTACAACTTTAATACAACCAGCACTGTTGAGTATAATGCTTCAACAGGGCAGGCGGTATTTGCTACACCGCAATACGGCAGCCTAACGTTGAGTAATAGCGGCAATAAAACAGCAGGTGGTAATATCACCGCAAAAGCAAATATCAGTATTGCCGGTTCAGCAATATTTATGGGTGGAGCCAATACAATTACGCTTGCCGGTAATTGGAGCAATTACGGCCAGGTAGGCTTCAGTGAACAAACCAGTATCGTAGATTTTAACGGAACAGGTGCTCAAACAATTAATACAACGGGAGGTGAAATATTCTATAGTCTTCGTAAAACGGCTGCCGGTACCACAACACTATTATCTGATGTTGCGGTGCAGGGGGGAGGAACATCGTCTTTCACCTTGAGTAACGGCACTTTTGATGCAGGCACCTTTAGCTTTAACAGTGCCAGCAGTAGCTTTAATATCAGTAATGGCTTGTTAAGACTGGCGCGTACAGGTGCAACATTGCTACCTGAATTTGCGGTGGCTAGTTACAATAATACCGGCGGCACCATAGAATTGTACGGCGCAGGAGACCAGGTGTTGAGAGGGTCGAGGGACTACCGCAATCTTACTTTTTCGGTTTCCGGCCTTAAAACAATTTCTTCTCCTATCACTACCATTACCGGAACGGTGCTAACTCAGAATGCTGTAACCGTAGACGTTAGTAACAATTCGATGGGTGGTGCTGGTACAAATCTTACTATGACCGGAACTTCGGTTTATAAAACCGGCGGTACCGGTACAAAACCGGATGCACAGGGAACTTATACACTTGGCGTAGGAACAACAGTTGAATTTACAGGAACGGGTGTTACTACAGAAGACATAAGGTTAACAGCACCCACTTATTATAACCTGGTAGTATCAGGCACAAATGTTGCCAATCCGTCTGCCACTACCGGCATTAAAATGCAGGCTGGCGGTACGTTTACTGTAAAGAACGGCGGTATTTTTAAACTGGGTAATAATGCAGGATTTACCGGTGCTGTCACAACGGC
>JANOCC010000004.1:0-9739 GCA_031411955.1 Ferruginibacter sp.
ACCGAAACTACACACCAGGTTGCATTAAGTCCGGCTGCCGGAAAACATGTTATCACTTTAACCGACGACCAGGGCAACAGCATTTCCCGCGATTTTGAAATTATTGAGAAAGAAAATAAATAAGTTTTTTAGTGGCCTGCAATAAAAGAGATTGCTTTAATTGTGCTGCATGTGTATGAAATTGCAAACGCATATGAAATTAAATTTCAACTTGTTTAAATCACCCAGCCTTGCCAGGGCTTCCCAAAAGATCTGGAAAAAAGGCTGTTAACGGGTGTTACTAATGCCGGAATTACATGCCGTTTAAATTCTATAGAACTATTATTTGTACAGAACAAAGGCCTTGCTGTATTAATATCTAATAATATTGTAGCTTGCACCTCAAGTTATTTTATGAAAAAAGCCATCCTTTTAGCACTCGTTTCTTTTATCAGTTTTATTTCTATTGCGCAGGAGAAAAAAATATATAACCCAAATGCTGATGCGGAAAAAGATATAGCGGCAGCCTTACTAAAAGCAAAGGCAGAAAATAAATTCGTGTTGATACAAGCAGGCGGCAATTGGTGCAGCTGGTGTATTGAGTTTGTAAGGTTTGCTAAAGCTGATAAACAGGTAGACTCTGTTATCAATACCGGGTTTGTTTGGTACCACCTTAACTTGAGCAAAGAAAATGAAAATAAAAAAGTATTTGCACAACTGGGTTACCCACAAAGATTTGGATATCCGGCTTTCATTATTTTAAATGGCAATGGAGAAAGGTTACATACGCAAAACAGCGAGTACCTGGAAAATGGTAAAAAAAGTTATGATAAACTAAAAGTGCAGGCATTCCTGGAAATGTGGAGCCCGAATGCACTTAATCCGCTGATGTATGGTGATACATCCCGTTAAAGCATACACGAAATACTTGTATTAATATATTATTATTCAGCAATGAGCGCATCGGCAGTTAAATTTTTAGAGATCGTACAAAACCCTATCAAGTTCCGACTCTTTTTACTTTCGAAATTACCCAGTGCATTTTTCAGCGGTGTTAGGGTAAAATACGCAGATGAAAGTAAGGCTGTTGTAACGGTTCCTTACAAATGGTTTTCTACCAACCCTTTTAAAAGTACTTATTTTGCCTGCCTAAGTATGGCCGCAGAAATGAGCACCGGTTTACTGGCAATGGCTCATATTTATGAACAGAAACCCCCTGTTAGTATGCTGGTAATAAAAACCGAAGCCATATATTCAAAAAAAGCAACAGGCGTTACAACATTCACTTGCGACGATGGATTAATGCTGCAGCAAACAATTAACGAAGCTACCGCATCAGGAAAAGGTACCAGCTTTGCTGCCCGGTCTGTTGGCATCGACAAAGACGGTCAAACAGTTGCCGAATTTACTATTACCTGGTCTTTCAGGGTTAAGAGTACCTGACCACACTTTCTTTAAATCATATACTACCGCTTATTTTGTAAATTGCATCATCATTTGTTCAATATGGTTGCAAACCCTGAAGTGTGCGACGCAACGATGTTAAATTGAAAAACAAATGCCGGCTCAATAACCGGCTTTTTTTAACATGGTGATTTTACAACTGACAAAGCATTATTATGGCAAAAGAACTTCGTAAACAAGAAGCATTAGAATATCATTCCAAAGGACGGCCCGGAAAGATTGAAGTGGTGCCAACCAAGGAAGCTAAAACCCAACGTGATCTGTCGCTGGCTTACTCACCAGGTGTGGCGGAACCCTGCAAAGAGATTGCGGCCAACCCGGACGACGTTTATAAATATACTGCAAAAGGCAACCTGGTGGCGGTTATCAGCAATGGAACCGCAGTATTAGGTTTGGGCAATATTGGTCCGGCGGCCAGCAAACCTGTAATGGAAGGAAAAGGCGTACTCTTCAAAATATTTGCAGATATAGATGTGTTTGACATTGAAGTAAATGAAACAGATCCTGAAAAATTTGTACAGATCGTAAAAGCGCTGGAACCAACATTTGGCGGCATCAACCTGGAAGATATTAAAGCACCCGAGTGTTTTTATATTGAACAGGAATTGAGGGCAAAATGTAATATCCCGGTAATGCACGACGACCAGCACGGTACTGCCATCATTTCATCTGCTGCCTTACTAAATGCGCTGGAAATACAAAAGAAAAAAATAGACAAGGTACGGTTTGTAATAAACGGAGCCGGTGCTGCCGCCATGGCCTGCATCAGGTTATACGAATCACTGGGTGCAAAACCTGGCAACTTCATGGTGTTTGATAAAGATGGTATCCTATATAAAGGGCGTGCCGATGTAGAAGAATTTAAACATAAATTTTGTGTAGACGCAAAATATAAAGACTACGACCTTACTAAAGCCATGAAAGATGCGGACGTATTTGTTGGCCTCAGTGTTGGCAATGTTGTTACTCCGCTGATGTTAAAATCTATGGCAAAAAACCCCATCGTATTTGCCATGGCCAACCCCGATCCTGAGATTACCTACGAAGCGGCTATTGCTTCCCGTAAGGATCTTATTATGGCCACAGGCCGAAGCGATTATCCCAACCAGGTTAATAATGTTTTGGGCTTCCCATATATTTTCCGCGGGGCATTAGATGTTAGGGCCATGCAAATAAATGAAGCCATGAAACTGGCTGCTGTTAAAGCGCTGGCCGATCTTGCAAAATCGCCGGTCCCGGATATTGTGAACCTTGCTTACAACGAAAAAACAATTTTTTTCGGGCCTAATTATATTATCCCAAAGCCCGTTGACCCACGCCTGTTGGCAACGGTAGCGCCCGCGGTTGCAAAAGCAGCTATAGAAAGCGGCGTTGCCAGGGTACTGATCAAAGACTGGGATGCTTACGTGATTGAACTGAACAAGCGACTTGGACTGGACAACCAGCTTAGCCGGGTTATTGGTGCCAAAGCGAGAAAAGATCCCAAACGCGTAGTATTTGCCGATGCAGAAAACCTGAAGATCCTTAAAACGGCAGCATTGGTATTGGAAGAAAAAATAGGCTACCCTATCCTGTTAGGTGATGAGAAAAAAATTAAAAAAATAGCCGCTGAAAATTCTATCGACCTGGATAATATGCCGATCATTAATCCAAAAGATGATGAAACAGAAGAAATGCGGAAAGAATTTGGCGACCTGTTCTTTCAAAAAAGACAACGTAAAGGTATTAACCGTTATGAAGCTTATAAAGTAATGAAAGACCGTAACCATTTTGGTTGTATGATGGTTGAGACGGGAGAGGCAGATTGTATGATCAGCGGGCTAAGCAGGAATTACCCTGATACAATCCGGCCGGCCATACAAATTATTGGTACAGATGAGGGCGTGAAAAAAATTGCGGGTATGTACCTGCTGTTTACAAAACGTGGCCCTTTGTTTTTGGCAGACACAACTGTAAATTTTAATCCAACAGCGGAAGAACTGGCAGAAATTACCTTCCTGGTAGCTAAAGAAGTAAAGCAGTTCAACATTGTGCCAAAAGTAGCCATGCTTTCCTACTCCAACTTTGGAAGCAGCGATTCACCTGAAGCTAATCTTGTAAGAAGAGCCAGGGAAATTGTAAAACAAAAAGACAAAACCCTCATTTGTGACGGCGAAATACAGGGAATACTGGCGTTTAACAAAGAAATTTTGAAAGATAATTACCCTTTTACGGAATTGGTAAACGGGGAAGTAAATACCCTTGTGTTTCCCAACCTGGCAGCTGGTAATATTGCTTATAACCTGCTTCAGGAAGTTGGCGGTGCAGATAGTATTGGCCCAATTTTGCTGGGATTAAAGAAACCCGTGCACGTATTGCAACTTGGAAGTTCTATACGATCTATCTTTAATATGGTGGTGATTGCGGTGGTAGATGCACAGTCTAAATCAAAAACCAATACACAAGAGGAGATCAAAAAAAGCAGATGGTGGAAAAGGCCAAAAAACAATGGCACAATAAATGAAACTATTCCGAAAACTGTTGTATAACGCTTTGAATATACCTGTTAATAAAAATTAACTGCAATGAATTTTTTAAGCCATTTTGGTAAATATATATTGATGCTTAAAGGCATGTTCAGTAAACCTGAAAATGCAAAATTGTATTGGAAGGAATTTATGCATCAATGTTCTGAAATTGGAGTAGGTTCTATAGGCATCGTATCTATCATTTCCATTTTTATGGGAGCGGTAAGTGCCGTGCAAACGTCTTACCAGCTGGTTAGTCCGCTCATTTCAAAAAGTACCATTGCCCAGATCGTTAGAGACACCGTGATTCTTGAATTTGCTCCTACCCTGGTTTGTATCGTTCTGGCAGGCGTGATAGGCAGTAAGATTGCCAGTGAGTTGGGCAATATGAGGGTTAGCGAGCAAATAGATGCCCTTGAAATTATGGGCATCAATACGAAAACATACCTGGTGATGCCTAAAATTGCAGCAGCCATGATCACCATTCCAATGCTGGTAGTGTTGGCAATGGCATTGGGTATTTATGGTGGCAGACTGGCTGGCTCTGCCTCGGGAATTTTATCGGTAGAAGATTACGACCGTGGGTTAATGGAAAACTTCATGCCTTATAACGTAACTTTTGCACTCATAAAAGCGTACACTTTTGCCTTTATCATCAGCACTATTCCCGCTTATTACGGTTATTATGTTAAAGGTGGCTCCCTGGAAATTGGCCGAAGCAGTACAAAATCTGTAGTGGTAAGCTGTATCATGATTTTGTTGGCGGATTACGGCCTGGCAGCACTTTTATTATAACAACGCAATCAGGCGGTATAAGAATACTCTTCAACTGGGTAAAAACTAACATTGAAATAGCCTTTATAAATGATCGAATTTACAAACATCAAAAAAAGCTTTGGCGAAAAATTAGTATTGGATGGCGTTAGCCATGTAATGGAGACAGGAAAAACAAACCTGATCATCGGCACCAGTGGGAGCGGCAAAACCGTTTTACAAAAATGCCTGGTAGGTTTGATTGAACCTGATGAGGGAGAAATAAGTTACGATGGCACCAACTTTACCGACATGACCGAGGAAGACAGGAAACAACTTCGCCAACAGATAGGAATGCTTTTCCAGGGATCTGCCTTATTTGATAGTATGACTGTGGAAGAGAATATAAAATTTCCGCTAGACATGTTTACGAAAGACCATAACAGTGCTAAATTAAAAAGAGTAAACGAGGTATTAGACAGGGTAAACCTGGTAGGAAGTAATAAAAAATTTCCTTCCGAGATCAGTGGCGGTATGAAAAAAAGGGTGGGTATTGCCAGGGCCATCGTATTAAACCCAAAATACCTTTTTTGCGATGAGCCCAACTCCGGGCTGGATCCGCAAACATCGATGCTGATAGATAAACTGATTTCCGAGATCACCAAGGAATTTAATATGACTACTATTATCAATACCCACGATATGAATAGTGTAATGGAGATCGGTGACAATATCCTTTACTTGAAAGCAGGGAAAAAAGAGTGGACAGGCAACAGCAAGGATATTATTTTTTCAGATAACAAAGACCTAAACGAGTTCATTTTTGCTTCAGAATTTTTGCAGGATGCTAAAAGTATGCGCATGTTGGAAGCCAAGAAAAAGATGGATTCAAATGGCAACATTGCTAAATGACATAGTCAGAACAATACTGCAGCATCTTAACAAATCCATAATACATTACATTCATATCTTAGCTGCTTACCAAAACTTCAGCTATGAAAGCGTTCGCGTCCTTCCTTGTAATATCCATATTTTTTTGTTCATCCATATTTGCAAACGATGAAAAAAACACCGTTCCTGCCAGCTTAAAAACGGTTACTATCTACCGAACCGGTGCAGAAATGACACATACAGCCAAAGCAACACTTTCAAAGGGAAATAATGAAGTGGTTATAGAAGGAATCAGTAACTCGGTGGACATTAACAGCATACAGATAAACTGTCCTTCTTTGGTAACTATACTAGGAATGGAATTCAGTAACAATTACCTTTTACCAGAAGTTACCAGCCCGGCATTGAAAAAGATCAGAGATTCAGTGGAAAGACTAAACAATGAAACTGAGAAAATAAATATCTCACTTAATACAACCAGCGATCTGGTGGCCGTATTAAAATCAAACAGGGAAATAAAGGGTTCACAGACAGGCTTAAGTGTGGCAGAATTAATAAAATTGATGGATTATTATAAAATTAAGTCCAATGAACTGCAAAATGAATTAACGTCTCTAAATGCTAAAAAGAATAAACTTGAAACGCAGGTTCAAAAACTCAATAAGCAGGCAGCAGAAGAAGAAAAGAAGAATATTATAAGTGGAGGAAGAATCATTTTACAACTATCTGCTGCTTTGCAGGGTGAACAGGAATTTACGCTTTCTTATATAACTCAAAATGCTTACTGGACACCATACTATGATATTAAAGCGGAAGGCGTTAACAGCCCACTTGTAATTATTTATAAAGCGAAAATTGCACAAACAAGCGGAATAGACTGGAAAAAAGTAAAACTATCATTGTCTACTTCCACTCCGTCACAATATGGAGCAGCACCCTTATTAAAAAGCTGGTTCCTGAGTTATATAAATCCGGTTAGGCAGATAGAAAGAGAAATGTCTAAATCAAATTCCATACAATCTCTTCAGGGAAAAGCAGCTGGCATTGTGGCGAGTCCCGGTAATTCCGAAACAACCAACAATGTAGTCATCAGAGGAATTGGTTCTGTGAGTGGAAACAATGAACCTTTATACGTTGTAAACGGAACCATCATGGAAAAAGCAGATTTTTTCAAAATAAACCCCAATGCTATAAAAGATGTCACTGTTTTAAATAATGCATCATCCCTTGCCTTATATGGCAGCAGGGCGGTTAACGGCGTTATGATAGTTAATTTAAAAGATGGCCTGGAAGACTATATTTCCATCACGGATAACGCCCTCGATGTAACCTATGATGTTGATATCCCATATGATATCCCAACCAACGGCAAACAACAAATAGCTACTTTGAAAGAAGCGTCTATACCCGCTATTTATAAATATTATGCTGTTCCAAAACTAGACAAAGACGCCTATTTACTGGCAGAAGTAACAGGATGGGAGAAACTGAACCTGCTTCCGGGAGAAGCCAATATTATCTTTGAAGGAACTTACGTGGGAAAGTCATTTATTGACCCGGCCAGCGCAAATGATACCCTTAACCTTACCCTTGGAAAAGATAAAAGAGTAGTGGTTAAAAGGGAAAAATTAGTGGATTACAGCAGTTCCAAACTCATTGGAACCAACAAATTACAAACCATTGCTTATGAGTTAACAGTAAAGAATAATAAAAAAGATGCGATCTCATTAATACTCAAAGATCAATACCCCATCAGTAGCAATAAAGAGATAGAAGTAGAACTTGTTGAAAGCAGCGACGCGACGGATAACAAAGAAATAGGCGTATTAACCTGGAAAATGCAATTGGCACCCGGGGAAAGTAAAAAAGTACGCATCAGCTACAGCGCCAAATATCCTAAAGGGAAAATAGTAAACCTTAATTAAATAATTGCCGTAACCCGATACTTTGTATATGCTGATAATATTCAATAAATCAACTATCAATACTCCATGTACAATGGTCTATCTCCCCTATCTTTGCGAAAATTTACACTTTCTATAATCCTTAATTGATACCATGTCTGTTTTAGTAAACAAAGATTCCAAGATCATCGTACAGGGTTTTACCGGTACAGAAGGCACTTTTCACGCAACACAAATGATTGAATACGGCACCAGGGTTGTTGGTGGGGTTACCCCGGGAAAAGGTGGCACTACTCACCTTGATAAGCCTGTATTTAACACAGTTGCAGACGCAGTTAAAACTACCGGGGCAGATACAAGCATTATATTTGTTCCGCCGGCTTTTGCCGCTGATGCCATACTGGAAGCTGCCGACGCAGGAATAGCTTTAGTGGTTTGTATCACCGAAGGAATACCTGTACAGGATATGATAAAAGTAAAAAGTTTTCTAAAGGGCAGCAATACCAGGCTTATTGGGCCAAATTGCCCCGGTGTAATTACAGCAGAAGAGTGTAAAGTGGGCATTATGCCTGGTTTCATTTTTAAGAAAGGCCGTATTGGAATTGTTTCCAAATCTGGCACATTAACCTACGAAGCAGCAGACCAGGTGGCAAAAGCCGGATTAGGTATTTCTACCGCAATCGGCATTGGCGGTGATCCTATCATTGGAACTACCACAAAAGAGGCTGTTGAGTTACTAATGAACGATCCGGAAACAGATGCGATCGTAATGATTGGCGAAATTGGGGGCGGTATGGAAGCAGAAGCTGCCGAATACATCAAATCAACCGGTAACAAAAAACCGGTGGTAGGTTTCATTGCCGGACAAACTGCACCTCCCGGAAGGCGTATGGGGCATGCTGGCGCAATAGTTGGCGGTGCAGATGATACGGCCGCAGCCAAAATGAAGATCATGGGGGAATGTGGAATTCATGTAGTAGCCAGCCCGGCAGATATCGGATCTACCATGGCTGAAGCCGTTAAGAAGATGGGGAAATAAAATTTGATAGCACAACGCTGTTCCCCTAAATCAACAATTAACACAACGACTTATATCAAATAAATAAACGCCTCAATTTACTGAGGCGTTTGTTTTTTACAACTGTTATTATGCAAAAGCTATTTCTTTTCCAGGAAAGCTGCCAGCTCTTCTTTGCTGCTGCTAAATTTAAATGCATCGCCTACTAAAAAATACCTGTTGGTATCAATACAATAATCGTAAGCATATTTTGCCAGATTGAGTTTGTCATTTTCAAAACTGAACAAGTTAACGATCTCCTTAATTTGAACTGCTGTTAAAACGTTCTGGCCGATCCCTTGTTTTGCAATCGCCATTTTGGTTGTTTCAAAATTTGCCGAGCTAACAGACTGCTTCAGTTGTTGAAGATCTCTGTTACTAATAACCATGCGGGTTTCGTCGTTGTCGGGAAAATAGCCAGGAAGATCCTCATCTTCGAAATTTACGGTTGGCAATTTCTGTTCGTCAAGCATCACTTTACCAAACCGGTTGATAACAACGTCTACATGATAACCTTGTTTAATAAAAACAATTTCGTTATAAATAAGCTGTAACCGGTCTCCGCCATATCTGTTACCATTGAAGCCAGCAGCTTTTTTGTAAATCCTTATCCGGTGGTTTCCAGGAAGCAGATCTTCAATAATGATCCCGCTGTTATTTTCTTTCCTGATGTTGAAACTCCTGCTGTCTACAGCCATTTTTGATACTGAAGCTGATAAGCTGCTAAAGGTTAACCGGCTTTTGTAAGGAGTGGCCCATAAACCGGTACAGATAAGCAGCAGGAGATGTAGTGTAAAAATCTTTTTCATACAATGTAGTTTTAGTTAAAGAGTTGTTGTTTAAAATTTAGTGTAGGATTACAATTTTTCTAACTTGTAAAACCAGGTTGTATTAATAAAAAGTTAAAGAAAATAAATTACAACTTTGTGCAATCTGCTTTGAATTTTCATCAACATAGTGGTTGCTCAAAAAACGCCTGTAACAGGAATGGAAAATAGAAGATCATTAATTTAATCTTATTCTAATCTGAAGCAGCCATCAACAAATTGTATCTTGTAACTAAATTCCGCACAGCATGCATACTAAAATTTCAATTATCCTGGCAATTTTCCTATTACTATTTTACCAACAACTATTTGCACAAAAAATGAATGACTACTCAACTAACTGGAAAAAAGTAGCAG
>JANOCC010000005.1:0-2374 GCA_031411955.1 Ferruginibacter sp.
CCTCGCCCCAACACTGTACGGTCTAGAGTTAGTAGACGATCCTCAACAAATACCAAAAGGATATCCATCCCAAACAGAATGGAAAGGACTTAACATTATAGATTACACTCCTGTTCCCCATTATAAATCAGACCGTTTTGGGGCTATGGTTAATGATGTTATACAATATTTAAAAATACGCCAGATGCCGTATAAAACTACTAAAGATGGTGAAGTGGTGATTATCTCTAATGATAAAGAAAAAATGTTGCGAAATAAAAAGCATCCTGTTTGAAAGATGCTTTATATGTCACATATTGAAGAATAATTTTATTGATTCAGGCATATCGTGAATCAAATCCATGCTCAGGCTTTCTTCGGGAGTCACCCATTTATATTCTGAATGCTCTTTCGGATTAATTTGCACAATTGGCTGGGCTTCATGTGTCGTTGCATACATATGCCATTCGATATCAAAGTCTCCATCTCTAACGTATAATGAATCGAAATATGTGATTGATTCTTCGGATAGCTGTAAACTCGTTTCTTCCTGTACTTCTCGTAGCAATGCCTGCAGCATACTTTCGCCAGGATCAGCTTTTCCCGCAGGCAAACCCCATGTGTTACCGTTTGCTTTATCGGGTTGTCTACGCAAAAGTAAAAATTTACCATCGTGTTGTACAAAGCATCCAGCGATATCAAATCTTTTATTAAAGCCTTCTGGTTTTTCTTTAGTCATCATAATCGTTCCACCGTTATTATATTTAGATCAGTATAGCACAACTTGATCGATGGTCTAGTTACTTTCCGGCATCAACCAGCCCTGGAAATTTTGCCCCAAGTTGCAAAACTTTTTTTAAAACTGACAAATTCACATCTTCCAGTTTCTTAATTCGAATGCAACTCTTTCCCACACTCACCTTACCTAACTCAACTTTATACTTCTCTGCCAGGTACTCCCCTTCTTTCACCGCGCAAACATACAAGCTGACATAGTTCTTTTGATTCGCAAGCGCAATCACTGGCCAATCAACCACTTCTTTTTTATAGTTCACGTACGGGAATGATCCATACCCAAGCATATTATAAGCAAAACAAGGTTTCAATGTTGGTACAGTTTTTTTAATAAACGCATGCAAAAAAAGCATCAGCTCTTTACGTTCCACAGGGATTTGAGCTAAATAGGTTGCGACGCTATTTGCCTTAACTGGTTTGAACATATTCATTTTTGAGTAACTTTATACACTTTCCCCTGAGCATCATACGTTACCCATTCACCAGTAGCATCACCAGCTTTAAACGTACCTGAACGCTTCAGCGTTCCATCAATGCGATACCACTCCCAATAGCCGTCTGGTTTGCCATTTTTAAGTTTTCCTTTGGACCACTTTGTCTTACCATTGGCATGGTATTTGATTGTAAAACCTCGCACTAATTCTGTTTTTTTCGGTTGAATAGTTTTTGTCATCACAATTACTTTTTAGCTCGTTTATCAAGTATTCCTTGTACGGATTTACTCACCGGCTTGTCTTTACGGTGAATGCAACCAAGCCAACAACAGGGGCGACGCTTTCCTTCTGTAAGTTCAATAACTGTACGCCTCACATGATCTTTTCGTGTACTCTCTTGTTTAACGAACGTTACCCAGCAAATCCACTCATTACGAGCTAGCGGAGTAAGCCCTTCCCAGGCTGTTAGGGCTGTCTTCTTAGACATGAGCGCTTTTTGTAAATCTGTTGGCATTTTGTGTGCTGTGCCGCTCGCAATTTGTTTGATCATAAATTTATTTTATTATTTCACCTAATTTCGAAGCAATGTCAGATTCTGAAACTAATAATTTCAGATTATAGATATCTTGTTCGTGTTTTTCTTTCTTTGTATCGCCACGATGTTCCCGCTTATAAATTTTATCTACAACTTCAACGAGCGGATTTTGCGCCTCAAAGTTTATCCCACTTAAAACAACATGATGCGTATCGAATGAATGAGGTTCAGTCATGCTTCCATCGTTTTTGATAATTACTTTCTGTTCTTCAAATGGATTGTTTTGAGTTTGCAGATAATATGCATCGGCAATAGTGTCCCCAATATGTACATAGAAGTTATGATTATAATCTGTACGCCTTTTATCTTCTATTTGAAAGCTTTCAAACTGGGTTTTTACTTTTGCTGCCTGCTCAAATAATTCAGTAACAATTTTAGTTGCGTCATCAGACTGCCCGTATATCTGAATATCAATATCATTGTGGGGACGAGTTAGTTGGCCCAGAGCGCCATCAACCGCATACCCACCACTAATAATAACGCGACAATTAATCGCTTTAGCCAAAGACGAAATCAATGATATTGACAGTAAATCATTTTGAGATTTATTTGCTTGCTCTTGCGTTAGCTC
>JANOCC010000006.1:0-23822 GCA_031411955.1 Ferruginibacter sp.
GACATACCTGCCTTTTTATTTTTTGAAATAGAGTTATTTAAAAAAGACCATTCTACCATAATTTAAATACCTGCTTTCGCAACTTGCTTCCATAACCTGCGGTGATGTAACAAGCTTGTTAGACAGTAAACCGTTGATAGCACCTGCTAATTTAAATTAAAACAGTAACCTTACGGTAAATTGGGTGGAGCCCGGCACGATAAAAAAGCTGAAATTATTGTACACGTGGTATTACTGAAAAAAAGCTGCCTTAAATTTAAGACAGCTTTCTTATTTAATTTAAAATTTTGCTCCAACAGATACAAAGAATGTTCTTCCATCTCCTGGCAAAGCACCTGGTCCGGGATAACCACCTGCCCTGCGGGTAAAATAGCGTTCATCCAGCAAATTATTGATACCTGCTTTTATATTTAATTTTTTAGAGAATTTATATGTTGCCGTTAAATCTGCAACATTGTAAGCTGGTATTAATCCGTTTTGACCATTGGCACTCGCTGTAGCAGTGTTGTTAGCATCGCTAAAAGTACTGCCTACATAACTAACCTGTCCGGTTATCAGAATAGATTTATATCCTGCTGTAATTCCTGCACGTAGAATATTTTTAGGCGCATTTTCAACAGTTTTTCCTTTTGTAGCTGCGTCTTTATGATCGTTGCTGTACCTGGCATCCGTGTAACTATATGATGCGAACAGCAGTAGATCTGCAACGTTATTTTTTGTAAATGCCTTTACAGGATTAAATTCAATGAATCCCTCAAACCCTTTACTGATGCTATTGCCAACATTTGTGATCAAGCGATACGTTGCGCCTGGTGCTGTAATTGTTCCTACACGATTTTGATATAACAGGTAATATCCGCTAACATCAAACTGGAGGTAATTTTTTACTTTTCCACGATAACCCAGATCTAAATTATAACCTTTTGCATCTTTTAAGTCGGGATCAACTACATCAGTTGTAGGTGGGGCCTGCAAATTGGCGAATTGAATTGGACGGTACGCCTGGGAATAGTTTCCGTAAAATTCTGTTCCTTTTGTAACGTGATATTCAGCGCCAATGCCCGCGAGTAAAAAACTACGACTGCGTTTTATATCCTGCAACTGTATTGCAGCACCACCGGAAGTAAATCCGTTGCGACCGGAAGCGGCACCTTCTAACCATTCATAACGTATACCGGGTATTATTAAAAATTTGTTACTGACACGAAAAATATTCTCTAAAAATGCAGCTGCGTTTTTAGAATCAAATTTAACATCACGGTTATAAACACCAATAACATTCATATCATAATTTGTTCCTGTGGTTCCTTTTCCGTCCGCTTCCCTATAAGTTGTGCCGGTGTATAAACGAACACCACCGGAAATAGTATTTTTCATTTTGCCCAACGAATAATCTGTTATAATACGGCTTTCCAACCCGTAATTCCTGTACTTATCAGCGTTCAACAGCCTATTGTTATAATTAAGGGTTGTAGGGTTGATGCTGTCTTTTACGGTAATGGATGAAGTGAAGCCAACACTATTTCTGTCGCCAATAGTTGCAAAGAATTTGGTATTCCAACGGGTTTTTTCATTAAGCTGGTAGTTGGCTATCAGGGCCGGTGTTGTCCATAAAATATCAAACCAGTTCCTGCTGCGAAGGCTTTGCTTTGCATCTTGTTGAAACTGTTCATCAGTAAGCCCTCCAGCTTGCTGACTTCGGGTATGTGAACGCATTACTTCGGCTGTGAGCGAAAATTTTGTTGTTAACTGATAGGTAATGGTTGCAAAACCTGCATTGGTGTAATAGCTGCTGTTTTTTCGCCAACCATCACCATTGCGGTGGTCAAAAAAAGCATAATAATGCACTTTGCCTTTTTTACCGCCAATTGCGTTATAAGAATTAAACAACGCATTGCTACCAACTGTTTGCTGCGTTTCAAATTCAAATGGTTTATTAATTTCGCTGCCGTTTCGTAAAATATAATTGACCATACCGCCAAACTGCGGACCATATTGTAAAGAACCCTGGCCTCTTATAATTTCAATTCTTTGTACTCCCTGTAATTGTGGATTGTAATAGGCCTCCGGGTATCCAAATGGATCTGCAGCAATATCATATCCATTTTGCCGGATATTAAATTCCCAACTGCGATTTGGGCTGAGGCCTCTTGCTGCGATACCTATTTGAATACCGCTTGGGTCACTCTCCCAAATATGAATACCGGGCACTTTTGCCAGCACCTGGCGCATAGTATTGGTAACTACATTACCCTGTACATTATCTAACACGATAAGTGAATTTTTCTTACCAGCGTATATGGAGGTTCCTACAATTTCGGGCATTTGCTGAATGTCGCTTTTGCTGTTTCTTCCCACCACAGTAACATCAGGCAAATTTTTACTATCTGTAACAGTAGTATCAGCTTCTTGTGAGGCTTGTGCGTAAACGGCAGGATAACATGAAATGAACAAGGCCGCTATTATTATTCTTTTTAACATAAGTAATTTTGAGCTGCAAAGCTATTTTTAACCACTGGTTATGGAATTCGCAATCGGGAAAAATGTTTTTAAAATCGGGAAATTGACTATGATATTTTAATTTTCGTAATAACAATATCAGTTGCAAAGAAGGGCAGCTCATGATTTGCAACACGTAAATATTTGTGCATTCTAATAATCCCGTTGATCAAAACACAATCCGCAA
Organism: Ferruginibacter sp.; assembly: GCA_031411955.1. Taxonomy (GTDB): domain Bacteria; phylum Bacteroidota; class Bacteroidia; order Chitinophagales; family Chitinophagaceae; genus Ferruginibacter. Next base: position 2,687 of record JANOCC010000006.1, read on the forward strand.
AGTTGCGTTGTAGATTTATTACCAGGCATCTATTGCTTTAATAACAGCAACCATTAAAGGATGCTGATTAAAAGAAAGAGATAATGGAAGGAAAAAATATTCTGATCGTTTCCTAAAAAAATGAACAATTACTTTGATTAACTGGCTGCCCATACTTGTTAAAAACAATGTATCCTGGTATTGTTAATGGCTGAAGAAAAACAAGTAAATTATTTCTTGCCGAACTGGCTCATGTTAAGAAGCAGCATTCCCGAAAAAAGAATGCAGGCAGTTACAAATAGAGCTTCATTTATGTAGGGTATATTTATATAATCCATCCCTGCAGTTCCCTGAAGCATTAAAAATATTTCATTAACGATAACGCCTGTGATAAATATAACTATTCCCCAAATTGCTTGCTTATTTACTTTGATATAATTGTTTGCTACTGAATAGCCAATTATAAACAGTGTAATAACACCGAGTAAAACCAAATGCAGGTAGCCAATAACGATAGGTCTGAAGCCAAATGCCAATGTACTAAGCGAAGGAATTGTTGAACCAAGTTGTAATAATAATTTGAGCGTAAGGGCAATGGCTGATAACAATATGATCCTTCGGGCGAAAAGTGAAAAAGTTGACTTAATAAATGCCAATTGTGGTTTCAGTAATTTTATCAACCATATCCAACCTACCAGCTGCGCAAAAGCGGATAGAACTACAAGTATATACACCCAGATCGGTACTTTCATCCATAATGCCGATAGAAAAAAAGCCGGAATGCAAGCTAAAAAAAACAACCAGAAAATTTTCTTCAGAATTGAGGGAGAAATTATTTTAACGAGTGAGCTTGCTGTTAGCAGCCCCATGCACGCAAAGAAGAACCATCCATTGTATTGGAAATGCAGAAAAAAATAAACAGACGCCAGGTATAACTCCTGGTGCATATTGTGTGTTGACATCATAAAGGCCAACGAATAAGTACCTAAAGAAGAGATCACATTAAAAACCAACGCGGCTTTAAACCAATAATGGCTTACACTTTTATTCCTAAGTTTATTCAAGTGTAGCCAATATTGAAAAACAAAAATATAATTAGCAAATATTGACAACGTTGAAAAACTGATAGAAACCGGGCCATACCCTTCAAGAGGAAATGAGAATAACATGCCATAGGCCGTAAAAAGATTGGCATATAATATCCAACGAAATTTCTTAAAAACAGAAACGCTGTATTCATTTGATAAATAACCAACCATCAGAGCCATAAGTGCCATTGTTATCCATCCCGAAAATGCAAAATGAGAGTGAGCATGCATAACATGCTTCTGATCAATAAAAGGAAATGAAAAAGCGATCTTATATCTTAATGCAGTTCCAAGAAGGGCTACAATGAGTAAATTAAAAAGAGAAACATTTAACCAACTTCGTAATGGCGATACCATAGATACATTTTACAGGAAACTAAAAGCTTAGTTCTGTAAAGTAACTGTGTTAGTTAATTGCGTGTTATGATTTAAATCATAATTTATGTATACTTTCCCCTTAGCTATTTGAAGCATGCCTTTTTGATGAAGATTTCGGATAGCACGTATAACTGTTTCCACTCTCATCCCCGTCATATCTGCAATTTGCTGGCGCGTTAAGTTTATCCTGTTACATTTGGGGCATATATTGGTTTGCGTACTTTTAAAATAACTAAACAATGCTGAAATGTTGCGTTGAGGATCATGATTTGCCATCTCTTTTAAAATGAAGAATTTAAGCCGGATTCGTTTTGCCAGTAATTTACTAAAGCTAAAATGCATCTCGGCGTTTTCTTGAAGTAACTTTTGAAAGGAAGATCTATGTAAGCGGAGAAAAACAATGTCAGTATCTGCAATTGCACTTGCGGCAAATGGCTCTCCGTCAAATAAAGGTAATTCACCAAAACATTCACCGGCTTCAATGATAATCTGGAGAAATTCTCTTCCCTCATCATTAATATTCAACCATCTCACTCTTCCGCTAACCAATTGGTAATAAAAGTTTGACTGTGCGCCTTCCTGAAAAATGATATCCCCGGCTTTTAGCTTCTTATATGCGGCTCCCCAGGCAAGTAAAGTATCGATATCAATCATCATATTCATGTTGTCGATCTAATTATAAATTGACAGTAAAACTATACAGCCCTTAACATTCAATGAATGATTGTCTTCATTCCTTACTATGATTTCAATCATGAAACCTCTATAACACGGTATAAAATATTGCTTAAATCCTTCGCTTATGGTAATATAAGCCATTTTTCACTTCTTGCCTGATATTAAACGCAGGACCGTATTTAATAATATGATTTCACTCATAAACCGATGACAACAGGAAGACTAATCTTGCATTATAAAAATATATTTATTATGAAAAAAATTGCAATCATTGTAACATTAGGTCTTTTTATAGCTTCCTGTGGCACAGGAGCAGGAAGCGATGTGAAGCCTACAACCGGAGAAACATCAACACCCGGAAACGCTAACCCTTCTTACGACCCACAAAGAGGTGAGGGAAAATTTACTAAAGTTGATATATCACCAAATTTAAACACAACAATGGCTGATGCAGGAGAAAAAGTATATGGAGTAAAATGCAGCAGCTGTCACAAAACTACAGACGAAAAACTTGTTGGCCCGGGATGGAAAGGCGTTACAAGCCGGAATACTGCAGAATGGATAATGAACTTCACTACTAACCCTGACGTAATGCTTAATAAAGATGCAAAGGCTCAGGCGATGCTGGAAATTTGTCTTGTAAGAATGCCTAACCAGAACCTGAGTGACGATGAAGCCCGTTCATTGTATGAATTTATGAGAAAAAATGATGGTGTAAAATAATCCGATCAAAAAAGGATAACCATCTACTACAACCTGGTAAATACCTGTCGCAATAACATTATGTCAAGTAAAATACATTTTATGAAAAAGTTTAAACCGAATCTAACAGCATTATTAGTGATTGTAGCCATTGTTGCACTCAATTCATGTAAACCAAAAAATGTAGGAAGTGCAGTTAATTCAGATGCAGCTTCAAAAGCTTATGTGGCACCAGGCAAATACGATGAATTTTACAATTTTGTTTCAGGCGGCTTCAGTGGGCAAATGAGTGTATATGGATTGCCAAGTGGAAGACTGCTTAGGGTTGTTCCTATATTTTCTGTAGATCCGGAAAAAGGCTATGGCTATAGTGAGGAAACAAAACCAATGTTAAACACATCGCATGGTTTTGTTCCATGGGATGACCAGCATCACCTCGACCTATCTCAAACCAATGGTGAAATAGATGGCCGATGGATATTTGCAAATGCCAACAATACCCCACGTGTTGCCAGAGTAGACCTTACAACGTTTCGTACCGTAGAAATCCTGGAACTTCCAAACAGTGCCGGAAACCATAGTTCACCTTTCATTACAGAGAACACTGAATACGTGGTGGCAGGCACCAGGTTTAGTGTTCCACCAGACGATGTTGATGGGGATGTGCCAATTAATACCTACAAGCAAAATTTTAAAGGCTACCTCAGTTTTATAAGTGTAGGCAAGGAAGATGGAAAAATGGATATCGCTTTTCAACTTAAATGCCCCGGTGTAAATTTTGATCTAAGCCACGCCGGCAAAGGAAAATCACACGGGTGGTTCTTTTTTAGTTGTTACAATAGTGAACAGGCTAATACGCTACTTGAAGTAAATGCTTCGCAAAAAGATAAGGATTTTATCATGGCTGTAAACTGGAAAAAAGCTGAGGAATACCTAAAAGCAGGAAAAGGCAGAAAGCAAACCGTTAAATATGCCCATAATGTTTACGACGAGAAAAAACATTCATCTACATCAGAAATGAGAACGGAAGTAACTGTACTGGATGTAAGCGAACTCAAAGATATTTGTTACATGATCCCATGTCCTAAATCTCCTCATGGATGTGATGTAGATCCAACGGGGGAATACATTGTAGGCAGCGGAAAATTAGCTGCACTTGTACCGGTATTTAGCTTTACCAAAATGCAAAAAGCAATTGCCGATAAAGCTTACGCGGGCGAATATGAAGGTATTCCTGTTATAAAGTATGAGGCCGCATTGCATGGGGAAGTAAAGAAACCAGGCCTTGGCCCTTTACATACAGAATTTGATGGTAGAGGAAATGCGTACACTACTTTCTTTGTTTCCAGCGAGGTTGTTAAATGGAGGATTGAGGATCTTAAGGTATTGGATAGAGTACCTACTTATTACTCCGTAGGACACTTATGTATTCCTGGCGGAGATACAAAAAAGCCTAATGGTAAATATTTAATTGCTTACAACAAGATCACAAAAGACAGGTATTTACCAACCGGACCAGAGCTAGCGCAAAGTGCACAGTTGTATGATATCAGTGGCGATAAAATGCAGCTAATACTTGATTTCCCTACTATCGGAGAACCGCACTATGCACAGGCAGTAGCCGCTGATGTTATAAAGAATCGTTCAGTTAAATTCTTTAAACTGGATGAAAATACCAATCCTTTTGCTTCCAAAGGGGAAGGCACAACAAAAGTGGTAAGAACGGGAACAAGGGTTGATGTTTATATGACATGTATTCGCTCTCACTTTTCTCCTGATAACATTGAGGGAATTAAAGCCGGGGATGACGTTTATTTCCATGTTACGAATCTTGAACAGGATTGGGATGTACCACATGGTTTTGCTGTTAAAGGTGCTAACAATGCGGAGTTGCTGATTATGCCAGGAGAAACACAGACACTTAAATGGACGGCAGAAAAAACAGGCATATTTCCATTCTATTGCACAGATTTCTGCAGTGCGTTGCACCAGGAAATGCAGGGTTACCTGCGGGTATCCAATGCCGGTAGTAATGTGCCGATCAGCTTTAGTACGGGAACTAATATGCCAAAAACTGATAGTGCAGCAACTAAATAATCAATTTATTGCCGGCTGATGTTTATCATTTTCGATCAGCTGGCTTTTTAAAGAGTATAACTTCTTAAAATTTTATTATTATGCAAAAGATCAAAATACTATTTCCTTTATTATTCATGGCTGTAATATTATCATGCAATAACAATGAAGAAAAAACAACCACCACCGATAGTACAGCAACAGCTACTTCGGCCTCAGGTGGCCAGGAATCTGTACAGGATGATGTTTCTGCAAAAGATGTTGTTAAGGTAGCCGTATCTTCAAAAGATCACACTACCCTTGTGGCCGCACTCAAACAGGCCGATCTTGTAACTTCCCTGTCAAATGCCGGCCCGTTCACTGTATTTGCTCCAACAAATGCGGCGTTCGATAAATTGCCCGCAGGCACTGTTGAGGGACTTATGAAAGATGATAAAAAGGAAGATCTTCAAAATATTCTTCAATATCATGTAACCCTCTCCGCTATGAAGGCAGAAAGTTTTAAGGACGGACAGGTACTTGGAATGGTAAACGGAGATAATGCTACGGTGAACATTAAAGATGGGAAAATCATGCTGAATAACAGTGCTGTTATTGTAGCCTCTATACCAGCATCAAATGGCATCATTCACGTAATTGACGGTGTATTGTTACCTCCCGCTAAGAAATAAAATTTCTATGATATTTTTTCATAGCCAAAGCCTCATAAAATGAAACATGAACTTAAAACAATTACAAGGCTTTTGCTGCTCATGGCAGCCATTGGTTTAGTAATTGTATTGTTTAAGCCCATCTGGCGCATTGAATTAAATGCGCCACAATATCCCGAAGGCCTTGCATTAACTATACATGCAAATGGCTTAAAGGGAAACGTAGATATCATCAATGGGCTTAATCACTACATCGGTATGAAAACTTTGCACAATGAAGATTTTTTTGAATTCACGGTGCTCCCATACCTGATTGTTATTTTCGCAATTGCATTTGTAACCGTTGCGATCGTCAATAAAAGAAATTGGTTAAATATTTTACTGGTATCATTTATTGTGTTTGGTATTGTAGCAATGGTTGATTTCTGGCGCTGGGAATATGACTATGGCCACAACCTAAATCCTGATGCAGCGATTGTTGTTCCGGGTATGGCGTATCAACCTCCACTTATCGGCTTCAAACAACTGCTTAATTTTGGAGCTTATTCTGTTCCTGATATTGGCGGATGGCTATTTATAATAGCCGGTTTTATTTTACTTGTTTGTGTTATGATCGAATGGAAAAAATACCGTTCATTAAATAAACAGACTGTTGCAGGAAGAGTAATGGCCGCATTGATCGTTTGCTTTGCATTATCTGGTTGTAAAACTGGCCCTGACCCTATCAAAATAGGCTCAGATGCCTGTTCTTTTTGTAAAATGACAATCGCGGATGCAAAACACGGAGCAGAGTTAATAACTAAGAAAGGAAAGGTTTATAAATTTGATGATCTCTATTGTCTGCTGGCGTTTCTTAAAACAGGGGAAATAAAAAATTCAGACACTCGACAAATATACCTCGTTGATTTTGCAGGCAATCATACCCTGGTAAAATCACACGAGAGTTTCCTCTTACAATCTGTGGATATTCACGGTCCCATGAATGGCAAAATAATTTCTTTTCAAAACAAAGACAGCATGAGGTCAAAGGCTTCTACGTTAAAAGCCGTTGAATTAACCTGGGATCAATTGGCGAAATGAAACTGATATCAACGATACTGTGTTTTCTTTCACTTCAGGCTTATGCCAATATCATTCACGTTGGCAAACAGAAGCAGTTCGTAACAATTACCGCTGCTGTTGCTGCCGCCACTAATGGCGACACCATACTGGTGGAACCGGGTTTATATTTCGAAAAAAATCTTGTGATCTATAAGTCAGTTGTTTTAAAAGGAATCAATCATCCAATACTGGATGGCGAAAAAAAATATGAGATCATTTCCATTAAAGCAGATCACGTAACGGTTGACGGCTTTTCGTTGCAAAATACAGGCGTTTCCAGCCTAACAGATTTTGCAGCAATAAGAATTTGTAATAAACGTAATGCTGATATCATCAATAACATTATCATCAATGCCTTCTTCGGAATTTATTCTCAATATGGCGTTAATTGCCTTATTAAAAACAATAAATTAACCGGTTTTGCCAGGGAAGAACAGGAAAGCGGCAATGGCATCCATTGCTGGAAGAGCGATAGCATGCGAATCATCGCCAACACAGTATCCGGGCACCGTGATGGCATCTATTTTGAATTTGTTACAAACTCTGTCATTTGGAGAAATAGCTCATTTCGTAATTTACGGTACGGCCTTCACTTCATGTTTTCCAATAATAATTCTTACATAACCAACATTTTTGAAAACAATGGCGCAGGCGTAGCAGTAATGTTCTCACATGGCGTAAAGATGTTTGGAAATTATTTTTTAAACAACTGGGGAGATGCCGCTTATGGAATTCTATTAAAAGAGATCAACGATAGTTATATAGAAGGAAACTATTTTGAAAAGAACACGATAGCAGTTTATGCAGAAGGCGCTAATCGCATACAGCTAAAAAAAAATATTTTCAAAAGTAACGGTTGGGCACTAAGGATACAGGCAAGTTGTATGGATATGAATATATACAATAACAATTTTATCGCAAATACATTTGATATTGCTACAAATGGCTCCCTGGTTCTAAATCAATTTAACTACAACTATTGGGATAAATACAACGGCTATGACCTTAATAAGGATAAAATAGGAGACATCCCCTATCGGCCTGTTAGTATGTACTCTATGATTATCGAACAAAATCCACCTGCAATAATACTGTTAAGAAGTTTTATGACATCATTGCTGGACCAAACGGAACGCATACTGCCAACGCTTACACCAACAGATTTGAAAGATGATCACCCACTCATGAAACAATTATCATTATGATCATTATAACCAATGTTTCAAAAAGATTCGGTAAACTTAAAGCACTGGACGATGTATCTGTTACCTGCACCAAAGGCGAATGTATTGCCTTAATTGGCCCTAATGGAAGCGGCAAAACAACACTTATTAAAACCATTCTAGGAATGGTAGTTTTCGATAACGGCTTCATTACATTTAATGGAAAAAATATTTCTCACGATTGGGAATACAGGGCACACATTGGTTATATGCCACAGATAGGACGTTATCCCGACAATATGACCATTGGCCAGGTATTCAATATGATGAAAGATATCAGGAAAACCAATACTTCGTTATTAGATGAGGATTTAATTGAACTGTTCGGACTAAAAACAATGTTGAATAAAAGAATGCGGACACTATCTGGTGGCACAAGACAAAAGGTAAGTGCAGCACTGGCTTTTCTTTTTGATCCGGCAATTTTGATATTGGATGAACCTACTGCAGGGCTCGATCCTGTTGCTTCCGAAATACTTAAAGAAAAGATCATCACCGAAAAGAAAGCTGGTAAATTAATTTTAATCACTTCTCATATCTTAAGCGAACTAGACGACCTCGTTACACAGGTAATTTATATGCAGGATGGAAGACTTTGTTTCCATAAAAAAATAGAGGAACTGCAAACCGACACCGGGCAACAAAAATTATCCAAAGCTATTGCAAGTGTAATGTTAAAAATGATTGTTTGATAAAAGTAAATATTGAGCAGATGAAAAAAATTATTAAATACGTTATCATCGATATCCTTCGCAATAAAATTGTGTTGGGATACACACTTTTTCTGTTGTTGATTTCACTGAGTATTTTTAACCTTGAAGATAACTCCTCTAAAGGCTTATTAAGCTTGCTGAATATTATCCTGATTATTGTACCCCTGGTAAGCATATTATTTTCTGCGATCTATGTTTACAACAGTGCAGAATTTTTAGAATTATTAGTTAGTCAGCCTTTAAAAAGAAAAACCATCTGGATAAGCCTTTTTATCGGTTTGTCAGTTTCTATGGCTTTAGCTTTTCTTGTTGGTACAGGCCTTCCCATTCTATTATACGAATCTTCCGCCACAGGCTTTATGATGTTGGGCACCGGGCTCCTATTAACGGTAATTTTTGTAGCCATCGCTATGCTTGCCGCCGTAATTACAAGAGACAAAGCAAAAGGTATTGGCATCGCCATGTTACTATGGCTATATTTCTCGTTATTGTTTGATGGCTTCGTGTTGTTTTTGCTATTTCAATTTGCAGACTATCCTCTGGAAAAAGCAATGGTTGGAGTTAGCATGTTAAATCCAATTGATCTTAGCCGTGTACTCATTTTACTACGGATGGATGTTTCTGCTTTAATGAGTTATACCGGAGCTATATTTAAAGATTTTTTTGGAACACAACAAGGACTAATTCTGTCCTTTTTAGTGCTGACAATTTGGATCATTTTGCCTACCTGGTTATCCCTTCGTAAATTCAAACGCAAAGACCTTTAATATATGAAACGTCATGAATCACTGGCACCTTTATCTCGGGAACATCACACTGCATTAATCCTTGCCAGGTTGCTGCAAAAAAATGCACCCCTCTATAAAGGCCTTCCAACAGAAGTTGATGAAAAAGCAAAGTATGCTTTTGATATTTACAAGAATTCATTAAAAGACCATTTTAGCAGGGAGGAAAAAGTTTTGGAAATAGTAAAAAATATTCATCCGGACATAGACAGGTTATCTTCTGAAATTATTGAAGAACATAGTATGTTAACGATTGCTTTCACAGCATTGAATAAAAAGAAACCCCTGGTTGAAGCCCTGGATACATTAGGTATTGCTTTGGAAACGCATATACGCAAAGAAGAAAGGATTTTATTTCCGCTAATTCAACAATATTGCCCCGAAAAACTCTTGAAAACAATTGTTTTGTAAAAAATGAAAACTGACACCTGATGAAAAAAGATATCGAAAACAGAACTGATATTGAATTACTGGTCAATAAATTTTACGATAAGGTAAAAATTGATCCTGTAATTGGTTATATCTTCAATGACGTAGTAAAAGTTAATTGGGAAAAACACTTACCACGAATGTATAACTTCTGGGAAAATACAATTTTCTATACAGGTAACTATGAAGGCAACCCAATGGAATTACACAAACATTTACATACGCTTACTCCCTTAAAATCTGAACACTTTATAGAGTGGAATAAAATATTTCTAGAAACTGTAGATGGGAATTTTGAAGGTACACATGCCACATTAGCTAAACAAAGAGCCTTAAGTATCTCTACAGTAATGCAGTTAAAAATCCTAAAAAATGATTCCTGAAATTATCCGGGACTAACTGTGTTGATTTTATTACAACTTTATTTAACCCGCTAATAAGGCTTCTCTATTCTGTAAATGGTGTATTCCATAGTATCCGCTAAGTTAAAATTATGAAGCCATTACCAGTAACACCCGGGCATTTAATACAATGTAAGGTCCTTTTTTCGGGATACATAATAAACAAAATTACTTCTCTGGTGGGTCACTCGCCGCAGATTCCTAATTGTTTATTGCTGCAAAATAAGGATCATAAAAAAAAGGTAGGTTGAATTTACCTGCCTTTTCATTTTCTGAAAATAGTGAGACCCGGAATAATTTATTCCACCATAATTTTAAATACCTGTTTTCTATTATCTGGCAGCAGAAGCTGGAGGCTGTAAACTCCTTTTGCCAATGACTGTCCTGCAGGTATTACTAAACGCTGGTTACCTCCAGTGTAATTAATACGTTTGTTTATTACCAACTGGCTGGTTGAACTATACAGCTTTACCTCATAGTAACCGGCAGGCTGGTTATTCATACTTAAACCTATCATTCCATCTTTTATCGGGTTAGGGTACACCGTAATAAACGAGGCGTCTCCCGAAATATTTGCTTTCACAATATTACTGTAAGAAACTTCATTTCCGGTTCCGATACTTTTTATCCTGTAAAAATTATCCCCTTTTATTGGTTGAACATGCAACCAGCTATATTGAAGTGTTGCTCCGCCGCCGCCAACTGCAGATACTGTTGCCAGCTTGCGCAAATCCCTGCCTGTTAAAGAATGCTCTATCTCATAACGAACGATATTCAACTCATTTTCTACTTTCCAGCTAACAAGGATATTTTTATCCTGTGGCTGGGCAGTTACAGTAGTAAATGTTACCGGCACAGGTCCCAGTTGTTTAAATACCAAACGGAAGCGGTCTGATGCTTTCGATGTTGGATCGGAATTAACAGTAAAGCTAACGGTAGTGATTACACTAAGATCTATAACAGTGCTTGTATTTAAATACTTATCCTGTAAAAATGCAGTAAGCCCGGATTGTGCAAGGTTTCCGGCTGTTAATTCCAGGTGATAATCCTGCTGTTTCAACTGGCCCAGGCTATAAAATATAGTATCTGTATTTACAACTGCTGCCCTGCGCTCTACAGAAATAGTTTTTCCATCACGTAGAATACCGATGTTTTCTCCAAAGTTTGAAAGCTTCAAGGCATCATTGTCGTCTACATCATTTAAATAAGACGCGTCAAAATCTACCCTGTTTCCATCAAATAAAACAGCATTGGCGCCTGTTCCCACGTATATTTTTGTACTAAGATAAGTATCCAGAGTGCTTGTTCTGGCAACTTGTACATTACTGCCAACTTTACTATTTTCATTTATCGTTATAGAGTGCGGAGCTACAGCAGCATTTGAAACTACAAAAAAAGCCTGTCCGGATTCGATAAATTTATTACCACCTGCATAGCTGCCTCCTCCAGGAGAAGCAACAAAACCTGGGCCTGCAAAAGTTTGATAAGCCCCGTAACTGTTCAGTTTTGGATCCCATACATAATAAACATTTTGCAAGCCTGTTTTCACTGTTGCAACCGATGCAAAATCAATAGCAGATGGATATGGATTACCAACAGAGATGAACTTGTTGGTATTTGCATCTGCTGTGCTAACATTTATGGCCCCTGTTTTTATTTGCCCGGAAGTGCGCAACGTAGTTGCCGACATTGATCCAAAAGTATTTGATCCTCGGTCGCCCCGAACGAATGCCATATAACCTTCCGCAGAAGATACTGCTGTACTTAAAGTATTGGGTACAGACACCCAACCATTTGTAACAGGTGAATAAGTTTTTAAAGATGGAATAGCGTTATTCATATCAAAGCCAAGCGCTGTAGAACCAGGGCCTACAATTTGCATTCCATAGCCCGTAGAGGTATAGACAGGTGCTACCTGCCCTTCCTGCCACGCCGCATTAATAGTTTGAGTACCAACAATTGGAGCCGACAGGAATCTCCAGGCTGTGCGTGTTGCAGATGAAACATAACGCTCTACACTAAACCTGGCATTCACACCACTGTAAGTAAATCCGGCTCCTGCAGCAACAGTATCAACACGGGCTGTTCCGCTTGCATCAGAAAGAAGCGTAACCAATACGTTGTTCAACGTGATTATGCCATTCTTTGGTTTCAATACACCGGTTAAAGCCAATGCCTTGTCTATCGTAGCACCTCCAGGGTTATTTACAGTGAGGTTTGTCATTGCTGCCAATGTACCGGTACTGGCGCTGTTAGGGAAAGCCTGGTTTGAAGTGCCATTCAACTCAATTGTACCGTTGTTGGTTATAGTACCATTGTTTAACCAGGATCCTTTATTAGCCAATTGGCCTGTATTGTTGATGATGATAGAAGCTCCCGTATTAACTGTAATATTCCTGGCTACCGGAGCTAAGGTTGTAATTACCGGGTATTGGGTTTTACCGGTTGGGATGATAACATCTGTTGTAACCGTTGGCACAACACCACACCAGTTGCGTGCATCCATCCAGTTTGTATTAACACCTTTCCAGGTACCGGAACCACCGGTTCCGTCAAATTCGTCGGCACCAATATCCGGTGCATTAAGATCTCTAACATTGACAGCATCATAATCATCATTATAAGTTGCAATTGGTTGCGCCATTCCATCAATGGCGCAATTGTTTGCAGGATCCAAACGAAGATCATTCAGTGTTATATCTGCAAAAACCGGAAGATCATCGATTGAATAAGTTTCACGGGCAGAAACATGCGTTTTAAATGCCGCTAAAGTGTTAAAGCTGGTTGTACCATTGTAATAGATAGGAGTTGATGCAGTTTGTGTTGTGTACCAAAGGTTATTATTAGATGTAACGGGATAATTTGCAAAGGCAGCAGACGTCCTTCTTAAGGCTGTAGTAAAACCGGTTGCTCCGCCACCAGCGGTGCTAAGATTAACCACGATATTATTTCTCATATCATAGGTGGTTGTGTTTGCCACAAGCGAAATACCACTTGATCCAAATGCTGTACCACTACCGCCACCGGCTAACCGAACACTGTTGTAATAAATTTGCATGGGTGCAGCACTGGCAAGAACTTCAATTCCGGTAAGTGCGGTGGCTCCTGTCAACACATTATTTGCAGCAGGAGAAAACGCCTGGCTTAAGTCCAATGAAACCATGTTATTATTCACTTTTATCAGAGTGTTTCCCGAATTAATTGAAATGCCTTTTGCAAAAGCCAGGCCTGCGCCTTGCTGGCCGGGGAATAAACTGTGTATCTTATTATTTGCGATAGTAACAGTTCCTCCTGCCTGAGACCATATACCAACAATTGCACCACTGGAAGCTGCATTGGTGTATAAACTATCTACCTGGTTTCTTAGGTAAGAACGGGTACTTGCGCCAGAGGTGTTGTTGCTTAATCCACGAACTATATGAACCGCTGTTGAACTGGCTGCTCCTGTCACAAATAATTTTCGCACAATATTATCAGTAAGTGTCTCAGATGTTGGGCCACCTACATTTATATATCCATAAACTGATCCCACAAAAGTAGTTGCCATGTTAGTGATAGAATTATTGTACATCAGGTTTCCATCAAGAATGTAAGAGTTACCAGCACCGCCACCACTTATTATACTATTTAACGTACAGGTTGCCCCACCCCCGGCAATGGTATTGTTGGAAACAACATTGTCTGCAATATTTGTACTCAATGGTGCCGATAAAGTAATACCACTTAATATACCGGGGCCTGTTTTCACATTGCCATCAATAATATTGTTGGTAATATTCAACACCTGTACTCCCAATGTGTTACTTATCCCGATAAGCGTTCCACTACCCGCGAGCGTTATATTTGAGATAGTATTACCACTGATACTCACAGTAGCTGCAGTAGAAGTATTCCGTATTCCGGTGAAGGGTGCAGAAGCAGCAACCAAACCAGACCCGGTAATATTATTATTATTGATAAGTATGGCATTTGATGCCGCAGTTGATCCTATGCCATTATCAATACCAATTACAAACTGGCCACCTAGAGCACCACTGTTTAGCGTGATGTTATTGCTGCTGATTATTGCATTGGCACTTGTTCCACCACTTCCAACTATACCATTCAGGTTGTTGGTTGTATTCACTCCTGTTCCGTTATTATTGTTTATCGTATTAAAAGCAACATTTATACCCCATTGATTTATGATCCTGATACCATTTGGTGCAGTAACATCACCTGCATTTCCAAAGTTCAAAATACTGTTGCCTGTTGTTGATGAGCCACCGCCGATATCATTACCAATATCCGACAATGTAAACGGAGTTGCCGCTGCAAAGCCACTTAGCCACATACCATTATGAACATTACTGATGATGTTACCATAGAACCTGTTATTTGAATTTGTACCCAATGAAGATGTTGGAACGATAGGATTAATCGCACTGGTATCTACAGAACCAATTACAATAATTCCATTACTGCCTTCACTCATGATACCACCGGCAGCTAGTGAATTTGCTTTACTTAAAGTAATATTACAACTTTGAATCAGGTTGTTTTGTGCACCATCCGTAGCAGTATACCTGAATATGCCATATCCATATTCCATAAGGGTATTGCCGGAATTAGAAGGGTTTTCTGCAAGATCGATCTCAGTTATACTAACGTTATCTACACCACGCAGTTTAAACATGCCATCAGGCAATAATCCGGTTGGTATTCCTCCACCAATAAATGCTGTTAACAATGGATTTGCACCTACCCCCGATTTAAAGAAGGAAATTGTAAATCCTGCATTGGTAGCATTATTTAAAATAGGTACCCCCGCAATCAATTTACCTCCGAGTACCAATCCGGGGTTCACAACAGCTTCCGTATAACCAGCAGGAACACTAAACCTAACATCTCCGCTGATGCTTCTGTTATTTAAGTCATTAATTGCGGTGGCAAATGAAAGATAATTTGTACAACTGGCCGGGCCAACGCCTATGGTATAGTCACCATTTAAAGCGCTGTTGTCGTTTGCTAATGTGATGATATTTGAAAATACCGTTGAAACACAACCATTGGAATTAGTGGCTTTCGCAGTATAATTACCGGCAACTGTTGCTGTAAGGATAGAAGAAGTAGCGCCACTGATCAAAACATTATTAAGATACCACTGGTAACCATTCGGAAGTACAGAACCGCTACCTGCTGCAGCCACAGCATTAAGGTCTACACCCGCGTCGGTACATATCGGGCCAGTGCCGGAAATAGTTACAGTTGGAGGAGCAAATATATTTACTGTAACTGCATCAGTTGCCGTACAACCATTACTACCGGTAACGAGCACACTGTAATTCCCGGTTGCACCTGTATTTACGAATAAAGAATCATTATTTGTTCCAACCGGCCCAAGATACGTCCATTGAAACGTTGTAATATTAACGGTAGTGGCACTTGTATCTGCAACCAGCCAGGTAGTAGTAGCACCTGCAGTACAAAGCCCGATCTGCCCTGTAATAACTACTGATGGTGATGGTTTTATTGTTAACGTTAATGTTGATGTTGAAGGTAAACATGAACCGGGAGGATCGTCTGTTGATAAGGTAAGGTTTACGGTACCTAAAGCAATATCAGCAGCCGACGGCGTATAAGTGGTTGCTGAAACAAAAGTATTATTTGGATTAAATGTACCTGTTCCGCTGGATGTCCATAAACCTGATGTAGCACTTCCTCCTATGCTCCGTATACCACTTAAGGTAAAATTAGGCCCTGCACAAATTATAGCATCAGGCCCTGCATAAGAAGTTGCCGGTGATCCACATCCCGCAACAAAGAAGGTTGCATTTATGGTATGGCCATTGGCAGTTACATTGGTAAATGTATAAGTACCGGTAGCGATGGCTCCTGCATTGCTCACTCCGTCTACCAGCACATCAAGAATTGAATATCCTGCGTTGGGCGTAATGGTGAATAGCTGGTTGGCTCCGCAATCTACTATCACAGCGCCTGTTGGACTAATCGTGCCGTTTGCCCCTACTGTTGCTGTAATGGTATAGGTTGGCAAAGTAACTACATAGGCTGCCGAAGTATCTTTACAACCAAGGTTGGAAGTAACTACAACGGTATAACTGCCGGGTGTAGCCGCAGAATAAGTCGGGCTGTTTGTACCAACAGGATTCGTGATACTCTCAAACCATTGATAAGTACTAATGATGCCAACCGCCGTTTCTGTGAGTACATTCGGCGTTCCAATACAAACCGTATTGCCGGTGCTGCCGGAAATATTATTTGCAACGGGCTTTGGATTCACCGTCATCGAAATAGTATTACTTGTAACAACGGTTCCACCGGGGAAACAAAAGTTTGGAACTACCGACATATCGCAGGTAACATTATCTGTATTAACAAGTGAAGACAATGTAATCGAGGTCAACCCCACCTGCGATCCTCCGGATACAGAGCCGCCGTTAACTTTCCAGTTGTAAGCCGCGCCACTGCCACCATTTACCGGTGCTGCCGTAAAGGTTACAGGAGTTCCTGCACAGATAGGGCCTGCCGGGTTTGCAGTGATGGTTAATGACGGTGTGGCCGATGTAGCCGATATAGTTACTGTACTAGAAGTAGTACAACCTACACCACCGGTTGCCGTTGCCGTGTATGTTGTTGGGCCCGCATTTACATTTGTCCAGTACCATACTGAAGGAAAATTTCCTGAATTTGCTGTTATGCTTGTGCCATGCCCGGCGTTTGTATAAAGATCTGTATTTGAATTCCAGGTTACCGGTGCCTGGCCTGTTCCACTGATCTTGATATTGTCTAAAAGCCAACCATAATGTGAAATACTGGCATTGGCTAAAATCCGGAATCTTATTTTAAAATTGGGCAAGCCTTGCCATGTGGTTAAATTGATCGTTTCAAGTTTCCAAAGCGATGTTGCCGGTGCTACACCAGGCGTGGAGGCACTGGTTGTAAACTGCGCATCCCAATCCGGATAACTGGTATTATCAAATCCAACGCCAGGGGGCGAAACATCAGCAAGCTGTTGTTGCAAACCACCACTCCCGAGATAACTGCTTGCAGGAAATTTCGTCCAGATAGTACCGCCATCAGTTGAATATTCAACATAGCCCACATCTCTGTGGCTGGTGGCAGACGCATCAAGGCCTGCAATCTGATAAAATGTAAGGCTTGGATTAGTAAATGATGTTAAAGCAATATTAGGAGATTCAATTGAACCGTTGGCACTAGCGCCATGGGTTAAATGAATGCTGGCAGCACCTTGTTGAAAATAAGTTGTATTCTGACTGGCAGTTACGTTGGTGCCCGTGCTGGTAAACTGAGTGAACGGAAACACTTCTGCCGTTTCGGTAAATATATTTTGTCCCGGTATCAATCCGCCGGATGTAATAACCTGGTAACTTAAATTAGGGCAAATAGAAACATTTGCAGGTGTAATAGTAAGAGGTGTTGGTGTTGCATTAACGATGATCGTAACAGTACTGTCTCTTCTGCAACCTCCCGGCACATCAGCTGTTAATGTATAGGTGGTTGTAACAGCAGGCGATACAACAGAACCGTTCGGCAACGCTCCCGGGTTCCAGGTATAATTTGAGTATCCGCCTCCAACTGCGTTTAATGTAACTGAAGAACCTGTACAAATGGTACGGGGAGCGCCGGCAGCCGGACTAACAGATGTTAATGCCGGTGGGGCATTTACGATAGCGGTAACCGGTGCACGGTTGCTTTCGCAACGCGTAGTATATTGCCAGTCGAAGAAGAAATAATAAGTTGCACTATTGCCGCTGATCCATCCCGATGTGATACTACCAACCGTGCCCAAAATATAAGGATAAGTATTTCCTGTAAAGTCCCTCCATATGGATATACTACTGGCGTTGTTACTTACTACCAGCCGATGTGCCGTACCGATTGGAATTGGGAAATTTAAAGGCACCACTATACCGGTTGAAGTAGCACCTGTAAAATTTTGCACAAACGTACATCCAGGAATAGGCACTCCGCCACTGGTTTGTGCCTGTATAGTAACCTGTCCAGAAGCCTGCGGGTACATTTTTACCGACAATAAAGTGAATGGCTGTGTGGCATCAAAAACCAATCCTGTTAATCCATTGAAACCGCCATTGGCACCTGCTGTACTGGTTTTGCCGCCTGATCCATTTACACCAGCACTGGCAGCACTTACATAGTAAGTTGTGGTACCAGTTATAGTTGGTGTGGTAAACGGGCTTCCTGTTCCTATCGCACTTCCGCCGCTGGCAGCAGCATACCATTGTAAATTTGTACCCGTTGCTGTTAAGTCCACAGTTCCGATACCACATCTTGGTACGTTCGGGCCTGCTGTAACAGCGGGATTATTAACAGTAACGGTTAGGGGTATTGAATATCCGGCAGCTCCTGCATTACAGGTAACCTTAAGCCTGTAGTACCGGGTGGCATTAATAATTCCCGTACTTCCGCTTAATGGATTTGTTTGAGTTCCCAGGTTGGCCCATGGGCCACCGGTTCCTACGGTAGAAAACTCCCACTGATAACTGATACCTACCCCAAACGAATAGCCGCTGGCAGACAACGTGGCTGACCCACTTGCACATATGTCTGAAACTGAGGCCGTGGCGGGAAAATTATTTATTACAGGATTTGTACAATTTGGCGGAGTAAATTCATCGGCCCCTATATCGGGCGTGGTAGCATTCCTTGTATCACCGTCGTAATCCGTTGTAATACCCGCAACCGGAACCGCAAGACCATCTAAGGGAGAATTACCCAGCAAATGGAGGTCAACGGTAGATATATAAAAAGGATTTACAGCAACAGAGAGATCGTCTTGTTCTGTTGCAGTTTGCCAGTTTACTAATGCGGCCTGGATAGATCCTACAAAACCAACTGAACCAGTTGAAAAATAATCATTGCTGTTTATTTGTGCGAAGATAGTAGCAGGTGAATTTGAGTATATCGCAAACCTGTTTGCAACCGTTTGCCGGTTGGCAAATATATTATTCGTGATCACGAGCGAAGCATCTACAATATTTCGTCCAATCCAAATTGCCGCAGACCTGTACGTTGTAGAAGTAAGTTGATTGGTAGAAAGGTCAATACTATTATAATGTATCCTGTAACCGCCACCTTTGTTAATTGCAATCCCTACTCCATTGTCATCCACAGTATCAAATCCACTAAATCCCCCGGCGGCAATATCATAAATAAAATTGTTCGCAATCAGCAAATTGGTATTGGTGTTGGTAGCATCCAGTTGTATACCATTACATCCCCAAACACTTGCGATCCTAATATTGAAAATAGTATTTTTCTGAATGGATCCGCCATTAATTGTTCCTAATACAATTATGCCAGACGTTTGAAATGAGCCACTACCGGTAGTAGATGTTACAGCTGAAATCGTATTGCCGGAAATTGTTACAGCATCTTGTGTGGAAGCGTAAATTCCGCCATGGCCGATCGTGTTGATGGTATTATTTGAAATGATAGTATTGTTATCCGGACTGGCTGTTGCACCTGCAACTTTTATTCCGTACAATGATCTTGTTATAAGGTTATTTAAATAACTGTTATTTGAATTAGCTGTTTCTGCCAGGCCTCCCAAAGTTACACCACTCGATTGTGCAATAGCAGCTGCAGAAGTGGTACCAGCACTTCCTGTAACAATACAATTTTGTATAATATTATCTGAAGCACCATTTGACACCGATGCACTGGCTACCCAGATAACACCAGAGGTATTTACCGTGCTGGTGTTCGTAATGGTAAGGTCGCGGGCTGGCCCTGCAGTTACAAATCCATCAATGGTAACATTATCTGCACCATTTAATTTTATAATAGCGGTGGGAAGATTTCCTGTGATTACCCTCCCTGCTCCGGATGGTTTTACAGTAACAGATGTATAGGAAGCAGGTGCGCCGTTTGAATTTAAAATGGCAGTAGCAGTTTCTACCGTATTGGCGGTAATGCTGATAGCAATATCTCCCTGGTGTGTACCTGCATTGATGGCATCAAAAGATGCTTTTAACGTTGCGTACACCGTTGGACCTACAACACCGGCAGTGGCAGTAACAGAAACCTGCGCTTTGCTTTTACCAACGATACCTATTGTAGCTAATAGCAAAAGGTAAACAATCTTCGAAAAGAAACGGTGATCGTTAATTACTCTATTGTAAAATTTATTCATAAAGATGGTACTTGATAATAATTAAAATAATTTACAATTATTGTTGATTGATAAATAGGTTTTGAAATCTGTTACCGGGAATCATTATTCTTTGAAACCAGGATAAGATCCGATAAACTTTAATGAAATCGTTACTAGGATAGAAGCAGCTTTTATGGGATAAAGGATCACTAAAACACATTGCTTTTTAGAACAATGAAATTACTTAATTTTTTGCTAATTACCTTATTCGTTTTCGCACATTTTAATTAACTGTGCAATATCAAGATTATATCATCAAACACTTGATAAAACTTAATCATATTGGTTGTTGCTATCTTTTTTAAATGTATTGCCTTCCTTCATTTATTGAGCAGAAAACCGGCTTTTGTTATTCGTAAATTAAGTGTCATTTTAGTAAAACATATCGTCAGTTTGTTTTTCCATATTTCCATTAAAAAAAAGAGGCACATCCTTTTACAGATGCGCCTCTTTTACATGTATTTAAACTACGGTGATTTTCTTAGAACTTGATCACTTTCGTTGTTTTAACCTGTGTGCCCTGTCTTACTTCTATTAAGTAAGAGCCGGCTCTTAATTCTGCGCCCAATGCGATCACCTGGTTTGGATTAACACGGAACGTTTTAAACAACCTACCCTGACCATCTAACACCCGTACATTGATCAACTCTTTGCCGGAAGTTAATACCTCCATCTTAAAGTCGCTCACCGTTGGGTTAGGGAAGATCTTAACTTCCATCTTGTCTGATGTTGTTAATA
>JANOCC010000007.1:0-32332 GCA_031411955.1 Ferruginibacter sp.
TATTACTTTAGGTATAGCTACTATCTTCCTGCTGTTGATCTTACTGGGCATGTTCCGCGTTTCTGCCCGCACCATTAAGATCCTGGGATTTTTTGCATTTTTAATGTTTTTCGAATTTATCTTCCTCGTATTTAAAAAGAATATTTACGCCATCAGCCATGGCGAACCCTGGATAGATCTTTCATTTATGATAGGCCTTGCCGCCATCCTTGTTCCCCTGCATCATTGGCTGGAGCATAAAGTACTGCATTATCTTACGGCAAAAAATAAACTTACATCGGTAGGAGAAAGTTTGAAAGAACGGTTTCGAGGTAAGGAGAAAGTGGCCGAATAAATAGGTACTTATTTTGTCAGGTTATTTAGGGTGTCCTTTGCTTGTTGGTCTGTTGGGTCAAGTTCAACAGCTTTTTGGTAGCTTTTAATGGCGTTGAGTTTGTCGTTAAGTTTTAAATAATAGTCACCCCAACGACTGAAAACAATAGAAGATTTTGGATGCTGTTCAATTGCTATATCTAAAATTACTTTTACAGCATCCATATTCAGCGGCTTTTTATTCATCAGGTTATAAGCCAAATAAGTAATTTGATATTCGTTCATTTTCATTGCTCCAAATGCTTTCTTTGCATCGTCATATTTTTTCATCTTCAAATACTCACTTGGCGAAAATTCATCGTCCTTCATTTTCGGCATCGGCTTTTCCTGATAAATGTTTTGCAGGGAAACTACTTCTCCTTTGAGCAATACCCTGTTCTACAGAAAGTTTCAATAAAATCAAGGCAATTTTTCTGATATTTTTTTATGACTGAGGTCTGTGTTGTTATCTTCACAAACCAGCTTCAAATTACTCCTTCACCAATTTCAAAACTGTTCCGCCACCGGCAGCTAAATTAATTTTCATAACTTCTGAAGCGGAAAATGTTTTTATTTCCTTTATTAAGTTATTTGGATTGCTGGCAACATCTGCAGCATCCCTATATATTTCTGCCTTGTAATTTCCTTTCGATAGATAATTTAAGGGAATAGTAACCGACCTGCTGGTATCATTTGTAATTGCAGCCAGGTACCAGTCGTTTCCTTTTTGCCTTGCAATGGCAACCCATTCACCCGGAGCGCCACCCGGTACTACTGTTCTATCCCACACCGTAGGCACCTCACGTATAAATTCAAAACCTGGTTGTGCCTCGTAAGCTTCGGGATAATCACATACCATAGATACATGATTTTCCAGCACAACATACATCGCCAGCATATGGCATCGGGTAGAAAGCATGTGTGGTTTAGTAAATTGCTGCAGATAAATATTGGCAGGCATGGCTCTGAAACCACCTAAATGATAATCGGTACCGCCGGCCAGGGCCCTTGTAAAGATCACATTCATATCATCATTAGGTGTGATGAGGTTACCCCATTTATTGTTCTCGTAATTCAGTGTGCCTTCCCGGGTAGATTCATTGGGATATGTCCTGTTAAGCCCCGTAGGTTTATAAGCTCCATGAAACTGAATTTCTAAATGATGTGCTGCTGCTCTCTGTAATATTTCTTCCTGAATTAAAACCATTTCCTGATCGTCTCTATCCAAAAAATCTACCATCATGCCTTTGATGCCCCATTTTTCGTACAACGTAAAAGCTGCTTCCATTTGGGGATATAATGCCTGCCAGTGCACCCAAACGCGAATTCCCACGCCTTTTGTTTTGGCATAATCGCAAAGGGCTGCAACATCCAGCCCCTGCCGCGGTGAAGTAACATCGGTATTAGGGCCAGGCTGATACTCTATGCCGTCGTTCTTATACCAGGCAACTCCCCTGTTGCCGATGATGCTGTGAAACTCAATATTATTTCTTGCACAAAAATCAATATAGTATTTGTTGAAATTAAAATTAACGCCGGCTTCAAAAGTAGTGTCGGGCAACACATCGCCGTTCCACCAATGAAAGGTAGCCTTTCCGGGTTTCAACCAGCTCACATCTTTTAATTTTTGGGGTTCCGCTAAATTGGTTATCAAATTGGATTCTATCAATGCTCCTGCCCTGTTGCTTATTATCATCACCCGCCAGGGAGTGTGGTGTGGCAATGTTGCTTTTACTTTTGTATTTTGTCCAGGTTGCGGACTTAATTGGCTGGTGAGTATTCCTTCTTTTTTTATCAGCTCCATACCGGCATAATTAACCAGGTTGGCTTCTGTGATAGCCATAAATATTTTACCGGGAAATGTAAACAAGGCCGGCATATCCATCAAAGTATCATTCTTTATATTTTTTAAAGGAAGGGTATTATAGCGATGTTCCCGCGAAGTTGTGAAGTTTTCCAGGAAAGCAACCTGTGCCAAAGGATCATTCGCCAGGTTGAAATCAGTTCTCTCTTCCAGTAGTGTGTATGCTGTTAGTTTATTTTGCAGCGGCAACTCATACCTAAAACCAACCCCATCATTAAACAACCTAACCCTTAGGTTTACCTGCATTTTTGCTCCAATATTTTCCTGCAGCGGAATCAATGCTTCTTCAAAGTTTTCTTTTACGTAATTAGTTTTACCAAAAGGGAGCGAGTATTCTTCCACACCGCTTTTATAAACCACGGCACCTGCTTTAGTGTTTTTACCAATGAACTCGTTGCCGGCGAATTCCAGCAGCAGTTTGCTGTCTTTTATCAGTTTAACAGTATTGTAGGTAACAGCATAAGCTGGCTGGCCGTTTTGAATAGCTAATTCAAATATTATTTTTTTATCAGGAGAAGAAAGGCTTATTTTTCTTTGAGCATATCCCGTTGTTGTTAGGAATAGCAAACAGAAAATAAGGATTTTTTTAAAGTGCATGATAAAACATTTCGGGTGGCATCTGGAATTGATATTTATAAATATAAGAAAGTTTTTTCGGGCTGCTGTTTCGGAACGAAGATATAAAAGGCAAGTATCTATACACAGGCAGTGAAGTGTCTCATTTTGACGCAGGTGTTCGGAACGATCACTTTTGCGAATCGGTAAATGTAGTGCGAAATATGAATGAGGATCAAATGATAGAGGCAGCAGCGATGCTGATTGATGAAGACGCAGCAAAAAGTATTCTCCCCAGGATTAAAGTTGGGGCCAATGTGCTTTCTATTAGCTTCGGTATATATTACTGCGATGTTTTTTTGCCCGTATTATTACAGCTCAAAGAAGGGAACGTTTCCGGAAATTAATAACGGCCTAAGAGCTATGTAGAAATTTTATTCAAAAAAAAATAAAAAAAATCAAAAAATCAACTTTTTCTGGCTTGGTGTAACTGGGTTTTGGTATTTCGGGAAGCGCTCAGTGAATTAGGTTACATGATGTTGTATTAATAAAAAAACCGTCCCAAAAGTGAGACGGTTATAAACAGTTGGTTTGATACTTTATGCAAGTTTTTCTACCTGCATATAACTGAGTTCTACCGGAGTAGCCCTTCCAAATATCTTTACTTGTACTTTTAATTTTTTCTTTTCGTCACTCACCTCTTCAATCACGCCATTGAAATCGTTGAATGGCCCGTCGATGATCTTGATGGTTTCTCCAATAATGAATGGCTCACTCATCGTTACGCCACCGATATCGCTTAACTCATCTACCTTACCGAGCATCTTGTTAACTTCCGCTTTTCTCAGGGAAATAATATTTCCTTTTGAACCTTTGCCATCCGTTAAAAAGTGCATCACATTGCTGATATTGCTAACGTGCTGTATAATATCATCACTTAGTTTATTATCTGCCACTTCTATCATGATATAACCAGGGTAGAAATTCCTTTCACGCATTACTTTTTTACCATTGAGCACCTTGTACACTTTTTCTACCGGTAAAAAAATCTGTTTGATCACTTTATCCCATCCGTTGCGAATAATATCTTTATCCAGGTATTCCTTTACTTTTCTTTCTTTACCACTTACAACCCTCAACACATACCATTTGCTTTCTTTTTCTGCTTTTTCAGCAGGTTTTACGCCCGCTTGTTCTACAGCTGATGTTTCTTCCATAATTACTTAAATAAGGAGTAAATAAATTTCATAGATCCGTTTGCGATCAGGTCCATCAGGGCTACAATACCCGTAATAAACAATGTTGCGCCCAACACGATCATGGTAGACTGCTGCAGTTGCTCCCACTTAGGCCAACTTACCTTCTCCATCATTTCTTTGTAAGACTCTTTTACAAAAACTGTGAATTTGTTCATTTTAATTCGTTTAAATCGTTTGAGGGTTTAATTCGTTTAAGGGTTTAAATCGTTTAAGGGTTAAAAACATGTAATGGTTGAAAACCCTTAAACCCTTAAACCTTTTAAACCGTTAAACCTTTTTAACCTGTTGTAATAGCACGGGAACTAGGATTCGAACCAAGATCAAAGGTTTTGGAGACCCGTATGCTACCGTTGCACCATTCCCGTAAGAAAGCTAAAAGCTATCAGCGGTTAGCCAATAGCTCTTAGCATTATTTTATAAAGATAGTAAATTATTTATTAGAAAAGCCTTTCGGCCACCTAACAGCTAAAAGCTATTCAGCTATCTCTTCTTATTTTACAATTTCAGTAACTTGGCCAGCACCTACAGTACGACCACCTTCACGAATCGCAAATTTCAATCCTTTTTCCATGGCGATTGGTTGAATCAACACCACATTCAATGAGGTGTTATCACCAGGCATAACCATTTCTGTTCCAGCATTTAAAGTAACTTCTCCTGTTACATCCGTTGTGCGGAAGTAAAACTGAGGACGGTACTTATTGAAGAATGGAGTGTGACGTCCGCCTTCTTCTTTGCTCAATACATAAACCTCACCTTTAAATTCTGTGTGCGGAGTGATAGAACCTGGTTTGCAAAGCACCATTCCACGACGGATCTGGGTTTTTTCAATACCACGTAATAAAAGACCTGCGTTATCACCAGCTTCGCCTTCATCCAGTAATTTCTTGAACATTTCCACACCAGTACAAGTTGAGGAAAGTGGTTTTTCCATCAATCCTACGATTTCGATGGCTTCACCAACTTTAATACGGCCTCTTTCGATACGACCAGTTGCAACAGTACCACGACCAGTAATTGAGAAAACATCCTCAACACTCATCAGGAACGGAAGATCAACTAACCTTGGAGGTAATGGAATGTAGCTATCAACTGCATCCATCAATTCGTTAATTTTAGCGATCCATTTTTCATCACCAGCAAGAGCGCCGGTAGCAGATCCCTGGATGATTGGTGTGTTATCACCATCAAAGCCATATGAAGTTAACAATTCACGGATCTCCATTTCAACCAATTCCAGCAATTCCGCATCATCAACAAGATCAACTTTATTCATAAAAACAACAATCTGAGGTACCCCTACCTGGCGTGCCAACAAGATGTGTTCTTTTGTTTGAGGCATAGGTCCGTCAGTTGCAGCCACTACAAGAATAGCACCATCCATCTGGGCAGCACCTGTGATCATGTTCTTCACATAATCGGCGTGACCCGGGCAATCTACGTGCGCATAGTGACGTGTATCAGTAGCATACTCTACGTGTGCAGTATTGATCGTGATACCCCTTTCTTTTTCTTCAGGAGCACCATCAATATCATCATAATTTTTTTTCTCCGCTAAACCTCTTTTAGACAAAACATCGGTTATAGCGGCTGTAAGTGTTGTTTTACCATGATCCACGTGACCGATGGTACCAACGTTAAGATGGGGCTTATCCCTCTTGAATGATTCTTTTGCCATTGTTTATATTTTAATAATTGTTTTGAAAATTGGTTGTCATTTAATGTCTGTAAACCATAGACAGTTTTTTTGTTTTCGAGAGCCATCAGTGAGAATCGAACTCACGACCTCTTCCCTACCAAGGAAGCGCTCTACCCCTGAGCTACGACGGCAATTTATGTCGCCATCTGTGAGAATCGAACTCTTTCGACCTTCCCGATCTTTATCGGGACGTTCTACCCCTGAGCTACGACGGCAATTTATGTCGCCATCTGTGAGAATCGAACTCTTTCGACCTTCCCGATCTTTATCGGGACGCTCTACCCCTGAGCTAGGACGGCTTAGATACTCTGCCATCGCAGGCAGAAAAATGAGCGGAAGACCAGGCTCGAACTGGCCACCTATAGCTTGGAAGGCTATCGCTCTACCAAATGAGCTACTTCCGCGTGATGTCGTTTAAAAGTTTAAGACGATTAAGGTTTAAACGTTAGTTCTTCCTGTGAGAACAAACTTTAAACCCCGCAACCCTCAAACGTTTTAAACGTTATTTTAAAGAACTGTGGGCAGAGTAGGGTTCGAACCTACGTACACTTACGTGAACAGATTTACAGTCTGTCGCCTTTAACCTCTCGGCCATCTGCCCTAATCATAATACCTGAGCCGAAAACTGGAGTCGAACCAGCGACCTACTGATTACAAATCAGTTGCTCTACCAACTGAGCTATTTCGGCATTAAATTGTTTAAGGGTTGTAAAACCGTTTAAAGTCTAAAGGTTGTTTTAACCTTTTGAACCATTAAACCTTTAAACCATTAAACCTTGTAAAAGAACTTCCCGCAAAATAGTGCCCGCAAAAACGCACCCTATTTTTTGGGAAGGCAAAGGTAAGAGAAAATGATTAATACAAAAACTTTGTAAAAGATTTTTTTGAAGGTTTTTCAAATAATAAAAAATCCCCCGGTTTTCGGGGGACTTTATTGTAAAGATTTTATGCTTATGCAGCCATTCTCTCTTTCTTCTTTTTTATCTGCGTAATTACCGCATCCATTGCCCCATCAAAGCTTTCCTCAAACGACTTAGACGACTGTTTTACAAAAAACTCATGCCGTGGTATCATCACTTTTATCTCTACCACCTTGTCTTTTATCGTATGAACAATATTATCGAGCTTTAAATAAATATATACTTTCGTAATGCGCTCATGGAATTGTGTGAGTTTTGCTATTTTTTTTTCAATATAATCCACGAGTTTGGAATCTGCGTCAAAATGCACAGTTTGAATGTTTACGTTCATAACATCTGTTTTTAATTAATGAAAGAATAAAATAAAAATAGGTAGTATTATATCATAGGCTTTTTTAGTTGAAGTATCGCCTTATTTAACGCATATTCAAGTTACCAAATTAAACGTAGCTTCCAAAATAAAATTTCATTTCATATCTATTTTATTTTTATGGCTACATCAGGCCTTGGGATGCGCTTTACGGTGAACATCCTTTAATTTTTCGATGGTATTATGGGTATAGATCTGAGTAGCAGCAAGGCTGCTGTGCCCAAGCAATTCTTTCACAGCATTAAGATCTGCTCCATTATTCATCAGGTGAGTGGCAAAAGTATGCCGAAGTATATGTGGGCTCCTCTTATCAATGGTTGTTACCAAACTGAGGTATTTTTTTACTACATGATATACATACTTTGGATATAATTTTTTTCCATCTTCTTTTACCAGCAAAAAAGTTTTATCAGCTTCCGGAATGGTGTTTTTCTTTTTAACCATGTATTGTTGCAGGCTACTCATCAATTCCCTGCTTACCGGTATGATCCGCTCCTTGCTACCCTTCCCCAACACCTTAATAACAGAATTGGCAACATCTACCTGGCTTTCTTTCAGGCTGATCAGCTCGGCCTGCCGCATTCCGGTATTGTAAAATAGGCTGATGATAACCCGCTGGGTGATCCCATTCCAATCGTCTGGAAATTCAACATGGTCAAATAAGGTATCCATATCCTTCTTCTCTACAAATTGCGGAAGCCTTTTACTTACTTTGGGTGAAACAATGGTTGCCATTGGGCTCACTGTTATCACTCCTTGTTTTAACTGCTGCTTAAAAAAAGACCTTAAAGAAGAAATTTTCCTGTTGATGGTTTTAGAACTGATGCCAAGCGACTTATTCTCTGCCAGCCAGCTTCTTACAAATGCGGGTTTTATATCTATGGGGTTATCTACCTGGTATTGCTGTTGAAGATACTCAAAAAAAACACGAAGGTCTGTTTCATAGGAAATGATGGTATGCTGTGAATACCTTTTCTGGTACTTAAGATAATCCAGAAAGGATTGAATATGTTGCTGCGGAGTTTGGGACATAAAAAAACTGATAACAAAGTTAGTAATAACCTGTTACCAGTTTAATATATTTGACAGCTTAATTTATGCTTATTTATCTAACTGACCAGTGTTCAGTTGTTGCTTGTAAACAGCTTTCAATACTTCAGTTCTACGCCTGATTGACGGCTTAATGAACGCCTGGCGCTCTCTTAACTGAAGTAAAACGCGGCTCTTTTCGAATTTCTTTTTGTACTTCTTAAGTGCTTTGTCGATGTTTTCGCAATCTTTTGAATCAATAATTAACATGTATATACCTCCTTTAGGTGAATAAATTCTGCCCATTGTTGCAGCAGGGCGGCAAAGATAGTAGAATTATTGAAAATAAAAAATATCTCGAGAAAAATCAGGCAATTTTAATTTACACTACTAATATCCATCTAATAACTGCTTACATTGAAGTTTCGCAGCTCCTCCCAACACTCCACCTGACTGTTCCAACACGGGCCTTTGTTTAAAAAAACTTTACAATTCCCCTATTTACATCGATACAATTTGAAATCCTGTTGTAAAACCCGAAATTCGCAAAATGTTTACAGGAATAATAGAAGACACCGGCATTGTTGAAAAAATTACTTCCCAGGGAACCAATAAGAGTTTCTGGATCAGGTCGGCTATGTCTTCATCGCTCAAAATAGATCAAAGTGTTAGTCATAACGGCGTTTGCCTCACCGTAGAATCCATCGAACATGAGTTACATAAAGTAACTGCAATTGAAGAAACCCTTAAAAAAACCAATTTAGGCAATTGGCAAAAAGCGGATACCATCAACCTGGAAAGGTGCATGCAAATGAATGGAAGAATTGATGGCCATATCGTACAAGGCCATGTAGATACTATTGCAACCTGCAGCCAGTTAATAACAAAAGAAGGGAGCTGGGAATACAGCTTTACCATAGATGCAAATTTTGCCGCACTTATTATTGAAAAAGGTTCCATCACATTAAATGGTATCAGCCTTACAATTTTTAATGTGGGCAAAAATTCATTCACTGTTGCTATCATACCATACACTTATCATCATAGCAACATGCCTGCTATTAAAGAAGGCTCGATTGTAAATATTGAGTTTGACATGATGGGTAAATATGTAAGCCGATTTATGCAATTGAGGCAAACGCCCACTCTATGAGCAAAATCCCTTCAAAAAGTATATATTTTAAAAACCTGGATGCACTGCGTTTCCTTTCATTTTTCAGTGTTTTTATTGCGCATACGCTCATGCTGCCCGAACCGCGTAATGTTATCGGAAGCTTACTATTTTCATTATTTACCATGAACTGGCTGCTGGCATCGTTTTTCTTCGCCTTGTCTAGCTTTCTAATTACATACCGTTTGCTGGCAGAAAGAGAAAAAAAAGGAAATATTGAACTCCTGCAATTTTATAAAAGACGAATTTTTAGGCTATGGCCGGTTTATTATATTTTAATGGCTTTTTGTTTCCTGGCAATACCATGGTTGTCCTCACTTTTACATATTCAACAAATAACATTGCCTCCGGCCCTGCCTTTTTTATTGTTCTATGTAAATTTTTATGTTATTGAACATGGCGCCGCCTTCACGTTTATTTTATTGGTATTATGGACGCTTTCTGTTCAGGAACAATTTTATATTTTCTGGGGATTTGTATTAAAATATTTGATAGAGAAATGGCTACCGGCATTCATCCTCCTTCTTTTTGTTATTAGTGTTGCCTTTAGTTATTATTACCTGCTCGTTTTACATAAAGATCCGCTCAACCTTGCCATTCACAGTATTTTCCTGTTACAGAATTTTTGTATTGGGGCAATAACTGCTTTCATCTGCCTGAAAAAACAACGGGTGTTTTTATGGCTGCAAAAACTACCACCGGCATTTTTCCCTGCTATATATATCGTACTGATATTATCCATTTATTTTGTAAAAGATATGGTACTGTTAAACATTATTAAAAGCACCTGCTATGGATTTATATTATACGACCAGACCTTTAATGAAAAAAGATTTTTCAATTTTTACCGACTTGTTTTTTCACCTTATCTCGTAAAAATATCGTACGGCCTCTATGCCTATCATGCCATTATATTTGTATTGCTGCAAAAGCAATTTCATCTTTTCGAATATGGAGATCACCTTAATATTTTTGTAAATTTCCTGCACATGTTCGTGGCATTTATGCTAACATTTGTAATAGCCCATTTTAGTTATAAATACATTGAAACTAAATTCCTGTTACAAAAACATCCTGCATAAAACAATTTTTTAAAGCAGATCAGCAGCTATTTAAAATTTAGTTCTATTTTTAATCATTCTAAAAAGTTATCCTTCTAAGTGGCATTACTAAGTATCGTTATACCGGTGTACAATGAAGCAGCCAATATTCAGCCATTGCACGAAGCCTTGCTGCTAAACTGCAAAAATAATTACGAAATTATTTTGGTTGACGACGGCAGTACGGATGAAACATTTTCGTTGATAGAAAAATTATCTGCCAAAGACAGCCATTATAAATGTATCTCTTTAAGTCGCAATTTTGGTCACCAACATGCACTCATGGCCGGCCTTGAATATGCCTCCGGCGACCAGGTGATCATGATGGATGGCGATCTGCAGCATCCGCCATCATTAATACCTTTACTATTAGATCAATTAAACAATGGATACGATATTGTAATAACCAGGAGAAAAAGCACTGCAGATAGCAGCCTGTTAAAAAAAATAACCGGCGCTGTTTTTTATAAATTCATAAATTTTATTTCTGAAGTAAAAATAGAACCAAACGTTGCCGATTTTAAAGCATTTAACCGAAAAGTACTGCAGGCAATATTACAATTTAAAGAACGGGAACTTTTTTTAAGAGGTATTTTTAGCTGGATTGGATTTAAAACAACCGCAATTACGTTTGATGCACCTGCAAGGCTGTACGGAAAAACAAAATACTCTTATGCTAAAATGCTAAGACTTGCTTTAAAAGGTACTACTTCTTTCAGCTTCAAACCATTGAGGCTTGCATTAATGATCGGAACAATTATTTCAATGGCAGCTTTCGCCTTTGGAATTTTTGCACTTGTTTCTTACTTTAAAGGAAATACCATACCTGGCTGGGCATCACTTATCATTGCCGTTATGTTTTTAGGTGGCACCCAATTACTGGCAATCGGGTTGTTGGGAGAATATATTGCCAGCCTGTTTACTGAAACTAAAAAACGGCCGCTTTATCTTATAGATAAAAAAATAAATTTCGATTAAAACCCTTTTGGTATTATCCCGGGAAATGAGCGTTGGAAGGCGATGTTAATAACTCTTCCAGGGCTGGCTAATTATACGGGCTGAAAGATTCTACATGCTGTTTTACTTTTAAATGTTTATTTAGCTTTTGTACTACTGTAGCTTCAACCATAGTTCCCTGATAACAATAGCACAAAACGTTTTAATAGCACAACGCGTTGAATTTAAAGAAATTTTCTTCTTGTGGTAGAGATGCTATTCTCAACACTTTACTTTTTTAGAGCACGGATAAAATATTGTCCTCCCAATGGCAACCACTGTAAATACTTTTCTAAAAAAATAAGTTTACCTAACATCCCTTTCCTGGGGAAAAAAATAATGAATTGCTTTTTTTCAATTTTTAAACTGGCTCTTTTCAACAGGCGCGCTGTGTAACTGCTTTTTAATAAACGGGCCTCTTTATCAAAAACACAAGTGTTTACCAGGTACTTTGTAACCGGATTCAACGGATTATGTTCAAACAGATATAGCCTCCCGCCGGGTTTTAGTAAACGGTTTATCTCTTTCAGTATGATATGATGAAGGCTAAAATCAACATGATGCAATACACCGGCAATAAAAATGATGTCAAAACTATCAGCTGCGAATCCTGTTTCCGTGCCATTATACACTTTAAATTCTACTGCAGAAAGGCCGCGTGCCTTAGCAATGTCAATACTTTTTTCTGATACATCAACTGCAAACAGTTGCCATTGAGGAAAAAATTGCTGCATGAATAATTCAGTTGCACCATCACCGCAACCGATGTCCAGTACTTTTAATGAACTATTTTTTTCCGATGGTTTCAGGAGTTCAACTTTCATGCGGGCAAAATAGAAACTATCGGCACCGGATAATTTAATATTTTCTGTATGAACGGAACGATACCCATCCGCATGTGCATCAAAATCATCAAAAGTTCTTTCGTTCATTTTTTTTGAATAGTGTATTTTTATCCAATGCAAGTTTACGCAAATTCAAACAGGCTATCGCTAAAAACTATCCTCTTTTTTATCATTGTATCATTTGTTGCGTTTTTACCTGTAAGTAGCTTCCTGTTTTTTTTAAAGAATGACGCTTTCAATGGCTATTTTCCTCCAAAATTCTTTATGAGTGAAAGCATACACGCCGGGTACCTGCCTCTATGGAATCCTTATATCAATTTCGGAATTCCACAATATGCCGATATGAGCAGCGGCTACTGGAGCCCCGTTACATGGCTAATTGCATCTACGGTTGGCTATAACGCTTATACGCTTACGCTGGAAGTGCTGCTCTATATATTAGTGGGTGGTATCGGAATGTATAAACTTTGCGGATACTGGATCAGTAACAAACAGGTACGAATATGCGCAGGCATCGCATTCATGTGCTCTGGTTTCAATGTGGGGCACCTGCAACATTTTAACTGGATAAGTGGTGCCGCTTTTTTACCCTGGTGCCTGCTGGCTTATCTGGGTTTACTTAAAAGTTTTTCCTTGCGAAGCGCAGTTGCGTGTGTATTAGCTTTCTACCTGCTGCTTTCATCAGCGCATCCGGGAATTTCTATCAGTGCTTTCTATTTTTTTGCCGCTGTGGGATGCCTGCACCTGCTGCGTTCCTCTGCCCAGCAAACGTTTAGTGTTGCCTTAAAAAAAACGGCCATGGCACATGTGTTTTTTTTCGTTTTATTACTCCTGTTAAGCGCCGGTTTAATTACTGCTTACATGGATATTTTACCACATTTTGTGAGGGGAGAAAAACTTCACCTGGAAGATGCCCTGGGTAACCCAACTACTGCACAAAGTTGGATCAGCACACTAATACCTTTTGCCACAGTAAAAAATGACCTGTTCTTTAATACCGATCCAAGCATGCGCAACGGATACTTCAGTTTAACGCTATTGCTCTTTTTTTTCCTGGGTTGCACGCAAGCCAAAACTAACTGGCAAAAGTTCTTTTTAGTTACCGGTATTTTATTTGCCCTGCTGGCCAGTGGCGGTATATTTAAAACAGTTGCTTATTCTGTTATTCCTTTTATAGGTTATGTGCGGCTAAACGGAGAATTCAGGATCATTTCATTGGTATGCTTCATCATCATGGGTGCAATAACGATGTTTAACTTTATTCGTAAAGATCAAAGGTTTGAAGGACGCATTAAAGTGATATACTACTTCCTTGAAATATTGTTGATAGCCGGCATCAGCTTTGGACTATATAATACGTTTATGGAAAAAGATGGTTTTATTTTCCAATTCAGCAAAATTAATGTGCAACCTGGAGTTTCTCTAAAACTAAAGGCACTGATTGATTCCTTTAGCTTTTATGATACACTCTGGTTGCAGGGTATCATTCAATTATTTTTTTTATGGGGAATAAAATGGTGCCTCCAACAACAAAACTGGATGTTACTCACCAGGATAACGGTGATCAATATGTGCCTTGCATGCCTGATGAACATCCCATTTACCGGCGTCGGCAGGTCGTCAGTAAAAGATGTTCAGGTTGTATTGAAAAAATCGCCGCAAGGCATACCTGTTCCACCTTTACATCCTATATATGAAAATGACAGTATTACTACAGAAGAGAAAGGGCTAGTGGGCGACTGGAGTTTTTACAATAAGCAGATTGGTGTGTTAAAAGCAGCTCCCTACCCTATAGTGCTAAAAAATATGAATGAATATTTTGAAAAAAATGAATGGGGAACTGCACTCAATTTTCTAAATCATCCGTTTTTATTTGTAGAATCGGGCTCTGATAACAAAGTGAAAATAGACCTGTACAGTCCGAACAAAATAATGGCGACCATTCAATGTGAAACATCATCGGAAATAATTTTACAACAGAATTACTACCCGCACTGGTATTATCAGAATGGCATGGATAAAAAGCCAGTGAACCGCGCCGGTATAAGTTTTATGAGCGCTCCGGTAAAACAGGGAATAAATAAGGTTATATTTTCTTTTGAGCCCAGACTGGTTAAAGGGATGATGTTATTCAGCGCAATTTGTTTATTGCTGGCTGTAATAATTATAGTAAAACCATTATTTAAACGCTCTTTCCTTTCATAGCATTGGCCACTGCTGTATCCATTATCCTTTCTGCATATGGCCGTGAAATATCATTTAATTCTTCAATCTTTCTGTGCACGAGATCTTTATCATCCATGGTAATGGCAAGTTGTAGCGACTGCATAGCTGTTGCGGTATTCAACAATTCTTCCTTTGTTAACTGCCCGGCATTTTTTTGTAGAAAGCGTTCAGTCGTTTTCAACAATTGTTCTCCTTCGGTTCTGGCTTCAGTAATTGCCCTGGTAGTAATATCATCCTTTGCATAGGTAATCGAATCCAGCAACATTTTCTCCACTTCAGCATCAGTTAGTCCATACTGAGGGGTTACTTCTATACTTTGCTCTACACCGCTTCGCAATTCTTTTGCAGCAACTGTAAGGATCCCGTCTGCATTAATTAAAAAACTTACTTCTACTTTAGGAAGTCCGGCAGGCATACCCGGGATATTTGTGAGATTAAATTCTGCCAGTTTCCGGTTATCTTTTACCATGTCCCGTTCGCCCTGGAAAACGCTGATCCTCATGCCACCCTGCCCATCTACCTGTGTGGTATATTGCCTTGCGGCCTTTGATGGAATTTTGGCATTTCGAGGTATTAATACATCCATTAAACCGCCGGCAGTTTCAATTCCCAGACTAAGCGGGGTTATATCCAACAAAAGAAATTCTTTATTATTACCCGCCAAAATATCAGCTTGTATGGCCGCACCTACTGCAACCACTTCATCCGGATTTACTGTATCATTTACTTCCTTGCCAAAGAAATTACTTACCGAAGCTTTTATGAGTGGTACCCTCGTACTTCCCCCAACCATCACGATGGTTTCAATATCGGATACTTTTAACCCGGCATCTTTTAGTGCATTCCTGCAACTATCAATCGTTTTATTTACCAGCGGCGCTATCAATGATTCAAAGCCTTCCCTGGTGAGGGTAACATTGGCGGAATTAATTTTCGCTGAAAAACTATCGTTGAAGGATAAGTGCTTTTTTGCTTCTTCGGCTTTTAAGCGAAGTGTTTGTATAAGACTGTTATCGCTTGCCAGAGATGCTGCGTCTAAACCTAATTCTTTCGTCCACTGGCTGATGATCAGGCCATCAAAATCATCTCCTCCCAGGTAAGTATCTCCGTTAGTTGACAATACTTCAAAAATTCCTCCCTCGATTCTAAGTATAGAGATATCGAAAGTACCTCCACCCAAATCATACACTGCAATAATCTTATGCTCTTCTTTATTAAGCCCTACACCATAAGCCAGGCTGGCCGCCGTAGGCTCATTAATAATTCGGAGTACATCCAACCCTGCAAGTTTACCGGCATCTCTTGTAGCCTGCCTTTGCGCATCATTAAAATACGCCGGCACGGTTATCACCGCTTTATTCACTGGCGTTTTTAAAATATGTTCTGCTCTTTGCTTTAATTCTTTCAATATCAGAGATGACAGATCCACCGGAGAATAAAATTTATCACCCACCTGTACTTTCACCAGGCTTTCAGAATTATCGTCAATTACCTTAAAGGAAAAAAAAGAAGCATTATTTCTAATGTCGTTATAACTTTTACCCATCAGCCGCTTTGCCGAAAAAACGGTTCTCTCAGGTGAAGTGATAAGGAACGGTTTTGCCTGCTCTCCAACAATTACATTCCCGGCTTCATCAAAATAAATGATGGAAGGCACCAAAGAACTGCTATCGTGTTCCTTTAATACTACTGGTTGCCGGGTATCGGGATGGATAATTGCGATGAGGCTGTTTGTGGTACCAAGGTCGATGCCCACTATGATCTCTTCCTGCTGCAAACTACCTGTTGCTATATTGATGGATATTTTTGCCATTATCTGTTTAGTTGGCTTTTATTTAATTAAGCCTCTTTTTTGCAAAGCTAGGATGTTTTTAATTGCTACCTGTTATTCTGTAACATTACCCCTATTGCTTAAAACAAAAAACCACCCGGCTGGCGGATGGCTTTATTGAGAATTTTAATTTTTTATCGCATCAGGTACATTTTACCGTACCCTTTGTTGAATAACTTATCTGTATTACCATTTTTAAAATTGGTATTAAATTTATCCAGTTTTTTTCCATTCAGATTACTGATCACCCTGTATATATAAACGCCGTTTGCCAGCTTCTGGCCAAACATATCTGTACCATCCCATTTGTACTGGGTAATGTTGTTCCCAATATGAATATCGCCCAGTTCGCTGCCCGAGATCTCTTTCACTATTTTACCGGTAATCGTTAATATTTGGATCCGCATTTGAGGTATTTCACTTCCTGTAAGTGTAAATACAAAGGCAGTTGAAGTTGTAAATGGATTAGGGTAATTAAACAGGTTAGAGATCATTGGCTTATTAATAACCTTAAAGGTTACATGATAATCCAGTTCGCCTGCTTTGTTACCTACTGCATCCTTACCCGTAACGATCAATTCATAATCTGCTCCCTCTTCACTATCATCAGCATCCAGGAAAGTTGGATTAAAGTCGATACTCGCTGTATTTTCTCCTGTTGCCAGATTGGCGGGATTAAAGCGCATGCTGTCTCCAAAGTAGTAATTATGCAGTGTATTGTCGGGATACCGGATCTGAACTTTTATTAACGCAGTATCTTTCAATTCCAAATAACGGCTTTCATCTTTTAACCTTATGAGGATGTGCGGCCTGGCCGATACAATGTCTTTATTAAGAATATGTATCCCATCAAATGTAATATCCAGCAA
Organism: Ferruginibacter sp.; assembly: GCA_031411955.1. Lineage (GTDB taxonomy): Bacteria > Bacteroidota > Bacteroidia > Chitinophagales > Chitinophagaceae > Ferruginibacter. The sequence continues at coordinate 17,086 of JANOCC010000007.1, forward strand.
TGGATTAAACCTGTCTTCGGTTACATAAAAATCTTTGAACAAAACATTATTATAATGATACTGCTCAGGTTGGTCATTGTCTGGGTTAAAGTCTACCGCCAAAGTATTTAAACCGGGAAGATCTTTTGTATCTATGAGGTATGAAAGAATTAAAGTATCTCCTGCTACCAAAGCTTTGCGTTTTGGTACCGGTAAAATACGCACAACGTTATTCCTGTCTTTTACAGTTAACTTAACTTTTAACAGGCTATCAAAATTACTCTGGCTAATATTCTTAAAAGCAACTTTTAACTCCAGTGGTTCACCCTGGATGGCACTGTCTTTCATACTAAATAATATACCAGGAGCCACCGCACCTTCCGGCACCAGGTCGGCATTTACTCTTAAATATCTTAACTGGTGTGGCGTAATATTAACCAGGTCTTTATTTCTCATTACCAAACGCACATATGGATAAATGGCAGCATTCACAAAACTTAAACTGGTATCCTGCGCAGGTGCAACGGTGGCGAGTTGCTCTGAGCTTCCATCAGATTTTACGCCCCAAACCTCTACTTTTACGCTATCAGTTTGTGGATCGCTATCTACGCTCGACCCACGCCAATGCATAGACGTCCAGTTTCTGGCCGGGCCATATGCAGGTGACTGAATACTTCCTTCTGTACTCTTGCTCGTAAGCGTAAATGTTTGATCTATTTTAGTAGTATCCTGCGGCCCCATTACCTGGGTAGGTACATAACTGCTGATCCCTTTTTGATAAAAATACAGGAAGGGCAGGTTGCGGTAAAAGCTATCTATCTGCGTAAATCCGATCTCTCTTAATTTATGATATAAAGAATTCCCTGTACCGAGTATGGCCTGGTCTGCCTGCCAATCGCTGATAAATGTGGTGTTAGCAGTTTGCCCCAGGTTAGTAATGGCAACATACTTTCCGGCAGGAATCTGGTCTATAAAATCCATGGCTGCTTTCCTGTGTGTAAAATCAGTATAAGGGAACTCAAAAAATGCCCTGGTAGTATCGTTTGGCGTTCCGCTGTTTTGGCACACCGGCCAGCTACCATACAATCCGGAAACACCAGATGGAGTAGAAACATTCCTGTTTCGCATAGGCATCAACGTGGTAGAGTCAAACACATAAACCTGGATACTACGGTATTTACAACCATATATTTCCAGCTGGTTAATATCAAGGTTAACATTTATTCCGAAAGCTGTGTAGTAGGGAAACAAACCTGTGCGAATGATAAGGTTACGCGGTACTTCTTTAAATCGGAATCTCCTGTCGGCATCTAAACCAATATTAGTGAAATCGGATTTTAAATGCTGGTAATAATGCGATTGGTTAAATCCTGTAGAACTGTTTACCAGGTATATAAACGAATATCCATTCCAGATATAATTGGCCGTACCAGATGGCACCATTGCTACTCTCCAATAATAAACCGTACTATCGGTAAAGGTTAGGTTTGAAGGTGTAAATTCTACAATTCCACCGCTGCCATTCTGATTGTATGTTTTTTTGAAAGCAGAATTGAACAGTTCGGTTGTATCTATTTCCATAACATACTGCCGCTGACCGCTGAGGGGATCTGCGGTATTTGCCACATAGGTAATATTTTGCTGGTTTACGATAGAAAGATCGTAAGGAAAAGACGGACGTAACTCATCTTCAAAAATATAAAAATCCTTGGTAACGGTATTGTTGGTTTCATACAATTCATCTACCCGGTTAGTAGCATCAAGTGTAACGATCAGTTGATTTAATCCTTTATCTGATGTTGGATTGATGGGCACTGTAAGGTTAAGTGAATCAATATTCCTGATACCACGGATCAAAGAATCAACCAGCACACGAACCGTATCATTGGCAAGCCTTCTTTTTACTGTGATATAAATAGAATCACTTTCGGCTCTTCCAATGTTATGCATATTGATCTTAACATTGAAATTATTATCGGCAACAGAAATGATATTTGGAGTGATCCTTACATCCTGGTCTTCCACTGCATAATCAGGTTTCTCAAATGCATTTATCCTGAGTGCAGGATCTCCGTGCAGGGTAACTTCTTCTAAATGGATACGGGTATAGAAATTTATATTAGGATCGGCTCCGCCCAGGTTTTGCACTACCTGCTTTATCTGGTTGCCAATTGTATTACCATACATGGTTCTGCTGAGTGCATTGTATAACGCGGTGTTGTAAGGATGCAATATTTGCGGAATCCCAAAATGAGTATCAGCTAAAAATCCGATACTGCCTCTTTCGTTGGCCAATACATATTTTTCAGATAAAGATAAATTGCCGGATAAACGAAGCGGATCGAAAATAAAAAAGTTACCAGCACTGCAACCACTAACATTAAAAAAGGGATATTTTCCCGGGTTGTTATAAATATCCGGGTTACTTAAATTAAATTCAAATGTATTGGCACTGGAGTGGCCAAAATAGCCAATAAAACCAAGCCCTTCAGCAAACAACTGCTCTATCCTGGCGCTACTTGCCTGCTGCACTGTACCGGTAGAACTTTTAAGAAAAGTTTCCACTCGTCCTCCCAGCAGTGTATCTTCTGCGATTGCCTTATATTGATTAAGATAATTTTGAAACAGCACTGCTTCAGCATCATCTTTACCGCCTGCCACATGAATAAAACTTTTCATCCAGGCTTTATCGTTAACCGATGATGCAGGCGTTTGTTGCGCCAGTTCATATTCTCTTATCTTCTGCAGGTAATGATTGATTTCTGTACCAGTAACGGCTCCTAGCCTGCCAATTGGCACAATCGGCAGAAAAGTTCCGGGCAATGATGCCAGCAATCCATCTGAAGCGGGCCATCCGAAAGTAGTTACCAGGTTCAGTTTGGCTGAAAGCGGATCACTCTCATGCTGCCTTTGGTCTATATAATCCATACCTCTTCCTATCAGGAAAACATATTGCGGCTGGTCCGCAAATTGTGCATCTGCAAAACGAATAAAATCACGGATTGACCCCGGATGATGTTTGATACCAAATGCAAACTGATCGGTAAGTTCGTTGATGTCGTAAATTTTCGCATTGTAACTTCCACCCTGTGTAGAATTACGATAGGTTTTATATTCCTCTACATAATTATTTCCACTGCCATCATTGAATAATGACGGATGTGTAATAATCATATAATTTCCCTGGTTGGCCGGGTTTGAATAATCAATAAAATTTCTGGGAGTAAAATTACTTACAGGTTGAAAAGATTCCTGGTTAACCAACATGAATTTCCTAACCGGCTCATTGGAAGCAGGCAATACAAATTTCACCTTACCGGGTGTTGAAACAATATCTCCCGTGTACCTTGCGCCGGTTGTTTGATCATATAACACAGGCGCGGTAGTGCCGTAATTAAAATTATCTATTAACAGATAATTACCCGAGGCAGAAGGCGCCAGGTCAAAATTAAAAACCTTCTGGCTGTTAAAATTAAAAGTTGCAGGATAAGTAATACCCAAACTGGACACGATGATGCGATCGGTAGCTGTTGTAGAATTATCTGCAACGTTAAAGATGAGGTATGCAGGATTTGGTAACAGGCTGATAGGAAGGTTAGGCATAACAACTTTCCTGTAATTAAAGAAAGGCATATCGATTGGGCTGCCATAAGGAGCTTCTGTGATATCTGTAGAAAATAATTTGATCTTTAGCGTTCTCAGATTCCTTGCAGTACCTGCGGCATTTACCCTAACGGTTAGCCCATTTGCCGGACCAGCAGTATATAGATTGAGATTAAAAATTTCCTGCGTCAGATCAAACCCTGGCGCAATGGTATTACTTGCCCATCCTTCGGCTTCATCATACGAAGAAGAATAAATGTACTCACCTACTACCTCTGCATGGCCGCGGTTAATCTGGTTGCGATAATAATAATCTACATTTCGCATAAAATAAGCATCTGGTACAGCACTGCCGGGAGCCGGATTAGCGGCATTGGTATAACGCAAATTTCCTCCTGCCGTATTTACAGTGAGGAAATAGGCAGCAGTGTCTGTTTCCAGGCTGTATCTGTCGGCCAACTGGAAATCGCTGTTGCGGAAAAGCTGGTTATCCGGTTTCCCATCATTCATCTGACCCCAAAATTCTATATAATCGCTTCCACCCAAACTACCCGAACTAACGGAAGTGTACAAACGAATCTGTTCGCCGTTTCTCCATAGTTGGAACTGCTCTGCGGGTGTGCTGCCCAATCCGGCAGCAGACAATGCAGATTGAGGAATTCTGCATAAGGTATCCTTAACAAGCTTAAATTTATAATAAGTCTTGCTGTAATCTATCCATTGATTATTTAATTGTGCAGTAGCCACTGAAGCCAGCAATACAAATAATGGAATTAATATTTTTTTTATCATTTGATACAGTTATTATTGGTATTTATTTTCCTCTGCCTAAACTAAAATTCAGAGAAAAAACATGGGTATATAAAGGATTGTCCTGGTTGGCAAGGTTCGAAAATGCGTAATCGAAACCAAACTTTTTAATTTTAAATCCGGCACCTAAGCTTGGCTGGTAGATCCAGACAACATTCTTATTTACCAGGTCGCCATCAGACAATGCCTTCTGAAAATTAGTAATTCCGGCTCTAATAAAAAAGATGTCTTTAATGCTTGCTTCCATTCCAAGATGCGGATCAATACTCACAGCATTACTGCTAACTACGGTGTTGCGTTTGCCATCAAAAGTAAAATCGGCATTTGCTTCCACTAGTAATTTAACTGCCTTACTAAGTTTAAAACGATAACCTCCACCCAAAACCAGCCTTGGTGCTGTTAATTCAGACGACTTAACAGGAATGTCATTATTGGTAAGGTATAAAGTTTGCTTTTCTCTTTCTGTAAATTTGAAAGACCATGCATTAAAAGTGGTGGTTACATCGCGGGCCACAAGGCCAACATGCCACTTATCATTATCGCCGTGCATTTGAACGCCTGCATCAAGCCCGAAACCCCATGCCGTGGCAAATTTACCAACCTTACGGTATATCACTTTTGCATTAACGCCAAAGCTGAGCTTCTTTTTTTCGGTATCTACCAGGTTTTGTGCAAAAGAGAATAGAAAGGCGTAATCGGCAGATGAAAATGTTTCGATGTTATTGTAATTGATACTTCCGTTAGGTTCTACCAGGTAAAGTGTATTGGGAATATCATCAACCGCAAACCTTATCAAAGAAAATCCCAGGGTACGCTTATTGTCCTGCACAGGTACCGCGATAGCAGCATATTCATATTTTGCAATACCGGCAAAATAATCGGCATGCATTAAAACCACATTCGGGTCATCTTTTACACCTGTTAAACCGGCTGGGTTCCAATAACCTGCCGTAGCATCTTTTACAAAAGCCACCTGCGAATTTCCCATGGCAAGTCCACGGGCGCCAGCACCTACGTTTAAAAATTCATTTGAATATTTTCTGAATTGTGAAAAAGCAATTGAGGGAAATATAAGCAGAAGTAAAATAAATACAGAGCCGTTTTGTCTCATATTGACTGGATTGATAAGCTGATTTTTGGATAACTAATATCTGAAAACGTAAATTTACCTGAAAAATTGTTCTGATTCCCCACCCATGGCGCTATTAAAACTATTTCAAATTTACGATTAAAAAGTGCTTTTGGCTTAAATTTTATTAAGTGTTTTACCAGTTTTAAGAGGGGTTTCAGCTGGTTTATGCTGCTCCTTATGTGGATTATAACTTTGTTAACTAAGCCGGAGAATGGCAGCATCGTTAAAATATCATGTTTTTAGCTAACCTGAATTTCAATTTTTCTGTTTAATTCAGAATTTCTGCCCATTTTTGCAAACCATAAAATGAATAATTAATTGATGAATAATCTTATAAAGGAATTAAGCTGGAGAGGAATGATTCAGGACATTATGCCTGGCACCGAAGAACAACTATTGAAAGAAGTAACCACAGCTTATATTGGTTTCGACCCAACGGCCGACAGCCTTCATATTGGTAGCCTGGTTCCTATACTGTTATTGGTTCATCTGCAAAAATGCGGTCACAAACCTATTGCCCTGGTTGGTGGGGCAACAGGTATGGTAGGTGACCCCAGCGGCAAAAGCGAGGAACGTAACCTCTTGAGTGAAGATGTATTGAACCATAATGTGGCTGGCGTGAAAGTGCAGCTTGAAAAATACCTCAATTTTGATCCTGCATTACCCAATTCTGCTGAAATGGCTAATAATTACGACTGGTTTAAATCGATCAGCTTCTTGGATTTTATCAGAGATACAGGCAAACATATTACAGTTAATTATATGATGGCAAAAGACAGCGTGAAGAAAAGACTGGAAGGGGAAAATGGTATGTCGTTCACCGAATTTACTTACCAATTGGTTCAAGGCTACGATTACTACTGGCTTTATAAAAATAAGCAATGCAAATTGCAGATGGGCGGCAGTGATCAGTGGGGAAATATTGTTACAGGTACAGAATTGATCCGCAGAAAAGCGGGCGGAGAAGCATTTGCATTTACCTGCCCGTTAATAAAAAAAGCTGATGGAGGGAAATTCGGAAAAACTGAAAAAGGAAATATATGGCTGGACGCTGATAAAACTTCTCCCTATCATTTCTATCAATTTTGGTTAAATGCCACTGATGGAGATGCAGAAAACTGGATTAAGTTATTCACTTTTTTAACGCAGCCGGTGATAAACGAGTTACTGGAAGCACACAAGCAAGATCCGGCAGCCAGGTTATTACAAAAAACACTGGCAGAACAAGTTACCCGGTTTGTGCACGGAGAAGAGGAATTGTTACAGGCTATTGAAACCACTCAAAAGTTATTTGCCAACCAACATGCACCGGCAGAAACCATAAGTGAAACCGACCTGGAATCCATTGACGGGATCGTAAAGATTGAAATGCCATCAGCAATTTTGGAAAATGGGATTGATGTGGTAAGCTTCCTGGCACATGCAGCCATTTTCCCCAGCAAAGGCGAAGCTAAAAAAATGGTACAGAATGGCGGCATTAGTATTAACCGGGTTAAGGTAGAAGACTTGCAGTTGAAAATAACTACTTCCGGGTTGCTGCACGGCAAATACCTTCTGGTACAAAAAGGAAAGAAAAACTATTTTTTAGTGAAAGTTGTTTAAGCGAATATTAAAAAAATGCTTCGAAGGCACGCTATGATAATTTAATTAAAATTATAAGAAAAGAGGTAATCCATTATTCTACGTGAACTTGTTTTTTAACTACAGCCCCTTCGTTTACTTCGGGAAGGAACAAACGCTCGTTTACGAGGTATCCATTTCCTTTTTCACAAAAATGAACTTTTAAATTTTCAATGCTGATCGGGTTGCCATCGGGAATGTCTGCAATATTGCTATGGCGGATATCATGGCCATCAACAATCATTACCAATCCGCTGCCTATAGCTTCCATCTTGTTACCATCCGTAATCAGCATACCGGTATCTTCCCCCAATCCAATTCCTATACAGGAAGGGTTAGCTGCAATGGCTTGTGCAAGCCTGCCAAACCTTCCTCTTTTTTCGAAATGCGAATCAAAAATAACATCGTCCATAAAACCAAGCCCGGTAGTAATTTTCACTTCTCCTTTTAAATGGGCTTTTGTGGCATTGCCTTCATATATCATAGTGTTGCTCATTGCCATTGCCCCGGCCGATGTACCGGCAACTAAGAACTGGCTTTCTTCGTGGTAACGTTTTAATAAAAGCTGGAGAAAAGTTGTTCCGCCAAAAGTACTGGTTAAACGCAACTGGTTTCCACCACTAAACATTACTGCATCTGCAGCTTTTATCCTTTCTATATATGACGGGTTGATAGCGTCTACCCTGTTGCGGATATTAAGAACGCCAACATCAGTGCAACCGATCTTACCGAATGCATTCAGGTAATTATCTCCTACTTCCAGTGGGATCATGCTGGCGGTGGTAATAACTTCAATACGGGTAGCAGGTCCGCCGGTTTCCTCAACGATCCGGCGAAGAATACCAAGTTCAAAAAAGTTAAGATTATTCCGGTGTATCTGGCCTGTCTCTAAATCCGTTCCTTTATCTTCTGCACCACCAATGGCAAGTAATTTCCCTTTAGCAAATTCCATCTAGTCGTTTTTGATAAAACGCAAAAATACGGGAAATCGTATTTTTCTTTTATTTGTAACTTATACAGCAATGTTAATTACCATTTGAAAGTTGGCTATTATAACAGATTATTTGCATAGTGCCCCTATTCCTGCTATATCTCAACAATATTTTGACAGGCACGGTACAATTTTTTAATTAGCTTCAGCCTGCTGAGAACTAAAGGTTGCAAAAGGGTTGGGGAAATAGCCTATGAATCCTTAATTCAAAAGATGAACGGCAAAATACTTTACTTTTTATAGTAAGGATTCAAAAGGAAAGGGATTATGATGTTTCATAAACAATAAAAATTAGCAGCAATCCAATTTAATGATCGCGTCAACTTAAAAAAGCCACCCGTGGTCAATAAAAAAAATAATACAAAGGCGATTACCTTGGGGATTTATATTAGCTTCCTTTATCGACTTCTTGAAAGACCGGTTGTTGGTGGATTTAATAGATAAATTGATTGCCGTTAGTACGGAATATTTCAATCGTTTTTTTTGTTGAAAATAACACTTGCAAACAACCGTATTTCATTTCTCTTAAACAAATAACCAGTTTGGGCATGTCTCAGGCAATTGCTTTTAATTTTGAAAAGCAGACCGATTATCCTAAATTACCAAACTTAATAACTAAAACAACCCTCTCTGCATTTATGAAGATCGTAGAAATAAAAATATTAAGAGGCCCAAACTACTGGAGTGTACGGCGTACTAAGTTAATTCAAATGAAACTAGACCTGGAGGAAATGGAACAACAGCCTACCAATGAAATTGCCGGGTTCAGGCAAAGGCTCCAGGAAATGTTTCCTTCCATGATAGAACATCGCTGCAGCGTGGGTACACCGGGAGGTTTTTTTGAACGGGTAGACGAAGGCACCTGGATGGGTCATGTTATTGAACATATTGCACTGGAAATGCAAACACTTGCTGGTATGGATACAGGATTTGGCCGTACACGCGGAACAGGCAAAGAAGGGGAATACTATGTGTGTATCAGTTATACAGAAGAAGATGCAGGCGTTTATGCAGCAAAAGCCGCGGTAAAAGTGGCGCAGGCGTTAACCGACAATGTTCCGTACGACCTGGCCACGGATATTATGCGTTTAAGGGAAATCAGGGAAGATACCCGGCTGGGACCAAGTACCGGTTGCATAGTGGATGAAGCAGCTAAGAGGGGAATTCCGTTCATTCGCCTAAATAAACATTCCCTGGTTCAGTTAGGTTACGGTATTCATCAAAAAAGAATCAGAGCAACCATTGCAAGCACTACCGGCAATATTGCAGTAGATATTGCCTGCGATAAGGAAGAAACTAAAAATTTATTGGGAGCAGCCGAAATACCTGTACCAAAAGGAGACGTGGTAAGAACTGAAGAAGCCTTACAGGAAACCATAGACGATATCGGCTATCCGATTGTAATTAAGCCGATAGATGGCAATCATGGCAAAGGCAACACTACCAATATTACCACCTGGGAGCAGGCAATGTCTGCTTTTGCTGCTGCCAAACTTTACGGCAGAAATGTAATCGTAGAAAAATATATTACCGGGTTTGATTTCAGGATACTGGTGATCAATTATAAATTTATTTGCGCAGCCCTACGTACACCCGCTTCCGTTATAGGTGATGGGAAAAATAACATTCAGTATTTAATTGATGAGGTAAATAAAGATCCGCGCCGTGGTTATGGGCATGAAAAAGTGCTGACGCAGATCACTATCGACCAGTTTACACAAAAAATGCTGGATGAAAAAGGTTACAGCCTGGATACCATTCCTGAAAAGGGCGAATTGGTTCTATTAAAGCCAACCGCAAATCTTTCTACCGGAGGAACAAGCACAGATGTTACAGATGAAGTTCACCCGGCAAACATTATCATGTGTGAACGCATCGCCAAAATAATCGGACTAGATATTTGCGGTATAGATATCATGGCAACCGATCTGCGTACTCCCGTAACCGAAAATGGTGGTTGTATCCTGGAAGTTAACGCAGCTCCGGGTTTCCGAATGCACATTGACCCTTCGGTAGGCATCCCACGCAATGTTGCAGAACCTGTTGTAGATATGCTGTTCCCGAAGGGAAGTGCTGGCAATATACCCATTATCGCTATTACCGGAACCAATGGTAAAACAACTACTACCAGGCTTACAGCACATATCGCTAAAACTGCAGGATACAAAGTTGGCTATACCACCAGCGATGGCGTTTATATTCAGAACCAACTGATGATGAAAGGTGATTGCACCGGCCCGGTTTCTTCTCAATTTGTTTTAAAAGACCCAACAGTAGATTTTGCAGTATTAGAATGTGCCCGCGGAGGAATTTTAAAAAGCGGGCTGGCATTTCAAAACTGCGACGTGGCCATCGTAACCAATATAAGTGCAGACCACATTGGCCTTGGTGGAATTGATTCTATGGAACAAATGGCGAAAGTAAAAGCAGTTGTTCCAGAAACAGTTTTTAAACATGGTTATGCAATTTTAAATGCTGATGACGACCTGGTGTATGCGATGAGAAAAGGGCTCGACTGTAATGTTGCTTTTTTTAGCATGGATGAAAAAAGTCCACGCATTTTAGATCATTGTAAAAAAGGCGGTTATGCGGCAGTGTTTGAAAACGGCTATATCACCATCATGAAAGGAACCTGGAAGATCAGGGTTATTAAAGTGGCGGAAGTACCTATTACTTATGGAGGTAAAGCATTACACAATGTAATGAATTGTTTGCCCGCTGTACTTAGTACTTACTTCTGGCGAAATATTGAAATTGACGATATCAAACTGGCATTGCAGACTTTTATTCCATCTGCCACGCAAACCCCGGGCAGGTTAAATATGTTCCAGTTTAAGCAATTTAAATTCCTGGTAGATTTTGCCCATAATCCTGCCGGCCTCGAATTACTTTGTGATTTTATCAATAAAATGGATGGAGAACCAAAAGTAGGTATCATTAGTGGTACCGGCGACAGGCGCGACGAAGACATTAAAGAATTAGGGAAAATTTCAGGAAGATGCTTTGATGAGATCATTATTCGCCAGGATAAACACCTTCGGGGAAGAACAGCTGAAGAAATTGTGGGGCTTTTGGTGGAAGGCATCAAAGAAACTCAACCGAAAGAAATACCCATTACAACTATCCTTAATGAGAAGGAAGCCATAATGCACGCCTACAATACGGCAAAAACGGGTTCATTAATAACGATCATGTGCGACGTGGTTACCGAGGCGCTGGATCTGATAAAGGGCTTAAAAGAGAAGGAAGACGCAGCTTAAAATAATGTTACCGGATGTAAATGCACAGCGCCTAAGAATCTGCCTGCGTAAGTTAGATCTGGTAACATTCTTTTTTAGATTAACAAATTTTACCATAATCAAACAAGATAACGATTGTTGCCAGCTAACATCTGTCGCTTATAAACAGCAGTTTAGCCGTTTCACAAAAACATTTGGTACATTTTTTCACATCCCCTATTTTTGCAATCCCAAATTAGTTTGGGTATATGATTGGGTTATGGTGTAAAGGTAGCACAACAGATTTTGATTCTGTTTGTCTAGGTTCGAATCCTAGTAACCCAACTTCTTATTAAAGTATAACTGTTGTAGGCTGTTTTTACTAAAGAGTAATTTCCAAGGCACGGCTCATCCCTCCAGCACCAAAAACTACACGTTTAATTTTGATTTAACTTATCTGGGATATCTTTCTGGGTTATAGTGTAACGGTAGCACCACAGATTCTGATTCTGTTTGTCTGGGTTCGAATCCTAGTAACCCAACGATTTTACACACATCTTTTTATTTCGTGCGTTTTCCTTTTTCAAATAAGCAAATTGGCGTACTATTAAGTTGGAATTCCGTAAAAAATAAAAATATAAACCAGGTCCATATAGGTATCCTTTTTTTGGGGGAACTTAAAACTTCAGAACTGATTAATCCCAGTAACCTTCTCATCATATCTTTAAGAAATGAAAATTGATGATTCGGATTTAAAAGAATCAAATAAAATTCAGGCTAATTGAACTCATTCAGCAATTTGATTTCATTTCTGTAGAGGATAATTTTTTTATCATTTTCCAGTTGCTTTAACAACCTTGATACAACAACCCGGGAGGTATGTAATTCGTCGGCAATGAGGTAGTGAGATGCTTTAATTACACTGGAGCCGGAGATGCGTCGCTTTTCTTTAAGGTAGGATATCAACCTTTCATCTAATTTATGAAACGCAATACTTTCAATAGATTTCAACAATTCTAAAAACCTTTCATTAAAACTGCGCATGATATAGCTTTTCCAACTTGGGTATTTACAAAGCCATTCATCTAGTTTTATATGCGGTATGGCTAATAGTTCAACCTCATCTTCGGCAATTGCTTTTACTTCGCTTTTCCTGGCTTCCATACAGCAGCTATAAGCCATCGAGCAGCTTTCGTTACTGGATAAATAATACAGCAGGATCTCATTGCCGGTTTCATCCATCCTAAAAACTTTAACAGTGCCTTTGATAACCATGGGCATCATACGAATATATTTACCGTAGTCCATTATAATATCAGCTTCTGAAAAATATTTAACCTCAGCAAATTGCTCTATTTCTTTTAGCAATGCTGGTTCAAAGATTGATGTAAAGTTTACTAATTTGCTTATCATAATATTAAAGCTGGTAATTCTGAAAGAACTGTCAATTTATCAAATATAATACATCAGAGGTTCAATTCTGATGGGAGGTAAAGTTTCATTCCGTTGTTAAAAACTATAGCATCCAAATGACCCATTTTCGTTCTGTCATCTGTAATTAAGTGCATATGCAAAAAAGTATCATGATGAGTAAAAATAGCTTTGTGTTCCGTAGAGAAGAAACCAACGATCTCAACTACTTCATTTTTTAAGAGATAATTTTTTTGACCCTCGTGAGCATCGTCCGGCGAATGTACTTTTGAACCTTTAGGCAGATTTACAATGTGAATATTTGCATTATTAATGCTTCCTTTCAATCTAAATAAAAACGGATGGTTTGCAGTTTTTGTTACCTGCGATAGAAATGCCTCCAGGCTGCTAATACTTTTTATGGTATCAGGCAATACACTTTCTTTCCAGCTGCCAACATTTGCATAGCCAAAGAACGGAGCCTTCACTTTTTTTGTTTCTTCAACTTTCATTTTTAAATCTGTTACAACAACCGACTTATAAGTTATTCCATTTAAGATGAGCAGCTCACCAGATAGGAATTCTACTGGCCCTAGCCCATAAAGATTCTGTTTGTTAGAAATTGTATCAAGATCAATGTTGCCATTAAGCTGTCCTTTCCACATTACATTTTTCATTGCCCCAACAATAGTTACATGGTCATGCTTCATTTGAGCATCTGCACTAAAACAGGTAAATAGCAAGGCCATTACAGAAACGATAGTATTGATGGCCTGATTTCTTTTCATCACTTGTTTATTTTACAACTATCTAATTCAGCATTTTGGACTGCAAGAGAAAAAGGACAACTGATTTTGTTGCCCTTTTCCAAATGTGTAACGCATTAGCTTTAAAATTGTGCTATGAATTCTTTTGCTTCCACTAAACCTTCCTTACGCCACACTTCTTTTCTCTGCTTGTAAATTATAAATGTAGGAAAGCCATTTATCTGTAGTTCATTGCAAATAGCTGCTTGCGCACCTCCATCAATTTTTACCAGTACAAACTGCTGCCCATTGGTTTTTTCCAATGAATCAATTAAAGGAGTCATTTTTTTGCAGGGTGGGCACCATACGGCACTAAAATCTACCAATACGGTTTTATCCTCTGGTATTTGTGCCAAATACTCCTGCAAGGTCATTTGTTTTACTTTTGCCGCTTGTTCTATGGGTTTGCTATTTCTTTTCCAGGCACTGATACCACCTGCCAGGTTGAAAGCAGTAAAACCATTCTGCCTTAACCATTGCACGGCGGCATTACTTCTTGCGCCGCTAAGGCAATAAGTATAAACAGGTTTGCTTTTGTCGAGTGACTTTACCCTTTGCTTAAACTCGGCATCATTATTCCAATCTGCCAGCAAAGCATTTTTTAAAAACCCTGATTTATATTCCTCCGGGGTACGAACATCCAGCACCTGTGCATCGTTTTTAGCAATCCCCATTTCAAACTCGCTTACTGATAAATCAGTTTGCTGAGCATTGCTGTTGCATGCACAAAAAATGCTTATACAACTTATAGTTACAACGAAAATCTTCTTTAGTTCCATATCTATTTCTTTTTTGCGGGGCAGGTATTTAATCCTACCAATTTATATAATGGACAAAAACTGATCAAACTTGTTAATAAAAAAACGCCAGCCAGTACCATCAACACTATACCTAAAGTACCGGTAATGGTTTTATTAAAATACAGGAATGCTACAACTGCAGCAATAATTACTCTTATGATTCTGTCGGAAGTACCCATGTTCTTTTGCATAAATTTATCTTTTAAATGATTGAATGATAAGAACAACTGCTGTTATTAAGGCAGCACACACAATACAAACTAAAATTAGCTTTATTAATTTGCTGCGCATAATAAGAAATCAGGCAGTCCTGTTTTTAAATCCGGTGAATTGTGAACCCTTTAAATATATTTCAACAGCAGGAAGTAGTTGCCTTACCGAAGTATTCCATCCCCTGAGAACTATTTCACAGATTTGCATGAAAATATTTTAATCATTAAATGTATTTTTTATCCTGTAAAAATCCTAACTTATCTTATTAATAATGGTCTCTTTTGTTACAGATCAGTATGATTGTTATTATTGCGTTTGATGACGAGAATCATATTGAGAATGATAGAAATGGGGTATATAAGAGGCTTGAATACTTACTGGCGACTCAATTAAATGCTGTATTAAACTAATGCCAGCAATTACTTAATCCTCATTTAGATTATAAGCATTACACCCAACAACCTCTCCATTAATTTCACCGATCTCCTGGAATCACTTCTTCCAAAACTTTGCCAACAGATCCGTCAGGCATTTGAATCTGCAGCATGGCAGCGAGCGTTGGTGCAATATCTGTCATGTACACTTCCCTGTTAGTTTTACCGTGTTTCACCTTCCAGCCATAAAATATTAGTGGAATGTGTGCATCGTACGGATTCCATGCACCA
>JANOCC010000008.1:0-2396 GCA_031411955.1 Ferruginibacter sp.
AGCAAACCAATCGGCTGCAAGCCCATTTACTCAAAATTGAAAAACAACCTCATAGAATACGTTTATTCAAAATAACATAACTTTATTTTTTTAACATCCGATTAAAATAACTTTTGATAAACAATTAATTTAATAAATATATCACCATGCAATACGGAGATTTCTACTACCCGATGCCAGTAAACGAGCCTGTATTAAATTATGCTCCCGGCAGCGCCGAAAAGCTTGCTTTAAAAGCTGCACTAAAAGAACTTAAGTCTGCCAAAGTGGATGTACCCATGTACATTGGCAATGAAGAAGTACGCACCGGCAATACCGTAGAGATACGCCCGCCACATGAGCGAAAGCACCTGCTTGGCCAGTTTCATGTGGGAGAAGCAAAGCATGTAACAAAAGCGATCAACGCAGCGCTTAAAGTGAAAGATAAATGGGCCGGCATGAGCTGGGAGAACAGGGCGAACATATTTTTAAAAGCTGCTGATCTGCTGGCGGGTAAATACCGTGCTTATATCAATGGCACCACCATGCTTGGGCAAAGCAAAAATGCCTACCAGGCAGAAATTGATGCTGCCTGCGAATTGATTGATTTCCTGCGTTTCAACGTTCACTTTTTAAGTGATATTTATCGCCAGCAACCCATCAGCGGAGCTGGCATGTATAACAGGATGGAGTACCGTCCTCTGGAAGGATTTGTCTTTGCGCTTACCCCATTCAATTTTACGGCAATTGGCGGCAACCTGCCCACCAGTGCTGCTATGTGTGGCAATGTGGTGATCTGGAAATGTGCCAATACCCAGGTGTACAGTGCACAAATGTTTATGCGTATCCTGAAGGAAGCTGGATTGCCGGATGGTGTGATAAACCTGGTGTTTATTGACGGACCTACAATTGGTGAGATCGTTTTTAACCATCCTGAATTCGCCGGTATTCACTTTACCGGAAGCACAGGCGTATTTAATAATATGTGGCAAACGATCGGTAAAAATATGAGCATGTACCGATCGTATCCACGTATTGTAGGCGAAACGGGTGGTAAAGATTTTGTTATTGCCCATAAATCGGCTGATGTGGATGTTCTGGTTACAGCTCTTGCCCGGGGCGCTTTTGAGTTCCAGGGACAAAAATGTTCTGCGGCTTCAAGGGCTTATATTCCTTCTAACCTTGCGGCAGAAGTAAAAAGAAAACTGGTAGAGCAGGTGAAGACAATGAAGATGGGATCGGTAGAAGATTTTACCAATTTTATAAATGCAGTGATCGACGAAAAGAGTTACAATAAACTTGAAAGTTATATTAAAAGCGCAAGAAAAAGAGACAGTGGCGCAAAGATCTGGGTAGGGGGAAAATGCGATAATACCGAAGGCTATTTTATTGAGCCAACAATTATTGAAGCAACAGATCCTAAGTATGTTACCATGTGCGAAGAGTTATTCGGCCCGGTACTAACGGTGTATGTATACGATGAAAATAAATTTGAAGAAACTTTAAGGCTTGTAGACACAACATCGCAATACGCATTAACCGGTGCAGTAATAGCCCGCGACCGGTTTGCTGTAGAACTTGCTACCAACAGGCTTCGCAACAGTGCAGGTAATTTTTATATCAATGATAAACCAACCGGCGCTGTTGTAGGTCAGCAGCCATTTGGCGGTGCAAGAGGAAGCGGCACCAATGATAAAGCAGGCTCTATACTAAACTTGTATCGCTGGTTGAGTGCCCGCACTATTAAAGAAACATTTAACGCACCTACTGATTATAGTTATGCTTTTATGAAAGAGAAATGATCAGGGATAACCCTTCACAGCCGGCAATGATTTTTATGTTGAAAAATAAATGGTTGTTTAGCCTGTTATGGGTTACCAATATCATTTTATTTCCCGGCGCTAGTGCCGCACAGTCAACGTTGGAAATTGAGTATACCAGGCAAACCCTGCCTTATATTGATTCCTTTGGTAAGCATACCATGAAAGAAACTGAATATAATGTCAGGATGCTGTTGAATGATTCTTTTGCCCTGGCTTATTATTTCAGTAATAGTGTTAACAGGAGGGTAAAGGGCAAAAGGGTTGGCCATAAATTAGTGCACCACCATACTTTCTACGACTTTTTAAATAACGAGACACTTTTTGAGATCAATTTTTCAAAAAAGAAAAAGTACCTGGTAAAAGACAGCACCCACGTTTGCAACTGGAAATTTTATGATGAAGAGAAGATCATCTTAAACAAGAAATGTAAGATGGCCCTATCGGTAGATCATAAAAACGATAGTACGCTGCTCTGGTTTACCAACGAACTTCCTTTTAAAAAGGGCCCCTTATTTTACCCATGCATCCCTGGTGTTGTGATGGAAGTGTTTGACCAAACCAGGAATATGCATTATTTAGCTACATCTTTACGCG
>JANOCC010000009.1:0-5613 GCA_031411955.1 Ferruginibacter sp.
TGCACAACCGTTCCACATAGCTGAATCCCCTGGGCGGGCCGTACATCGGCCAGGGGGCCGCCTTTTTTCGTTCTTTTTTTGTGGCACATCCCGTTGACTATCGGGAGCGGAGCAAAAAAGAACATCATAAAGAAATTAAAATAATATCATTTCCTGAAAACATGTAAAAGCGCAAAATGAAACGATAGGTTTTATCTTTTTTTAATTACGTTTATTCTTTTGCGTTAGTCACTAACCAAGGCGAGGAAGTTACCTACCTATAAAAGCAGGTGCCTACCTAAACCACTGCACAATCAACTTCCAACTTCACAGTTTACTTTGCACTCCCGCTCCGTATAGCTGTTTCCCCTGGGCGGGCCGTACATCGGCCAGGGGCCGCCTTTTTTCGTTCTTTTTTGGCGGAGCAAAAAAGGACATTACAGCAAATTCCTTTATTAAACGAACCAACTTTTATTTTGCATTAACTTCTTTTGCTTAACCAAAAGAAGCAAAAGTCAAGGGCTTCAGAAAAAAAAGCTAAACTTGCTTTCATTACGCTACGGCGAAAAGTGCTAGAGCCCAACAGTATAATTTCATTCAACCGACATAGCATCAACATTTCCCCAATGCCAATCACTTTCGCCGTAAACCCACCTGCGGTGGACCGCTTCATTACAGCAAGTTCTTAACGCAATTTTTTCTGAGGCCCATCCTAGAAGCAGTTTGCTGATTAGGAAGCGATGGTTTTATACATTTTACAGAACTTCATTATAAATGATCGCCGGAAAAAAATAATATACTACAGGTTACATATTCATAATAAGAGGTGCTTTTCTAAACCACTGCACAATCAACTTCCTACTTTCCAGTTTACTTTGCACAACTGCTGAGCATAGCTGTATCCCCTGGGTGGGCTGTATATCAGCCAGGGGCCGCCTTTTTTCGTTCTTTTTTTGTGGCACATCCCGTTGACTATCGGGAGCGGAGCAAAAAAGAACATAATAAAGGAATTAAAATAATAGCATTTCCTGATAACATATAAAAACCCACACTGAGATGATGACTTCTAACTTCTTAATTAGAATTCACTTATTGCGTGAGGCACGCACCAAAGCGATGGCGAGGATTCGCATATGATTCAACATTTGAAATTATAAGACCGGTCAAAGACCTGCAATCTTAAAAAGACACAAGTCATCCTGCGGAAGACTTGCGCCAGGGGTGAGCCAGTGGCGACACCACATCCCCAAACCAAAAAAACAAAACCAAAATATAAAACAATAACATTTATAATTAATATAATATTATTTATATTTGAACAGCAGGTCCCGGCTATTCACTCACTACCTGTACCCTTCCAATCCCTGCAAAACCACCCGCAAACCTACCAGCACTCCCAAATTGATTTAATAATTTTCCTTAATGTCATTCACAGATACCAAACATATAAGGGAAACACCCCGTCATTTTATAGCGCGGTTGTTGATACTCACAGCAGCATTCATGCTACTCATGCAGGTAGTAGAGTTTATTTATGAGCACACTCCCTCCCAATTATTCCGGATCACAGAGCAGGCCGCAGAAGATTTCGACTTCACCGACATGAGCTACCAGGTGGGGGAAGATCTGCCAAAAAAAGATTCTGATATCGTAATGCTTAACATCGGTTCGGTACCGGCTCCGGAACTGAGGAAAACATTGGCCTCGTTA
Organism: Ferruginibacter sp.; assembly: GCA_031411955.1. Lineage (GTDB taxonomy): Bacteria > Bacteroidota > Bacteroidia > Chitinophagales > Chitinophagaceae > Ferruginibacter. The sequence goes on from JANOCC010000009.1 coordinate 1,690, forward strand.
ATCCCGGCTTTAAACAACCTGCATCCAAAAGCGATCGGGATCGACCTGTTCTTTGCCGACAGGAGGGCAGACAGCAGCACGGATAATACCCTGGATTCCCTGTTTTCAAAATCCAATATTGTTTTTGGAATTGCTAAAGGCCGGGCATCCGCCTTCCCCTATCAACAATCCGCCACCGCTAATATTACCAGCATAAACTTCCCGGTTGTATACAACACAACCATCAGGAACTATTATCAACGTCAACAGGTTAAATTCAAAGAGAAAGATACCAGCTTGCCATCCTTTGCCTGTCAATTGTACGGGATGGCATATGGCAAAAAAATACGGAACTTTCCCGGCAACGAATTCATGATTCATTACAGCGGCACAGAAAAAGGATTCTACAATTACTTTTCGCCTGCTGTGATGGACAATACCATCCAGGACTTCCCCGCTATTGATGCTTCCGATGTGTTGAATAATACCGGCAGAGCAGATTCTGTGCGGCAGTTGATCAAGAACAGGATCGTGATCATTGGCTGGTTGGGACAGCCGGCAATGGACAACGACAGCAACATTACAGATAAATTCAAGGTTCCCGTAAACGCAGTCCTGGTAAACCGCCTGCCTACCATGCCCGGTGCGGTAATTCATGCCAATGCGCTTCAATCGCTGATCAACGATAGCGTGATAAAAAAAGCCGGCAGTTTCTGGCGTTGGATGATACTGCTAGGGGTATCACTATTGTATTTCGCCGCGCTGTTGCTTTTGGCAAAGCTTAACCATAAGTTCTGGGAATTTATCATCGAACTGCTGCTTTTTTTTGGCAGTGTTGCGCTACTGGTATGGATATCCGTTAGTTTGATGCAATTCGGCTATTATGTTGAGTCGGGTACCATACTGGCGTATATCGCCGGCATCACTGCACTTAAATCTAATGGCATTCATCTTTATGATTACCTGGAGCCTCGAGTTATTAAATTATTTACCCGTTTAAAAAGTAAATCATGAAATCAACCACATTTTTTTTCTGTTTACTCCTGTTGGCAATGCCAGCTACCTACGCCCAGGATATATACATAGCCGTGTACAATGGCAAAGTTACGTTTGAAGATGGCCGGCAGTTAGAACTTAAATTTAAATATTCTGTTCCCAGACAGGGCAAACTATTTTTTGACGATGGATCCAGTTCTATCGTATTTACAAAAGACAAATATTTTACGGTAGTGCCGGGCCGGGATCCTAAGAACCTAACGTTTAACGATATCCGCGACAGCCTTGGATTCAATGATTTTGCAAAGAAGTTTCAAAGCCTTAATGCCCAGGGCAAAGGCAGTTTTACAGACTACCTGCTTAAGTTACACCAGTTCTCTTCTTTAAACGAAACATCCCGCGGCGGCGTAGTGGGTGGTGTAAGTGGAATAAATGGCAGGGTTGTTAGCAAAAGAAACAAGGAAGGATTCAAAGCCACTGAAGATTATGTAAGGATGTTATCAGGAAATGCGAAACTACAATGGCCCGCAGCCAGCCGTGTGTTCGGTTGCAGGCTGATCATTATAGATCTGCAAACGAAAGATACTGTTTATAATGAGCTTGCGCCTCAGGAAAACAACGCCATGATACCCATGGAAAAAGAAGGAACCTACAAATGGCTGCTTTATACAAAACTGGAAGGCGCCAAACACAGCGGCATTTTCGTTATACCAAATGAAGAGGAAAAAAAGCGATTACAAAACCAGGTAGTAGTTTTTAAACAACAACTGGAATCATTTAACGATGAAGTGTCGGATTATTTACTGGAAGATTTTCTTGCTGAAAACAAACTAATAGAAAATTAATTCCGGAAAAGCATGACATTACAAAGACCATCAAAATAAAATAACGATCAACCCTTAAAACAAATGTAAATGAAAAAGTATCTCCTCCTGCTTTTAATATACGGATCAAATATATGTTTTCAAAACACCCATGCACAGGTTACCGATATGGGCCGCAAGTTCAGCATGAAATGTTTTGTGCAAAATATTGATTATATAGAAAAGATCATGATCGTAAACTATATTCCAAAAGATAAAACAAAGATAACTAGTGAGATCGTAAAACTGGATGCTGTGAAAGTTTTCAATAGCAGCAAAGATTCTATCCCCCTAAATTCTTTAAAGATCAGCGACGAAATATTACTGGATGGGCAACGTTTTGTTGAATATAAATTTGCAGAGGCTGAAAAGATAACGCTCATGGATAAAAGCGTGGATGAAATTAAAAGAGGCAGGATAGATACGATCAGTGGCGGGTTCGCCTATATAGACGGGCATAAGGTTAAGCTGGCAGAAGGTAAAAAAATAAAGGGCCAGAAAAAATCCGGCTATGAAGACAAGTCTTTGGCCACGGTAGAAGAACTTAAGCCAAACGACTATGCCAATGTAGATGGAAAATACAATGCTGCAGGCTATTACCTGGCCAGTGAATTTAGCATTGCCCCTTATGATGTTTCCACATTTGAACTTTATGCGGATACAGTTGACCGTGATTACCATGAAACATTTTACCCGCTTTGGAACGATAAAAATAAAAGAGCCCGGTTTTTCAAGAAAAAAATACCGGGTATTGGAAACATATCTGATAATGCAGCCCTGCAGGATTATGTACATACCGTAGGAATGAAACTGGTACCAGACAGGCTGAAAAAAAATACCGGTTTTGTTTTCATCGTAGTAGAAAACAGCGACATCAATGCCAACATGCGGGCCAATGGACTGTGTTACGTGTATACTGGCTTATTGAAAGCACTGGACAATGAAGCCCAACTGGCTACTATTCTTGGCCACGAGATCGGCCATGTTATTTATGAGCATGTTTCCAACGAAATGAAAAGCAGGCTGAAAGCCGACAAGAACAGAACCGCCCTGAAAGATGCGGGCACTATCGGAAAAGAAAATGTTTCTGATAATACGTTTCGCAAAAAGAACAAGGATCAGGCAGCTTCAGAAAAAACGGCCACCAAAGAAACCATTGATAATACAGCGTTGCTGCTTACCAGTTACCTGGAACGCCAGGAATCTTCCTATAGTGTAAAACAGGAAAGCCAGGCTGACAGGGTAGGACTTTGCTTAATGTACCTCGCAGGCTATGACCCGCGGCAGGCACCCATCGTATGGAAAAACATTTACAATTACTACGGTAAACTTACCGCGGCAGGGATAAACAACAAATTGTCGAAGACACTGATCAACGAAGCAAAAAAAGAAAAACCGAAAGACGGTAAAAAGAAATCAGATGTAGAAAAAGGAGCGGGCATTCTAAACATATTGCTCAAATGGAAAGCCGCCGATTACAAAGAAAAAAGTTTTGAAACCCACCCGGATCATCTTACCCGTTTTGAAGAACTCAACCGCCTCGTATCGCTTTACTGGAATAACGAAGCCGAACTTCAGAAAGCAGTAACCGGCGCCGAGGGTTATGCGGAGGTTGTGAGTAGGGTGAAGAAGAAGTAGGTGGACAGTTTATCTTAAATGTACCAATGCTTATATATCATTTAAATTTTTTATCCTCGAACCCTGGCTTAGGCGCCTGCCTAAACCACTGCACAATCAACTTCCAACTTTACAGTTTACTTTGCACATCTGTTCCACACAGCTGAATCCCCTTGGCGGGCCGTACATCGCCAGGGGCCGCCTTTTTTAGTTCTTTTTTTGTGGCACATCCCGTTGACTATCGGGAGCGGAGCAAAAAAGAACATAACAGAAAATTACTTTATTAAACGAGCCAACTTTTTGTTTGTATTAACTTCTTTTGCTTAACCAAAAGAAACAAAAATCAAGGGCTTCAGAAAAAAAAGCTAAACTTGCTTTCATTCCGCTACGCCGAAAGAGCTATAGCCCAACAGCAATAATTAATTCAGCCGAGATACTTTCAACTTCTGTACATTTCCTGCTCGCTTTC
>JANOCC010000010.1:0-122896 GCA_031411955.1 Ferruginibacter sp.
TGATTTCGCTTACCTTTATCGTTTATGAAAAAAGCATTCATCCAGCTTCATATCGCTGTGTTCCTGGCTGGGTTTACTGCCATTCTTGGAAAACTGATCTTATTGAATGAAGCTATATTGGTGTGGTACCGGCTACTGATAACAGTGATTATATTAGCAGGCGTGATGTACCTGAAAAAGGAGCTGCGACGTATAGCTTTTAAAGACGTTTTAAAGATCAGTACTGTTGGTTTATTGATAGCGGCTCACTGGGTAAGTTTTTACGGAAGTATTAAATATGCCAATGTTTCTGTTGCGTTGGTTTGCTTATCGGCTGCCGGTTTCTTTACCGCTATTTTTGAACCTTTACTTCTTAAAAAGAAAATAGTTTTAATTGAGTTACTTATTGGTATTGTTGCTATTAGCGGCATTTACTTAATATTCGACTTTCATCCCCAATATAAACTTGGGATCATCTTCGGAATTGTGTCTTCCCTAGGCAGCGCCATTTTTCCGATTCTTAATAAGCAACTCCTGCATCGCTTTACGCCCAGGGTATTAACGCTATATGAACTGGGCGGTGGATTGTTGATCTTAACATTGCTGCTTCCGTTTTACCTGTCGCAGTTTAAGGCCGATCATTACACCCCTTCTTACCCGGATTGGGGTTGGCTACTGATACTTGCTATATTATGCACCATCGTTAGTTTCGATCTTCAATTAAATGCACTTAAAAAAATCTCTGCATTTACAGCCAACCTAACTTACAACCTGGAGCCTGTATATGGAATATTGCTGGCATTTATTTTTTTTCACGAGAATAAAGCTTTTCATATTGAATTTTATTTAGGGCTTGGATTGATCATGTTTGCGGTGGTTTTGCAAATGGCAAGGGTAATGAGGCAATCCGTTATTGCTAAGAGGCCTGCAAAAGCAGCTTTATTCATAAAAAAGTAAAAGGGGTACCTGGATTCCAGCTTGCAATCCAACATTAGTTCCTTTATAAATAAATGATAGTTGATTCTACGGTGGCAAAAGCTTTGAACATCGCACTCACGCCACAATATTTTTCATCCGAGAGTTTAACAGCTTTTTCCATCTTTGGCCTGTCTTTTTCCGCAATTCTGATTGTATAAATGATCTTTACATCTTTGTATATTGATGGAATTGTTTCAGTAAGCGATGCCTTTGTGTCAATTGAAAAATCACTGAATGGCACTTTCATTTTATGTAAGATGCTAACAATGTCAATACCGGTGCAGCCACCCAAAGCAGCCAGCATCAGTTTTTTCGGACTGGCGCCTGTATCTTCGCCGCCAATATCTGCGGTATCCATTATAACCTGGTGTTGGTCAATATTGGCAGTAAATGCCATGCCTTTATTAAAAAAGCTGCTTACATGATGGCTCATTTGTATATATTTTATGGGTTGCTAACAGCAGTAAAATGGGGCTTTTTTGATCTTTACCACTCATTTACAAAAATAGTTGATATTAAACATTAATTATTCAGTAAAATAGTTACCTTTGCCGTCCAAAAATAAGGAATATGGCCAGAGTATGTCAGGTAACAGGAAAGAAGCCGATTACAGGTAATAAGGTTTCTCACTCCAATATTAAAACAAAGCGCAGGTTTTTACCAAATTTACAAACCAAGCGTTATTTTCTTGCTGAAGAAGATACATGGGTAACTATGAAAATTTCTTCTGAAGCTATCAGAACCATTAATAAAAATGGTTTGTATTCTGTAGTAAAAGAAATGCGTGCTGCAGGCGTTAAAATTTAATGGGAAGTCCCAACTAACCTCTTAAAAAGAGGAACAAATAAAATAAAAAAAAATGGCAAAGAAAGGAAACAGGGTTCAGGTAATTATGGAGTGTACAGAGCATAAGACCAGTGGTCTTGCCGGTACCAGCCGTTATATCACCACCAAGAACAAAAAGAACACTCCAGAGCGTATGGAGTTAAAGAAATTTAACCCTATTCTTAAAAAAGTTACTGTTCACAAAGAAATTAAGTAATCTGTTGATAAGGTAAATAGATGAAGTATTCTTTATCTCAGGCAACTCTATCAATCTTTAAACTATACAACAATGGCTAAAGCAGCTAAAACCGCGATAAAAACAAAAGATCAGAAAGCAGCAGCGGATGCAAAAAACTGGAGTAAGGTGATTCGCACTTTACGTAGTCCAAAAACAGGCGCCTACACATTTAAAGAGGCAATTGTACATAAAGACAAGATCAAAGATTTTTTGGCTAGCTAAGAAATCTATATGCAAATTATAAAATAAAAGCTGTTCTGTTTATTCGGAATGGCTTTATTTGTTTAGGTAGGCTGCCGTTAAAATAAATGCTGGTACATTTTAATGAGAAAGGGATACAGGATTACAAAATAATTCCATATTCTTTAGCCAATCGTAGCCCTTCAACGCTATAAAATCACCAATTATGGGACTGTTCGACAAATTATTTGGAAAAAAGCAACAACAGGAATCTCTTGATCAGGGTTTGCAAAAAACCAGGGAGGGCTTCTTTGGCAAGATCGCAAAAGCGGTTGCCGGAAAAAGTACGGTTGATGAGGAAGTGTTGGATAATGTGGAAGATGCGTTGGTGAGTGCAGATGTAGGAATCGAAACCACCGTAAAGATCATTGAGCAGCTGGAGAAAAGAGTCGCAAGAGACAAATACCTGAACACGGCAGAATTAAATAATATTTTAAAACTGGAAATTCAAAATTTACTTGTTGCAGCGCCACAGGATACCAGTTATATTAATTATGAGCTGCCTGCAGGGCACAAGCCGCACGTTATTTTAGTTGTGGGAGTAAATGGTGTAGGCAAAACAACAACCATTGGTAAACTTGCATATAATTTTTCAAAGGCGGGTAAAAGTGTATTATTGGGTGCTGCGGATACTTTCCGGGCTGCAGCAGTAGACCAGCTAACAATCTGGAGCGAAAGGACAAATGTTCCAATCGTAAAAAAAGAAATGGGTAGCGATCCTGCATCGGTGGCTTACGATACGGTTATTAGCGGTGTTTCCAGGAACTCAGACGTGATCATTATTGACACAGCCGGCCGGTTGCATAATAAGTTGCACCTCATGGACGAGCTTACTAAAATAAAAAGAGTAATACAAAAAGTGATACCCGATGCACCCCATGAAGTAATGCTTGTATTGGATGGTAGTACTGGCCAGAATGCATTGGAGCAGGCCAAACATTTTACCGCCGCTACAGAAGTAACAGCAATAACTATTACAAAACTTGATGGTACAGCAAAGGGCGGTGTGGTGCTGGCTATTGCCGATCAATTTAAAATACCTGTAAAGTTTATTGGAGTGGGAGAAAAAGCAGAAGATCTGCTGGTGTTTGATAAGCAGGATTTTGTAAATGGCTTATTTCAGTTAGGCTAAAAAAAGAGGAGCTCCCAAGAATGAGTGCTCCGTTTACCAAAACTAACTGCTTATGAGAAAATTATAATGATCTGATTTGTTTCACAAAGCTATGAACGCAAGGGTTCAAATTTTGTTAACTGAATGCCAATATTTTTTTGTAAAAAAGCACCCCTTATTATTACCTAATATCTTTTAATGTAGCCGTAATACCGTAAATGAGTTTATCAGCATTTTTTTCGCCAAAATAGTTGTTACAAATGTCTGAAGCTTTTAAGAGTATTTCCTGAAGGATGTTATCGGTAAAACCTAGTACATCGTAAGTTTTTTGTAAGGCTGATTCATGATTTAACCCTTCTTTTTGTTGAAATGCCTCAGCCACCGCTAAGATCTTTAATCCTGAATCTTTCAGCTTTCCCAATTCGGCGATAACCCAACTTAATGCGAGGAAATATTTCTTTTCTAACAACAGGAAATAGCTGTTATTACCTGGCAACGGCATTTTATTAAAGGAGGAATTTACAATTTCCGGAGTAAGGTATTTTTCAATGTACTCCGGCGTTATAGTACTCTCTTTTAATTGAATAACTCCCTGTAAAGCTTGCGGATAAATGCTTAGCCACCGCAAATCTCTCCTGATCTCATGAACCTGTGCTTCTATTTCAGTAAACTCCGCACCTGATGCCTGCATAAATTCTTTTAATTCATTTACCGCTTTCCTGTAAAATTCAAAGATGCCTTTTAATTCATCTTTCGGATTTCTCCAATCGGCATCCCTTAATTTTTCACGGATCTTTTTGATCCTCACAGCTTTCCCGCCAATCCATTTTTTTTCTTTCAACAGGTCATTTAACCGTTGTATTTTTTCTCTGGCCTGGCCTTGCAAATAATCAGTAATAAACTGGGGGATTAAAGGGTTGCCTGCAAATTCTTTTGCAAAAGAATCATAATAATCAATGCTTCCCAACGAATCTTCCAGTGCTTTAAAATGTTCCTTTATTTTTTCAAATCTCTTACTATTATGTAATCCTTCATATAATTTACTCAAGCCTTCCAGCATAAACAGGGTTGTTCTTGCTTTACTTGAATAGAGCCACAAAGCAGGATTAATGTCTTTTGACGCATCCGCTAACATTTGTTCTAATTCTGTTAGATAAAATTCAAATCTGCTTACTCCGTTAGGATTATTCATAAATACATCATTTTGCCAGCATATAAACCTTGCTAATTTTATGTAAAGGATTGATATCAGTCATTTTCAAAAAAAGCTACAGTTCCTCCCACCCAGGTCTTTTCTTTATTATACCGGGTACCAATCATTTTCCCTTTACTTAGCCTCGACAGGTTATGAACTCCAACCGGCCTTTCCCATTCGTTTTTCCAAAAATAGAAGAGCCTTATCTCAGCTTTGGCTGGTTCATCCATTGTAGCAATTATTGGAGCGTAGTTCACTTTTTTCTGCAATATCCAGTTCTCCGGATCAGTTATCTTATCAATGTCTTCCTGCGTAACATCAATTACCACACCCATGCCTGCAAAGGAGAACAACGGTTTTAATACATACTCACTTAATACTACGGGTTGGGTAACTTCATTAAGAAAAAATGTTTCGGGCACATAACGGTTATCAATAAACGGTAAAGTAAATTTACTGATCCTGTAAAACCAGTTTGGATGAGGCACCCATTCTACATCATATTCTTTCGTGAGGTCTATGATGTTACCCAGGTTTTCCTGCTGTTGCAGGTCATCAAATATCAGCCTGTTATAGATCCTTTTAACCAATGTTTTTTTGCCATTATTATCGTAATACAGCGACCGGCCTTCTGCAATAAGTTTAGTGAGGCATACAGCCTTTATCCCTAATAGTTGCTCTGTGCAATAAAAATCAATCCGTGTCTTTTGTTTTTCAGGGAATATTTCCAGCAATATCACATTTTCCGGTTCCAGCTCTCCAACTATAATTTCTTTTAAAAGTTGTACATATGAATCACGGTCATAACCATTCAGGTAAGAGCTGTAATTGGCGGGAACGTCGGCATAAACTCCCGTTAACTCACTGTGAAAAGCCTGGAATGCAAACAGGGTAGGGAATCCCTGCATCTCTATCAATTGGGGTTCCAGTTCTCCCTTACTATTTTCACAAAGGCCAAAATCAAATACCAGGAATTGCGTGTGCTCGTTCTCGTTAGGAACCAGCAGGTCCCGGGGGATGCTGCGTGCTGTTAATTCCTTAAATTTTGGAGCAACTATAAAATCAATAATATCTTCACAGGCAGCAAGCATTTTATTTTTAAATTCCTTCGGGATAAAGATGGGCGTTTCGGCATTCCTGAAATCTAGGGAGCCGGGGTGCAAGCCTTCAACCTTTTCCATATAGGCCTGGTATTTTTCTTCTGTAAAATTTGAATTGAATTTTTCCCTGAGCTTTTTTTCCATTTTTTTAGTTTATGATGATACACATGACATAGGTTAAAAATAATCATATTTCATCATTAAACAGCCTATACTGTTTTTACAAAACAGTATTAATTTTCCAGAAGTATTCAGATAAATTTAGCTTACTCTTTGAAGTTCCTGCAGCCGGAAAATGGAGTCATTTAAAAAATTGGGAAGTATATGGGCGTATGTGCTCATGATCTTATCAGGGTCGTTAAGATGATCGATCATCGACTGCCATTTTTCTATGCCATGATTTTCAATCACTGTTTTTTTCTTGTCTTCGGTTTGCAGGTAGAGCGACATACCTATTGCATCTGCTTCCGGATGAAACTGAGTACCAATCATATTTTCATTAAACCTGATGGCCATAATGGCTCTTTCAAAAGGCACATGTGGCCTGGCTTTCTCTATTGCCAGAATGCTGGCGCCCAATTTTTTTATGATGTTCTGGTGTGGTTGAACTACCTGGAAATCCCTGCTGTCCACTGCATAAAAAGGGTCTTTTAATCCTTGAAAGATCGGTTCATTCTCTGCATTAGAAAGGTAATGAATCGGAAAAACACCAAAGGCAGTACTTTTCCTTTTGGTAACATCTGCAATTTTATAATGCCTGCACACAAGTTGAAAAGAATGACAAATGAAAAATACCTGCTTTTTTTGCTGGTTTCCCTCATTAGCATTGTATTTTTCAACACGGGAAAGCCAGTTGAAGTAAACTTTCTCCCAATCGCTGCCCACTGTATCTAACGGACTTCCCGGCCCGCCACTGGATATATATATATCGTAATCCAGGCCAGGTACCTGATTTTCGAGCCTTACCTCAAATTCATCAACCTGGAGGTCAAGTTGTTGCATTTCAGTATATTGATTCAATATTTCCCTGATACAACGCATCCCCTGGTTGGCAACACCTTCGTACAGATCTAAAATAGCAACCCTAACTTTTTGTTTGTCCATCCAATTCATCAGTCAAAAATAACCATTTTTTAAAATAACCTTTGTCAAAAACTTTGTATTACTACAACGAATGATACGATGATTTGTTTTACCGCTGCTTGTTTAACGCCTAAAAAAGGGTTTCAAGCCTTAGTTTCGTTAACTTTGCCCCCGAATTATGAAAACAAAAAGTATTAAGAGAGATAAGGTTAATATCATAACACTTGGGTGTAGCAAAAATATGGTAGACAGTGAGGTGCTCAGCGGACAGCTATTGGCCAATGATATTGATACGGTGCATGAAAATGCCAAAAAAGACCACAATATTGTGATAATAAATACCTGTGGATTTATAGAAAAGGCAAAGGAAGAAAGTATTAACACGATCCTTGATAACGTGGCGCTAAAAAAGCGGGGAAAGCTGGATAAAGTTTATGTTACAGGTTGCCTCAGCGAACGATACAAAGCCAACCTTGAACTGGAAATACCGGAAGTTGATGCCTATTTTGGAACAATGGAATTGCCTATGATCCTTAAAAGATTTGAGGCAGATTATAAAGGTGAATTAATAGGAGAGCGTTTGTTGAGCACACCTCAACATTATGCATACATGAAGATAAGTGAAGGATGTAACAGAACATGTTCGTTTTGTGCTATCCCGTTAATGAGAGGCCAGCACGTGAGCCGCTCGATAGAAAGCCTGGTAGATGAAGCAAAGCGCCTGGTACAAAGGGGTGTAAAAGAAGTGATGCTGATAGCGCAGGAATTAACTTATTACGGATTGGATATTTATAAGAAAAGAGAACTGCCCAAATTACTGAATGCCCTGGCAGATGTTCAGGGGCTTGAATGGATAAGGTTACATTATGCTTATCCTTCAAAATTTCCGATGGATATTATTGATGCGATAAAAGACAGGGATAATATTTGTAATTATCTTGATATGCCGCTGCAACATGCAAGTAACAATATGTTGAAGGCAATGAAGCGCCAGATAACCAGGGAAGAAATGGAAGACCTGATTGGTGCCATCCGGTTTAAGATACCTGATATTTGCCTGCGTACAACTTTAATCGCTGGTTTTCCTGGTGAAACAAGAGATGATGTGGAAGAATTAAAAATATTTTTGGAGAAAATGAGATTCGATAGGGTGGGTACTTTCACTTATAGTCATGAGGAAGATACCAGTGCTTACAACTTAATTGACAATATTTCTGAAGAAGAAAAGGAAGAAAGAGCCACAGAGATCATGGAAGTGCAGCAGGAAATATCGCTGGAGAAAAACATGGAAAAGATCGGCAGAACTTTTAAAGTAATGATAGACAAGAGAGAATCAGGAAGGTATCTTGGTCGTACAGAATTTGACAGTGTGGAAGTAGACAATGAAGTGATCATAAACAGTAGTAAAAAATTAACCGTCGGTGATTTTGTTCAGGTTAAGATCAGTAAAGCTTATGATTTTGATCTGGAAGGTGATGTGGTTGAGTAACATGGCAGGATAATAACTTACAATTTGCTGGTTAACGAAAGAACAATTTATTAGTGTTTGGAAAGAGTTGCATACATCATCAACGTTTAGTTAATGCTACTGCAACACTTCAGCTGGCTCAGTTCAGCATGAGAGAATATTATCAGTTTGTTGCTAAGCGAGAGGAATGTAAAAGTAAAATTTGGCTTGAGGATGATGAGGGATAATTGATCAGTTTTATTTTCAGGGTGTACAGATCTTGTACAGGTGTTGCCAACGCCGGCTTATAATGATGCATTTCTAAATTTGATTTCCGGGTTCAAAAAGCACAGCAGGCTAAAAAATTATTGAACAACCAGTAAGTATCAGTTTAATATGAAATTCAATTCCCAATACATTCCATATAAGAATACAGGTGCATTCTCCAAAATAGTAGAAGATTATCTGAATGCCGATCCGGCATTAAAAGACTTTTATGGAAATGAACCGGATATGCAGGGTATCCGTAAAGCTATTAAGGAAAGAAAGAAATATAAATATGATCGCAAGCTACTTGTAAAAACTTTTCAGGATCAATACAGCACGTTGGAAGTTAATGAGAAAGTGAAGTTTAATATTGCATCGCTGTTAGAAGAAGATACATTTACGATATGCACAGCCCATCAACCCAATATTTTTACCGGCCATTTATATTTTATTTATAAGATACTGCACGCTGTTAAGCTGGCGGATAAACTAAACAACAAAATAAAGGGATGCCATTTTGTACCGGTATATTATATGGGTAGTGAAGATGCGGACATTGAGGAGTTAGGAGAAGTAACGGTGAATAATAAACGATACGAGTGGAAAACAGCACAGAAAGGTGCAGTAGGGCGTATGAAAGTTGATAAGGCTTTTATTACGATCATAAATGAAATTGAAGGCCAGCTTTCAATTGAAAAATACGGAAGCGAGATAATAGACCTGGTAAAGGGTTGTTATCAACTGGATAGAACAATTGAACAGGCTACCTTTCAATTGGTAAACCAGCTTTTCCAGGAGTATGGATTATTGGTGCTGTTGCCGGATAATGCGGATTTAAAGCGTGCATTTTATGATGTTAGTAAAAAGGAATTGACAGAACGGTTTTCACAAAAAGCAGTAACAGAAACTCTGAAAATTTTTCCGGAAAAGTATAAAGTACAGGTAGCCGGTCGGGATATAAATCTGTTTTATTTAAAAGATGACAGCCGCGAACGGATAGAGCCTTACAAAGATGGTTTTGCAATCGCCAATACCACTTTAACTTTTACCAGGGAAGAAATATGCAGGGAATTGAAGGATTTTCCTGAGCGTTTTAGCCCCAACGTTATATTAAGGCCTGTGTTCCAGGAACTTATTTTACCCAATATCATATTTGTTGGTGGCGGTGGAGAATTAGCCTATTGGCTGGAATTAAAAACGGTGTTTGAAGCTGTGAATGTGCCTTACCCGGTATTGGTACTGCGTAATTCTTTTATGATCGTAAAAAAGGGAATAGCCACAAAAATTGCAAAACTGAAATTTGATTCGGAAGATTTTTTTAAGACAGAGCAATTTCTTACTGAGACCTTTGTAAAAACGGAGAGTAACAACACACTTTACCTCGATGCCGAAAAAGCATCTTTGTACCAGGTATATGAAAGGATAAGTTCGTCGGCCAGATTAATTGATGTAACACTGGAGAAACATGTGAATGCCTTAATGGCCCAGGCTGTAAACAGGGTAAGGTTGCTGGAAACGAAAATGTTGAAAGCTGAAAAGAAGAAATTTGAAGCAGGTCAGCGACAGATTGAAAAAATAAAATCGGCTTTATTTCCAGGAGGCAATTTGCAGGAACGTGTAGATAACCTTATGCCCTTCTATGCTTTTTGGGGCAAGAGCCTGATAAAAAAATTGTATGATCATTCCAATGGATTGGAGCAGGAGTTTTGCATATTAGAAGAGCAGTAAAAAATAAAAACCTCCCTGTTCAGGAGGTTTTTATTTTACGATAGATTTAATTCTTACTGCTTAAAATCAGCATCAGTTACGCCTTCGTTTATTTTTATTTCTTTTATTTTAAGAGGAAATTCCTGTTCTCCCTGCGCTTGCGTAATAGTGAATGGGAACATAAGGGTTCCAACTTTTCTATAGTCAGCATAATCAGTGCTTTCAGGAGTTTCAACACCATCTGCAACAGAAGTACTTTCTTCCCTTAATAACAATGATGTTTTCATAGAATAATATTCTGTACTCACCTTGCCACTTGGTTTGGTGATCTTGATCTTGTAAGCGCTTTCATCGCCAACTTTTCCAATTCCTATATAAGAAGTTTTATAGTCATTGCTGATATAAAATAATTGCGGTATCAGGGCTTTGTCATCCTGTCCTTCCTTTATTTCTTTTTCATCCATTTCTTTTTTCTGTCCCATCTGCGCCTGAAAACCTTTAGTGCCATCAAAAGAAGATTGCATTACTTTAGTTTCACCCATTTTGATCTCTACATAATCTTTATTAGGAGCCATCTTAATTTCAGTTCCTTCAAACGATCTGCCCATCATATCTAATGAGAAAGTCATTTTGAGCGAATTTACTTTTTTAGCTTCTTCTTTTCCTCCAATCGCTTTCAGGTAATCTTCAACAATTGAAAATGCAGTTACCGCATCAGTATTCTTATCTGATTCTTTGATATCTGTTTCTTTCGCTTTTTCTATTATAGGCTCAGCATATTTATCATACTGTTTAATTGGATAGCCTAAACGGGTTAAGTTGGGCAATATTTTACTGCCATTACCAACTACCACAATACGGCTCTTGTTTGCATCATAGTACTTCTGTGCCGCTTTTTGTATATCTGTAACTGTAAGGGCGTTTATCTTTTGTAAAAAAGTACGATAAAAATCTTTCGGTAAATTATTGATCAGGATGTTAGAGGCATACGTAGCAGTGCGGCTTGGATCTTCCATGCCCAATGCAAATGAACCATTATATTTTGCTTTGGCAATGGCCAATTCTTCTTCAGTGATCTTTCCAGTTCTCATGTTATCAATTTCCGTCATCATTTCCACGATGGCGCTGTCTGCTTTTTCACTTCTTACCTGTGCGCTGGTTTTAAACTGACTTTGAAAACGTCCATTACCAGTATTTGAGTAACTACCATAAGTAAAGCCATGTTTTTCTCTAAGGTTCATAAAAAGTTTACTTTCTGCGCCACCACCCAGGATCTGGTTGGCAATTAACAAAGCATGGTAGTCTTTTCCACCCATAGGGTTATTGATCAGCTTGGTAACACTTAATTCTCCCTGCACAGCAGTTGGCACATCAACAAAATTTATTTCTGTTTTACCAACGTTCTCAGCATTGGGTATTTGTGGCAAAGATAATTTCCTGCCGGTCCAGCTTCCAAAAGCACGGATAGCCAGCTCTTTTGCTTTACCGGGTGTTATATCTCCCACAAAAGTTAAATAACTGCGTGAAGGCGTAATGTAATTTTTATAAGATTCCTTAACATCTTCCAGCGTAAGCGCTTTTACAGATTCTTCTGTTACAAATTCTCCCATAGCCGTTTTCTTGCCATAAGCGAGTGCTCCTACTACTCTTCCGGAAATAGTGGCCGCACTTTTTTCACCAGACTTTAATCCGGTAATCGTTTGTTTTTGCAGTTTTTCAAATGATTCCTGCGGAAATGCCGGTTGTTTCAATGCATCAGCCATTAACATAAACGCCTGGTTAAAATAACGGGTAAGGGCAGACGTAGATCCACCACCTGAGTATAAGTTTACATCAGCTCCTAGAAGATCAATAGATTCATCGAATTTAGCTTTGGTCATAGACTTTGTCCCTTCAGAAAGCATTTGCCCCATCAAGGTCATCACTCCCGCTTTTTTTCCTTCTAATACCGGCCCCATATCAATGCTAAGGCTGGCAGTAACTTTTGGAAGTTTATGATTTTCTACCACCAGGATCGTCATACCGTTTGGTAAAGTGAAAGTTACCGGGCTGGCAAATTGTATTGCAGGTGCAGGCCCTGGTTTGGGGGGCTTGGTACGGTCAACAGTTGTTTGTGCATGGCTGGCGATCGCTGCTGCTGCAAAAAAAAGGCTATATATTATTTTCTTCATTTTATATTTTTTTTTCTGGATAATATTATTACAATTATTTTTTCGGCAAATAGTACAGAACCACGCGTTGATTTGGGTTCAGGTATTTTTTTGCAACATTCTGAATATCCTCCCTTGTAACCTTCCTGGCTTCTTCCAGGTCTTCATTGATACGGTTGGTATTCTTATTGTAAAAGCTATAACCATCGGCAAGATTTTCAGCAACGCCCAGCATTTTAGCGTTGGTGCCGATATAATTGTTCTCATATTGATTCCTGATTTTAGTAAATTCAGTTTCACTGATCAGTTCATTCTGCAATTTAACGATCTCATCGTCCATATCTTTTAACAGTGTTGTAAGGGCAACCTCTCCACTCGGTAACGCATAGGTGATGTATGCACCATAATCTTCCAAAGCATAGTTAAAAGAACCTACCTGGAGGGAATTCTTTTTTTCATCTACCATTTTTTTATACATACGGCTACTGGCACCCTGGCTCAACACATCTGAAGCTAATTGCAGAGCAATAGATTCTTTGCTCGTCATGCCCGGCGTGCGATAGGCTGTCATGATTGCCGGAATCTGAATGTTGTTATCATACGCAGTATCCACAACCTGCACCGTGATCGGCTCTTCTCTTGCAGGGTTACGGGTAATTGCTTCTCCGGCAGGTATTGGCCCAAAATAAGAGTCAACAAGCAACTTTGTTTTTTCAACATCAATGTCTCCTGCAATTACCAATACAGCGTTGTTTGGCACATAATACTTTTTATTGAAAGCAATAAACTCATCTAATGTTGCCGCATCAAGATCAGCCATGCTGCCAATTGGTACCCAGTTGTATGGATGTTTGATGAACAAACGTTTCATGATTTCTGCAATAAAATTGCCATATGGCTGGTTGTCTACCCTCAATCTTTTTTCTTCTTTTACAACCTCATTTTGTGTTTTAACTCCAATTTCATTGATAACGGGATGCATCATACGCTCACTTTCCAGCCAAAGACCTGTTTCCAATTGATTGGATGGAAAAACTTCATAGTAAAAAGTACGGTCCTGAGAAGTATTGGCATTGTTTTGACCGCCATTGCTACTCACGATTTTCATAAATTCTCCGCGTTTAATATTTTTAGTTCCTTCAAATAATAAATGCTCAAAAAAGTGAGCAAACCCGGTACGATTGGTTAATTCATCTTTACTTCCCACATGGTACATTACAGACACGGCTACAACCGGGGCTGTTTTATCCTGGTGCAAAACTACATGAAGTCCATTCTTCATATCATATTCGGTAAAAGCCACTTTTTGTGCATTGGCCACAATTGCCCCGAACATTAAAAGGAATACTAATTTTTGTTTAAGCATACAATTTGAGTTTGGATGTAAAAATAATTACAAATCCGTTTTTCCGTGAAAAATCGTTTATTTATTGATAAGCGGCGAATTTATCGTATTAATTGAATCAGGCATGTATTTTTTCCAAATAATTAACCAGATAACTACATTGGTTTTATACGTTCAACCATTTCCATCACCTGCTTTTCAAGTGATTTCTTATATTCCATTAATTTATCAGCTACAAGATCATCTGATAAAGCAATTATCTGTGCCGCAAGGATAGCGGCATTTTTTGCCCCATTTAGTGCAACAGTTGCCACAGGAACGCCTGTTGGCATTTGTAAGATAGACAGCACAGAATCCCATCCATCAATTGAATTGGAAGATTTTACCGGTACGCCAATAACAGGCAACGTTGTATAGGATGCCACCATACCAGGTAAGTGTGCTGCACCACCTGCACCTGCAATGATTACTTTAAGTCCACGGGCTTTTGCTGCCAGGGCATAAGTTCTCATCCTGTCAGGAGTTCTGTGTGCAGAAACAATAGTCAGTTCACAAGGAATCCCAAAATCCTTGAGTATTGCTACCGCCGGTTCCATTACTGTAAGATCGCTTTCGCTTCCCATTATGATTCCAACATATGGTTGCATAAATGCTATTTTAGGCAAAGAAAAGGTAAAAACAGCAAAAAGCCGTTCATCCTTTTTAGATCGTTTAACAAATTTTATGAACGGGCAATGGCATAGATTGTGCCTTAGAAGCGAAATAAAATTAAACTTCATGCACTTTAAATTTGTTGGTATTAAAGCATAAATAAATTCCGATGATATTTTCCAAAAACCAGCTTTGTTTTTCATTACTGATCATAGTGCTAATAATGATTACCGGCTGCGGCAGTAAGAAAAGCGAACTTAAAACCTCTAAACCAAATCCCCCGGTAGTGGTAGATGTGATTATTGCTGAGCCAGGTAGGGTTAGTAATATTATTGAAGCAAACGGATCAGTTGTAGCAAATGAATACCTGGAATTAAGGCCGGAAGTAAGTGGCAGGCTTAGTTATTTACAAGTGGCAGAAGGTGCTTTGGTTCAGAAAGGAACCATCATAGCAAGAATAAATGATGCAGACCTGCGGGCACAACTTAATAAAATCAGGGTTCAGTTAGATCTGGCGCAAACAACAGTTGGCAGGTATAAACAGTTACTAGATGTAAGTGGAATTAATCAAAGTGATTATGATATAGCGCTAAACCAGGTAAATGGTTACAAAGCAGATATTCAATATACACAATCATTAATTGATAAAACGATTATCCGTGCTCCTTTTACAGGGGTTGCAGGTTTAAGGCAGGTAAGTCCGGGCGCTTATGTATCTCCTTCCACCATTATTGCTACGTTACAGCAACTTAGCCAGGTGAAAATTGATTTTACGCTTCCCGAAGCCTACGGAAATATAATTAAAGCTGGTTCAACAATCGAAGTAGCACTTGATGGCAGTGATGATAAAAGGGAAATTGCCACAATAATTGCTACTGAGCCTGGAGCGAATACGAATACCCGTAATATTAAAGTACGGGCTGTTTTGAAAGACAAGAAAGTTAATCCCGGCGCTTTTGTAAAAGTGTATATTGATGAAGGTAAAAACAGGACGTCAATATTAGTGCCTACAAATGCAATTATTCCAGACGATAAAAACAACCAGCTAATAATTGTAAAAAATGGCATAGCGAATTTTGTGGATGTTCAAACCGGCAACCGGCTGGAAAATAATATCGAAATAATTTCCGGGATTAGCGAAGGAGATTCTATAGTTGTAACAGGAGTATTGTTTGCCAGGCCAAAAAGTAAACTAACTGTGAGGTCTGTTAAGCAATTATCAGTTCAACCTCTTAAAGATACTTCGGGCCGGTAAGAAACACATGATTACATTTTGTGGAACCAAATTTAAGAATACCGGTAACTTTTAGATCTTAAAAGGCTAATCAATGAAGCCCCTTGCAAATTGATTGAACGCAATTTTAGATAACTAATATAAAATTTGAAACTATCAGCATAAATATGAATGCTATTAAATTTTTTTAATAAATAGAATCCGTGCATGAATATTTCTGAATTTTCTTTAAAACGACCCGTTTTTGCAACCGTATTAAACCTGATGATCATCCTGTTTGGAATTGTTGGATTTACTTTTCTTGCAATAAGGGATTATCCGGCCATCGATCCTGCCGTGATCAGTATCCGTACTTCTTACACCGGCGCCAATCCTGATATCATTGAAAGCCAGATAACAGAACCATTAGAAAAGCAGATCAATGGAATTCCCGGTATTAAAACCATTAACTCTTCCAGCTCATTGGGTAGCAGTAATATTTCTGTAGAATTTGAATTAGGTGTCGACCTTGAGGCTGCTGCCAGTGATGTACGTGACAAAGTTGGGCAGGCAAGCAGAAGCCTGCCGCAGGATATTGATGCACCCCCGGTTGTTACAAAAGCGGATGCCAACAGCGATTTTATATTGATACTGGCAGTTCAAAGCCGTAGCAAAGGTTTGCTGGAATTAAGCGATTATGCAGAGAACGTATTGCAACAACAGTTTCAAACCATTAACCAGGTGAGCGCTGTAAATATATTCGGACAGAAACGTTATGCCATGCGGCTTTGGATGAATCCTGATAAAATGGATGCTTTTAATGTATCGTTTACGGATATACGCACTTCTTTAACCAACGAGAACATCGATCTTCCGCCTGGTAAGATATATGGCGACAATACAGAACTTACTATTAAAACGCTGGGAAGGCTTACCACTGAAAAAGAATTCAGAGACCTCATTATAAAGCAGGATAGTGCCGGCATTATTCGTTTGGCAGATGTTGCCCGTGTAGAGATTGGCCCGGAGAATTTGGAGCAGAGCTGGAAATATAATGGAGTAAATGCGGTAGGGCTAGTGATAATTCCTCAGCCAGGGGCAGATAATATTAAGATCGCAAATGATTTTTACAACAAGCTGGAAGCAATAAAAAAGAATAATAAATCAGATATTGAATTAAATGTATTGCTCGATAATACAGAGAATATCCGCAAATCTATCAGTGAAGTTGAAGAAACTATTTTCATCTCCTTCGGTTTTGTGGTGCTGGTTATCTTTTTCTTTTTTCGTGATTGGTTAATTGCTATCCGTCCTTTAATAGATATCCCGATCTCGCTCATAGCAACGTTTTTTATCATGTATATTTCCGGCTTCTCCATCAATATATTAACACTGCTGGGAATTGTTTTGGCAACCGGTTTGGTGGTGGATGACGGCATTGTTGTTACGGAAAATATCTTTCGAAAAATAGAAGAGGGATTGCCCATAAAAAAAGCAGCGCTGGAGGGAAGCAAAGAAATTTTCTTTGCTGTAATTTCTACGTCAATCACATTGGCGATCGTGTTTCTTCCGGTAATTTTCCTTGAAGGATTTATAGGTAGGCTTTTCCGTGAGTTTGGTGTTACACTGGCTGCAGCCGTCCTTATTTCTGCCCTGGTGTCTCTTACCATTACACCTGTATTGAATGTTGTGTTAACACGTAAAAAGCAGGGGCATGGCAAATTTTATATAAAAACGGAGCCATTTTTTACCGGGATGGAAAATGGATATAAACGCCTGCTGAACGGATTTTTAAAAGTACGTTTTATGGCGGTGGTTGTCATAGGCGTTTGCGCTGCGATGATCTACTTTATAATGAATTCCCTTAAAAGTGAGATAGCCCCGCTGGAAGATAGAAGTAGCATACGCTTCACCGTTAGTGCTCCTGAAGGAACCAGTTATGGTAAAATGCAGGAAACGGTTGATAATATTGACAATTACTTATACGATTCCGTTCCGGAAAGGGACTTTGTTTTTTCAAGAACGCCGGCCGGTGCAATTAACAGCTCGCAACCCAGGTTGGCATTGGTAGCGCCGGGCCACAGAGACCGTTCACAAAATGATATTGCCAATGACCTCAACCGGAAAATGGCACGTTTCAATGATGCTAAAATATTTGCTATACAGGAACAAACTATTGCCGTGGGAGCAGGTTCCAGGGGAGGTTTGCCGGTGCAGTTTGTTTTGCAGAACCAGGATTTGGAAAAAATGAAGGAAATAATCCCTAAGTTTTTGGAAGAAGCAAGAAAGGATAAAACGTTTTCTAATGTAGATGTAAACCTGAAATTTAATAAGCCGGAAATACAGTTAACACTGGATAGGATGAAAGTGAAAGATCTCGGTTTGTCTTCACAGGATGTAGTGGCAGCCATTCAATCTGCATTTAGCGGAGGCAGACTTGCTTACTTTTTAAAAGATGGTTTTCAATATACAGTAATTGCACAGGTAGAACGCAACGAACGAAATAAACCCAATGATATTTCGAGGTTGTACGTTAAAAATGATAAAGGGCAAAGCATTCCTTTAGCATCCGTTGTTAAACTGGAAGAGAGTAGCAGTCCACCAACATTGTTCCATTACAACCGTTACAAGGCGGCAACCATATCGGCATCACTATCGGATGGCAGTACCATCGGTGATGGTATTAAAGCCATGCAGGCTATTTCTGATAAGCTACTGGATGAAACATACCAGACCGCACTTACCGGCCCATCACGTGATTACGCAGAAAGTTCTTCAAACATCGCTTTTGCGTTTGGGTTAGCACTGATATTAATTTACCTCGTTCTTGCTGCCCAATTTGAAAGTTTTGTAGATCCTTTCATCATTATGCTTACAGTTCCATTAGCATTGGCTGGAGCATTGCTGAGCTTGTGGATGTTTGGCCAAACACTTAATATATTTTCTGAGATTGGCATGATCATGCTCATCGGGCTGGTAACAAAGAATGGTATTCTTATTGTAGAATTTGCCAACCAGAAAAGAGACCAGGGCATGAGCAAAATGGAGGCTGTATTAGAAGCCTCGAGGCAGAGGTTACGCCCGATACTTATGACCAGTCTGGCCACTTCCTTTGGGGCATTGCCCATTGCGCTAAGCCTTGGAGCAGCTGCTACCAGCAGGGTTCCACTTGGTATCGTGGTAGTAGGAGGATTGATATTTTCCCTGGTACTTACATTGTTTGTAATTCCAGCCATGTATTCCTTCATGTCGCGTAATAAGAAATATATAGTTAAGGACAAAGAAAATGAGTTAAATAAGATTGATAATGCTGATGAACCTGGTGAACCCAAAGGGAACATTGCATAGAATAAACAGATCGTTGATGAAAAGATTATTTTTTTTAAATGTGTGCGTATTATTTTTTCTGACAGATACTATTGCTCAGCAGTATCTGCAACTATCCGATGCCGTTAATATTGCTTTGAAGAACAGCCTGGATATTCAATTGGCAAATAACCGTATCGAATCTGCCACTTTGTTTAACAACTATGGTTTTGCCGGCGGGCTTCCACTGGTTACTGCAAATTTTGCGGATAACGAACAGGTAACGTCAGTAAATCAAAAGTTAAATACCGGGGTAGATATCAGCAGGAATAATGCCGCTGCCAATAACCTTAACGGAAATATTACCGGCAGCATTCTGCTTTATAACGGAGGAAGAGTAATTGCCACCAAAAAGCGTTTTGCAGAACTTCAGTATCAAAGCCGGGAATTATTAAATGCGCAGGTGCAGAATATTCTTGCCACGGTGATGGTATCCTATTATGATATTGTTCGCCAGCAGGATTACATAAAAACCATAGATCGTTCAATTGAGGCTTCCAACCAGCAACTTGATATAGTAAAAGTGCGGCAGCGTGTAGGGCTCGCAAATAATGCAGATCTTTTTCAGGCGCAAATAGATCTTAATGTTTTGCAGCAATCTAAACTGGCACAACAACTGATCGTAGAGCAGGCGAAAGCTGAATTATTGAGAGTACTTACTTTAAAAGCAGATTCGGCTATTTCAATAAAAGATACCATTTTAGTTGCTAGAGATATTAAGTTGGAATCGATATTAAATAATGTTGCAAAAAACGCTGATATCAAGGCAGCAGAGAGCCAGGTTAAGATCAATGAGATCATCGTTAAAGAAACTGCAGCCCAACGATACCCGTCAATTCGTGCTACTGCCGGGTATTTATTTACAAGGAACCAGGTTGAAGCTGGTAACGTGTTGCTCAATCAAAACTATGGCCCTACGGCCGGGGTATCGGTTGCGGTGCCGATTTTTAACGGTTCCATATTTCGCAGGCAGCAACAGGCAGCGCGGATCGATGTTAACAATGCAAACCTTCAAAAGCAAATATTATTAAGAGATTTTAATGCACAGGCGGTAAAACAATTCCAGGCATATAATAATACCATCAGCCAGTTAGATTCTGCCAAACAAAATTATACCCTGTCTTTAAAATTACTGGAATTAACATTATTGCGTTTCCAGTTAAGGCAGGCTACTGCAGTAGAAGTTAAGAATGCGCAACAAAGCTTTGAGGAATCCGGATTTCGGTTGGTTAATTTAAATTTTGCAGCTAAGTCAGCAGAGATAGAGTTAAAACGTTTGGCAAATGAATTAGTACCATAAATTCTTATTCTAAAAGGTTGTTAAAATATATATTATAAAATATTAGAAGTCACTTTCAGAATATGTTTTATCTGGTTTGCTTTGTGTAATAACTCTTGCCTTTCGCTGCTTAGTATGGTAACATGTCCCATTTTACGACCCGGCCTTGTTTCCGCTTTGCCATAAATATGTACAAAAACATTGTCCATTTTAAGCACTTCTTCAAGTCCTTCATAATTTGCCGGTCCGCTATGGCCTGGTTCTCCTACAAGATTTACAATAGCTGCGGGTAAAATATTGTCAGGGTTTCCCAAAGGATAGCCCAGCATGATCCTCCACAGCATATCAAACTGGCTGCAATAACAGGCTTCTATACTGTGATGGCCGCTATTGTGTACACGCGGCGCCGTTTCGTTTACCAAAACGTTGTCGTTAATATCAACAAATAATTCAACAGCAAATATGCCCGGGCTTTTTAGTTCTTTTACAAGCTTCATGGCAATTGCTTCCACTTTCCAAAATACTTTTTCGGGAAGTTCGGCCGGGCTTAACTGGTGGCTTAACAGGTTTAGACGTTGATTAAAAACCATATCAACCGGACTGTAAAATTTAATTTCTCCACTTCCGCTAACGGCAATGATTAGGGCTATTTCTTTTTTTATGCTCACCTGTTTTTCCAGGATAGCAGGAGCATCAAACCCTCGGTGCAGATCATCTTTATTTTTTAATATTTCTACACCTTTGCCGTCGTATCCACCATGGGCCAGCTTATGAACGGCAGGTAAAAAATTTACATGGCCTTCCAGTTCTGCGAAACCTCCGGTGATTACATATTCGCTTGTTGGTATCTGGTGCTGCTTATAAAATTCTTTTTGTTCAATTTTGTTTTTGATGATCTTAAGCGCTGATGGTTTTGGATAAATTTTTACGCCTTCCGCCTCAAGTTTCTCCAGCGCTTCCAGGTTTACACTTTCAATTTCTATTGTAATTACATCCAGTAGTTTTCCAAAATTATATACATCATTAAAATCTGTAATGTCGCCTTTTACAAAATGATGGCACAAATGGGCAGCCGGGCAGTTCGGATCATTCTCAAGTATATAGGTTTTTACAGGATAATTGGCTGCTGCCTGCAGCAACATACGGCCTAGCTGGCCACCTCCTAATATACCTGCTTTTTTCATCTGGCAAATATATATGGAACACACTAAAACAAGCTAATATTTTAAGCCCCGTAATATCAAAGCAGGATCATTTTGAAGTGCAATGCAGAATAATGATATATAAATCAACTGTTTAAACTTTAATCACTAATAGTTACCATCAGCTTTTAAACTTATTAGGTTATTGTATCCTTCTTAAGTTTTAGTTATCTTTACCATTGAGATGATTCCCGACTATCCACATAAAATCTTTGACGACAAACGCATCAATTACACTATGCTGATGGTAACATTGGCTATGGATGCTGTTTGATCCATGCCTTACTGACCGGTTTATCCGGTAAAATTTTTTCTATCATTTTACACAGATCACTCAAAAATAAATAATTCTATGTCCAGTTCCACTATTGCTGCTCCAGAAAATATTAAAAAAGAAAATATTGATTTCCTTCCTTTACATGGTACTGACTATGTAGAGTTTTATGTTGGCAACGCAAAGCAATCAGCTCACTTTTACAAAACCGCATTTGGATTTCAGTCATTGGCTTATGCAGGTCCCGAAACAGGTTTAATGGATAGGGTGAGCTTTGTGATTCGCCAAAATAAACTCACTTTTGTTTTAACCACAGCTTTACGCCAGGATAGCGAGATTGCTCAGCACGTAGCCAAACATGGAGACGGTGTAAAATTCCTCGCATTAAAAGTTGACGACGCAGCAGATGCCTGGAAACAAACCACCACAAGGGGCGGTAAAAGTTATATGGAGCCTTTAACAAAGAAAGATGCGGATGGTGAAGTTATAATGAGTGGCATTCATACTTACGGTGATACAGTACATCTTTTTATTGAGAGAAAAAATTACAATGGCTTGTTCATGCCGGGGTTCAGGGAATGGAAATCTATGTACAATCCTCCATCTACTGGTCTTTTATACGTAGATCATTGTGTAGGAAACGTTGGCTGGAACCAAATGAATCCATGGGTTAAATTTTATGAAGAAGTAATGGGTTTTCGAAATATTCTCTCGTTTGATGATAATGATATTTCAACAGAATATTCTGCGCTCATGAGCAAGGTGATGAGTAACGGAAACGGCTATGTAAAATTCCCTATCAACGAACCGGCAGAAGGAAAAAAGAAAAGCCAGGTAGAAGAGTACCTTGATTTTTATAATGGTGAAGGTGTACAACATGTTGCCATTGCCACAGACAATATCGTAGAAACAGTACGCGATCTGCAAAGCAGGGGTATTGAATTTTTATCTATACCGGCAAGTTATTACGCCGATGTGCTGGACAGGGTTGGGAAAATAGAAGAAGACCTTCAGCCTTTAAGCGAGTTAGGAATACTAATCGACAGAGACGATGAAGGCTACCTGTTACAGATATTCAGTAAACCTTTGCAGGATAGGCCAACGCTTTTTTTTGAGATCATTCAGCGTAAAGGTGCAAAAAGTTTTGGCAAAGGAAATTTTAAGGCATTGTTTGAGGCATTGGAAAGAGAGCAGGATGCAAGAGGTAACCTGTAAGCAACTTTTCCTGATCATTACATTGGAAATGGGTAATCATTTTTACCAATGGCTAACTTATAATGACGAAAATCTATTAAAGAAGAGGGAAAATAATTGATTAGCATTTAAAAAGCTAACGATTTAGCGATGAAATATGATCATTTAGCTGTTGTAAAATTGCCCAATTTATCCGTAAATCCCACATGTGACTAGCGGCGCTTTTTGGAACCTGCATTTTTTAACATCGGCGAACACAATATTTTATTATTTTCACTTTCAATCAGGTGTACACGCAATTTGTATTTAAATGATATCTTTCAAAAAAATATTGTTGTTTAGTTTTATATGTATAGGATGCAGTGCAAAATTGTTTTCGCAAAATGCAGTGAATCCAATACAGCGTGCTTCCTATAAAATTCCGGCAATGTTAAGCCGTATGGAAGACTCCGTGAAGAAACAATTTGAAAAGCAACAGTTAACCTATCCTCCACAGGCACTGTACATCCGCAGTTTTAAATACGACCGGCAGTTGGAAGTTTGGGTAAAAGGAGATATCAAGGAACCTTACAAATTATTTAAAACTTATAAAGTTTGCATGCAAAGCGGCACTATGGGGCCAAAGCGAATGCAGGGCGACTACCAGGTGCCGGAGGGATTTTACCAGATCAATGAATTTAATCCAAACAGTAATTATCATCTTTCTTTAGGGCTTAATTATCCAAATGCGTCTGATAAGATATTAAGTGATCCCGAAAAGCCGGGAAATTCCATCTATATCCATGGAAATTGTGTTTCCACAGGTTGTATTGCTATCAGCGATATTCCTATCGAAGAATTGTATATCATCGCCAGTAGTGTAAAAGCAAATGGCCAGGAATTTATTCCCGTGCATGTTTTTCCTGTAAGGTATAACGTAAAAAAATCGATGGAATTTCTAAGTAATACTATCAAAGACAATGCATACCTGCTGCAGTTCAATAAAAATATCCGTGAGGTGTTTGATTTCTTTGAAACAAAAAAACAGCTACCGGTTATCATGGTAAATAAGAAAGGAGAGTATGTACTTAATTAATTATTTTCTTCATCTGTAGCATCAAGAATTTCTCATTAATACCTGCATTGTTTCAGGTGTTTTTTGTTCGAGTACAATTTTTTTGCCCGCTGTGAGAGCAGTAATAGTGGCATCATCATAATGCCTTATTGTAAGCAGCCTTAAATTCCTTTCCACTTCCACATCAAATATCAGTGACGCATCGGCAGCCAGTTGGTCTATTTTTTCTCCCCGGTCATCAAAACAACAAAGAAATGAAATAGCTGTATTTTGAGTAAGATTAGGTTTAATTTTTACGAGGTTAAACAATTCATGCAATTGATTAATTGGTTTGTCTTCAACAAAAGAAAAGTCTTTTGATTTAAATTGTATCAGTACCTGCTTTTGTTTATCAACAATAATAGGTGGTAAATTCTTCACAGCTTTTTTTGTGATGGAGGTTCCCGGTAAAGATGGGTTAAGAAAACTTTTTACATATAACGGTATGTTTTTATTTTGTAAAGGCTTGATAGTTTTTGGATGTATCACCTGTGCTCCATAATAAGCCATTTCAATTACTTCTGTAAAACTTAATGCGGCAATAATACTGGCATCTTTGTACAATTTTGGATCTGCACTCATTACTGCATCCACATCTTTCCAGATAGTGAGGGAATCTGCGGATAATAAATTTGCAAATATCGCTGCTGTATAATCGCTTCCCTCACGCCCCAGTGTAGTACTTTCATTTTCATCTGTTGAACCTATAAATCCCTGCGTTATTACGATATCAAATTCCTGAAACAAGGGTATAATTTCATCCTGAATTTTTTTTTCAGTGATGTCCCATTCTATGCCCGCGTCCCTGAAATTGCTATCTGTTTTAATGATGTCCCGAACGTCTACCCATTTATTTTTTATTTTCTGTTCAGTTAAATAGTGGCTGATCATAGCAGTACTCAGTAGTTCGCCGCAACACACTACCTGATCGTAATAATAATCGTAACTTCTTACAGGTTTATCATGTAACATCCATTCAACTTCAGTAAAAAAATCTTTAAACTGATTTTCGGCAGCCTGCCAGTTAACAACAGTGAGGTATTTAAGTGTATTCAGATGACTGTCTTTAACCTGTTCAAATAAAGCAAGCGCATCATTTTGCCTGCCTTCAAAAAAAGCATCTATTACTTTTTCCAGGGCGTTGGTAGTTTTACCCATAGCAGAAATAACCACCAACAGTTTTTCTGGTTTTTGTGATCCTATTATTGTTCCCGTGTTTTTGATCCTTTCTATACTGTTTATGCTTGCCCCTCCAAATTTGTATACCCTCATTATTGATTATTTGATTGTTCCCAATTAGATTAAAAATGAAAAAGGCTGATCTGGATTTATAATTTCCGAACCGTGATTCGACATTAAAAATAATATAAACCTTACATTTGAGCAGCAAATCTAACTTCGTAAATTGTAAACCAGAAATAGTTTTATGGCAATCAACAGAAAAATACAAACGCTGGATGAATTCACTATCCAGCAATTAAGAGACTTTCCGCTTGCAACGGGAGAATTGTCTAGCTTATTAAGGGATATGGGGCTTGCGGCAAAAAGAGTGCATGTAGAAGTAAATAAAGCTGGTTTGGTAGATATACTCGGCGATGAGGGCACTACAAACGTGCAGGGCGAGGAGGTGAAAAAACTGGATGTTTTTGCCAATAACCAGTTCATGGGAGTTTTAAGGCATGGTATCAGTTGTGCCGGAATAGGTAGCGAAGAGATGGATGATATCGTGGTATTTGATGATGAGATCAGTAACAAGTCTAAATACGTTTGCCTTTTTGATCCGTTAGATGGCAGCAGTAATATTGATGTAAATGTTTCCATAGGAACTATTTTTAGTATTTTCCGTCGCGTTAGTGAGCTGGGAAAACCTGCCACCGAAGCAGATTTTTTACAGCCTGGCAATAAACAGGTAGCTGCCGGGTATATGATCTATGGGTCGTCTACCATGATGGTATATGCTACCAGGCGTGGTGTGAATGGTTTTACACTCGATCAGGCTATTGGTGAATTTACGCTAAGTCATCCTGATATAAAATGCCCTGAAACCGGTAAGTTTTACTCGGTAAATCATGGTAATTTTTTCCAATTTGAGCAACCTGTAAAGGAATATGTTACCGTTTGCCAGAAGAAAGATAAAGCTACCGGTGGCCCTTACACGCAACGGTATATCGGTAGCATGGTGGCCGATGTGCATCGCAACCTTATAAAAGGTGGCATCTTTATGTACCCCGGTACAACTGACAAACCAAAAGGAAAGCTCAGGTTATTATATGAATGTAATCCGTTTGCATTCATCGTTGAAAAGGCCGGAGGAAAAGCTACCGATGGCCGCCAACGGATTCTGGATATCCAACCTGTTGAAGTACACCAGCGAACTCCTTTTTTTATTGGCAGTAAATTAATGATGGAAGAACTGGAAACTTTCATGCAGCCTGGCCCCGCCAAAAGTTAACTTCCTTAAACAGGTTAACAGGGTTAGATCGGAAATGTGAAATGCCCACAACTTATGTTTAAACAAAAAAATTAATGACGAACAAGATCATATCAGTTAAAAATCTCACCAAAAATTATGGAGATTTTCAAGCTGTTAAATCTATATCTTTTGATGTATTTGAAGGCGAGATCTTTGGATTGCTTGGGCCAAATGGAGCTGGTAAATCAACCACATTAGAGATCATCGAAACATTGCGGCAAAAAACCAGTGGAGAAGTGATGGTTGATGGGATCGATCTTGATAAACGACCGGAAGATATTAAAAAAATCATCGGTGTGCAGTTACAAACTTCCGGCTTTTATCCCGGCCTGAATTTGCTGGAATTGATCAGGCTATTCGGTGGGTTGTACAACAAACCTGTAAATGCCATGGAGTTGCTTAAAAAAGTTAACCTGGAAGATAAGGCGAAAAATAAAAGTAAAGAATTGAGTGGAGGGCAAAAGCAACGTTTTTCTATTGCCACAACATTGATAAATACACCCAGGATCGTTTTTCTTGATGAACCAACTACGGGGCTTGATCCTCAGGCGAGGAGAAATTTATGGGATCTCATTAAGGAGATCAGGAACAATGGCACTACCGTAATTCTTACTACGCATTACATGGATGAAGCTGAACAGTTGTGCGACAGGATTGCCATAATGGATGAGGGAAAGATCATAAAGCTGAATTCTCCCGACAAAATGATTGATGAACTGGTGGCTAGTGGTTTTGAACGCCCCAAACAGGTAAAAGCTGCCAGTTTAGAAGACGTTTTCATACATTTAACAGGCAGGCAGATGCGGGATGAATAAAGTTGTTTTTATTTGCATAAATTTTATAACCTAAACGAATATAGATGAAGAAAGTAGTTTTTTGTTTTTTAGCAATGGCATCTGCATCATTTGCAGTGAATGCACAGGAAAAAAAGCCGGTAGTAAAACCAGGCATTACAAAAGCACCAGCACCGCCGGTAATGAAAAACCTGATGGATAGTTTCAGCTATGCAGTAGGGGTGAACATAGCCAATAATATGAAAGATCAGGGAATCAACAACCTGAATACAGCCTTAATGGTGAAGGCAATTGATGATGTATTTAAAAGCAGGCCAACTGCGTTAACGGCCGAGCAATGCAACGATAAAATGCAGGAACAGATGGCTATTTTTAATAAGGTCAAAGATGCAGAAAGTAAAAAACTTACTGCAGTTGAACGGGCTAAAGGAGACGCTTACCTTGCAACCAATGCAAAGCGTTCGGGAGTTACGAGTTTACCGGGCGGACTGCAATACGAAATAATCAAACCAGGCGAAACAGGTGGCATAAAGCCAACTCCGCAGGATACCGTTGTTGTAGATTATATTGGAACTACCATTGATGGAAAACAGTTTGATGCCTCTACCGGAAGAGGGCCGGCAACATTTCCTGTAAATGGCGTTATAAAAGGATGGACAGACATTTTGCAGCTGATGACAAAAGGGGCTCATTGGAAAGTTTATATTCCTACCGACCTTGCTTATGGAGATAGGGGAGCTGGTGGTGCAATTCCTGGCGGTGCAACGCTTGTATTTGAAATAACGTTACTGGATGTAAAACCGGCAACCGTAAAATAAAAATGGAAGATTTAAAGTATCCGATAGGTAAGTATATTAAGCAACCATTTTCCCAGGTACAATTGGAAGAGTGGTTGCTTGATATTCAAACGGCTCCTTTGCAGTTGGAGTATGCAATCACTAACCTCGATCACCATCAGTTAGATACGCCTTACCGTGAGGGAGGGTGGACGGTAAAACAAGTGGTGCATCATGTTGCTGATAGCCATATGAATGCTTATATAAGGTTCAAGCTGGGCCTTACAGAAGAAGCACCGGTGATAAAACCTTACCTGGAAGCCTCCTGGGCAGAAATGCAAGACACAAAAAACTGCCCCGTTAATATTTCAATTACATTGCTTTTTGCATTGCACTCACGATGGTACGAGATATTAAAAAATATTACAGAAGAGCAGTTTAAGCGAAAGGTTTTTCATCCGGAACACAAAATGGAAATGTCACTATGGTATTTGTTAGGTTCTTATTCATGGCATGGAAGACACCATATAGCTCATATTAATTCTCTTAGAAATAGAATGAATTGGTGATCATTCCCTAAAATATTTTATCCAATTTAAATGTCCGTTAAAACGATCAGTTCTGATTACATCAGCCGGCACCAATATTTTACTGCAAGAAAAGACCGCTATCAAACCCGCAGCGGGAAAATAGTGGATCCTTATTTTGTTGTGGAGCTTCCAATGTCTGCAGCTGTTATGGCAATTACGGAAGCCAATGAGGTTGTGCTGGTAAAACAATACCGACATCCTGTTGAAGAATATATTGTAGAGATTCCCGGAGGATTTATTGAAGCAGGTGAAGATCCGGAATTGGCTATTAAAAGAGAGTTGCTGGAAGAAACCGGATATACCTGCAATAGTATTCATTTGTTAGGAAAAACTGCCCTTAAC
Source organism: Ferruginibacter sp. (assembly GCA_031411955.1). Lineage (GTDB taxonomy): Bacteria > Bacteroidota > Bacteroidia > Chitinophagales > Chitinophagaceae > Ferruginibacter. The sequence continues at coordinate 28,913 of JANOCC010000010.1, forward strand.
CCTGGTGTATTAAATAACTACAGCTTCATGTTCCTTGCACTAGGAGCTGTTAAAACTGCTACCCAGCAGCTGGATGCAAATGAAGAGATCGAGATAATTTTAAAACCCCTGGATGAATTAAGGCACATGCTAATGAACAACGAAATAAAACAAAGTATGAATGCTTTATGTATGTTTTATGGTTTTGACTACCTTACCGTAAATAAAATAATTTAGTACCCTTCTATCTCCGCTATTATAAAAAAACTGCCACAAACCATTATCACGTCCTGTTCACTGGCATTCTTTATTGCGGTGCCGATTGCATCATTTACATTTTCAAATAGCGCTGCTTCCAATAAATAATCAGCTGCAATTTTTTTAAGATCTTCTTTGGGCAAGGCCCGGGGAATATGGGCATTGGTAAAATAATAAGTGGCAGTTGGAGGAAACAACGACAATACATTGGATACATCTTTATCATTAACAAAACCGAGAATAAAATGATAACCTGATGTGGGATAGTTAATTTTTAGTTGTTTAAGAACCTCTTTAATACCATCTGAATTATGTGCTACATCAAAAATCATGGTAGGTTTGGTGGCTGCTACCTGCCACCTTCCTTTTAGCCCGGTTAAACTGCCTACGTTTTCCAATGCGTAATGAATGTCCGATTCCGGCAAATTAAATCCAAGCTCTTTTAAAATTCCCACCGCACATAATGTTGTACACACATTTTTGATCTGGTACAATCCGGTTAGGTCCAACTTCAATTTTTCTACAATATTCGTTTGGCTGTTTTTTACATTACAAAGTAAAAGGCTGCCAGAGGTTTCTATGTATTCTGTCACGTATATATCTGTTGCAAAATAAATGGCTGCATTTTCTTCAGCTGCTTTTTTTAGAAAAACCGGCTTTGTATCTGGTTGTGATTCTCCAATTACTACCGGCGTGTTCTTTTTTATGATACCTGCTTTTTCAAAAGCGATCTGCTGCAAACTGTTCCCCAGCAATTGAACATGATCCAGTCCAATGTTAGTGATCACCGAAAGCAGCGGTGAAATGATATTTGTGCTGTCCAGCCTGCCGCCCAGCCCAGTTTCAATAACAGCAATATCTACTTTTTCTACGGCAAAAAATTCAAAAGCCATGGCAACTGTTAGTTCAAAAAAAGATGGCTCAATCTTTTCTGAAATTTCCTTTGTTCGTTTCACAAAATCCACAATAAAATCTTTGCTCACCATTTCTCCGTTGATGCGGATCCGTTCCCTGAAATCTTTTATATGCGGCGATGTATACAAGCCCGTTTTGTAACCTGCCTGCTGCAATATGGCAGCCAGCATATTGCTCGTACTACCTTTGCCGTTAGTACCGGCAACATGTATACACCTGATTTTATTTTGGGGATTACCGATAGCATTACACAATTCTATCGTATTGTGCAGGTCTTCTTTATAAGCGGCAGCACCTATCCTGCTATACATGGGTAACTGGCTGTACAAATAACCAATGGTTTCTTCATAAGTCATCAGCAAAAATAAGCAGATTAACTAACAGCGGAAAAGCGAATATTTATTGTGTTAGTATAATTGATCAGACAATCTATTCGGGTATGCGAAATACTTTATCCAGGCTTGGAAAATGAGAACAGGCAGGAAATTAATTTACGTTAAAATTGAACTGAACGGTAACATTCGAAGCTTCGTCAGCTTTATCAAACTGCATATTAAGCAGGTAATTTCTGATAGCCGTAGCGTAGCCTTGGCTCCTGCTGGTGCTGCCCTTATCAAAACCCATAAATGTTCCTTGTCCGGCCGGATTTACTTTAATTATAGCGTAAATAGTGGCTTTTGGCAATTCTCCCGTAAAAGAATAATAACGTACAATTTTCCTGTTTCCTTTTGTTACTTTAGGTCCACCAACTTTCCCACCCTTGGTATTGCCATAGGAATCTTTGTTGCCATCAGGCGTTCCGTCATCTCCTCTGCCACCAGGTTTTTTGCCCTGGTAAACGTAGCTGTTATCCTGGTCGGGATTGTTACCTGGTTTACCGGTGTTAGGACCATTATAAGTTATTTTGGGTTTCTGCGGTTTTGGTGCCGGAGCAACAACCGGAGCAATCGCCTTTTCCACCCTTACTTTTGTGGTAGGTTTTACCGGCCTGGCAACAGGAGCGGCATCTTTTTCTGCGTTCTCATCCGGAGTTATGTTTTCTTCTTCAGCCGGAGCAGCGGCCGCAGGTTTCGCTTTGGGAATATTTTCTTCTGAGGGCGTTCGGTTACCCTTGATGAGTGGCTGCTCTTCGCCAAATCCTTCATCTTCATTGCCCAGGTTAATTTCAATCAGATCCTGAACTATTGGAACTGCAGGTGGCATCACTTTCCAACTTATCAGGAAAAATAACAGCAAGAGGGTTACACAAATTATAGTAGTGTAAATAAATGCCTTTTTGTTTTTTTCAGATTCAAAGGATGCCGTCATATTACAAAATTGTATTGGTTAAAGTTATTTCTTTATTATTACACAGACTATACAATAAAACAAATTCATTTTGTAAAACAAAACTTTAACAATATTATTTATTAATTGTACGGCCACTCAGTTAATTCTAAGGCCTTTGTGAAGATCGTACTACTAAACCGGCACAATCACTTACCATCAGCTATAATTTACGTGTGTAAATTTTCGTCATTTTCCAGGGCTTATGCCTTGTAATTCCTTTCTCCAAAAAGTAAACTTCCAATCCTTACCATTGTAGAACCTGCGTCTATCGCAAACTGGTAGTCGGCACTCATACCCATACTTAAAACAGAGATTGTATGCCTGGTTTCGGTTATTTGAACTTTAAACCTTTCAAAAATATTATGTAACCTGGTAAATTCTGCAACTATCAGGGAATTATCTTCTGTAAAAGATGCCATGCCCATAAGGCCTTTAATAGTAACCCGATCAAAATCGTTTCTATTAAGCGAAGAGATAAGTTCCATCAATTCTGCTTCATCAAATCCAAACTTGGTCTCGTCTTTTGAAATGAAAACCTGTAACAAACAAGAGACAAGCCGGTCACTTTTTTTTGCCTGTTTATTTATCTCAGATAAAAGCTTTACAGAATCTACTCCATGAATAAGATAAACAAATGGAGCAATGTATTTTACCTTGTTTGTTTGAAGATGGCCGATAAAATGCCAGCGGATATCTTTAGGCAATGCCTCGTATTTATCCACTAATTCCTGCACATAGTTTTCTCCAAAATCCCTTTGGCCTAAATCATATAATTGTTGAATGTCTTCAATAGATTTTGTTTTAGAAACTGCCACCAATGTAACATTTTTGACATCTAATTTTTTTTTCACCAGTTGGTACCCTGCAGTATTCACAGCCATACAATTAATTTTTTGTTGCTTTCTAAACAAGATAGAAAATATGTAAGATCAGGTGTTTTATTCCTTGCGTCAAAAGTAAATACAAAAAAAATGTGCAAACGAAAAAATCATTTGCACAAAAAATCTTATTTTTTAAAATTCTTATTTTAAAATCGTTCTGCTGATTACGATCCTTTGTACTTCACTTGTTCCTTCGTAGATCTGCGTGATCTTGGCATCCCGCATCAATCTTTCAACATGATATTCTTTTACAAAACCATAGCCTCCGTGAATTTGAACAGCTTCAGTGGCCGTCCACATGGCCGTTTCACTGCTAAACACTTTTGCCATTGAGCTGCTTAGCGTATAATCAAGATGTTCGTCTTTTTCCCATGCAGCTTTTAAGCACAGTAGCCTGGCAGATTCAATTCGTGTAGCCATATCAGCCAGTTTGAATTGGATGATCTGATGATTCATGATCTCTGTTCCAAATGCCTTGCGTTGTTTACTGTATTTTAACGCTAATTCGTATGCGCCACTTGCAATACCCAACGCCTGCGAAGCGATTCCAATTCGGCCACCTGCTAGTGTTTTCATAGCGAATTTAAAACCAAAACCATCTTCGCCTATCCTGTTCTCTTTCGGCACTTTTACATCATTGAATAAAATGGTATGTGTATCGCTTCCACGAATGCCAAGCTTATTTTCTTTTGCTCCAACTACAACACCCGGCCAGTTTTTTTCTACAATAAAAGCGTTGATACCGCGACTGCCTTTACTAACATCGGTTTGGGCAATTACCAGGTAAACGCTTGCGCTGTTGCCATTTGTAATCCAGTTTTTGGTTCCATTTAATAAATAATGATCTCCTTTATCTTCCGCTGTTGTACTTTGAGAAGTAGCGTCGCTTCCAGCCTCTGGTTCGCTTAGCAAAAAGGCACCTATATATAATTCTCCATTTTTTTTCCCTTGTGCCAGTGGTACCAGGTAATTTTTTTTCTGTTCTTCGTTGCCGTATTCTTGCAAACCGTAGCAAACCAGGCTGTTATTTACGCTAACGCATACACTTACACTTGCGTCAATTTTACTGATCTCTTCCATTGCGAGCACATAACTGATCGTATCCATACCACTACCGCCATATTCCGGCTTTACCATCATACCCATAAATCCAAGGTCTGCCAGTTTTTCTATCTGTTCTTTGGGGAATTTTTGATGTTCATCCCTTTCAATTACGCCGGGAAGGCATTCATTTATGGCGAAGTCCCTTGCTGCTTTTTGAATCATCAGGTGTTCTTCGGAAAGTTGAAACTGCATATGGCTTTTTTTAGGGCACAAAAATAAGCTTTGCAGGGTAAGTTCAAAGGTTCTGTAGAGTTTTTTTTAAAAGCCGAAATACAGCTGTTTGTCTGGTGGAATAATTACAAAACCCCTTTAAATACTACATGGTATTAAAAGGGGCTTTGTATATTGATTGTTTTTAAGGGAAAACAGTTACAACTATTTATTTGAATTTGAATATGACACCCGCTTGCAGTGACGTGATATCAAAACCTGCTTCTGCATTTACTCCAAATGAAGGCGTAAAGAAATAAGACGCTCCAACAAAGCCTCCCAAAACCGGGAATACGTCGTTAAAGTCTGATCTTGGTCCACCATTATTATCATAATCATAGTGATAAAAGGCTGCACCCGCCGATACACCGCCGTAAGTATCTAATCCCGGAACTTTCCAGCCATAATGCCAGGCAGAACGACCTGCAACTACAATAGTGTTGGCTTTAAAATCATTATTAAAATTCTTGTTGCTTTTATTGGAAGTTGTGGCGCCTACTTCAGCTCCCAGCGATACTACACCCGGGCCAGCCTTCCAGATACCAAACTCTAATGCTGCCTTGGTACCGAAAGTGGAACTACTTCTGAAATCATTTTTATAGTCGGTTCCAAAACCAACTCCTAAATTCAGGGTAACACTTCCCTTTCTAAAAGGGGTTACCGGGCTGTTACTTTTTTGTGCGATAGAATCAGCGGCAACTCCTATACAAAGGAACAATGTTGCAGCTGCGGTGATAATTTTTCTTTTCATACAAAGCATAAACCAAATAATATACCAAACCGTCTGTTAGGTTCAATATAATCTTCTTTTAAATTGATTAAGATGTTACATATTTTTGATTTATATATTTTAGTAAGATTTTACAGTAAGTCAGTGTATTATATACCTCAGTATCTTTTGATTGATCGCAGGAGATTACGCATATTTTAATTTGATACCTTTGCGCTTCAATTTTTATTTTTGAATACTGCCAAACAAAACCTCCGGATACAAAAGATCATTGCGATCATTTCTATTGCACTTTTTTTAGTAAAGATCATTGCCTGGTATGTTACTGGTTCTGTAGCAATATTAACTGATGCCTTAGAAAGCATCGTAAATGTGATTGCAGGGCTTATTGGCGTTTACAGTCTGTATGTTTCGGCCAAACCAAAAGACATAGATCATCCTTATGGCCATGGTAAAGTGGAATTTATTTCAGCGGCAATTGAAGGCACTTTGATCACTGTAGCCGGACTAGTAATTATTGTAGAAGCCATAAATAATTTAAGCAATCCACATATAGTTAAAAAGCTGGACGTTGGTATCTACCTGGTTGCAGCAACTGCTATCGTAAATTTTGTTGCGGGTGCTATTTGCGAAAAAGCAGGAAGAAAAAGTAATTCGCTGGCATTAATCGCCAGTGGCAAACACTTAAAAGCTGATACTTACACAACAGCCGGTATAATTGCCGGATTGATATTGATGTTGTTTACTGAAATCAGCTGGATAGACAGTGCAGTTGCAATTTTATTTGCATTGATTATTTTAATAACGGGTTATAAGATTGTACGATCGTCTATCGCCGGAATTATGGATGAAGCAGATATTGATCTTTTAAAACAAATGGTGGTAACCCTTGATGCAAACCGTAATGAAAACTGGATAGACCTCCATAATTTAAGGATCATAAAATACGGGCCAACTCTTCATCTAGACTGCCATCTTACTGTGCCCTGGTATTTTAATGTTCACGAAGCGCACAACGAAATTGATGCATTATCCGGGCTGGTGAGGAAGCAATATGGAGAGTCGGTTGAATTATTTGTTCATTCCGATGGATGCCTCGATTTTTCGTGTAAGATTTGCAGGAAATTCGATTGCCCTGTTCGTAAACATCCATTTGAAAAGAAAATAAAATGGACTATGCAAAACATATCCAGCAACAACAAACACAATATTAAAAGTTAATATTATGGCGCATGAATTAAACGGCAATTACTGGGATGAAAGATATTTAAATGACGCTACCGGGTGGGATGTGGGTGAAGTGTCTGAACCTCTTAAAGTTTATATCAACCAATTGGTAAAAAAAGATATTGCTATTCTGATACCCGGTTGTGGAAACGCTTACGAGGCAATTTTTCTTTTAGAAAGCGGATTTTCTAATATCACTTTAATAGATATCTCGCCACTGTTGGTTAACAGCCTCCGGGAAAAGTTGAAGGAATATATTGGTAACGGACTTGAAATAATCCACGGAGATTTTTTTAAGCAGCGAGGCAAATATGATCTGATCATCGAACAAACTTTTTTTTGTGCACTTGATCCATCTTTAAGAAAAGCGTACGCAATAAAAATGAATGAGCTATTAAACCATTCGGGCAAATTGGTAGGAGTATTATTTAACCGTTCATTTGTTGGTGGGCCGCCTTTCGGCGGAAACGAAGAGGAGTATAGGGAATTATTTTCTCAACATTTCTATTTAAAAAAAATGGAAAAATGTTATAATTCTATTGAGCCCAGAAAGGGAAGTGAATTGTTCATCATCCTGGAAAATGTATAAGGCAAATTAGTTTGCCTTATACATTACTTATTTAATACAGGGTAATAAAAGTTTGAGTATTTTTTAGTTTTCAAAAAGCTTTGCTACACCAAAGGCAGCTGAAGCCGCTATAGCACCTATCATTGTAACTCTGATCGCACCCCAGATTGCATTAACTCCCGTGATCCTGCTTTTAAAATAGCCAAAAATAAACAGGCAAATTAGTGTAGCTACAACCGAATATTTTAGTGCTTCGGTTGAACTGCTGATAAAAAAATATGGGCTAAGGGGAATGATGCCTCCTGCTACATAGGAAATTCCAATGTTTAAGGCACTTTTAGTGGCCCTTCGGGGATCAGGTTTATCCAGGCCAAGTTCATACTTCATCATAAAATCAACCCAGCGGTCTTTGTCGCGTGCAATTTCTTCGGTTGCCTGTTCCTGTATTTGTTTACTGAGGCCAATATTTGCAAAAAATTCTTTTGTTTCTTCAATTTCTCTCTCCCGCAAATGTTCTACTTCATGGTGTTCTCTTTTAACTTCACTTCTGTAGTGGTCCTGTTCTGTTTTACCAGCGAGGTATCCGCCGAGTCCCATGGCGATGCTACCGGCTGCAATTTCAGCTATCCCTGCAATTACAATAATACTGCTGCTATCAACGGCACCGCTCAAACCCGCTGCCAGTGCAAAAGGAACGGTCAACCCATCACTCATTCCAATTACAACATCTTTTAACATGTCGGAACTTTTTAAATGAGATTCAATATGATCGTGATGCAGGTGCGTATCCATTATGCGAAAGTTGAAATCCTTTTATTAATTTAAAACCTGTAAACTTTTTTCAATGATATGCACACATTCCATTACCTGGTCTTTATTAATCAGCAGGGGAGGTGCAAATCTTATCTTATCTCCATGTGTTGGCTTTGCCAGTAAACCATTTTCTTTAAGTTCCAGGCAAAGGTCCCAGGCAGCTTCCGGGTTTTCATGTTTGATCACTATAGCGTTTAATAATCCACGTCCACGAATAAGTTTAATATGAGGCGAATTTAATTTACTAAGTGCATTGCGAAATAGTTCTCCCATATGATTGGCATTGTTTGCCAATTGTTCATCCTGCAAAACCTTCAGTGCCTCAATAGCAACCTTACAGGCCAGCGGATTTCCACCATATGTACTGCCATGTTCACCGGGTTTAATGGTAAGCATAATTTCGTCATCTGCCAATACAGCACTCACCGGTAAAATACCGCCGCTTAAAGCCTTACCCAGGATCACCATATCAGGCCTTACATTTTCATGATCGCATGCCAGCAAATTTCCGGTTCTGCATAAGCCGGTCTGTATTTCATCTGCCACCATCAATACGTTATATGTGTTACACAATTCCCTGATTCCTGCATAATAACCTTCGTCTGGCACCACAACGCCTGCCTCTCCCTGGATAGGTTCAAATAAAAAGGCAGCAACATTTTTATCCTGCAATGCATTCTCCAGTGCCGAAAGATCGTTAAAAGGTATCATGCTAAATCCACTAACAAATGGCCCGAAATTTTTAGTTGCCGTTGGGTCCGAACTGAAAGAGATCACAGCAACTGTTCTTCCATGAAAGTTGCCGGAGCAAACAATAATTTTTGCCTTCCCTTCATCAATACCTTTTACTTCATAGCCCCATTTACGGCTAAGCTTAATCGCAGTTTCTACTGCTTCCACTCCGGTGTTGATCGGTAAAACTTTGTCATATCCAAAATAGGTAGTGATGAATTGTTCATATTCACCGAGTATGTTATTATGAAACGCCCTTGATGTAAGTGTAAGTAGCTGCGCTTGTTCTACCAGTGCAGCAATTATTCTGGGATGACAATGGCCCTGGTTTACTGCAGAATAACCACTAAGAAAATCATAATATCTTTTGCCATCTACATCCCACATGTGAACACCCGATGCTTTGCTTATTACAACCGGTAACGGGTGATAGTTATGGGCACCATATTTTTCTTCAAGATCTAAGAAGTGTTGTGTGTTGGCAGTTAACTGAATAGTTGATTGCATAGCTATTGATTGGTAAAAAGAAAGATGATCAAATAATATATTGCTACTGAAAGGTAGGTTGTAAACTCCTAAGGATTCATCATCCTCGATGATTAAGCAGATCGAGATTGCTGCTTAAAAACATTGATATGGTAGTAAATACGCTGATTTGGTAAAGGTAAATAATTAAACCCATTTGTAAAAGTAATGTGCAGGGAAATTTAACGTAGGCAGCTCACTTTTTTTAAAAATCGCATAAATACTACTGCCACTTCCACTCATTGATGCATAGAGGGCACCAGAGGCATAAAGATTACTTTTTAGTTCTTTAATTTCAGGGTATTCGTTAAAAACTGGTATCTCAAAATCATTATAGATGTTTTCTTTCCATGTTTCAATGGGTTGTTCAATAGCATCCAGCAGTGAAATCCGGTTGTTTTTATCTTTCAAAAGGGAGAATGCCACGCCGGTATTGATGTGAATTCCGGGGTTTACGAGCAGGATGCTGTAATTAGAAAGATCAAGGTTTACCGGCCTCAGAATTTCTCCTCTGCCTGTTGCATAACAAGGCTTATTTAATAAGAAAAACGGGCAATCGCTGCCGAGGGATAAAGCATAGTCCTGAAGCTGGTCATCGCTTAGCCCAAGATCATATTTTTTATTAAGCAATTGTAATGTAAATACTGCATCAGCGGAGCCTCCTCCTAATCCGGCTCCCATTGGTATTGTTTTGTGTAAATGAATCAATACCGGCGGAAGTTCGGGAAAATCCTGTTTTAATAGATGAAAAGCCTTCAGGCAAAGGTTATTATTGATATTTCCATCGATCCTGATCCCACTGGCTGTAAATATTACGTCGGAGCTTGTGGTATTTGTAATTATTTCAACCGCTTCTTTTATAAAGAGGGGATAAAATATTGTTAGAAGGTTATGAAATCCATCCGTTCTTTTTTCCAAAACCTGTAAACCAATATTAATTTTACCATTTGGAAAAGAAATCATCTTATGCTTAGCTGGATTTAATTAGAAAGTGAATTATTCAATGTCTACGGTCACCGCTACTTGCCCTTTCTGCTCTTAATTTCATCCCGGATAGCGATGGCTTTTATATAATCTTCGTGTTCCAATACATCTGTAAGCAGGGTATTAAGTTCTTCGAGGCTCATAGAGCGAAGATCATCTTTGCCACCGGTTTCTGTAGTAACAGCAGCTGTTCCTTTTTTATTATCATCTTCCATTAAAACACCGGCCTGGTCCAGAATGGTGTCGTAGGTAAATATAGGGCAACCAAACCTTACGGCTAAAGCTAACGCGTCAGAAGTACGGGAATCTATTTCAACCGTATCATTGGCAGAACTGCAAACCAATTTAGAATAAAATATACCTTCTTGCAGATCGTTTATTACAATCTCATGTAATTCAACATTAAAAGCCATCATGAAATTTTTCATCAGGTCGTGTGTAAGCGGTCTGCTCGGATTCATCCTTTCAAGTGCCACCGCGATGGCTTGGGCTTCAAACCCTCCAATCACGATAGGAAGGCGGCGAAGGCCGTTGATCTCACCTAAAACAACTGCGTAAGAATGTGTTTGGGTAATGCTATGCGACAATGCCACTATTTCCAATTCAATTTTTTTCATGCAAGGCTATTGATAAATTGAGGGTTACTTTTTACAAATATAAAACTAAAGCCTTTCAAATTTAATTGAAAGGCTTTTAAATGTAAGCTTTTTTATTATTTCTCCTATCAAAGAAAAAGAGAGCAAAGATTACGGGAATATTATACTCCTTTTAATTTTTTAACTGCATCAATTATTTTTGGCATTACTTCAAAGGCATCGCCAACTATTCCATAATCAGCGGCTTTAAAAAATGGCGCTTCAGGATCTTTGTTGATAACCACAATTGTTTTACTGCGGTTTACGCCGGCAAGATGTTGAATAGCACCTGAAATGCCAACTGCAATATATAAATTAGGTGCAATGGCTAAACCTGTTTGTCCAACATGTTCATGGTGAGGTCGCCAGTTGATATCTGCTACCGGGCGGCTGCAAGCTGTAGCTGCTCCTAATAAACCGGCCAGTTCCGTTACCAATCCCCAGTTTTCAGGGCCTTTTAAACCGCGTCCGCCACTTACAACTATATCTGCTTCACTTAAAGGGACTTCACCAACTACTTTATTTACACTTGCCACGGTTACTTTGGCGGGGTTGATTGTTGCTGAAAAAGCTCCTACTTCAGCTGTATCACCCGAGGTAACTACACTAAAGGAGTTAGGGTTTAATGATATTATTTTTATGGCAGTGTTCACAGTGATATTGGCAAAAGCCTTTCCACTGAATACAGTTTTCTTTACCGTAAAACCATTGCTTGTATCGGGTAATGCAATAGCACCCGAAACCAAACCTGCTTTTAGTTTCACACTCAACCGTGGCGCTACGGCTTTACCGGCAGTGTTGTTGGAAAATACGATTATATCTGCTGCTATGGCTCCCGCGGCTTGTGCAAGTATATTTGAATATACCTGCGCATCCAGGTTATTTAAGCTGGCATCCTGTACAGTGTGCACCTTTTTTATTCCATAATTACCGATGGCAGCAAGATCATCGGCTACCGTACCAAACACAATGGCTTCTGCTGTTGTTCCGGTTTGTGCCGCAATTTTTGCAGCATAGCTGGCAGCTTCAAAAGATGATTTTTTTATGTGGCCGTCTGCCTGGTCCAGAAATACTAATACGCTCATGTTATCTTATTTTTTAAACCTTGCTTCCCGGAGAAAATAAGGCCGTTATTTACTATGGTTACTATTCGCTAAGTGATCCTGAGTTTAACTTCCAGAAGTTCACCTATGCGCCTCAGCGCACTATCTGATTGAATGGTTAGATCACCCTCGCCTCTTCATGCAGCAGCCTTACCAATTCTTCCGGTGTATCCGGAGAAACCAGTTTTACACCGGCTTTTGCAGGTGGAAGATCAAATGATGCAATGCTTGTGTAAGATTCTGCTGTAACAGGCTCTGTTACTTTTAGAGGTTTAGTTCTGGCGCCCATAATTCCTTTCATATTAGGAATACGTTGTTCAGCCATACCTTTTTGGCAACTAACCACAACTGGTAATGCAACATGATCAGTTTCCTCACCGCCTTCGATCTCTCTAACAACAACTGCTTTTCCTGCTTCCAGATCAAACTTCACGGCATGTGACACATATGGCAGGTCTAGTAATTCCGCCAACATTCCGCCAATTGACGACCCATTGTAATCAATTGTTTCTTTTCCGGTAAAAATAAGGTCGTAGTTTCCTTCCTTTGCTATAGCTGCAATCTGGGAAGCTATAAAAAAACTGTCTGGATTATCAGTGTTTACGCGAAACGCTTCATCACCCCCCAATGCAAGTGCTTTGCGTATGATCGGCTCGCTTTCAGCAGTGCCAATATTTACCAGGTGAATAACAGTAGAAGCATCGGCTTCTTTTAACTCTATGGCCCTAACCAATGCATACCATTCATCGTATGGGTTGATGATCCATTGTACACCGTCGGTCGCAAATTTCGTATTGTTATCTGCGAAAGCTATTTTTGCTGTTGTGTCGGGCGTTTTACTGATGCAAACTAAAATCTTCATTTATTATTTCTTTTGCCTTTTTCCTGTAAAGTAAAAGGATGAGTGAATAAAAGTTGTTTATGCAACTAAGTGCAAATATAAGCGTTGCAAAGATAATTTTAATACACAGTTTAAAAAACATTGTTGAATGGACAGAATAGAAAAATTACTGGAATTTATGAAAACTGCCGATAAGGATAGTTTTTTACAGCATGCCCTGGCACTGGAATATATTAAAATCGACAACGATGAAGAAGCCAGGAAACTTTTTAATGAAATTTTATTGAGAGAACCCAGTTATATAGGTTCTTACTATCATTTGGGCAAACTTTTAGAAAGGGTAGCGGATTTCGACAAAGCCGTACGGATTTACAAAAGAGGCATGGAGGAGGCTAAAAAAGCCGGTGATCAGCATAGTTACAATGAATTACAGGGCGCTTTGGAAGATCTGGAAGATTAAGAAAGCTGCATTCATGGTGAAACACATTTTTCAAATAATTAGTTTTGATCTTTCCAATGCAGGTAATGAATCAGAATAAACAATTCCGGAATTTCGGGTATGGGTATCAATCATAAGGACTATGAATCTGCTTCAACAATTTCAGCAATATATAAATAAGGAGAAACTCTTTCAACCCCAGGATAGGCTACTCCTTGCAGTTAGTGGCGGGGTAGATTCAATTGTGCTTTGCCACTTATGCAAGCAGGCGGGTTACGATTTTGCGATAGCTCACTGTAATTTTCAGTTAAGAGAAGACGAAAGCGATGCTGACGAAGCCCTGGTGCAAATGCTTGCTGCCGGATACCAGGTGGAAATTTTTGTCAGAAAATTTGATACTTCAGCTTATGCAACGGAAAATAAAGAAAGCATACAGGTAGCCGCAAGAAACTTACGGTATGCATGGTTTGCCGAACTTGTAGATACAAAGAGTGGCAAGCCATTCAAAAAACTTCTAACAGCTCATCATGCCAATGATAATGTAGAAACTCTTTTAATAAATTTCTTTAAAGGCACAGGAGTGGCAGGTTTGCAGGGGATACTTCCCAAAAGCGGAAATGAGCAACAAATTATCAGGCCGTTGTTATTTGCAAAGAAAGAGATCCTGCTTCAGTATGCCGGTGAAAACGGACTTACCTATCGTGAAGACGCGTCCAACCAATCTGATAAATATACCCGGAATTATTTCAGGAATACATTAATACCAGCACTGGCAAAAGTTTACCCAAAAGTGGAAGATAACCTGTTAGGTAATATCAACAGATTTTCTGAAGTTAATATGTTGTATAAGCAAGCAATTGCACAGTTGAAAAAAAAGCTGTTGGTACAAAATAAAGGCACCTTGCAAATGCCAGTTGAAAAATTATTGAAAACCGAAGCATTACAAACAGTCTTGTTTGAGATCACAAAGGATTATGGTTTTACGTCGAAGCAAACTCTTGATATTATAAGATTATTAACTGCGGGCTCAGGTAAATTTATAGATTCCACCACCCACCGGATTATAAAGAACCGCAAGTGGCTTATTATTTCTCTTTTACGATCCGTAGACCAGTCTTATTATTTAATTGAAGAATCGGACGAACAGCTACAATTCGCCGGGCAATCAATAATTGTGAAGAGAGTGCCTAAACCCCTTAAAATAGAGTATGATTCTTTAATAGCTCAATTGGATGCCAAAGAGATCGTGTTTCCACTTTTGTTACGAAAATGGCAACGGGGCGATTACTTCTATCCGCTAGGTATGAAGAAAAAGAAAAAATTGAGCCGGTTTTTTATTGATAATAAATTATCGCTTCCTCAAAAAGAAAATACCTGGGTAATTGAAATGGATAAAAAGATCGTTTGGGTAGTTGGCCAGCGAATTGATGACCGGTTTAAGATAACTACCAACACACAAACTATTATCCGGATAGAATTGTTACCGGCCTAAAATACTTGGCTTCTTCAATTCTTCTAAAATTCCGTTGAACAAATCGGGTTGTAGCGTGGCAACAAGCAATAATGTAAATGCAAGTCCGAACAAAGCTCCCCATAAATGCGCATTATGATTGATATTGTCTCCGCCTCTTTTATCCATATAAACACAGTAAATTATAAACAGGATTGCATAGGCAAGTGCCGAAAGTTTTAATGCTCCATATAAATAGATACTAGACCAGGGACTGAAAACGATGGCTGCAAAAACCACTGCAGAAACAGCTCCGGATGCACCCAATGCTTTGTAAGCATAATCATCTTTGTGCCTGAAATAAGATGGTAGATCTGCCATTACCATTCCAGCCAGGTAAAGGATGAGGTAAGAAATATTACCCCCAAGGCCATACACATAAAAAAGTAACTCTATGTTTCTTCCAAAAAAATAAAGTGTAAACATATTAAAGATGAGATGCATCCAATCTGCATGTAAAAATCCGGAAGTGATAAAGCGATAATATTGATTTTCCCTTTTAATATAATAAGGCCACATGATTGTTTTATCTACCAGTGTTGTGTTGGAAAAACCGATAAATGAAAAGATCGCGTTAGCGGCAATAAGGAAGAGGGTAACAGGTGCATCAGTAAAATTCATCGCAGGTATTTTGTTCAAAAATAACGAATAATGCGGTAGTGGCTGTTGCCGTTTGTAAACTTCCATCCGTTTATCTTTCAGAAGCAGCAATCATTTTAAATTAAGAATGGTGATATTTTTCATTTCTTAAAATGCTGCATGCACGGTAAATTTGTTCCGCCAATATTAGTCGTACAAGTTGATGTGGAAATACAAGTTGCGATAAACTCCAGGTATAATTGGCTCTCTGCTTTACATTGTTGCTTACACCGTAAGCACCGCCAATAAGGAATACAATATTTTTTTCACTTTCATTGGCTCTCAATTGTAAAAAAGCTGCAAGCCCTTCGCTACTGATCTGTTTCCCCAGCTCATCTAACACAACCAGGAAATCATCTTTTTTTAGCACAGAAAGAATCATTTCTCCTTCTTTAATTTTAAGATCATGTTCAGCCATTATCCCTGCGTTCTTAGGCATAGGAAGTATATTCCATTGAACAGGATAATAATTTGAAATTCTTTTTGTGAAAATTTCAACTCCCTCCTTTATATAGTTTTCATGCGCTTTGCCTACCGTCCAAAATTGAATCTTCATAATAATCGCTAATTTAAATAGAATCGTTTCTACAATATTTACTGTTTAATTTATAACCGGTTAGGAAACGGTTGCAAGAATATTTAAATTTACCCCGAATTAATGTTATTATGATCGAAATACGTGCTAAAAGATTTTTATGGTTAATGTTATTCTCCATGTTGGGGTTAACCGTTTTAGCACAGGAAAAGAAAACCGTTAAAGTGAATACAGGTGATGAAAAAGTATATTTTCATTTCGACCGTCCTTACTACAATGCCGGAGATACAGCCTGGTTTAAAGCATATTTATACAAAAACCGTCTTCCCTCCGCAGCAAGCACCGAACTTTTTTTGCAGGTTCAGGATATGGCAGGTAAGATCATTGGCAATAGAAGATATCCGGTTTTAGGATCTACTATAACCGGGCATATTATTTTTAGCGACACTTTATTAAGCGGATACTATGCCATAAAAGCGATCTCTAAAACAATGGCGCAAAGCGAGACCGGATTTTTCTATGAAAAAAATATGTTTGTTTTCAATGCTTCGGATATTAAACGGGATACTGTTCTGCCATCAAAGGTATTTCTGCAGTTTTTTCCGGAAAGTGGCCACCTTATAAACAGGATTAGAACACAGGTAGCCTTTAAATCAACCGATGAAAATGGAAACCCTTTATCCGTTAAAGGAGAAATTAAGACAAATGATAACAGGCTGATAAGCAATTTTGCCACACTGCACGATGGCATTGGAAGAACATCATTTACGCCACATTTAACGGATACGCTTTTTGCAGAAGTAACAATAAATGATAAAAAATACAATTTTCCACTTCCCCCGGTTAAAGCCTCCGGTATTAATCTTAAAATATCAACAGCAGACTCAGGCAGGGCATTTGAGTTAACCCGAAGCCGCACAGATATGCAACTTTTTGATACGTTGAGGTTTTTGGTAAAAATGAATAATGATACAGTTTTTCAAAATATTATCAGTTTTGGTGATGACCAGGTACTAACTGGTTTTTTAAAAACGAATGGTCTGCCATCTGGCATTTTGCATTTTATAGTGTTCAACAAAGAGGGGATGCCATTGTCTGAAAGATTATCGTTTCTTAATAACCGTGAGTACCTGTTAAAACCTGAAATAAGCACAATGGCTTTTTCTCCGGAAAAAAGAGCTTCTAACAGTATTGAAATTTTGTTCGGGGATACCACTCAACGTAGTCTATCCATTTCCGTTACCGATGCTGATGCGCAGGATTTTCCCGACAAAGAGAATATTTTATCTTCGCTGTTGCTAACTTCCGATCTTAAAGGGAAGGTCTATAACCCTTCCTGGTACTTTAATAATGATAATGAGTTGGGCAGGCTGGCGATGGATAACCTGATGCTTACTCATGGATGGACGAGGTATAATTGGATAAAACCGGCAGCGGCTGAAGTCAGCGGTAGTATTGTTAACGATGATCATTTTTTGATAACGATATCCGGAACTGTAAAAGATCAAAAAAAGCAAGAGCCTCTTTCAACAGGCAGCCTTAGTTTTCAAATTTTGTCGGCAGATTCATCTGTTCAGTTTGTAGAAGCTTTGGTTGATGAGAATGGAAAATTCAAACTGGATTCTATGTTATTTTTTGGAAAAGTAAGGATTTATTATACTTACTCAAATGCATCCGGTAAAAAGATGCCGGTTAATATATTACTGGATAGTGATGCAGGCGAAGAATATTTCAATATAATGTCCAAAGCAAAAAACGGGAATAACGTTTATCAACCTTTGCAAAAAGAGTTAGCCTCTTCTCCAGGCGCCGGTCCGGGGCTTCCCTTCGAAAGTAAGTTCAAACAGTTGAGTACGGTATTTTTGAAAACAACGATCAGGCGCCCCGTAGACAGGATCAATGAAAAATACGCCAGCCCGTTATTTAGAAGTTCAGGTAAAATGATATTAGATAATATCAATAATCCCTACAATAATAGATCACTCAACGTGGTTAATTATGTACTTACCAATATTCCTTCTCTTGCATATGATCCAGGTTATGACGCACTGGTAAATAGAAAGAATTTTAGTTTGCAATCCCAGAGAAACTGGATAGTAGAATTCCTGGTAGACGAAAGCGCTGTAAGCCTGCCAATGGCTAATTCAATTACAATGGATAGGGTAGCTATGATAAAATTTTACGAAGCTGGTTTTGTGGGAGTTGGCACACAAACGCCTGGTGGTGCCTTAGCTGTTTATTTAAAGAAATCAGACGATGAACAGCCATCAATTGTACCGTCTGCCCAAAAATATATCACATACCAGGGATACGAAATTACCAAGGAGTTTTACGAACCGCAATATGCTTCAGCTTTAAGCTTACCAAAATCAATTGATAACAGGCAAACACTATACTGGAGCAATGTGGTGAGTTCTGGCGCAGGATCTGAAAAAGTCAGGATCAATTTTAATAATAACGATTTTTCAAAAAAACTAACTTGTGTTGTTGAAGGTTTTGATGAAAAAGGAAAATTGATTCATATCGAAAAGATACTCGGCGACTAACTTTTATCATTTGCTTATTTTGCTTAAGGGCAGATACCCAAGATGCCACGCATCTGCAACCGATGCAGCTGCCGGCGTTATTTTTAAGAAATACTTACTCCTTATCCATTCGGGAAGAATGTCTTTTATTTCGTAAACATCATCTACATCCACACCATATTTATCATCAATATGTGATGCTGCGCCTTTAAATCCGGTATGCTTATAAAAGGCAGTCGCTTTTGCAAGTTTGATGGCTGTTGATTTATCCGGCGAAACTGCAAGCATCTTATAATGAAATTCTTCAAATTCATCCTTCTTGTAACCTCCCAGGTTTAAAAAGAACAATTGATGGTGGTTGCCATCGTCTGCTGATCTTTTTTCTTTAGGCTGTATGCTGATCTCAAAGCCATCCACTTCAGTTATTTCCCTCCAGGCATCCACATGAATTACACCGCCATCAGGCCAAAAAGATTTAATATCAGGTATAGCAGATGCCAAATTATCAGCAATCGTAAATAATACATCATGTTGTTCTGTATGCCTTCCCAGTGGCCTGCATCCTAATAAGAGCATAAATAATTTCATTATTTTAATTTTTTCTGATAAAGCATGTGTTCAAAAATGGATAATGGTAAAACTATGTTTATTGCAATGAATACAGCTTGTAAAATTTAAATGTAGTTGAATTTACTGTTTTCTATTATGACAAAGAGTTTCACATTAAGTAAAATAGCTATTTCATAAACTTTGCTAGCAGCACTAAATCGTTTTCAAGCACTAAATTCAGTATCTTTATTTTCGAAAGGATTTCATCAATGAGTAATTTGAACAGGCTAAAATCAGGTTTTATTAATATGTTTACAGTAAGGCTATTTATTGTTTGCATTTTATTGAGTATGGCTGGTTTATCCTCTTATTCTCAGTGCCCTGTTAATATCGATTTTGAGGAGGGAACTTTTAACGGATGGACTTGTTACTCAGGATCTGTTGATGATGACAATGGTCAGAATATTATCAGTCTGCAGGGATTAAGTGCTCCAGCTTTAGGTCAGCATACAATGTTATCCGCAATCCCCGGCGATGGGTTGGATGAATACGGAGGATTTCCTAAAAATTGTCCAAACGGCAGTAATCATTCAATTAAACTTGGAAATAATCAGGCAGGTGGATTGGCGGAAGGACTTTCCTATGAATTCACTATTCCACCCGCATCAAATAAATTTACACTTAATTATAGTTACGCAGTTGTATTTGAAGATCCGGGGCATACTGTTGAAAGACAGCCAAGGCTGGAAATCGAAATACGTAACACCACCGATGACGAAACTATAGATTGTTTCACATTTTCCTATGTTGCATATACAAACCTACCAGGCTTTCTTACGTCTCCTATACGTACCAGTGAGTCTCCGGTGCGATACAAAGACTGGACAACAAACAGTGTTTACCTGAATGGCTACCAGGGTAAAACAATCAGGATATTTATAAAAACGGCTGATTGCACCTATTCTATCCATTTTGGCTACGCTTATATTGATGTGAGTTCAAAATGTGAAAGTAGTTTTGCCGGCGAAACTTATTGTGTTCAGGATACTTTGGTAAACCTCAAAGCACCCTCAGGATATCTAGGGTATAAATGGTATAATAATGATTTTACCCAATTGTTAGGCAGCCAGCAGGTTTTAAGCCTTCAGCCACCGCCACCTGCTGGAACCAATTATAAAGTAGAATTGTCGCCGTATCCCGGCTATGGTTGCAAGGACACCTTGTTAGTGCAGTTGCAGGATACACTGGTTGTAGAAGCCAACGCAGGGCCGGATGTGGCTTCCTGTAATTTTACGCCTGTGCGGCTTGGGGTACCTCCGGTAAGTGGCATTATTTATCGTTGGACTCCCGCCTGGGGACTAAGTGATCCTAATAGTTCAAATCCAACGGCCTTGCCGGATTCTGATACTTCTTATATTTTGAACATTCAAAGTGTGGGAGGAGGCTGTTTTAGTTCCGACACGGTAAAGGTTAAGGTCCGAAATATTGACAACTCTCTTGAGTTAATTGGAGAACAGCAGCATTGTATTGGTAATGGTCCGGATCCTGTATTAAAAGTGTTGCCGGCATCGCAGTTACAGTGGTTTAAAAATGACCAGCCAATAACCGGAGCAAATCAAGTAACCTATAGCGTTACTGGTTCCGGAAAATATTATGCCCTGCTCACAAATGGGATTTGTGGTGAGCCTGTTAAAACCAGGGCTATTGATATGATTATTGATACTTCGCAGGCAGGCATCAACTATCCATTACAGGATGCAGCATTCAATTTTCCCATTCAATTGCAGGCCCGGAATTTCGGTAACAGTATTATGTGGTCACCAGCCACTTATCTTGATGATCCATTTATAAGCAATCCGTATTTTCGCAGCGTAAATGAACAATTGTACACCATTGAGATTAGAACGGCCGCCGGCTGTGTAACGGTAGATACTCAATTGGTAAAAACCCATAAAGAGATCGCTATCTATGTTCCAACAGTTTTTACACCGGATGGCAATGGTAACAATGATTATCTCCGCCCTTTGCTGCTTGGTTTTAATAAATTAAAGTATTTCAGGGTGTTTAGCAGATGGGGTAAACTGTTATTTGAAACAACATCTGATCTGCCTGGTTGGGATGGGAGGGTGAAAGGCCAAACCCAGGAAACCCAAACTATTGTGTGGATGCTGGAAGCGGTGGACATAGATGGAAAAACTCATTTCCGAAAGGGCAGTACATTATTGTTGCATTAAAACAGCAGCGGCTAATGAACTGTCAGAACTTATTGCAAAAATTTTGAAATGGTATAAAATTTGCCAATGAATTTAAAATAAATGAAATGAAAAAAACATTGAGGATTTTGGTTGGTTTAACGGCAGTGGCAGTTGTAGGTATTGTTATTTATAGAAAAAGGAGTAAAAATACAGTAGAAATGCTGGAACGGGTGGCAGACGAAGGTTATGAAACGGCGCATGATGTAATGTATCCAAGGCATTCAAAACGTGGAAAGAATCTACAGTATGGCCCGGTATTGCCTCGATAAACTATTAAACAATACGGTTATCTGCTATTTTAAAGTAGTTAACGATGTCCGGCTTTAAAGGCCGGATTTTTTATTTTGCAAAATTTCCGGATAAGCAAACCTGTTAGGTTTAAAGCCGGGAAAAGAAATTTAACAAAAACCGATTCCAAATTAAACTTGTCTTAAACTAAAAAGTCTTAATTTTTCGCTCAAAGATTATAGATCAAAACAAAATTATTTGCCATTTATTAGGTTAAAATTGATGTCAATAACTTCCAAAGACTGAATAAATATTTAGCATGAAAAGCAGGTTCATTATTATTTCGAAAATTGTGTCTCTTTTTGTTGTGGGTTTTATCATTATTTCTTTTGTGTATCATCCAGCTACCAGAACCACAGTTTTTCGGTTTCCTTATAAAGAAGCAGGACTCACAGAAAGGCAGGCAGCGGCGCATTTACTTAGCCGGTTTTCTTTTGGAGCAACGCCAGGCCAGATTGACGAAGTGGTAAAAACAGGGTTGGAGAATTGGTTTCAAAAACAGTTGATTGGCGGTATACCCGACGACTCTTTACAGGCGAGAACGCTTGAGTACGATGCTTTAAAAATGACCAACACAGAAGCAAATGAAGTGTTCCCAAGGCCTATCCAGATTCTGAAAATGGCAAGGGAAAACGGTATCATTCCAAAAGATTCTGCTAACGATGTTGACCGAAAAATATATAAAAAAAAGATAGCCCAATATGCCAGGGAGAAAAAATATCGCAGGCAGTCAGAGTTTTTTCATCAATTCATTAATTATAAGATACTCAGAGCTACTTATTCAAATAACCAATTGCACGAAGTACTTACAGATTTTTGGTTCAACCACTTTAATGTTTCTTTTACTAAAAAAGACTGCGCATTATTTATACCTGCTTATGAGCGTGATGCGATAAGGCCTTTTGTAACCGGCAAATTTGAAGATATGTTACTTGCCACGGCAAAATCTCCGGCTATGTTATTGTACCTCGATAATTTTAACAGCGTGGCAAACAGCGATGAAAATAGAATGGGTGATGAAGAAAGAATGAAGAGGAGATTGATGAGAATGAACGCATCTATGGATGACACGGCAGCTACTGCAATGGTTCAGAAACTTGCAAACAGAAAAAAGAACCAGGGTTTAAATGAAAACTATGCCAGGGAAGTGATGGAATTACACACACTGGGCGTGAATGGCGGTTATACACAGGCTGATGTAACACAGGCTGCAAGAATATTAACAGGCTGGACGCTCTACCCGATTGAAAACAGTTACGGTAGCGGCATTAAGAAGCTGTTGGATAAAATAGGGGAGGATCGCCTTTCTGATCAGGGTTTTGTTCACGACGGAGATTTTTTATTTGCTATGAACCGGCATGATACCAAAGCTAAAACTGTGTTAGGGAAGCAATTTGCAAGCAATGCGGGTTACCAGGAAGGGGTAGAATTGCTGAAGATGCTTGCTCATCATAAATCTACTGCTAATTTTATTTGCAGAAAACTGGCAGTGCATTTTGTAAGCGATAACCCAGCTCAGAGCCTTGTAGAGAAAATGGAAAAATCATTTTTACAGCATGAAGGCAATATTAGCGAAGTGCTTATTACGATGGTTTCATCTCCCGAATTTTGGAATAAAAATGTGATTCGTGAAAAAACGAAATCTCCTTTTGAACTGGCGATCAGTGCTGTACGTGCTTTAAAAGCAGACGTTCAACAGCCTTATCTGCTTTTTGGCTGGATCGACAAAATGGGCCAGAAGATTTATCATTACCAGGCTCCAACTGGTTTTCCCGATAAAGCTCAATATTGGATCAATACCGGTGCTTTGTTGAACAGGATGAATTTTGGTCTTGCTGTAGCTTCCAAGCAAATGCGGGGTGTACAAACCAACCTGCTCGGTTTAAATAATTTTCACGAGCCCGAAAGTGCTGAAGAGGCATTGATCACCTACAGTAAATTATTAATGCCGGAAAGAAACCTCGATCAAACAATCAAACGTTTAACGCCGTTACTAACCGAGCCTCAACTGGATAAAAAAGTTGAGCAGGCAGCTGGTAAAAAAAATAGTGCTTCCGTTTCAATAGTATCAGATAAGGAAGAATTAATGGTAGAGGAAGCCATGAAAGAAGACAAAGAAGATCTGGCAAAAAAGACAAAGCAAAACGAAATATCAACGGAGAATATGCTGGCGCAGGTAGTAGGGATCATAATTGGTTCGCCAGAATTTCAAAGAAAATAAAACTGAAAGAGTATGTCATCAAGAAGAGGCTTTTTAAAATCCGGTGCATTGGCGGTATTTGGTGTTAGTGTTGGAGGAGTGCCGGCATTTATTGCGAGGGCTGCCAGTAAAGAAAAAATTTCATCTCCCTACAAGAAAAATAAAATACTGGTGTGCATCTTTCAACGCGGAGCGATGGACGGATTAATGGCAGTTGCGCCATTTACCGATGCATATCTTAAAATCGCCCGGCCTTCTTTATTTATGTCGGCAGCAAAAGACGCACGTACTACTCCGTTGATTGATCTTGATGGAAGGTTTGGCCTTCACCCTGGCCTGCGCTCTTTTGAACAGGCCTTTCGAAATAAGCAAATGGCTATTGTACATGGCATTGGATCTCCCAATAATTCACGTTCACATTTTGATGCACAGGATTATATGGAATCCGGAACACCTTTTAATAAAGGAACAGATAGTGGATGGTTAAACAGGGCATCTGGATTATTAGGTCATGACGGAAGCCCGTTCCGGTCTGTAAGCCTCACCAATTCGATGCCGCGTTCTTTTTATGGATACAATACTTCTATAGCCATTAGTAACCTGCAGGATTTTGCTTTGCAATTGAAAGGGAATCCTATGGCAGCAAACATAACGGCAAAGAGCTTTGAAGATCTTTATGACCAGGCCAGTTCCGATTTATTGAAAGAAACCGGCAAAGAAACTTTTAGCGCCGTTAAAATGCTGGATAAAATGGATACCAGGAATTATCAGCCAGCTAACGGTGCCGTGTATCCTCAGTCTCCTCTTGGAAATGCACTGAGGCAAATAGCCCAGCTCGTTAAAATGGATGTGGGGCTCGAGATCGGTTTTGCAGAATCCGGCGGCTGGGATACGCATTATAACCAGGGAACCGAAATGGGAAGTTTTGGAAGGAATGCGTTGGATTTAAGTAATAGTATTACGGCATTCTGGACAGACCTTAGTTCTTACCAGGATGAACTAACGGTAATGACTATGACTGAATTCGGCCGTACTGTAAAACAAAATGGCAGTGGGGGTACAGATCATGGAAGAGGGTCATGTAATTTTATATTAGGTAACGATGTAAAAGGGGGAATCATACACGGATCGGTAGGATCACTTGCTACAGAAAATCTGGAAGATGGGAGAGACTTGCCGGTAACAACTGATTTCAGGGCCGTTTTTAGTGAAGTAGCCGACAATCATTTGAAAATTAAAAATGACGCTGTTTTATTTCCTGGTTGGGAAGGAAAAAAGATAGGAGTGATGCGTACGTAAAACCCAATTCCAACAATTCAAGTTAAGAAGGTTCTTCTGTTTTTTTTGTTGGAACAATAAGCAGGGGTATGGTTGTATCGTGTATGAGTTTTTCTGTATTACTTCCCATTAGTAATTTTTCCAGTCCACCCCGGCTATGCGATCCGGCTACAATAATATCTGCCCCGGTTTCTGCTGCGGTTTTTAGAATACTTTCAGCAAAATGTCCTTCGGCAACGATTGTTTTTATATTACTGTCTCCTAAGTGAGCCTTAGATGCATCAAGGAAAAGCAGGGCATTTCGTTTTAATTCCTCCAGGTCTATCGGTTCAATTAAGCCGGCGTCGGTAAATCCTGTAAAACCCATTACTGGCGAGTATTCCAGCGGCATATAATATAAAGTGTCGGCAAGAACATGTACCAGCGTTACTTCAGCATTCATAGATTTGGCTATTGCGAAGCCCATCTCCGCAACTTTTTCTGCACTGGGATCATAGTCTAAAGCGATTAGTATCTTTTTCATTTTATTAATTTACATTTTTGATATTACAACAAGCTATTGAAAATAAATTACATTAAGTAAACAGTTTGTATGATAGGCTGATGTTCGTTCAAATATTTTTAATTTCATTGTCCTTTGCAATCTGCGAGATTATTTTTTTGAATCTCTCCGAATTAAATATTCCACTGATTAATTTGCCGGCACCATAAATCATCATGCACCATGCGATAATATAGGCTAACCTGTTAGATGAACGCTGAAAAGGAAGAAAAGTGATTGCCATACCACACATCACTATCAATCCACCAATGAGTTTGCTGTGATCTGCTTTTTTAAGCCGTTGCAAAGCCAACAGATCCATTGCTGATATAAAATTAATTGCATCTGCTTCTTCCATACCCGTTTCCATAAGGCCATTAAGAATTGTTTCATCACCTGCTCCCATTTCTTTTTGATCAAAAAAGTAAGTAACCGATGCTCTCATAAATGGGTCACTCTCCTTATTAAAAAATGGATCTTTAATCTCCTCGTTGGGTAAAGTGTTTAAAGCTATGTTATCAAATATTCCCGCATTGTTTCTTTTTGTTATTTCCGTATTCAGAATCATCCTTCCTTCAGCTGTTAAATGCATGGCTTCTTCTCTTGCAAATGCAAATAATTCACTATCCGGCATAGACGCATATTTTTCCCTGATCGTATTTTTGTCTACCATTTCTTAAAAATTAAACAAGCATCAAATTAAGCAATAAAACATTGCGAAAAGAATCCTTACCCTTTAACATTATTTTATTATAACCTCTTTAAATTTTATTGATGCTGCAAAGTCTTAAAAGAGAATATATTTTAAAACTAAAATTATTATTTATGAAAATGATCATTACAAAAATTAAGGCTTTCTTCAGTCTCCAACAAGGTTATTCTGTACTGCCAGGCAATATTTAAATAAAAAAATATTTAACTCATAAAACACTCATCATGAAAAATTTAATACGTTCAATTAAGCAATACTTCTCTCTTAAAAATGGCTATGCTGTTTTATCCGGTAATATATAGTTTTTTGTTTTCGGTGGTTTTAAAGGGCATGGTAACATTGCCCTTTTTTTCGTGTATTCCTTTTTGCTTTCCAGAAAGTCTTACGCAGAGGTCCTACTTATAATCAGGTACACGAAATGTTTGAAACATGTACGACATATTTTAAAAAATTACACAGCCGTTATAGTGATGTACTCTTTAAAAAGTGAGTTTAACTAATACAAGTGGATCAAGCTGACTGCCTAGATAGAAATGTTTCATTTAGGAAGCACAGTTGAAGCACCAAGAATTGCTACGGCAGCTACCAATATTGCTATCAAACAATTACTAATCCTGTAAAATCGCCTAATTTTTTTGAAGTAGAGTTTGAGGTAAAATAGATTCCAATTATATAATGTTAATTGGATTTACCACAATGAAGATCAATTAGGGTAAAAGCTAAAAAATAAATCACAAAAAAATACCTGGACAAATTGTCCAGGTATTTTTATTATTTCAAGAGGATATTATGATAGATATATATGCTGTGAGATTAGCTAAACAATCCGCCTTTCTTAAGTTCTTTAGTTCCCTGTCCGATAAGGAATCCATTTTGATAGATCTGTATTTTATAGTTTCCTTGTTGGAATGTAGCTCCCGGGGCAAAAGAAAATGCAACATTTTTAGTTTTTGCAGTTTCAAGATCTACCGGAACTTTAGCGGTATAAGTTTTATCACCTTCTTCACGGGTAGTAAATAATCCGGTTGCAGGTCCTGAAGTTATAGCCTGTCCATCAGGTCCGATAACTAATACATAAAGATCAGTGCTACCTGGCTGGATAATACGGTTAGCAACATCGAAGCTAACAACCATCTTATCTACACGCTTTGC
Source organism: Ferruginibacter sp. (assembly GCA_031411955.1). Taxonomy (GTDB): domain Bacteria; phylum Bacteroidota; class Bacteroidia; order Chitinophagales; family Chitinophagaceae; genus Ferruginibacter. The sequence continues at coordinate 56,370 of JANOCC010000010.1, forward strand.
AGTGCTGGAAACTTTTTCCCTGCCATTACGTTTAACGTTAACCGGCGTGATGATAATATTAGAGGCATTTAAGGTTGATGCAACATCAACTTTCTTCTCAAGTTCAATCTTTATACCGGTAGTAGTAGTAAGGTCTTGCGTTAATTTATCTTTATCAGCTATTAAAGCAACTTTTTCTTCACCTAATAATCTGTTATCTTCTGTTAATTTCGCAATTTCCTGCTCCATTGTAGAAATTTTGCTATTTAAAGAAGCGATCATATTTTTCGCTTTAGACAATTCTGAAGCGGTTGCATTCTTTTTATTTAAGATGCTGCGGATCTCTTCTTTAGCTTTTGTTATTTCAGCATTTTTTGTTGTTAATTCAGCATTTAAACCGTTTGTAACGGTACCCATAGAATCAAGACGGGCCAATGATGCATCAAAACTTGATTGCAGGTTACTTTTTTCAGTGGTAACAGCAACAATTTGCGTTTGCTGCTCATCGATCTTAGCTGTTTTTCCGCTTCTGTCGTATGCCAGAAAGCCACCTGTTGCTATAAGAGCAACTGCTAAAGTTGCAATGATTGCATTCTTATAATTTTTCTTTGGCTGGGTTTCGATAGTGGCCAATGGAGTGTTTGATGTGCTCATGATAATAGATTTTTTAATGATTAATGGTTATGTTCAGATTGGAAATTTGATTTTTTTAATTCCGCCACCCTAATTTCCAAAACCGTGCCATATTTTATTTTTAGTAATTTTCTTGTCTGGAATATGCAACTAAAATAATTTGTAATGTATTATAAATGAATATTTTAAGCAAAATTATTGAAATATTTTACCCATTTTATTTATAGGAATATTTTTAGAAGTAGACTTTATATTTTCAGTTTTTTATGCCTTTTACTTGTGTCTTCCGGCTATTATTGCTATATTTATATAAGTAATCTTACCTAATATTTCAAGATTCCTCTGAACAAACACTTTTTTCCAATTGTATACGATCATTCAAGTCTCTGGTATACTTCTATTCCTACGAAAGTAAATTTCTGAAACGAGTCAGTAAATCACTGGTTATATCACCAGAAGGCTGCAACAGCCATTCATTATCCTTAAAAAAGCTCACTTGTCCTTTTTGCTTACAATTTCATTTGAATTTGATCATTATAATTCCTGCTCACTTAAACCACACAGTTATGGAAACTTTTTACAAGGCTTACAGCAAAACGGTACAGAATAAGCAATATTATTTTGTAAAAAAATACCTTTCTTTTCCTGAGTATAAAGAAGTAGCGGACATATTGGAAGGGTACGGAATGCACACGGATTTTAATAAGGCCTGCGACATTGCGGCGGTAAATAACTTTGATGTTCGAAAAAAACTACTTTTAGAGATTCAATCATCGGCACCACAGGCAAAAGTGATTGAATTGTTACCTGCAGAAGTACCAATCAATAAAAAGATCATTCTTTGATCAGGGTATTTAAGGTTTTACTCATTCAATAAGAAGGGGAGCATTAAATGCAGCTCTTTTATAAAATCATTTTCATTAAATGGAAGGTAGTTGTTTCATCTTTAAAGAAACCATCGGTCACTTTATGTTTTTTATTTTTCGTTTTTCCATGTAATTTGCAGTTTCAATTAAATTTCTATTTATGAAAAAAATATTTTCAATTGCTTTAACGGCAGCATTTGCATTTGTAACTTTAAACGCATGTGCACAGGATAAAGATAAAAGTAAACGCCCCAGCCCTCCGGCCACAGCTACGGAAACGATATCCTCTGGTGCCGTTATTAAGATTAATTATAGCCAGCCTTCGGTAAAAGGTAGGGTAATTGGTAAAGACCTTGAGCCTAAAGATGGCGCAGTTTGGCGTACTGGTGCAAACGAGGCTACGGTATTTGAAATTGATAAAGAAGTAAAAATAAATGGGCAGGTGTTGCCAGCAGGCAAGTATGGCCTTTTTACAATCGCAGGAGCGGAAGAGTGGACGATTATTTTCAACAAAAAATGGGATCAATGGGGTGCTTATGATTACAAACAGTCTGATGATGCTTTGCGAGTAAAAGCAAAGCCTTCCAAAGCAGCAGCTTTTTCCGAGAAATTTACGATCACGATCGATAAAAAAGGAAAAGTAGATTTGTTGTGGGGAGATATCCAGGTAGGATTTGAAGTGCAATAACAATAAATGATCTGATAAAAAAGCCCGGTACAAAATACCGGGCTTTTTTTATTATTCAAATTAAGTAAGAATAAAATTACACTACATAAGTAGACGTAGAAAAATCAATATCAAAGATTATTTTGAGTTTAGAACACAACATTGAAAAACTTGTTGGTTTAGTAAAATATAAACTTGCCCCAAGTTCTTTTGTTTGTTGTATATCCTTAGAGCTCTTCGATGTAGTAAAAATTACAACCGGAATATCTCTGTAATTTTCCTGCAATTTCAAGTTGTTAAGGCATTCAAATCCATTCATGATCGGCATGTTCAAATCCAGGAATATAACATCAAAAGGTGGAGGCACCTGAACCTCCTTTAGTGCTTCAATACCATTATTGGCAACCCTGCATTCCATATCAGGATATATTTCAGTGATCGCATCCAGGAAATACAGCTGGTCATCTGCATCATCATCTACCAGTAATATCCTTTTTGTAGATTTCATGTTTGAGAGAAGCTGGCGCTTAATTTTGGTAATAAAGTATGCAAAGTAGTAAATTAATCTTTTGCAGGAAGGTAAATATTGAATGTGGACCCAATCCCGGGGTTACCAATTGCATTAATATGCCCTTCATGGTTACGCATGATCTTGCTGCAGATCGCCAGGCCGATACCCGTGCCTAAATATTCTGTTGCACCATGCAGCCGTTGAAACAAATCAAATATCTTTACACTGTATTTTTGATCGAAGCCAATCCCATTATCCTGTATGCTAATTTTCCAATAACTTACATTTGAGTTAGCAGCAAATTCAGTTATTTTGTTACCTGCTATCAGCAGTGCATCTACCTTGATCAAGGGGTTTTCCTCTTTTTTGCTATATTTAATTGCGTTAGATATTAAATTAGTAAAGAGTTGCTGAAATTGAGAAGGGATTGTTTCAACAACCGGTAAACTTGTAAAATGAACAGTTGCTTTTTTTTCTTCTATGCTATCCTGTAACCCTTCTAAAACTGTTTCCATTAATTTATTTAAGTCGGTTGGCACTTTACTGGCACCGGATATATTTGTTCTGGAATAACTTATCAAAGCATCTATCAGGTTTTGCATCCGGGAAGCAGCATTGGTAATTCTCTTAAAGTAGTCGTTGGTAGTTTCTGAGAATAGATCTTTTTCTTTTTCAAGTATACGTCCCGAGAAAGCCTGGATCTTGCGCAACGGTTCCTGAAGATCGTGGCTGGCTATATAATTAAAAGATTCTAATTCCGCATTACTTCTTTCCAGTGCAAGATTTTGAGAACGAAGCATTTCATTCAACAGAGTATCATGTGTTATATCCTGAACACTTCCTATCAGTGAAATATTATCATCCTCGCCAAAAAATTGTCCGCTGGAACGAAAATACCTAATGTTTCCATCTTTTTTAATTATCCTGTGAACGTGTTCAACCAATTGCCTGGTTTCAAATGTTTGTTTACCATCTTCCGCGGCAAGATCTCTGTCTTCAGGGTGTATAAATTCCAGGTATTTTTCAAAACTAGGAACAAATTCATTTGGTTCATAACCCAGCAAGCGGAAAAGGTTATCCGAATATTTCAGCTCGCCGGTAACCATACTCCAGGAATAACTGCCAATTAAAGCGTTGATTTCAGCCTGCGCAAATATGTTATTTCTTAAAGTGAGTTCCTCATTTAATTTAGCCAGTTCTTTTGTTCTTTCACTGATCTTATCCTGCAGTTTACGGGAAAAATTCTTTTGTTCATCAATATCGGTACTGGTGCCTACCCACATTTCGATCCTGCCATCGATATTTTTTTGAGGAAGTGCCCTGCTTAACTGCCAACGGTATTCGCCATTGCTGTTTTTAAATCTGTGTTCAAATTTAAATTCAAATCCCGTACTCACGGCGTATTTCCATTTTGTTATATTTTCCTGTCTATCATCAGGATGAACTATACTTATCCATCCGCTCGTTTCCAGTTCTGCGGCTGTTAATCCGGAATACTCATATACAGCATTATTGAAATAATTTAGTTCTCCCGCGGCATTGCCCGTCCAGATAAATTGTGGCATCGAATCTGCCAATAACCTGAATTTGGATTCGCTTTCTCTCAATTCATTCAGTATCTTTTTTTGCTTTGTAATATCTATCACTGTACCGTACATCCTCACAGCCTGCTTTTCGGTATTATGTATCACTTTTCCAAATACATTGATCCAGTGTATTGAACCATCTGGCCAAATTACCCTTGCTTCATATTCAAGAGCTCCTTTTGCTGATGAATCTTCAACAGCTTTGTTCCTCACAGCCCGGTCATCCGGATGTAGGCGACTGATCAATGCATCATGGGGAACCGATGTTTCATCTGCGAAGCCGAAAATTTCCGTGAGCCTGGCGGAGGATATGAACTGCTGATTTTGAAAATCCCAATCAAATGTTCCCATTTCAGCTGCTTCTATGGCTAACCGTGATCTTAATTCTAATTCTTCTATTTTTTTTCTTGTGATCACGAGTTCAGAAACATCATAACAAAATACGAGAATGCCTTCTTTTTCTCCTGCCGCATTTTCATAAGCTTGTAGTACCAGGTTAACGTAAATATCTTCACCCGTTTTCTTGTTTTGGAAAGGAATTACCATTTCCTTCCCATTAAAGGAAGTTCCTGTTTTATATACTTCATCTAAAAGAGCAAGATACGGACTATCATTTAGCTCTGGCAGCGCTTCCAGTAATGGCTTACCGGTGATGCCGGATTTGCCCAACAATTCACTTAGAGAGGGGTTTATGAATTCAAACTTATGCCCTTCCCCCTTTAATATTGCCACCATCGCAGGAACCTGCATAAAGAAATTTTGAATAGTAGCTTCGCTGTCTTCTGCCCTGAATCTGGCTGTTTTTTCAGCCCTCATTCTAAGATAGGCCAATATAACGACCAGTATAGCAGCCAGGGAAAGAATTAAAGTATAACGCGGGGTGATAGATGCAGTTTGGTCTTTCTCTTTGATTCTTTCTGCCAGTAAATGATTTTCATTCTGGATCATGAATTTTACATGTGTCCTTATTTTATCCATTTGAGCCTTGCCAACCCGGAGGTTTACTATTAACTCATCGCTGTTTTTTTTATGCAACTGAATATTGTCTGACAGACGCTTAAATCGCTCTTCTATCAATACTTTCAGCTCTAGAGTTTTTTGATGTTGGGGTTTATTGTCCAGAGTAATTGAGTCCAGATACCTATTTATTAGTGTACTGTTTCTCATTCCGGCAGTAAGTGGTTCAAGAAAAGCGGTGTCGTTTGTAAGTAGGAAACCACGTTGAGCAGTTTCAGCATCTTTTACCGAAGAGATCAGTTGTTCGAGCTTAAGTTTAACCATGTTTGAATGATTAACCCACGCAAAATCGTCGTTCAGTTTTTCAATCCTCTTAAAAGACTGGAATGAAACCCATAAAAGAATTAATATAATAGCGAGAAAAAGTAAGTCTGAGAATAAAGCGTTCTTTTTTTCTTTCATAGCAATTGCTATACTTTTTTAACCAGTTAACATTGCAGCTTACAAAAACAAATAAATCTGGAAATTAAATTTACAAAAAATCTGATGTTTGTAGTAGCAATATTACAGCATTATTTAGTAGGTTTCTCATTGCCTTTATTTAAGTTGCTCTATTGGCTGGGGCTGCCTGCATATTCGCCAGTAATCAATAATGATCCTGATCACATCTTTCAATTCCTTATGAGAATTATTCTTCTGGAAGAATCCCTGTACTGTCATATTTTTATAGGCTTCATTAACAGCATACTGTGAAACGAAAGTTGTATAAAAAATAAATGGAATAGACATCGTTCTGAGCACTGGATTATTATCCAGTTCCCGCTTAAATTCTATCCCGTTTTGCCTGGGAAGATTTACATCACAAAAAATTAAGAATGGTTGCTGGCCGGATGACAAAAGATATTCGTAGGCCTCCGGCCCATTATCGAAGAAAATAAGTTCATTATTAACATTGGCTTCCTGTAATGCTTCTTCCAATATGAACCGGTCGTCCATATCGTCTTCGATGATTATGATTGGTCCGTTTTTAGGCATAAGATCAGGCTTTTGTAAGCAAAATCAAATACCATGCTAATATTGGGATATGTAGTTACGACCCATTGAAAAATTAACATGACAAGGCAATTTAAATACCTCGTACCTGCTGCAGAAAATGGGTTTATTTATCTGTTCTTTTATTCAATATTTACATTAAAAGTATCACCCTGCCTGATATCACCTGTTTGAAAACCTTTTTTAAACCAAAACATTCTTTGTGCAGAGGTTCCATGTGTAAAGGATTCGGGAACGATGTATCCCTGTGATTGCTTTTGTAAGCGATCGTCGCCGATGGCATTTGCAGCAGTAAGTGCTTCATTAATATCTTCGGGATCAATGATACTTCTTCCGTCGGCAGTTTTAATTTGTTGGGCATGATTAGCCCAAACGCCAGCATAGAAATCAGCTTGCAACTCAACTTTAACTGAATACTTATTATACTCCTCTTCACTAAGCTTACCGCGTAAACGATGCATCTTATCTGAAGTGCCCATTAATTTTTGTATGTGATGGCCAACTTCATGTGCCACAACATAAGCCATGGCAAAATCTCCGGGTGCATTAAATTTGTTTTGAAGTTCCTGGTAAAAAGAAAGGTCAATATATAATTTCTGATCTCCCGGGCAATAAAATGGACCTGATGCAGAACTGGCATTGCCGCAAGCGGAAGCAACCTGGTCGCGGAATAACACCAGCGTAGGCGCTGCGTATTGTTCGTCATGGCTACTGAATATCTTGTTCCAAACATCCTCCGTATCAGCCAGTACCACTTTTACAAATGCAGCCCTTTCGTCATCAGCAGCCTGTTCCTGTGGTGATAATGAAGAACTTTGAGCTTGCTGGTTCTGCTGGGATATATCAGGCAACTGGATAGATTGCTCTCCATTGCCACTAAGCAGCATATTTACGATCAGTACGATCACACCAATGATACCGCCGCCAGCTAAAACTTTGCCCCCACCCGACATGCCTCTGCGGTCTTCAACATTATCGCTTTGCCTTCTTCCTTGCCACTGCATAATTGTAGAATTAAGATTATTAATTAATTGCCAAACGGTAGATGATCTATTTAAAATACAATCTGTTACCGGATATTGAAATAAAGGTATCTCTTTTATATAAATTTCAGAAATATCACTAGCCGAAACATCAAATTCGAATTGATTATAACTGGATAAAGATTGCCGTTGAAAATGGTTGCGGTTGTTTTAGCAGTAAATATCCAATAGAATAACAGGATGAAAATATGGAAAATGTATTTATATTAATGGTATGTTAGTATATTCCGGAAATATTTATGGTAAGCCGCAAGCATTTCATAGAATTTGATTGCATATCATTTTAGTAAAAAGACCAATAGATTATTGCGTAATTATACATGTTTATAAAAACAACATATTAGAGATAATAAATAAAATTCATCGTTATGAACATAATTTTTATAAGACACATCGTGCTGATAACAGCAGTATCAATATTTACAGGTAACACTTGTTTTGCTCAGGAAAGTGAATTTGTAACTGTAAAACAGCAACAGTTTATTAATACCGGTATACCTATGTATTTTATCGGAACAAATTATTGGTATGGCGGGTTGCTGGGTTTGCAAAAGGATAAAGAAAAAGGGACTGAACGATTAAAGAAAGAACTTGATTTCTTATTAAGCAATGGAGTTACCAATCTACGGTTGTTGGCTGGTGCCGAAGGAACGGGGCTTATCAATGGAATAGAAAGAGTAGGCCCGCCTTTACAGAAGATTAAAGGCGTATTTGATACAGATGTTCTGTTAGGATTAGATCTGTTACTATCTGAAATGGGTAAACGCAATATGAAGGCCGTTATCTTTTTGAGTAATAATTGGGAATGGAGCGGTGGATTTTTACAGTATCTTCAATGGAACGGGTTAATGAGCAACGATGTATTAAAAAATAAAATAAATTGGAATGACACGCGGGATTATGTTAGTAAATTTTATACATGCGAACCCTGTAAAGCTGATTATTTAAAGCAAGCAGCTCTTATTATTACGCGGACAAATAGTATAACCAATAAAAAATACACAGATGACCCGGCTATAATGGCATGGGAACTGGCCAATGAACCAAGACCGATGCGTCCTTCGGCTATAAATGATTATAAAAATTTTATATCTTCTACGGCTGCTTATATAAAAGATAGAGACAGGAACCACCTGGTTACAATAGGAACTGAGGGTTACATAGGCACAGAGAGTTTAAAAGTTTATGAAGCAATACACGCTGATAAGAATATAGATTATCTAACTATCCATATCTGGCCCAAGAACTGGGAATGGTTTAAAGGCAAAGCTGTAGAAGAAGGAATAGATAGTATTTTTGATAAAACAAAAAAATATGTAGCCAATCACCTGGAAATTGCAAATAACTTGCAGAAGCCGTTGGTGATAGAGGAATTTGGTTTGCCCAGAGATGGCCACTCTTTTGATCAATCGGCATCAACTTCTGCGAGAGATAGATATTACTCCGAAATTTTCACAGAATTATTAATGAGCAAGAATAAATCAGGGGCATTGGCTGGTGCAGCTTTTTGGAGTTATGGTGGAAGTGTAAAACCGCAGCAGCTAATGTGGAAGGCCGGAGACGAATATATAGGCGACCCGCCCATGGAGGAACAAGGTTTGAATACAGTGTTCGATGGCGACGCCAGCACATGGAAGTTAATTCAGTCCATACACGACCAGTTAAAAAAAACGACTACAGTTAGCGGTGCTGCTGAATCGCCAAAGATGCTAGACTAATGATGCTGTTGCAGGGGGCTATTTTAAGATCTGATTTATCTTTTCAAGTTCCTGATAACTAAAATGAGTGTTATTGATAGCCTTGATAGACGATGTTATTTGCTCTGCTTTACTTGCACCAAGTATAACCGATGTAATTCGTTTATCTTTTAATACCCATGCAATAGCCATTTGTGCAAGCGACTGATCTCTTGACTCAGCAATTTTATTTAACTGAATTACTTTATTTACTAATTCGGGTGTAATAGCATCTTCCCTGATTGCTCCATTTTCAAGTTGCCTACCGGCACGGGAATCGGCAGGAATGCCGTTAAGATATTTGTTGGTTAACAAGCCTTGCGCAAGACAGGAAAAAGCAATGCATCCCACTTTCTCCTTTTCAAGTAGATCAATTAAACCGTCTTCAACCCAACGATTAAGCATGGAGTATTTTGGTTGATGTATAAGGCAGGGAGTTCCTAGTTTATTCAGAATTTCAAAAGCCCTGGCTGCAATACCAGGTTCATAACCTGAAATGCCAATATAAAGTGCCTTGCCCTGCCTTACAAACAGATCCAGTGTTTGCATGGTTTCGTAAAGATCAGTATCGGGATCGGGTCGATGATGATAAAAAATATCTACATAATCTAATCCCATTCGTTTCAGGCTCTGGTCTATACTTGCCGTTAGATATTTTTTTGAACCAAAATCGCCATAGGGACCATCCCACATTTTCCATCCCGCTTTAGAGGATATGATCAACTCATCCCGGTATGTACCAAAATCTTCCTTAAATATTTTACCAAAGGTTACTTCGGCAGCACCCGGAGGCGGACCATAATTATTCGCAAGATCAAAATGAGTTATCCCATTATCAAATGCCGTATGAAGCATTTCCCTGCAATTTTCAAAAGAATCTGGCTGGCCGAAATTATGCCATAGCCCAAGTGATATAGCAGGTAATTTTAATCCGCTGTTACCGCATCTCCGGTATTCCATATTGTTGTAACGATATTCACTGGAAGTATAAGCCATTATATTTCAATTAAAAAATTTGTTTATTTTTTTCTTATCAGTAGAACTTTAGGGAACAAAAACTTAAAATTAAGAAATATGTAAATGATATCATAACCAATTTAAGATCAAGCACGTTCTTTGCAATTAACACAATAATACTACCGGTTGTATAAAATATACACAATAAATATTAATTTTTTATGTTTTGTTATACCAGCCGGTTACATCTTATGTAATGATTACAAAATTTAAATTGCTTAGCTATGATGATGATCAATGAAAGACTTTTGAGCCAGGTGGCTTTTATACACGAGATCGATAAGCTAAAATATATTCAGCGAAAAACACGGTTATTCAACAGCAATAGGTCTGAGAATGACGCCGAACACAGTTGGCATCTGGCTATGATGACCATAGTGCTGGCTGAACATTCTAACGTAAAAGTTGATGTACTAAAGGTTTTAAAAATGGTATTGATTCACGACATAGTAGAGATTGATGCCGGGGATGTTTTTCTATATGATACAAAAAAAAGCCATTGTAATACGGAATGCGAAAGATTAGCAGCCGAAAGGATTTTCGGTTTATTGCCGGAAGACCAGGCTGCCGAATTGATTGCATTATGGGAAGAATTTGAAGCATGCGAAACTGAAGAAGCGAAGTTTGCAAAATCAATGGACAGGTTTGAACCGTTACTTCAAAATGTATCTAACGAAGGTGGTACCTGGAAAGAATACGGAGTAGACTTTTCAAATGTATATAAAACCCAGGTGGTGATAAAGGATGGCTCGGCGGCTATATGGGCCATGGCAAAACCGATGCTGGAGGATAGTATGCAGAAAGGGCATTTTAAAAAAGCGGGTTAGTTTTTCTAATATTTGAAATCTGGCGCAATAACTAATGGGTTTCTGCGTTTGAAGAGAGCATAATTTTTAGTTTAAAGTATGATTAATTGCGATAGCCCTTAGCGGGGCTATTTTTTTTAGAACATATTGAACGCTGATTCAAAATCGAAAATGAAGATTCCTCAGTTTAAAAAATAAAAGCCTGGCATCACCAGGCTTTTATAAAATGTTTGTTGGAGTTTAATATAGGACTTTAATTATTTTTTTACTTCCATCAGGAAATAATACTTCCAGGTGATACATTCCATGAGCCAGATTGAAATCCCAATTGATCTTTTCTGTACTGTTACCTTCGCTACGTTGCACTTTTTTAGATAAGATAACCTGACCCAGTTTATTATACAATTTTATTCCATATTCACCAGCGGGTTGATTCGTTAACTGAAGGTTGATCACCCCATTGGTAATTGGATTTGGATAGATTGCAATACCAGCCTCCTTCTCTTTTTCAACAAGTACTTTTACCACCGGGCTGTATTGAACTTTTCCGTCATGGTCTACACTCCGGATCCGGTAATAATTGTATCCATTTACAGGATTCTCATCTGAAATATTGTATCCCGCCGTAGCGCCATTGTTTGCGGTTGCCTTTTTAACGGCGATGATGTTAAACTGGTTTCCACTCAAGGATTTTTCCACTTCGTATTGCTTCACGTTTATTTCATTTTCTACATTCCATTCTACTTTTATTTTGGCATCTTTACGGTAAGCCTTAACCGAAGTAAAGGTTACCGGTACAATTCTTAGCCTGTTGAAGATGATCCGGAAACGGTCTGGCGCGTATGAACCGGGAATATTGGCAATGCTGAAATTCACTACCGTGGTTCCGTTATCATTAAGCGCCGTAAGTGTTTGCAGGTATTTATCCTGAATAAATCCTTCAACATCATTCCCCAGGCCGGTTGCCTTGAATTCAAATTGATATGCCTGGGCTCTTGTTCCCGTAAGATTTAAGAAGATCGTATCCTGTTGTGCGATAGCCTGCCTTCTGTCAACACTTAGTAAAGTGCTATTGTTCCTGATCGAAACATTCTCACCCGTATTTCCTGGTTTTTTTGCATCAAAACCATCAACAGCATTCGCATAATTATTGTCGAGGATGGCAAGTGCACCGTCTACCAATGCATTGCTTCCATCGTTGCTTACTGCATAAAGGCTGGTTTGTACAACGCTCGGTAAATTAGCAACCTGATTTTCCCTCATCAGCAATCTACTGCCCGCAACTTTTGCATTTTCACTGAAGCTAATATTACCGTTAGTTCCTGTTGCCTGTACCAGGAAAGCCTGCCCGCTTTGGATAAAATTATTTACTCCGGAACCATAGCTGCCTCCACCTGGTATTGCAAAATAGTTTGCTCCAACTTTAAATAATGTTTGATAGGCCCCCAGGTTGTTTCCTCCGCCCAGCCTTGGATCCCACACATAAAAGAATTCATCTACTCCTCCTGTTCTGGTGATATTTCTAATATCTAACGCCGATGCATAAGGGTTACCAACCGATTCAAATCTACCTGCCACCACATTGGTAACAGCCGGTGGGTTAGCAGGCGTGAACAGCAGTCCTTTCGAGCGCAATACAGTTGGCGTTGCAGGTTGGTTGAAGGCTATAACCGACCTGTCGCCACGAACCAGTATAAAATGCCCTTTCGGATTGTAAAGCTGGTTGTTTGTGCTTGTTGGTCCGTCAAAAGTATTTGTAACAGAATTGTATGTTTTTATTGAAGGGCCAGGGGCAGTAAATACATCAAATCCCGGATTTGGCTGCGTTGCAGCATTAGGAACATTGCTTGTTAGCATTGTACCAAATCCCGGGTTTGGATTGCCATTATTGGTAACCGCACCTTCCTGCCAAGCCTGTTTGATGGTTTGGCCTGTTGTTGGCACAGCCAGCAATTGCCATGATTTACCATGATTGGGTGCACTGCCAATTCCTGTTGCAATATAGCGCTCAACTGTTGCGTCGCCGGAGATCGTATTACCTGTGAGGTCGCCGATCCAGGCTGTTTCTTCGATAGTTGATTTAAATGTAAGGAAACCGCCGGTGTTTAATTTTCTTCCGGTACCGGTAAATGTAACCGAACGGTAGATGTCTAAAGCACCCGCAATCGTTACACCCTGAACACTGGAATTATTTATGATCAGATTTCCCAATGCATTATTTTGAAAGGTATTGGCAGCAATCGATTGGCTGTTACTTCCTGCTAATTCGATGATCGCATCTTCATCGCTGGCAATAAGAGTTCCGTTGTTATTGATGAAACCTGTGATGCCTAATTTTGCATCTTCAACTGTAAGGATGGCACCCGGGTAAATATTCAGATTTTCAATTGTTGCCGTGCCTGATCCTAATGTTGGTTGAAATGGTTTGCCGCCTTTAATGTGTACGTCTGCACATAATGTAGATGGAACAAGATTGTCCGACCAGTTACTGGCAGTGTTCCAGTTGTTACTGGTTGCACCTGTCCAGTAGTTACGCACGGCAACGCCTGCTGTAGAAGAGTTTGTCAATCCGCAACCATTGTTTACAACTGCTCTGTAAAGAGTAGGATCAATTATGTTGCTGTAAACCTGGGTAATTGTGGTATTGGTTATTGAGATCCATGTAGCTCCATTGTCTGTTGAATATTCCCAGCGCACAATGGATCCCGTTTGTCCGGTTACTGTTAAGGTTCCGCTTCCTCCGCTGCATACAGTTACAGAAGCTATCGTTCCGCCATTTGCTCCAGATTGAACAGTGATAGTACCGGTGGCAGTTGCTGCGGTGCAGCTACCCGTTGTAGTTATGGTATAAGGGAATATTCCGTTAACAGTTGCTGTTCCGCTTATTGTAACCTGATTTCCGGAAACTGCAATCCCAACACCAGTTGGTAATCCTGACGCTGTTGCTCCTGTTGCACTGCCGGCAATTGTATAAACGATATTTGAAACGGGGCTGTTTATACAAATGGTAGGGGAGGCACTTCCAGAACTAAGCGTAATTGTTTGTATCTGAACGGTGACAGTTCCATTTATAGAAGCTGTTCCACAACCACCGTTTGTGTTAATGGTATAATTAAATACTCCGTTAACCGTAGGTGTTCCACTAATGGTGAAAGTGCCTGCGTTGTATAAACCTGAAACACCAGTGGGTAATCCTGTAACGGTGGCACCAGTTGCACCATTTATACTGTAAACGATATTGGTAATCGCCGTATTTCTGCAAACAACCTGTGAATTTGTGCCAACAGTTGAGCTTAATACGATACTGGCATTTGCTGTTACATTAATTGTGCCTGCCGCAGTTACTGGTAAACAGGTTCCGGTAGTACTAATGGTATAGTTAAAATTACCTGCTACTGTAGGTGCACCGGTGATGAATACGATTCCACTGTTATAAGAAAAGCTAACTCCTGCCGGTAATCCGCTTAAAGTAACCCCACTGCCTGTTCCTCCAATTGTGTATTGGATATTTACAATAGGACTATTGATACAAACTGTTTGAAGGTTATTTCCCGAATTTAGAAGTATTGTTTGTTGCTGGACTATAATAGTTCCACTTGTAGTTACTGGTGTACAGGTACCCGTTGTGGTTATGTTGTATAGGTAAGTACCTGCAATAGTTGGTGTTCCGCTGAGGGTATAAATACTTCCAGCTATAGAGCCAGTTACACCTGCCGGCAGGCCTGTTACTGTTGCACCGGTTGCCGTGCCTGAAAGTGTATAGCCAATTGATACAGCATTATTGGTACAAACGGTTGTTGTAGAACTTCCTGATGAAAGAGTTATCCCCTGCGCCTGAGCATTTATTGTTCCTGTGGCATTTGTTACGAGGCATCCACCCGTTGTAGTGATAGTATAGCTGTATATACCCGCAATAGTTGGGGTACCACTAATAGTAAGCAGGTTGCCTGAAAAACTTGAAGTTACGCCTGCAGGCAGGCCGGTTACTGTTGGCCCGGATGGATTACCATTTCCAATGCTATAGACAATATTGTTTATTGCTGTATTTGTACATAGTGTTTGCGCATCAGTACCGGAGGCAGATTGCAGCGTTATAAAGGTGGAAAGTGTGGCAAAAGAAATATCGTCTAAGCCAAAATCATTACCACCGGCAGCATTTTGCAAATCAGTTATTGAAATAATAGCCGTAGTGGTGGTAGGCCCGGAGGTCCAGGTACCGTAAAATCTTGTCCAGCCATTATTACTGTTATTGTTAACGCCCGCAGGTAATGTTGCAACAGTTCCAACCTGCGCTCCATTTACATTAAATTGTAATTGAGCAAATGGGCCAGAATTATTTACACTCATTCCCCACGCAGCGAAGTAATAAGCTGTATTTGGTAAAACTGTTACAGTTGCCTGCCACACGATCGGTTGAGGGTTACCGTTAGGAAATCCATTAATGATCATAAAGTTGCCTGTGCCGGTTGTATGGTCTTGTCCCCAGAAATTGTTATGAAAAGTATTGGCATTTGGTCCAACTCCATATAATCCTTCCGGATAAAGTTCTGTATTGCCGGCAATATCTGGTTGGTAGACATATTGATTGGGTCCTAATGGAGGAGTAACAAAGCCTGTGTTGCCGGCTTCAAAATCGCCATTTACTACCAGTTCCTGCGCCACATTAATAGAAGCAGTTCCCGGACAGCTTCCGCCTGCGAATACGGTTACATCAAAACTACCAGCCACATCTACATCAATAAATGAAGTGGTAGCACCATTGCTCCATGCGTAGCTGCTGGCAGCCGGAACCGAAGTGGCTGTTAAACGCACTTTATTTGGTACCACACAATAATCTGCTGATATCGAAACAACCGGGGTTTGACTTACGGCAACCGTTACGGTTTGCGATCTGCTGCAGTTTGCAGCATTGGTTGTTGTAGCAGTATAAGTGGTTGTTACTAACGGTTTTGCATATACGGTGGAAAGATTTTGTCCGGTATACGAAGCAGTGGCACCTGCATCTGTATATAACCCGGTAATCGGCAACCAGGTTGCTGCAACGGGTGAAGTTGGTAAAGTATAATTGAAAGTAATTGACCAGGAATTTAAAGTGCCTGTAAAATAAGTACCTGTGCCAAACACGAAACAAGCAAAAAATCCACCATGGCAATTTACCACATCATCTGCATTAAATATCCAGTTTCCATTGGGTGTTGAATATAAAGAGTTAAAATTATTTACGTTTGAATTTGGCGTTCCCACATTATTTGCAGCATCTGCTGCATAAGTACTACTGAATGGAGCTGTTCCCGCATTTACGGGGTTAACACTTGCACTGCTGATGGTAGTATTGGTAAAATTATCTCCACTGCCGCCTCTTTCATTCACAAGGTTTAAAGTATTTCCATTTGGTGCCCTTAAATTCAGAACAAGATCGGCATCATATCCATGTGCAATATTGAAATTTACGCTTACACTGTTGATCACTGCACCGGCAGGTATCCCTGCAACAGCTATGGTACTGGCCCTGTTACCTTCAGGAATGGCTAAGTTCACATTTCCTGAAGAGAATGTTTGAGTACCGGTACTGGAACCACCACCTGAAGCGGTAAGTGGCTGCACATTTCCCTGGCAGATATTTGCACTGGCCGGAGTAATAGTGAATATAGCAGGCGGCGCATTTACAGTGATGGTTGCAGTGCCTGTTTGACTTTGAGAACACACCGTACTACCTGCACTCTGCACACTAAACAGTGAGTAATTAAACACGCCTGCAATGCCGGTTGGTGCATTTAAAGTGGCAGTATTTCCAACAGAAACCACCGTTAAATTAGCTCCGCCATTTATTTTATAAGTAAATGTATAAGGCGCCGTTCCGTTTGCACCCGTAAAAGTTATAGTGGGTGATGCTGCATTGAGGCAAACTGTAGCTGTACCAGTAATGGATGCCGTAGGTAAGGGAATAACTGTAATTGTTGCTGCAGCAGCATTTGCGGAAGGACAAACGCCGTTTGAGACTACAGCCCTGTATAATGTTGTTTGTATTAAGTTGTTATAATTTTGAGTAGTAGTAGTATTTGCGATTGGAGTCCAGCTGGCACCGCCATCTATTGAAAGTTCCCATCTTATCACTGTACCTGTATGTGTACCTAATGTTAGCGTTCCGCTATTTGTACCGGAGCAAACTGTAGCACTTGCCGTTACAGCTCCTCCAACCGAAGGTTGACTTACCGTGATCGTTGCGTTTGACGAAGTAGCAATATTGCATACCCCACTTTGAACAATTGCATGATAAATAGTAGTAACAGTAAGATTATTATATGCAAATGTAGTTGATGTGTTAGCCACAGCTATCCAGGAAGTTCCACCATCTACCGAATACTCCCATCCTGTAACGTTACCTGTTTGTGCAGAAAGCGTTAGAAGGCCACTATTGCTTCCCGAGCAAACTGAAGCGCTTCCGGAAACGGTTCCGCCAACTGAAGTGGCATTAACCGTAACCGTTACAGAACCTGTTTGTACCTGCGAGCAAAGGTTTGCTCCAGCATCCTGTACACTTACAAGGGAGTAAATAAATGTTCCACTTATATTTACAGGAACTGTAACAATTGCAGTATTGCCTACTGAAGATACTGTTACGTTAGATCCCCCGTTGATCGTGTAAGTGAAGGTATATGGAGCTGTTCCATTTGATCCGGTAAAAGTGATATTGGGAGCAACACCGTTCTGGCAAACTGCTGTTGTTCCGCTAATAGTTGCTGTAGGAGAGGGTACAACAGTAACTGTTGCATCACCTGACTGTGGCTGCGAACAATTATTAACATCAGTAATACCTACCAGAGAATAAATGAAGTTGCCGGTTGCTCCTGTTGGAACATTTAGCGTAGCCGTATTGCCGGAAACAGTATTGATCGTTTGTGTTGTACCTCCGTTAATATTGTAAGAGAAAACAAATGGCGCAGTACCCGAAGTGGCTGTAAAAATTATCAACGGTGATGAGTTATTCTCACAAACTATTGTTGTTCCGGTGATACTGCCCACTGGTAATTCATTTACATTAATGGTTGCAGTAGAATTTAATAATTGAGTACAGTTATTGTTATCCGATACGCTAATAAGTTCATATACGAATAAACCTGTTGAACCTGTTGGAATATTGAGACTAATCGAATTACCTGATACCGTAGTGATCGTTTGTGCAGTACCGTTGTTTATTGTGTAAGTGAATGTATATGGCGCCAATCCATTAGATCCGGAAAAATTAAGTACCGGACTGGTTGCATTTTGACAAACAGATGTACTACCACTGATTGTCGCCGTTGGTAATGTATGTACTAATACCGGTAACGATACAGATGAAGCTGCTATACAACCTCCTGGATCAGTATAATTAATACTAACGCTACCGGTACCTGCTGTTGTCCAGGTAATACTGGCCGTATTATCAGTTGAAGTTCCTCCGGCAGAAATAGTTCCACCAGTTACTGTCCAGATATAATTGCTTTGACCCGGATCGGTAAGATAGTTCCCAACTTCATTCAAACAAGTTTCTGTTGTTCCTGAAATGGTCGGTATAGTGCCGGTGCTTGTGGTAACTGTGGCTGAAGTTACAGCAGAGCAACCATTTGCATTAGTGTAATTTATTAAAATAGTTTTAGGGCCTGGTTGATCCCATAGAATAGTGATGCTGTTATCCGTAGAACTGCCGCCGCTTACCAACGTACCGCCGGTAAAAATCCAAGTATAATTTGATTGTCCTGCTTCTGTAATATATGTTCCTGTTGAATTTGGGCAAATTGGATTAGGACCTGTAAGAGTTGGTATCGGTAATGCCCAACTGTTAACGGTAACAACTTCTGTGTCTGAGCAACCGTTTCCATCAGTTACCGTATAACTGATGGTTATTGTACCGGGAGCAATAGCCGTAACCAACCCTGTTGAAGCGTTCACTGTTGCAATGGTATTGTTACTGCTACTCCAGATACCGCCATCGGTATCATTTAGTAACTGACTGGTAGTGCCAACACAAATATCTATGTTCCCTGTGATTGGATTTAAAACAGGTGGCGCATTTACGGTGATTGCTATACTTACCGTTCTTGTACAATTAAATACATTGGTTACAGTATAACTAATAACAGCAATGCCATCGGCTAATCCGGTTACAAGTCCGGTAGCATTTACAAATGCGATGCTGCTGTTGTCACTGCTCCATGTACCCCCGGTTGTAATGCTGTTCAATTGTGTTGTGTTATTTACACAGATATTACTGTTGCCTGTTATTGCTCCAACAAATGGAAGTCCATGAATAGTTATTAAGCTACTTGCAACAGTGCTGCATCCTGCTGCATTGGTTAAAGTGTAGCCAATCACAGCCGTACCTGCAGAAACCCCTGTTACCAGTCCACTGGCATCTATGGTAGCATTCGTAAGATCACTACTGCTCCATACACCACCCGGAGTAGCATTTGAGAGGAGAGTTGTTTCAAATCTGCAAATGCTTGTTAAACCTGTAATTGGTGCAACTGCCGGGAAATTACTAACTGAAATTAACCAGCCATTCAACAATCCGATACATCCGCCCGAATTTGTAACGGCAACGGTTACCTGATCTCCATTATTTAATGTTGAACTTGTATAACTATTGCCAATTCCGTTTTGTATTGAGATATTATTTAATAAGAAATTATAGTTAGTAAAGCCTGCGGGCGCAGTAAAAATAACAGTTGCTCCGGAACATATAAAACCATCATTTGCTGTACTGGCGGAGTTTTCGGAAATCAATAAACTACCTGAAGGCAGTGCAGTAACAGCGATAGTGAGCCCTGTAAATATTGTTGTACATCCATTAACGTTCGTAACTTCAACCGTAACCAGATCTCCATTTGAAATACTGGTACTGCTATAAGAGTTACCTGTTCCGTTTTGAATAGTACCTCCATTAACCATGAAATTGTAATTACTAAAACCTGCAGTTGCAGTGAAAATGATATTTTCTCCTGCACATATGCTGGTTTCACTTGCGCTTAAAGAGCCCGCAGGTGAAGATATAACGGTAAATAAAATAGTGTTTAGTGTTGCAAAACAATTATTTCCATTGCTCACTACCACGCTGATTACATCATTGTCGGCCAGTGTGGCAGTATTAAAGATATTGGAATTACTATTTTGTTGGGAGATCCCGTTTACCAGGAAATCATAATTTGTAAAGCCACTTGTTGCAGTAAATGTTACCGTACTGCCAGAGCAGATATTATTATCATTTACTGTACCTGAATTTTCAGTGGCGGTTAAAACTCCTGCAGGTAATGCATTAACCGTTATTACTATCGGCCCGAAAGTTGAACTACATCCGGCAACATTACTAACTATTACAGCTACAACCGATGGGTTTATAAGAGTATTGCTGTTAAAAATATTGGAACTGCCGTTTTGTAAAGTAGAACCGTTTACTTTAAATTCATAGTTTGAATAGCCCGCTGTAGCTGTAAACGTTACATTGGTGCCGGAACAAATTGTAGTTGCAGTTGACTGTAAAGTTCCTGTTGGAACATTATTTACAGTAATTACAATAGGAGCAGTAGTTAAGCTGCAGCCATTGCTGTTTGTAACTGTTACGGATATACTATTTCCATTACTCAAAGATGTGCTGTTAAATATATTGGAAACGCCGCTTTGAACCGGTGCGCCATTTATTCTGAAAGTATAAGATGTCCCTCCGCCAGCAGTGAATTGAACATTTTCCCCAGGGCAAATAGATGTTTTATCTGAAATAAGTGTAGCAACCGGTAGCGGATTAACGCTAATTACAACAGGGCCAAAAGTTACACCGCAATTTGCACCGTTGGCAACATCTACTGTTACTGATGCGCCATTAGTTAATACTGTGCTGTTGTAAACATTGGAAATACCGCTTTGAACATTAATACCATTTACTTTAAATATGTAAGAACCGAAGCCGGAGGTTGCAGTAAAAGTAACATTGGCTCCTGCACAGATAATATTGTCGTTTACAATTACGGAATTCTCTGTTGCGGTTAATGATCCGGAAGGCAATGCACTTACTGTTAAAATGCCGCTTAAGGAAGGGTTAACGCATGGGCCGGTTGTTGTGATAACATAATTAAATGTTCCGGATGCAGTTGGAGCTCCACTGATGGTATAAGTTCCTGCACTGAAATTTCCCGTTACGCCAGCCGGCAATCCTGAAACAGTTGCGCCTGTTCCAGATCCGCCGATGGTATAGGTAATATTTGTTATAGCTGAATTTGTACACAGTGTTTGAATATTCGATCCGGCGCCCGAAGATAAACTGATAGTTCCATTAGGCGTTACGGTTATAGTTCCGCTTAGAGCTGGTTTCACGCAAGGCCCTGTTGTGGTAACGGTATAATTGAATATTCCTGCAACTGAAGGAGATCCGCTGATAGTGAATATTTTAGTGCCAGCGTTATAATTGCCGGTTACGCCGGCCGGTAAACCGGTAACTGTTGCCCCGGTTCCTCCGCCTGCAATCAGGTAAGTAATATTTGTGATAGCGGTACTGATACAACGCGTTTGCGTTACTGTAGCTGCAGCAGAAGTTAAAGTTAAAGTTGCATCAGCATTTACAGTAATAGTGCCACTGGCACCTGGCGTTAAACAAGGCCCTGTTGTAGTGATTGTGTAATTGTATGTTCCTGTATTGGTAGCGATTCCGCTAATTGTGTACACACCCGCGGCAAATGTGCCGCTTATTCCTGCCGGTAATCCGCTTACGGTTGCACCAGTTCCGGATCCGCCAATTGAATAGGTAATATTTGAAATGGAATTGTTAACGCAAATTGTTTGAGTAGTAGTGGCAGCGGCAGATGTTCTTGTGATAGTTGCATTTGGCTGAACTATAATTGTACCGCCGGCAGTTGGTTTAACACATGGCCCTGTTGTTGTAACAAGATAGTTAAAAGTTCCTGCCACTGTAGGTGAACCACTAATGGAATAAACACCTGCAGCGTAGTTTCCGGTTAATCCTGACGGTAGTCCTGTAATTGTTGCACCCGTTCCACCTCCACCTATAGCATACGTAATTGTTGTTATTGAAGTATTGATACAGGTAGTTTGTGTGTTGCTACCTGCTGCAGATGTTAGGGTAATTGTTGCATCAGCATTTACGGTAATTGTACCACTTACTGTAGCATTGGCGCAAGGGCCAGTAGCCGTTATTGTATATGGAAATATACCTGAAGTAGTGGGCGTTCCTGAAATTGTGAATATAGAACTGGCAATACTACCGGTTACGCCTGGTGGTAATGAACCTGATGTGATTGATGCATTTGTTGCACTGCCTCCAATTGTAAATGTTACAGTAGTTAAGGCGGTGTTGATACACCTTGTTTGACTGGTAGTTCCTGATGTGAGTGTGATGGTTGAATTAGGCTGAACAATGATCGTTCCGGAAGCAGTTGGTTTAATACAAGGGCCGGTAGTAGTTACCGTATAGTTAAATGTTCCGGCAACAGTAGGTGTTCCTATGATACTAAAGGTTCCTGCGCTAAAACTTCCTGTAATTCCTGCAGGCAAACCTGTTACAGTTGCTCCTGTTCCACTTCCTGCAATAGTATAGCTGATATTAGAGAGAGCTGTATTTATACATAATGTTTGTGCATTGGTGCCAACTGCCGATGACAGGCTGATGCTGGCATTATCCTGAACGATGATATTACCATTCAAGGTTGGATTGAGGCAAGGGCCGGTTGTAGTAATACTGAAAGGAAAAGTTCCTGATACTGTAGGCGTACCTGTTATAGTAAATAAACCTGCGTTGAATGTGCCCGTAACTCCTGCCGGCAATGAGCCTGCGGAAATAATTGCTCCGGTTCCGCCGCCGGCAATCGTGTAAGTGATATTTGCAATGGCAGTATTAATACAGACAGTTTGTGTGGCGACGCCTCCTGATAAAGCAAGTGTGGAATTTGCATTAATTGTTATGGTGCCAGAAGCACTTGCGTTAATACATGTTCCAGTTGTAGTTACCAAATAGTTGAAGACACCTGATACAGTAGCTGTTCCACTAATTGTAATTATTCCGGCGGCATAATTACCAACGATTCCGGCAGGCAAACCTGTTAGAGTAGCACCTGTTGTTCCAAATCCTCCGGTACTGTAAATAATATCTGATAAAGGATTGTTGATACAAATAGTTTGTGCATCTGTACCAGCAAGGGAAGAAAGAACAATCGTTGCATTTTCATTTACAGTGATAGTTCCGGAAATAGCTAAATTGGCGCATCCTGAACCAGTTGTTCCAACAGTATAATTATATACACCGGTTGAAGTTGGCGTTCCTGAAATTGTAAATATGCCAGCATTAAAATTGCCGGTTACGCCAACAGGCAAAGAACCCGCAGTTATCAAAGCACCGGTTGCACTTCCTGCAATAGTGTAAGTAATATCAGTGATGGCATTATTTAAGCAACGAACCTGGTTATCACTTCCAACAACTGAAGAAAGGCTGATAGTGCCATTGCTGTTTACGTCAATTGAGCCGTTTAAGGAAGTATTTGCACAAGGGCCGGTTGTTAAAACTGTATAATTGTACAGTCCGGCGATAGTTGGTGTTCCGCTGATGGTAAAAATTCCCGCATTGTAATTCCCTGACACTCCCGCGGGTAAACCTGATGCATTTGCCCCGGTTGTACCAAAACCTGTAATGCTGTAAACGATATCAGCGATAGGAGTTAGCGCACATAAAACCTGTGCATCAGTGCCCACTGCTGAGGAAAGGTTGATAACCGGATTTTCATTTACAGTGATTGTTGCGGCTATCGTTTGATTGATACAGGTAGAACCGGAGGTACCGATAGTGAAATTGTAAATACCGGCTACAGTAGCAGTTCCACTTATGGTGAATATTCCCGCATTATAAATACCCGTGATGCCGGTAGGTAAACTGCCAGATACGATTGATGCCGCATTAGCTGTTCCCGCAATTGTAAAAATGATATCGGCGATAGAATTATTTAAACAAACAGATTGATTGATTGTGCCAGCGGCGGACGTAAGTGTTATAGTGCCATTGTCCGTAACCGTTATGATCCCACCAATAGTTTGGTTCGCACAAGGTCCGGTTGTAGTTATTGAGTAATTAAATACACCAGCAGCAGAAGCCGTACCACTTATTGTTAATGTACCTGCAGCAAAATTACCTGTTATGCCTGCCGGAAGGCCTGTTATTGTAGCACCTGTTCCGCCGCCAATAGCGTAAGTAATATTACTGATTGGGTTGTTTATACAAATTGACTGTGCATCAGTTCCGGATGCCGAGGATAATGCAATAGTTGCATCGCTGTTTACCGTTATACTCCCATTCAATGAGGGATTTGTGCAGGATGACCCTGTTGTAGTTACTGAGTAATTAAAAGTTCCGCTTGAAGTTGCGGTACCACTGATGGTAAATAACCCCGCTGCAAAACTACCGGTAACGCCTGTTGGTAATGACCCGGTTAATACAGCCCCTGTTGCAGATCCGCCAATAGTATAAACAATATTTGTTATGGCATTATTAATACAGATTGTATTTGAAGCACTGCCCGACGTAAGCGACAGCGTGCCGTTATTACCGATGGTTAATGAAGTTGCGCTGGTAGCTGTTCCGCCAGCTGTAGTGATACTTACAGGGCCAGTAGTTGCTGCCACCGGAACTGTTGCAGTAATTGTTGTTGCATTTACAAAAGCGAAAGTTGAGGCGGCGGTTCCATTAAATGAAACCCCCGTCAAACATGCATTAAAATTAGTTCCCGTTATCGTTACAGTAGTTCCTGCATTACAAACCGGATTAGGGTTTAATCCTGTAATAGTTGGAGTAGCAGAAGGAGTGAAGCGATAGATCTGGTTAGTAGCAGGTTTGGCAGTAATATTATTAGTTGGTACTGTAGAACTAACGGTAGGATTTGCCCCTGAATTATTTAATGAAAGGTAATGTGTAGAACCGCCTGTTATATCTGTAAGCCCGATGGACGCACCTTGCGAATATCCGGTTCCGGTAGTTATTATGTTTCCGGCTTCCCTTCTGTAGATATATTCAATAATGTTAGTTCCCTCATATAGTTTTACCTGGAAAGAAATAACTGCATTTGTTGCGTTGTAGTTCCAGCGCCAGTCTCTCCATTCCATCGTAAATATCCTGCTGCCAACAGAGCCCGTAGTTCGGTAGCTTGCTGTTCCGGATCCTATACCATTTGCACCATCAAGATCATCCCAAAGGGGATAAAGAGTATTAACGAGCCCGGCTGTAGTGGTAGCTATATTATTTCCGGCAGAATTGGCATCGCTTGGATTGCCATTTGTAAACGAGAACCAACCATTGGAACTCACAGACCCCTGAGTATAGTTATTTCCAATGTAATTGAAGGTAAAACCTATAGGAATATTTTGAACATTATTGTCATCCTGTTCAATCAGGTCTACATCAGTACCGCCTGTGTTTTGTGTATAAGTGCCAGATGTTGCTGTAAAACAGAATTTGCTGATCTGGGCAGTTACACCTGAAACAGCTAAAATTATTGCGACTGATAGCAAGTAAAATTTCTTCATACCATGTAATTGATCTACGTGATTAAATAAGCATCTGTAATTACAAAGGATGGGGGGATTTTATTGACTATATAGGAAAAAGCAAATTGATTTAAATAGTTACTGTAGCTTTTCTAAAGCCTGTGAGATTGGAAATGACGGTTAGTTCCAGGGATTTTGGCGTATGAAACGGTAGGTTTAAAACCTTTATTAAAACGCTGGGTTTGTGTAGTAAATTGAATAATTGGGCAATTCAAATGTATGTTGGATCAGTAGTATCAGGGTAAATCAGACGGTAAAATTACTATTTAAAATTTCAAATCAAAATTTTCGATGTGTTTATTTACAACTTTTGTAAAAAAAGCTAAACAGGATTGAGAAAATTCTTCACATGTAATGATTTTAAGGATGCAATTTTTTACCATTTTGGGGTATAAATCGCTGAGATGCAGACGATCGAACTTAAATATAAAAACTTGATTATTAGAATATTATTAAAATGGAATGGATCATTTAAATAATTTATAGCAAAAAAAAGGGGCCAGGATAAAAATCCAGCCCCGCTTTAAAATCCAATATCCTATGAAAAACCGATATAAAAGTAAATCTTAAAACTATCATTTCATAAACTAAATGTTGAAAAGGGTGTATAACCGCAAAAAAAGGGTGAAAACACCCTTCGGTAATTGATAAATGAAAATGGTAGTTTTTAGGATTAATTTATCTTTGTTATGTTACATTAGGTCTTGCAACTGAAGGTATTGTAAAAGCATAATGGTTTTGCCATCCCTTATTTCGCCAGTTTTTATCATCTCAAGTGCTTTTGTAAACGGAAATTCTAATACTTCAATATTTTCCTGTTCAGTTTCTACACCCCCACCTTCACTGATTTTTTGAGACTGCGAATAGGAAGCAATAAAAAAATGCAATAATTCGGTAACTGATCCTGGAGACATATACGCTTCAAATACTTTTTGCACTTCAGTGATCCGGTATCCGGTTTCTTCTTCAGTTTCCCGCCTGATACAATCTTCCGCATTATTTTCATCCAGTAAACCTGCACAAGCTTCTATCAACATGCCCGATTCGTTTCCATTAATAAAAGTGGGCATTCTAAACTGCCTGGTTAAAATAACGGTTCCTTGTTCCTTATTATAAAGCAGGATGGCAGCACCGTTACCCCGGTCGTAAGCTTCTCTTTCATAGTGCTGTACTTCACCGGTAGCACTTTTATATTCAAACCTGATCTTTTTTAGTATATACCAGTTGTCGGATAATATCTCAGTTTTAATGATCTTAACATTTTCTTTCATTACTTATATTTTAGGCCACTATAATAAAAACGAAACAGCGATTGTGTTTTGCTTCAATTTTTAGAAAAACCAATTCTAAGTAAAATTGCTGTCGCATTTTCCAGATCTTTTTCCATCACCATTATTAGATCATTTGAGAAACTGGACGTTATTACAATATCAATACCTTCCTCAGCTAGTGCGGAACTGATAAAAGCAATAAAACCGGTGCAATAAAAAGGATTCCCACATTTTATATTCAATAACCTCCATTGCTCCTTATTAGAAATATAACTAACCAGTAATGGTAAATTTTCTTCCAGCGTCACAATGGTAATTTCTCTCCCGTCATTAATTATCATCAGGTGTTTTTCCGGGAACACTATTTCTTTTACCGAAGTGTAAATATAATTCCCCGGCTCGATACTGAACCAGCTCAATTTTATTACATCTTCTAGTTCCGGCTGATTGATTTTTTCCTCCGACATACTGTTCGTTGTTTTTGGAAAAATAGTGGATAGTTACTGTTTTACCAATTAATTTCTTGCCCTAAAATTGACATGGAGTAGCTCTAACGATTTACGACTAGAGGAGATCATTAAATTTGAAGAAAGTATTTTAAAATAAAAATTGTTATTAATTTTCTTCTACATAGTTCTTAAAATTATCGAGGATAGCCTGCCATCCACTGCGTTGGATATCTACAGGATGCATGTTTTCAGGAACGAAATCTTCCGTTACAATTGTTAATTTGTCTTTGATGGTGAAATTTACTGAAACGGTTCTTCCATCCGCAAGTAAATATTCAATTAGTTCGTGCAATCTTACTTGCGTGTAAATTCCTTCAAAATCGAAGCTCGCGGTTCCGTCTTTTGCCGCCATTCCATATTTGAATCTTCCTCCGATTTTAAGGTCATTTTCTGCATGCGGGGCGTGCCATTCATCAGATGCATGGTTCCATTTTACGATATGAATTGGGTTAGTCCAGAATTCCCAAACCTTTTCAATTGATGCATTTACCGTTGCCATTACCTGGACAGCGATTTTAGTAATTGATTGCATTAGTTTATTTTTTTAATTTGTTATCATTATTGAGATAAAAAAAATCGTTTTTGGATAGCTGTTTTTTTATACTATTGTTATAAGTTAGCGTTTAACGTATAATTTTACTCTTCTGAATTACAATTACAAACTTAGTTTTAAAACTTAAAATGCGAGTATGCGAATACGTCAATCTGAGGGGGCGTAAACGTCTGTATTTATTTAATTAATTTACAGCAGTTTTTAATATCTTGTCGCAATAACAATTTAGTAATGAATGATATCTTAAATCTCTGATCCTGCATGACCGAAGAAACCAATCCCTATAAAAATTTAAGAGAACAGGATTTTTTATTGCCGGATGTACCTCAGCCTTATCTTCCCGGAATGAAGAATCATTCGCCCCGCATCTACATTGGATTAAACAACTGGAATTATAAGGAAACGGAAAGGACAAAAAATAGTGTGCAACCATTCCCGGGTACGCTGCCTTTTTACGCAAAGTATTTTAATGCAGTTTTAATGGATAGTACACATGAAACTTTTCCAAAATCCGACCAGGTAGAAAAGTGGGGTAGATCAGTTGAAAATGGGTCATTTAAATTTTGTCCGAGATTTCATAAGTATATCACCGATTCTACAGGAATTGATATTCATAAATTGGGATTAACAAAAGATTTTATCAAAGCTACTGATGGGTTTAAAGAAAAGTTGGGGACTGCTTTGCTTTCCACACCTTTATCTTTTGAACCTGTTAATGCTGATAATTTTGTAAAATTTCTGGCCGCAATACCGCCGGGTTTTGATCTTTCGGTAGAACTCATCAGTCCTAAATGGTACAATCAATCCGAGGCGTTAACATTATTTGCTGCACAGTTAAATAAGTTTAATAAAGGATTGGTGATCACGGATACGCCTGAACGAAGAGACATCGTTCATATGCAGCTCTCCAATGCTACTGCATTTATTCGTTTTTATTGTGATGGCGGACTTTCAGTTGATGAATTCCGGCTCGTGGAATGGAAACGGCAGCTAAAGTCCTGGTTTTTACAAGGCCTGAAGGAATGTTATTTCTTTCTGCATATCAGTAACAAGGAGGCGGAAGATTATTTTATAGATCTCGCAAAAGATCTGTTGAAATTTAATTGACCATGTTCTGTAATAAAGCAGCCTATCCCATTACCAATGATGTTTTGCTATCACAATGCTGACGTAAGTTTTATACTTGCTTCCCGAATCTCTTCTTGCGAGGCCAATGCCGATATCCAACAATGAGGCATTCCATTTTCCAATCCCAAGCAGATGTTTCCTATGCCCGAAATCAGGATTGCCTGCATCAATAATCATTGTTTTTACCAGGCCATAACCGTCGTCACTACTTGCTGCAATTGATTCAAAAAAGTTATCGCTGTTGTTTTTTGTCCATTCTGCTTCCAACAGGTAACCTGCTTTTTTTATAAAATAATTTATTCCATAGCCTTCGGGGTTCCTATGGCTAAAATAGTCTTTCGTTGCCATTTCGCTGGCTTTAATTTCTGCCACTTTTACTAAAGTATCATTCCATCTTAAAGCTGTCCTGCTTATTTTCAGGTTACTGCTAAACCTGAATTCCTTTGCATATTTCTTAGGGTCATGCCTGATAGTGTTGATGAGGTTAAAGGCATTTTTTGCAGCTTGTTTGTCGAGTACAACTGCATTAACCGGAAAATTTATTTGAAATGCTGTTATTATAATACTAAGAAATAGTGTTACCATGAGTGAAGTGAATGTTAGTATGTTTAATTATGAAATATAATTAAATGTGCAACTGAAATTTGCTACCAAACATAAGTATTTCAGGTATAACCGGAAGATAAACCCGAATACTTAACAAATAATAAGGGATTGTTTTGTTTGATAACAGGAATTCCGATGCTATTGCTTAAATTCAACAGCATGTAGCGTAATCTTGTTAAGAAACTCTGTGAATCAAGTTATTCGCCAGCTACCAGTATTGAAATAACTGGCTACTGCCTAACCTGTTTTTAATTTAAATTTGATTTTATGGCGGCAACGGACTTTGTTATAGAAGCAAAAATGAAGGAATGGATGCTCACAAGGCCAGATATTACATTGATTGAGAAGGAGCTGGCAGCCATCGGATGTACGGCCGAAGAAATCAAACTGCAGGTTACTGCTTATAGAAAACTTCAGCATGAGAAAAAGCAATTTAACGGATTTATTTGCGTGGGAGTGGGAGCTATGACGGGCTTTATAAGCTGCGTTCTTAGCATATTGAATCCTGTGCCCGAATTATATAACATAATTTTATTTGGGCTTACCTCTCTGGCAATTTGTATAGTTATGCTTGGCCTGTATTTTTTATTCGAGTAAGCTATTGTACAATCATATTTTCATGCCGACTTGATATTTACCTGGTACACATCTGTATTATTCCGGTTAATTATTTCTGTATAAAAACCTCCTGGTTCGTTTATTTCTTCTATTAATTTAAAATGTTTACAGGCGTCACTCAATCCCTGGAATAGCAGTGTAAAACGTGCTTTTTGATTACCAGCTGGATGCAAGGTCCAGGCGGGCATAATGGAAATATTAAATGCTTTCACCAATTTGCACCTATTGCCATTATCTTCTATCAGGAATGTTGCCGGCCAGATACGCAACAATGATTCTTCGAAAATGATTAGCTCACAATGTACAATCGTACCTTTTTCCTCATTTTCATAAGCAAGCTCCCTGATATCAGCATCAATAGCAACAAGCGGTTTAGCGATGGTATTGTTATTCATAATATTTTTTTTGTAATAACTTGGCTATTTCATCAGGGTCAAAACTAGTTATTTAATTTCACCAATCCTGCTTGCATAATAGTATTGTAAGATCATTTTATTTCAAATTCAAAATATATAGGAACATGATCTGATATCATCAGGGCGCTTTGTAGGGTTTCAAACGAATAATAAAATGGGATGATGCCTGCAGATAAAGCTTTTACCCGTTCCTTATTAAAAAAAATATTGTCAAATTCACTGGCAAGGCAATCTGATTCTTTGCAGCTTTTTTTTAAGGAAGTTTTTTGATCTGTTAATGCAGGAAGGTATCCAGCCTTTTTTAAAGGAAAAAATACAGTATGGCTCTGAGGAAGATTGAAATCGCCACAGAAAAGTAAGTTAAGGGAAGGATATTGCGGAGGCAATAATTTAAAATATTTTACTTCCGTTTCCGGCTGCTTATTTTTGGTAATAGCATGAAAATTAGCCAGCGTAAAACTTTTTCCTGAATGTTGAAATGTTGCATAATAAGGTTCCCTGTCTATTTCCTGTCTAAAATTTTGTTCCAGCCACGCTTCACCAGACTTAACTACCCGGGATGTTTTCCAAAGAAAAGCATAACGCTCGGTTTTGTAGGAATCACCATAAGTTGGGTCGCTTACTGTATAGTCCCATTTTTCCCCCATCCTGTTTAGTTGATCGCTCAACCTGGCCACAGCCTGTGCGCCGCCTGGGCCGGCAACAACTTCCTGTATCAATACAATGTCGAATGGACTTATTGTTTTTGAAATGAATTGTATTTCGGTATCGTTTTTCGATTGTCCAAAGTCGCGGATATTCCAACTGCATATTTTTACCGAAGAATTAATTTTTATGATAAATCCAGTTGGAAAAATAGAAATGCACAGGAGTACAAGTACTTGCTTTAAACTAAAATGAGACATAGAGATTAAAAATACAATTTTGGAGATAGATTTCCTGGTAGTAAATTACAATTAAGAATTAATTCCTTTATGAAATGGTTTAAATTTATTTACTTCTCTGCTTAATCATTAAAATTTACCTGCTATGCATAACAGAAGGAATTTTATAAAAAATATGGGTTTAGTATCAGCGGTATTTGCCAGCGGCTTGCCTTCATTTGGTTTTTCTGACGAACAATCATTTGTTTCACAACGTCCCGATAAAAGCAAAAGAAAATTTACCAGCAGGGCAGTAGAGGAAACGATCGTAAAAGTTAAAGCAGGAATAGCAGATAAGGAGCTTGCATGGATGTTTGAGAACTGTTACCCCAATACCCTTGACACTACCGTTAGTTACTCCGAAAAAAATGGCGAGCCATCTACTTATATAATAACCGGTGATATTGATGCGATGTGGTTGCGGGATTCATCTGCACAGGTTTGGCCATACCTTCAATTGGTAAACAATGACCTCCCACTTAAGAAATTGCTAAAAGGGGTTATTGCAAAACAAGCCGAGTTTGTTTTATTGGATCCCTATGCAAATGCATTTTATGATGATATTACCCATGTTAGTGAATGGAAAAATGATAAAACAACTATGTTGCCGGGCGTTCATGAACGCAAATGGGAAATTGATTCCCTTTGTTATGTAATCCGTCTTTCTTACGGCTACTATCAGCAAACCGGCGATGTGTCGGTTTTCAATGAGCAATGGAAAAATGCTATGAAAAAGATACTGCAAACGTTTCGTGAGCAGCAGCGAATGAGTAATGATGGGCCCTATCATTTCCAGCGCCAAACCGTTAACCCACTCGATTCTCAGTTGGGTAATGGATTTGGTAACCCTACAAAAAAGATCGGACTTATCCATTCTATGTTTCGTCCTTCAGATGATGCTACTGTTTTTCCATTTCTCATTTCATCTAATATGTTTGCGGTTGTATCATTAAAACAATTGGGTGAAATAGCAGGGAAGATTTTGCAGGATGCAGCAATGGCCGCGGAGTGTATCAAATTTGCCGATCAACTTGATGACCTATTGAAAAGTTATGCTGTTCTGCAACATCCGGTTGCAGGTACTATCTATCCCCTGGAAATAGATGGCTTTGGTAATGCTTTGTTTATGGATGATGCCAATATTCCTAATTTGCTTTCACTTCCTTATTTGGGGTATTGCAAATTAACAGATACGCTTTACCAAAACACCAGGAAATTCTCATTAAGTGCCGCAAACCCCTGGTTTAACAAGGGGAAGTTTGCAAAAGGTATTGGTGGTCCACATGTTGGTCAAAAGAAAATATGGCCAATGGGACTTGTAATGCAGGCAATTACCAGCAATGATGATGTGGAAATTATTGATTGTTTAAGAACATTGACACGAACACATGCAGGCACGGGTTTTATCCATGAATCTTTTAGTGTAGATGATCCCAAGGATTATTCAAGGTCATGGTTTGCCTGGGCCAATACTCTTTTTGGCGAATTGATCGTTCACTTATTTGATACAAAGCCATACCTGTTGAAAGTGGATCTGGGTTGAACCATATACTTATCGGGTAGCCTTTATATAACAGGAATGATTACACGAATTTTTAAAAAACCTGCCTTTGTTCCTGAAGTTATTTTCTCCGTGAGAGAACTAAGTTTGAATCATCATTTTTTAAATTGAATAATTCTTAGATTTATATGTTAACATAGCTTTAGTAAACGTAGCAGATCTTTATACATCTTATGTTCATTATTCACACTTTAAAAATAATAGCATGAAAAAGATCTTTACATTTTTAATCACAATTTGCTTTGTAACAATTGGATTTGCCCAGTCTCAGGGCCATAAACAAGAAAGAGAGAAATGGGATGATGTTGCGTATAACGAAAGATCATATGGAAACGATCACCGGTACAAAAAATCCCGCTACAATTTCAGCAGAAGAGAAATGGAAAGAAGCATTGCCGCAATTAATTTTGATTACGACAGGCGTATCCAATCTGTGAGAAATACATGGTCAATGAGTTCATCCAGGAAAAGGCGTGTCATCAACGGCTTAGAAGCCCAGCGTAAGTCAGATATCAGGGAAGTTTATTACAGGTTTAAGGACAGCCGAAACGGTTATGGATACAATTCACCTGACAGGCATTAGTACCAATTATTGGTCATTAAAACGTTATAGGTTCCGGAAGCGGACCTATAATACATTAATTTGGCAGGGGATTTGTTTTAATGTTTGTATAAAAATTAATTATATGACAAATGAACCAAAAAAAGACCAGAAAGAAACTGAAGATAACAAAGATGCCATTGTGAAGCCTGATCCTGAAACACTTAAAACTACAGATCCACAGGAACATATGGAAGGGCCTATTTCTTCTTTAATGCATAAGACCGGTCATGGATTTGATACGAGTAAATCAAAGGAAGATGCTGATGAAGAGAAAGAGAAAGATATGTGATTACAGCAAGATGGGTATTAACCTACTACCTTTGTAAATAAGAAAAGGCTTCCCCGTTAATTGGGGAAGCCTTTTTGAATTGAATATAGTAATCTGTCATTGTTCTATTTTATGAAACTTATCTTTCATCAGCATTTTTTTAGGGTTTATTTTAAACCTACAAAACCAATGATACCCGCTACCAACGAAGACATCAAAATTATAAACTTTGAATTGTTGACGAAAGTATCATCATCGAAAGCAAGCAATGTTATAAAGATCGAGATGGTAAATCCGATGCCTCCTAAGCCCACTTCGCTGAATAGCTATAAGCGCTAACTAATATAATTTATTTGAGTAAACTCATTACAGCAGGCTTTCAGTAATTTTGCAATCTATTACACAGTGTACGAGCATTATGAAACTTTTCATTAAAAATATGGTTTGCAGCAGATGCAAAATGGTAGTAAAAGCCCAATTGGAAAATAATGGGCATCAAGTTCTGTCCGTTAATTTAGGG
This sequence comes from Ferruginibacter sp., assembly GCA_031411955.1. Classification (GTDB taxonomy): domain Bacteria; phylum Bacteroidota; class Bacteroidia; order Chitinophagales; family Chitinophagaceae; genus Ferruginibacter. Next base: position 90,775 of record JANOCC010000010.1, read on the forward strand.
GAAGTGGAAATTGAAGGTAGTTTATCCAAAGACCAACTAATTGAATTGGATACATTATTAAGGTCATTAGGCTTTGAACTTATTGACGACAAAAAAAGCCGGATCATAGAAAAAATTAAAAATACGATCATTACATTAATTCACCATACAGACTACGACATAAAGACAAACCTGTCTTCATTTATCACTTCAAAAATTCACCAGGACTATAATTATTTAAGCAACCTTTTTTCATCAATTGAAGGCACCAGCATTGAGAAGTACTTTATCACCCAACGTATAGAAAGAGTAAAGGAGTTAATCGTTTATGATGAATTAACTTTATCGGAAATCGCCGGCAAGTTAGGTTATAGCAGCGTTGCGTATCTGTCAAATCAATTTAAAAAAGTAACGGGCTTTACACCCAGTTATTTTAGGTCTTTAAAAGAAAATAAGCGCAAAAACATAGAAGAACTGTAAATATTACAACTCTAATACAAAATTCCACAACAACCAACCAGCCTGGTCATTTTACCTTTGTGTAAAACAAAATAAAATGACACATACATATAAAGTTACAGGTATGACTTGCGGTAGTTGCGAAGCAAAAGTAAAAAGCAGTTTGCTTATGTTACCAAATGTTACTGAAGTAGAAGTTTCAAAAGATAAACAAACGGCAACCATTTCAATGGACAAGCATATTTCAATTGTGAGGTTCCAAAATGCGTTGGATAGCAGATATTCCATAACCGCGTTACAACACAACGAAACAGCAGAGCAAGCCAAAAATTGGTTTTTTACTTATAAACCTATATTGATAATTTTTGGATATATAACTGCGATTGCAATCATCACAGCTACACATCAAAGTACTTTTCATTGGATGAAGGGGATGAGGATCTTTATGGCAGGTTTCTTTCTAACTTTTTCCTTCTTTAAATTGCTCGACATTAAAGGCTTTGCCGAAAGTTATTCCATGTACGACATAATTGCAAAAAAGTGGAAGAGCTGGGGTTATGTTTATGCTTTTATTGAATTGGGTTTAGGCATAGCCTTTACGATAAATTTTCTACCATTGATAACCAACATTACTACTATAGTTGTGATGAGCCTTAGCAGCATTGGTGTTTTACAAAGTGTATTGAATAAGCGTACTATTAAATGTGCTTGTTTAGGAACAGTGTTTAATTTACCTATGAGTACGGTTACCATAATTGAGGATGCTTTGATGATTGGGATGAGTGCCGTGATGTTATTCCAAATCGTTTAAATCAAAGTCTTAACAATCGGGTTATAAACCCGCACTGGCGCAAGTCTTCCGCAGGATGACTTGTGTCTATTTAAGTTTGCCAGTCTTTGACTGGTTTAGGACTAAATACTTTTATTTCTAAACTAAATTTTCATTGGTTGCAGAACAGCCTCGGGTTGTTTTCAAAAGATAACTTAGTGCCAAAACCTATCGTTATGTCCGTAAAATACAAAACCGGTGATGATCAACTACCGCATTTCCTTACGTTTAGTGTTGTTGACTTCATAGATGCCTTAACAAGAAATGTGTATAAAGATATCATTGTTGAAAGCCTACATCATTGTGCAGAGAAAAAGGGGATGTTACTGAATGCGTGGATAATAATGAGTAATCATGTACACTTAATCGGGAGTGCGAAAATTGGTTTTGAGATAAGTGATATTATGCGTGATTTAAAAAAGTTTACCAGTAAGCAAATAGTTAAGGCAATCAAGGGAAATCCAAAAGAGAGTAGAAGAGAATGGATGATCTATATGTTTGAGAGAGCGGGTAAGCGTAATAGTAATAACAAAGATTTTCAGTTTTGGCAACAAGATAATCATCCAATTGAATTAAGTAATCCTGGAATGCTTAGACAAAAACTGGATTATTTACATCAGAATCCGGTAAGGGCAGGTATTGTATTTGAACCACAGCATTACGTTTACATTAGCGCTATAGATTACTTCACAAATCAAAAAGGGCGTATATTGATTGAGCATTTGCAGTGCTAAGGCCGGTCGAAGACCTGCCTTCTTAAAAAGACACAAGTCATCCTGCGGAAGACTTGCGCCAGAATTGGGGGGGTTAGGAACAGTGTTTAATTTACCTATGAGTACAGTTACCATAATTGAGGATGCTTTGATGATTGTGATGAGTGCCGTGATGTTATTCCAAATCGTTTAAATCAAAGTCTTAACAATCAGGTTATAAATCAATTTCGTACATTTACAAAGTGAAAAAAACGGTTGCCATATTGCTTTTAATCATTTACGGAAGCACTTCTGTAGGGGCTACTGTACACATGCATTATTGCATGAATGAGTTTGTAGGATGGAACTTTTGGCATGCCGGCAAAGAGAGTAAATGTAGCAAGTGTGGCATGAAAGAAAAGGAAGGGGGCTGTTGCAAAGATGAACACAAGCAACTAAAACTTTCTACAGATCAAAATTATAATCAATTAAAAGCCTATGTATCAGAGCAGTTTTCTATTGCGGCGATACCAATTTATCAATACAGTGCCAGCCCTACGCAAACAGCTCTGGTTGCACTAACATATCCCAGAACCAATGCGCCGCCACAATGGCGGACTATTCCGTTATATCTTTCCAACCGCGTTTTAACAATTTGATATTTATCTTTTACTATCCGATTGTTCGATAATCATTTCCAGGTATTTGTGCATCAATGCACATGTAACTTATCAATAAAAAAATGTAATAATGAAACTATTCACTTTAATCACAACAGTATTGTTGGTATCAGGTATTGCTACCGAGGCACAAATAAAAAATGCTGAAACAGCAACAGTAAAAGTTTTTGGCAATTGCAGCATGTGTAAAACTACCATTGAAAAAGCTGCTAATAAAAAGAAATTATCAATGGCCGATTGGAACGAAGAAACTAAGATGGCAACCATCACTTACGACAATAAGAAAACAAATTTGGATGCAATATTGAAAAATATAGCCCTTTCAGGGTATGACAATGAAAGTTTTCTCGCGCCTGATGCTGCTTACAATAAATTGCCGGGCTGTTGTAAGTATGATAGAGAGAAAAAAGCAGCGCTGTTAGTTCAACCTGCAACCGATAAATCAGCAGCTATGCAAAATTCTGCAGACCACCAGCATAATGGTATGGCAAAAGCAGACCAGGAATCAAACCAGTTGACTGTAGTGTTTGATAGCTATTTTTCATTAAAAGACGCTTTAGTGAAAACGGATGCTTTGGCAGCATCAACAAAAGCAAAAGATTTGCAAACGGCTATTAACGAAGTAAAAATGGAAAAGTTACCAATGGATGTACATACTGTTTGGATGAAAGTTTTAAATGAACTAAAAAACGATGCAAATCAGATAAGCGCTGCAAAAGAAGTAGCCCAACAGCGGGACATTTTCATGAACCTTTCCAAAAATATTTATGCGTTGGTAAAAGTTTCAAAACCTGCAGAAACTGTTTACTACCAATTTTGTCCGATGGCAAATGAAGGTAAGGGAGCAAATTGGTTAAGTAAAGAAAATGCTATAAAGAACCCGTATTATGGTTCTCAAATGCTTACTTGCGGAAAAACAGTTGAAACGATTAAATAATTTTCAAGCATGCCTACAAACGCAAGGTATGAATGATGCAATTTAAAAACATAATAGGGTAACACTTTCGGGGCATGGTATTTACAGCTTTGTAGGTTGTGAATATTCTTTCACAACTAAAAACAAGTAAAATGAAAGCAATAAAAGTACTGATGATGGCAGTTTTAACCATGCTAACCTTTTCTGTTTTTGCACAAGCAGATACTTCAAGTAAGCACCATAAGCATACATCAGGCAACGCAACCTATACCTGCCCAATGCATCCACAAATTGTAATGGATAAACCCGGTAAATGTTCTATCTGCGGAATGGACTTAGTGAAGTCTAAACAAAAAACAATGAAAATGTACGCCTGTCCAATGCACCCAACGGTTACAAGTAAAAAGCCCGGTAAGTGTACTGAATGTGGAATGGATATGAAACTAACTGACATGGCGTATAGTTGTGCTAAGCATCCTGATGTGGCTAGCAATAAGCCGGGCAAATGTCCAGCTTGTGGCAGTGCATTAAATCTTAGTCCAAAAGAAAAAATGAAAATGGAAGAAATGGGAAAATATACTTGCCCGATGCATTCAGATGAAGCCAGTGACAAACCCGGAAAGTGTTCTAAATGCGGAATGGACTTGACAAAGCCTAGATAAAGAAATTCGATCTATTGGTTTCGGCAAAATGGTTTAATACCCATAACGGGTATAATAATGCCCATTTCAAAAATATCACTACAGCTTGCAGTATTCAATGGCAGGCTTTAGTGATAAATTAAATATATCATTGAGTTGAAAAAGCAAATGATAGAATACAATTTATAATACGCCTTAAAATGGAGCATCAGCATCATACAGCAACCCCTGAAAAAGCAGCATCAAATAATCATTCAGAAATGAACCATGCTAATATGCAGCATGGAGCAAACCCAGCAATGGGCAAGGCAGGGCATAATCGCCATGCCATGATGATAGCCGATTTTAAAAAACGGTTTTATGTAGTGCTTATTCTTACTATTCCCATCATGTTGCTATCTACCATGATACAACATTTTATAAAGGTTGATTGGCAGTTCGCAGGTTCTCAATACATCCTCTTTGCGTTATCAACCGTTGTATTTTTTTATGGTGGCTATCCGTTTTTGAAAGGATTGGTTAACGAGGTAAAAGCAAAGAACCCCGGCATGATGTTTTTGATTGGCTTCGCCATTACAGTTGCCTACATCTACAGCGTAGCGATTATATTTGGTTTGCAGGGCATGGACTTTTTTTGGGAGTTGGCAACGCTAATTTTAATAATGCTTTTGGGGCATTGGATAGAAATGAAATCTGTTGCAGGTGCATCAAAAGAATTAGAATTATTGGTACAGTTAATGCCAGCCGATGCACACATGGTAATGCCTAACATGGTGCATGATGTAAAGACCGACACATTAAAAGAGAATGATATTATTTTAGTAAAGCCAGGAGAAAAAGTGGCAGCAGATGGAATAATATTAGAAGGCGAAAGTTACCTGAATGAAAGTATGCTTACAGGCGAAAGCAAACCAGTACAAAAAGTAAAGGGCGATAAAGTAATTGCAGGTGCGATCAATGGCAACGGTTCAATAAAAATTACTGTTTCCCATGCTGCAAAAGACTCTTATTTATCGCAGGTTATAAAGTTGGTGGATGATGCACAAAAATCAAAATCACAAACGCAGCTATTAGCAGACAAAGCAGCAAGATGGCTAACCATTATTGCATTGGTTTCGGGTATTGCCACATTTTTATATTGGTATCTCACTGGTCAATCATTGGCTTTTGCAATGGAACGGATGGTTACTGTAATTGTTATTTGTTGCCCACATGCTTTGGGTTTGGCAGTTCCGTTGGTTGTAGCAAAATCAACTGCATTATCTGCTAAAAATGGCTTACTAATTAAAAATAGAACAGCATTTGAAAATGCAAGAAAGATAACTACCATTGTTTTTGATAAAACAGGAACTTTAACGTTTGGCAAATTTGAAGTATCAAAAATTGTATCACTTCAAAAGGAGTTCACCGAAAATGAAATCATTCGCCTTGCATCTGCATTAGAACAAAAATCAGAACACCCCATTGCAACAGGCATTTTACAAAAAGTAAAAGATTTATCAATCACTATTCCAGCAACAGAAAATTTTAATGCCATTACAGGCAAAGGCGTTGAAGCAACAGTAGAGGGCAAAAAAATATTAGTGGTTAGTCCGGGATATTTAAAAGAAATAAATTTAGCAATTCCCGAAGGTTTTACTGCAAACGATACAGAGACAGTTGTGTTTGTTATCGTCAATAGCCAGTTAGCAGGTTATATTGCTTTGTCAGATGAAATCCGTCCTGAATCAGCCGAGGCAATAAAGACTTTAAAGGAAAACAGTATCAAATCCATATTGCTCACAGGCGATAATAATAAAGTAGCAAAAAGTGTAAGCGACACTTTGGGCATGAATAGTTTTATTGCAGAAGTATTACCACATCAAAAATTAGAAAAAATAAAAGACTTACAAAGCAAAGGCGAGTTTGTAGCCATGACAGGCGATGGCGTAAATGATGCACCAGCTTTAGCAATTGCGGATGTAGGTATTGCAGTTGGTAGTGGCAGCGACATAGCAGCAGAAACGGCAGGTATTATTTTGGTAAACAGTAACCCAAAAGATATTGTGAGTTTAATATTATTTGGCAAAGCCACTTATAGAAAAATGATACAGAATTTAATTTGGGCTACAGGTTACAATGTTGTTGCATTGCCTTTGGCAGCAGGTGTTTTGTACAAACAAGGTATTTTGTTAAGCCCTGCCGCAGGTGCAGTTTTAATGACGGTAAGTACAATAGTTGTTGCCATCAACGCAAGTATGCTTAAAGTAAAAAGAAATTAGCATCAATTGAATGATGATATTTTAAAATCTAAAAAATGAAATTTTTAAAATGGTTGTACAGAAAAATATTTGTAAAAAGCTGTTGCCGTTAGCAGCTTTTTTTACACTACTCATTTCAAATTTATTTGCTCAAAAAATTGTTCGTTACGACTTGTATGTAAAAGACAGCATTGTGAATTTTACAGGAAAACAAAAAAGAGCTATCGCGGTAAACGGGCAAATTCCAATGCCTACCTTAACTTTTACCGAAGGCGATACCGCAGAAATTCATGTACACAATCTGTTAAAAGAAACAACATCATTACACTGGCATGGGTTAATGCTACCTAATAAAGAAGATGGCGTTCCCAATTTAACGCAAATGCCGATCAAACCAAATACAACTCATATTTACCGGTTCCCGATCATTCAGCATGGTACACATTGGTATCATAGTCATAGTGGTTTGCAGGAACAAATTGGGATGTATGGAAATTTTGTAATGCTTAAAAAGCAAACCGACCCAACATTTAGAAAAGGGATTGACGATTTACCAACTGTACCAATTGTATTAAGTGAGTGGACGGATTACAAGCCTGAGAATGTACACCGTATGTTGCACAATGCATCTGATTGGTTTGCTATTAAAAAAAATGCTACACAAAGCTATGGCGAAGCTATAAAAGCAGGACATTTTAAAACCAAAATAAAAAACGAATGGAAGCGAATGTTGGCAATGGATGTAAGTGATGTGTATTACGATAAAATATTTATGAATGGCAGCCCGCACAGCGATATTAAAAGTATCAACAACAGGCAATTGAAGGCAGGCGATAAAGTACGGCTTCGTATTTCAAACGGTGGAGCATCTTCTTATTTTTGGTTGACTTATGCAGGTGGAAAAATTACAGTTGTTGCCAACGATGGTAACGATGTAGAACCGGTAAAAGTTGACAGATTAATTATTGCCGTATCTGAAACCTACGATATTGTAGTAACCATCCCAGCCGAGAATACTGCCTTTGAGTTTTTGGCAACTACCGAAGATCGAACCAATTCTGCATCCTGTTATATCGGAAACGGCATTAAACAATTGGTAATGCCACAGCCAAGATTGAAATATTTTGAAGGTATGAAGATGATGAACGGGATGATGAAGATGAATGGAGATCTAGACGATATGGGAATGAGTATGAGCCTTAATCAGATGGATATGAATGTAGTAATGTACCCTGAAATTACAGGCGAAGCAAAAGCTCCCTCTCAGAAGGAGAGGGCGGGGGGTGAGGCTAAAATGAGTAATATGAAAATGACCGAGGATGATTATAACAGCAACAAACTTTCTGATATTGTTACGCTGAATTACTCCATGTTGAAATCACCCACGAAAACAAATCTTCCTCCATCTCCTCTCTCTTTTGGAGATGGGGCAGGGGTGAGACTATTGAAGTTTGAACTTACAGGGAACATGAATCGTTACGTTTGGAGTTTGGATAACAAAGTAATTTCTGAAACTGATAAGATACTCATAAAAAAAGGCGAAAACATCAGAATCATTTTATACAACGGTTCTATGATGAGGCATCCTATGCATTTGCATGGACACGACTTTCGTTTGCTGAACGGACAAGATGATTATGCAGCATTAAAAAACATTGTGGACATTATGCCTATGGAAACCGATACCCTGGAGTTTAATGCAAATGTTGAAGGCGATTGGTTTTTTCATTGTCATATTTTGTACCACATGATGAGCGGAATGGGCAGAGTTTTTACTTATGAAAATCAGGCCGCTAATCCCTTAATACCCAATCCGAAATTAGCACGACGAAAATTATTTGCCGACGACAGAAGATTTCATTTGATGGCGGAAAACGATTTTGCTACAAACGGAAATGATGGTATGGCAATGATACAAAACACGCGATGGAGCATTGGTACCGAGTGGCGTTTGGGATATACACGCCACCATGGACAGGAAACTGAAACGCACATTGGAAGGTATATTGGTAAGATGCAATGGTTGTTACCTTTTGTTGGTTTCGATTGGCGGTATAGAAAAATGGAAGAGGATGCAATGGGGAAGATTGCAGGTGAAAAAAATCTTTTCGGACAAACCAATACCAAAGATAACCGGGCACAATTTAGTGTAGGAGTTGCCTATACTTTACCTATGCTTGTGATTCTACAAACGGAAATTTACCATGACGGTAATGTAAGGGTGCAGTTAATGAGAGAAGATATTCCAATAGCTAAACGTGTACGAATGAGCTTTATGCTCAATACCGACAAGGAGTATATGGCAGGTTTTAAATTTATTTTAGGTAGAAACTTTGCAATTTCTACACATTACGATAGTGATATGGGCATTGGTGCAGGGGTTACGCTAAATTATTAAACGCATCTACTTTCTTTCAAAAAGTTTAAGTAACACAAATATTGTTGCGATCATTTTTTTATTTATTACACAAATATGCCGGTTTTAAAAGTTTTGTATACTGCGGTTTGTATCTTGATATACAATAAGGTTAAAAATTATTAGATAATGTAAATTATTATTGGATAATGTTGGTTTTTGGCACGAGGTTCCCCGCTTTGAGCGTGCCTCATGTAGTAAGATATTATGCTTTGAAAATGTTTCTTCATTATTCAACATCTTCTCGTGAAAACAAGATCAAAATCCAATGCACCGGTTCGTGCATTAACCATGGCGTGAAAACAAGCTGTTATGAAAAAAGCCCACCGTAGGGTGGGCTGCTTGGTGACCGCGTTAGGATTCAAACCTAAAACCTTCTCATCCGTAGTGAGATGCTCTATTCAGTTGAGCTACGCAGCCAAAAAAAATAAATCCTTCCTGAAAGGAAATAATTTTAATATTTGGACGGCAAATATACAGCTTTATTTATTCTAATGAATATTATAAAGAACAAAAATGGGGGCTTCTTTTACATTAATACGCTTAAAGCGATTATTGATTTATGATAGGCTAATGCAATTATTTTAAATGATCTGCCTTGTTCTTTGATAAAAATTTAAGAAGCTGTTTCATTTATTAAAATTTTACCAACGAACTAGAAGAATCTTATTTTATGCTTATAATTTAGGTACCGTTATAATAAGTAACATCAGTAAGCAATTAGTTGGTTATTATATACTTGTGAATATTCTCTTATACGAGTCGGCTTGCAATAAAACACAACTGTTGTTTTGGTAACTAATGAAATGTTAATTAACTTCATGGCCCTCTTTGTTCGATATAATTTATACTTAAAAGTAAATTGTGTTAGATATAAGTACGGGAATCCCCCTCTATAATTCAACAGAATACCCTTTTTGCTTTAATACCTGTTCACGTTATCAATAAAAAACGCTTCAAATGAGAAAATTGTACGCTTCAATTTTTGTAAAATTTTTTGTTTTTGGGATTTTATCGTTCTTTGGATTTCAACAATTGTATGGACAAACAACCCTTACAACCTTGCCCAATCCTCCTTACAACGGAGGGAACTCGCTGGCAGGGCCTTCCAACGTTAGTTTTATACTGGATAATACCAATCCATTCGCCGTTAATTTAACGGCGGTTTCCAATTGGTGTACTACCGTGGAAAATAATTCAGTGTGGCAATTATATTATAGCGCTACATCATTAACCGGAGCTTCCACAGATGTAACGGCAGCTCCCTGGACGTTAATAGCCACGTCATTGGCAACAACAGTAACCGCAACCGGGATTACGCCACTTAATTTTCCCGGATTAAGCTTTTCTATACCTGCAGCTACCCAGCTCAGATTTGTACTAAGGAATCTTGGACCCGGAAATACAAGGTACAGTAGTACAGGAGCCGCAATCTCTCCCAACAGTTTTACTGGTGGTGGTGTAACGCTTGGCGGCGGTAACTACCAGATCGGAGGCGTTAATGTTGGTTATTCCGGAACCGGGACAGGCCTAACGCTTACGCCCAGGTATTTTACCGGTGCTGTAACTTTTGAACCAGCCGGGCCATGTACAAACCCGCCGGTTCCCGGCACGCTCAGCTCAACTGCATCAAATGCCTGTTTAAATGTACCGTTTACGCTTAGCCTAAGTGGCGGCACCGGCGGTACCGGGCAAACCTATCAATGGCAGATATCTACTGATAATACCAACTGGACTGATATTGCCGGCGCTACTTCTTCCACACTCAACACTTCCCAGTCCTCCACCAATTATTACCAGGTAGTGGTTACCTGTGGTGTTGCAGTAATTTCAAACAGTGTATTAGTAACCACGGCAACCGCGGTTTCCGGAACATTTACAATTAACAGTGCCTTACCAACCGGCGGCATAAACTTTCAAAGTTTCAACGATGCTTATGATTATATAAAATGTGGAATCAATGGTCCGGTTATTTTTAATGTAGACGCAGCCAGCGGACCTTATAATGAACAACTTATTATGACACCCGTTCCGGGAGCATCGGCAGCCAATACAGTAACTTTTAACGGTAACGGCAGAACGATTTCTTTCCTTTCTTCTAACACTAATGAACGTGGCGTAATAAAACTGAACGGGGCCGATCATATCAAATTCAATAATCTTGTAATTGAAGCTACCGGTACCACTGCTACTGAATATGGATTTGCCGTACACATGTTGAATGATGCGGATAGTAATGCAGTTACCAATTGTGTGATCAATTTAAATACCAGCGCTATTCAAACAAATTACGCGGGTATCGTACTTAGTTCATTAGCCACATCGGCCACTACGGCCGGAGCATCTTCCTGCGATGCAAACCTGCTTAGCGGCAATACCATCACTGGTGGTTATTATGGTATTACAATCGTGGGCAGTACTACCTTATCAAATGCCAACAATATTATTTATAATAACCAGATAAGGGATTTTTATTCCTATGGTATTTATTTGCTGGGAAATTTTAATACCAAAATAGATTCAAACAGGATAAGCCGTCCGTTGCGCTCACCTGCCACTACTTTCTATGGTGTGTTTGTAACGAGTTTAAATATTAACTTATCAATTACCAGGAATACCATCAGCAATCCTTTTGGTGGAGATGCAACCAGCACTGCTGCAGCGCATGGCATTTATTTTACAGGGGTAGATGCATTGGGCGGACTGGAAAATAAAGTAACCAATAATCTTATTTATAATTTCACCGGTAACGGTGACGTGTACGGTATTCATAATATAGGTTCAGACAATGTATGGTACCAGCACAATACTGTTGCCATTGATGGTACTGGTGGCACTGCGATATCAAGGGGTTTTTATCAAACAACCGAAGCTGCCGGTATACTTTTTCAAAATAATATAGTAAGTATAACAAGAGCAGGAACAAGTACCAAGTATGCGCTTTATTTTAATACCGCAACTTCCGATATTATCTCCGACAGGAATGACCTTTATCTTAATTCACCAACCGGTAATACATTTACCGGTTTTCTTGGAGCTGCCCAGGCAACGTTGTTGAACTGGCAAACAACTTCTTTGAACGACGCAAATTCCAGGGCCACCAATCCTGTTTTTACTGATATCATTTCGGGAAATTACAAACCTACCAATGCATCTATAGATAACCTTGGTGCCCCGCTGGGAATCGTAGATGATATCCTGGGTGTGGTTAGAAGTGCAAGCACACCAGATGTTGGTGCTTATGAATTTACCCCGTCTCCATGTAGTGTTCCTCCAACAGCCGGTACACCGGTATTTAGCGCAAACCCGGTTTGTGAAAACACTACTATTCAATTATCATTAACAGGAAACTCTACCGGACTTACGCAAACCTATCAGTGGCAAACATCAGCCAACGTAGGAGGCCCGTTTGTAAATATCGGGAACGTATTAAGCAATCCGGATACCATTATTGTTTCTACAGTTACCCAATATTATCGGGTAGCCGTAACCTGTAGTGGGAATACTGTTTTTTCTTTGCCGGTTTTGCTGCTTGTTAATCCAGCATTGCCAGCTGGTACTTATACCATTAATGCACTGGCTGCGCCAAGCCCCACCAACTATCAAAGTTTTAATGCTGCAAAAGCTGCCATGGCTTGTGGAATTGCGGGGCCTGTAGTTTTTGATGTAGTGGCTGGTGGTGCTCCTTACATTGAGCAATTGATACTCGATTCAATCCCGGGAACTTCTGCCACCAATACCATCACTTTTAACGGTAATAATAATACCATTACATTTAATGCAACTGTTACCGGTGAGAGGGCTGTGATAAAATTAAGGTCAACAGACCATGTAACTTTTAACGGACTGGTTATAGATGCCACTACCGGTACCTATGGATATGGTATTCAACTAATAAACAATGCGGATAGTAACACAGTTAATAACTGTGTGATCTTATCTAATACCACAGCCACTACCACCAATTTTGCAGGTATTGTAGTAAACTCTTCCGAAACGGCAGCAGTAACTGCCGGTAATACTTTGTGCGATGGAAATACTTTTAGCAACAATGCGATCGCAGGAGGCTATTATGGAATAACCCTGGTAGGTAGTGCTACCGCGCCAATTAACGGTAATAGCATCACGAATAATACCATTGCCGATTTTTATACCTATGGTATCTATATAAATGGTAACAACAATTCGTTGGTTGAAGCAAATAACATCAACAGGTTAAGCCGTTCGGTAGTAGCTGCATTTAATGGCGTGTTTGTTACAGCCTTAAGTACAGATATCACTATCTCAAAAAACAGGATCCATGATCCGTATAAAGGTAACCAGGCTGCTACCACTGCCGGTTATGGTATATATTTTACAGGTGTAGATGCACCCGGAGGACAACAGAATACCGTTTCAAATAATCTTATATATAATTTTGACGGCTCAGGAATTCAATATGGTTTATATAATACCGGTTCAGATAATGTTCTTTATTATCATAACACCATTTCCCTTGAAGACGCAGCTTCTGCTACAGCAGTTGCCTATGGTTTTTATCAAACAACTGAAGCTTCGGGAATTGAAATAAGAAACAATCTATTTGCCATAAGAAGGGGTGGGGATGCAAATAAAGTAGCCCTGTACTTTAATACTGCTACCAGCACCATTGTTTCCAATACGAATAACTTTTTTGTACAGGGAAATAATTCTTTCGTAGGATACAACGGAGCATTAAGAACTACATTAGCCGATTGGTTAGCAGCCAGCGGTCAAGATGCGATTTCCGTAGAAACAGATCCTTTCTTTACCAGTCCGGGTACAGGCAATTTTGCTCCTTTTTCTACTGTGATGGATAACAGGGGAGCAGCCTTAGGTATCGCTACCGATATTCTGAACGCTGCAAGAAGTGCTACCACACCAGATATTGGCGCTTATGAATTCACTGTACCTCCGTGTACAGCACCGCCTGTTGCAGGAAATGCTCTGGCCAATCCTTCTTCCGGTATTTGCGTTGGAACGCAGATCGCACTTAGTCTGGCAGGTAATTCATTTGGTTCCGGCCAAACTTTTCAGTGGGAATTCTCTACAAATATTGGTGGACCGTGGTCGCCATTGGGTGGGCCAAGGCTGATTGCAGATACCATCATCCTGGCAAGCAGTACATTCTATTATCGTGCTGCCATCACCTGTGGCGGCAACACAGATTTTTCTATTCCTGTTTTGGTTACGTTGAATCCTGCTTTCCTGGCAGGTACTTATACCATCAATCAAAACTTACCAGCATCTGCAACCAATTTTACTTCCTTTAATGCTGCAGTTGCAGCGCTTGATTGCGGAATTACAGGGCCGGTATTCTTTGATGTATCGCAGGATACTTATATCGAACAGGTACGCATGCGCCCGGTTGGGGGTACTTCACCAACGGTGAGGGTTACCTTCAGAAATGATGCCGCCAATACAGCACCGGCTGTGCTTACATTTGATGCCACAGACGCTGCTGCCAATTATGTATTGAAACTGGATAGCGCCAGCTATATTACTTACAGTGGTATCACCATAACAGCGGTGAATGCCGACAATGGACGGGCTGTTGAAATTGCCAACACGGCTTCATTCGACAGCATTGTTAATTGTACGATCAATGCTTCCGTTGCAACCGTAACAGGAACAAATACCGCGGGTATCTATGCAAACCTTTTGAAAGGAAAATTTAATGTGATAAAAGGAAATACCATTAACAATGGATCTAACGGTATTTATTGGTCAGGAACTTCTATCGCAATACTCACAACCGATCACGTAATTGACAGCAACACTGTAAACAATACTTTCAATTATGGTATATATATTAATTTTAACGGCAGAATAAATGTAAATAAAAATACAGTTAACCTTACTGCAGGTGGCAATACCAGCTCTTACGGCATATACAGTACCAACAGTGATTCTGCGTTCCGTTACACCGGTAACAAGATCAATATTAATGGTACCACTACAATTGTTTACGGTATGTACTTTAATTTGTGCAATGCAAGGGATGGCCAGCGGGCTGTAATAACCAACAATACAATAATAGCTCCTGATGGTAATTTTGGAAACATGTATGGAATGTACCAAACAGGTTCAACCTTCTGCAATTTCCTCAATAATGTGATCAGTATCAGTACGGCGGGTGCTACATCTTATGCATCCTACAGTACAGCAGGGGGCGGCAACAGGTATTGGAATAATACTTTCGTAAGTAGCGCAAATTCTGCCACTAATAATGTAACTGCATATTTTGCACAAACATCAGGCGCACTCCCTTCAGTAAATATCCGTAACAACATTTTCTCGCATCTCGGCGGAGGAAGGGCTATGTATGTTACCAATCTGAATTTTATTTATTCAGACTATAATACTTTCTACACACGGTCAGGTTTCCCGATCATTCAGTGGAATGCGGCGAACTTATATACCAGCTTACAGGCATGGAGAGATACTTCTTTCTGGGATCTTAATTCGATAAATATTCTTCCGGCTCTTGTAAGTGCAACGGATCTTCATCCGGATATTGCGAGTCCGGAAGTATGGGCCATTCACGGACGCGGAGTTCAGATCGCTGAAAATAATGTTGACTTTGATAATAATCCAAGGCCAACAACCCTCACCGCAGGCGTACCGGATATGGGTGCTTTTGAATTTTTACCAACTTCATTGCCTACTGTATTAACTGCTGTTCCACCAGTTCCGGCACCGGGTATCACACAAACATTTATGTATGGTACGGATACAGTTACCAAAATAACTTATGATGCCGTAGCTCCTGTGCCGGCTTCAATTTCATTGAGAAGATATTCCGGCGTTTTGCCTCCGGGATTGGCACCAGGGCAGTTATCTATGTATTATTACACAGCAATAGACGTTCCTGCACAGGGAGCATATAAGTACGATATTCAACATTTTTATATTGATCCATGGCAGGGATTTATTCCAACTGAACCTGCGATTAAATTAGGCAGAACTGATGCTACTAATACCTGGGTAGTGAATCCATCCAGCATCGTAGATACTTATCAGAATACCTATTCCGACAGCAACCTTGTTTACATTGATAAATTTACCGGTTTAACAGATGGCAGCGTTCCACCGCCACCGGTAGTTAATTATCCTGTTGATAGCTCCAACCGCGGAACAAGATTCTGGGTTGCTTATGGCCATCACTACGATTTTAATACGAATGCGATGGACATGGTTCTGTACCTCAGTACCGAAGCTGCAGCAAATGTTGAAGTAACGATCAATGGCACCAACTACAAAAGGATTTACAATATCCCGGCAAACTCTGTAAGAGTAAGTTTGGTGATCCCTAAATATGGTTTGGTTGATGCACGCATCACTGACGAAGGTTTATTTGACCGAGGCATACGCATTACCAGCGATGTACCAATTGTTGCTTATGCTCATATATATAACGGGGCAAATTCAGGCGCTGGTATGTTATTGCCAACAGGTGTTTATGGTTATGAATATCAATCATTGAACTCAAGGCAATATTACCCAACAGGTGGTGCCGGATCTTATTCATGGTTTTATGCCATTGCCGATCACGACAGCACTTTGGTAGAAATCACCCCTTCTGTAACTACAAAGGGTGGAAGGCCAGCCGGTGTTCCATTCCAGGTATATTTAAAAACCGGTGAAGTGTACAATGTGATGGGAACCATCAATGGAGGAACAGGTACAGATCTTTCCGGAAGTACCATAAAATCTATTGCCAATGCAAGCGGTAATTGTTACCCGATAGCAGTATTTTCCGGCAGCAGCCGAACAGCTATTTGTAATACTACCAATGGCGATAATATGATTCAGCAGGTATTCCCGTCTCAAGCCTGGGGTAAAAAATATCTTACTTTTGCCACTGCACGTTCTACTTCCAATACCGATTATAACTCCAATATTTTCAGGGTAATGGTAAAAGATCCCACCACCGTGGTAACAAGAAACGGCGTGCCGCTTGCGCCATTAGTAGTTCCAGGAAATTATTATGAGTTTAATACAACAGCCGGAGCCGGCACCAATGCAGCTGTTGTAATAGAAGCTGATAAACCGGTAATGGTGGCACAGTTCATGGTATCTACCGGTGCTAATTCCTGCCCGGGCGTTACATCCACAGGAGCAGGCGATCCTGAAATGATCTACATCAGCCCGGTAGAACAGGGAATTAAAAAAGCAGTATTTTATAATACTGATGAAAGCGCTATTACGGCCAACTATATCAATGTAGTAATTGCTGATGGCGGCTTGCCTACGCTTACTATTGATGGAATAAATACGTTTACCAATGTATTTCCACATCCTTCCGCACCAGGGTTTACCTGCGTACGGCATAACCTGGGAGGAGCTGCGGCACAACACATTATAGAGAGCGATTCAGCCTTTACCGCCATTACCTATGGCCTTGGCAGCGTTGAGAGTTATGGATACAATGCCGGCACTTTGGTTAAAAACCTGAAAGGTGTAGCGTTTATCACCAACACCTTAGGCTCGGGTACACCAAATCCGTACACATGTACGGGTGCACCTTTCCAGTTCTCTGTTGTAATTCCAATTAAGCCAACACAGTTGGAATGGCAATTAAGCGGTATCGCCAGCCTAACGCCGAATGATGATGTTATTCAGATAGACCCGGTTGCCGCAGATTCTATTTTTAACAACGGCAGCTGGTCATACGTGTACACGTTACCGTTAACTTATACATTTAATGTGGCCGGAACTTATAATGTACCTATTGTAATTACCAGCCCAGACATAGAAGGCTGTAATAATAAACTTACAACAAACCTTACTGTAATAGTAATTGCAGGGCCTGTTGCCGATTTTACTGCAACTACTGCCGGATGTTTTGGTGACCCGATCCAGTTCAACGGAATCGGTACAACGTCTAATGGCGTTGGTATCAATAGCTGGAATTGGGATTTTGGTGATGCTACTACCGCTACGGTGCAGGATCCCATTAAAACATACCTGGCACCCGGCACGTATAATGTAACCTTTAGCCTTGTAGCATTGGATGGTTGTGTGGCAGATACCATAAAACAGATCACCGTGAACCCCAGAGATACGGTGCAACTGGTAACAGATTCTTTGTTAGTCTGCAGAGATAGCAGCGTAACATTCCAGGTCGCAAGCCCCCAGGCCGGAACTGATTATAACTGGTATAATATTCAAACAGGTGGAAGTATCATATTTACCGGCCCTGAGTTTACAGTGAACAATGTAACCACCAACCTTCAATATTTTGTAGAATCCATTACAGCAGGTTCCTGCGTAAGCGAACGGAAACGCGTAGTAGCTAGCCTGGTAGACGCATTGCCAAATCCTGTTGCTACAGTAGATTCGGTGTGGAGCGATCGGGTAAGGTTTAAATGGAATGCCGTACCGGGAGCTATTTCCTACGAAGTTTCTACTGATGCCGGAAGCAGTTGGATCATACCATCCTCGGGTCCGTCGGGACTAACGCACACGGTTACCGGCTTACTACCTTTTACAGATGTAACACTTATTGTAAGGGCATTGGGCAATACCGATTGTCAGCAGGCTGTTTCAGCACCGGTTACCGGTAAAACGCTGGGCGCAGACATATTTATACCGAATTCATTTACACCTAATGGTGATGGCAGAAATGATATATTCCTTGTATACGGAAACATTATACAAAGCATGCGGTTCTCTGTGTTTAACCAGTGGGGACAAAAAATATTTGAATCTGCTAACCAGCAAACCGGCTGGAATGGCACGCACAAAGGAAAAGTGCAGCCTTCCGGTGTCTATATGTATGTGATGCAGGCAACATTGAGAGATGGCAGTACGGTAACAAAGAAGGGTTCAATTAATTTGATCAGGTAGAAGGTTTTTGCCACAAAGCTGCAAAGACAAGAAGAAGCACGAAGAAGAGATCATGATCAAATTCCTGGTTAATGCATATTGTTATTTATTTATTATAAAATGAAAATAAGCTTTAAAATTACTGCCATTGTAGTATTTGTAAGTTGTTGGTTTGCTGGCAACTCTCAAAACCTTTCCAACAAGGGAAAAGAATTTTGGGTAGGGTATGGGCACCACCAGTTTATGGAGGCAGGTGCTACTCCTGCGAATGGGCAGGATATGGTGCTGTACCTAAGTGCAGAGCAGGCAGCCAATGTTACCGTTACCATTGATGGTACTTCCTGGATAAGAAACTATGCAGTGGCTGCCAATACCGTTAGAATATCAGATATAATTCCAAAAGCCGGCGCCATTGATGCCAGGCTGATCTCCTTACCTTGCAGTTTTGTGCCCGTTGGTACACCTTGTGGTGGTGAAGGAACGTTTGTTAACAAAGGAATTCATATTGTAAGCGATGTGCCCATTGTTGCGTACGCTCATATTTATGGAAGTGCCTCTTCCGGCGCAACCATGTTGATGCCGATAGAAACCTGGGGATATTCTTATGTTACATTAAACAGCAAACAAGCCTATGGTTCTGCCGGTTGTTTTTCCTGGGCTTATGTAATTGCCAACCAGGATAATACTGTAGTTGAAATTACTCCTACAGCAGTTACCCGCTCTTTTAAACCAGCAAATATACCGTTTACGGTTACACTAAATAAAGGGCAGATATACCAGTTGATGGCAGGCCCTGAAACCGGAGCAACCAAACCCGATCTCTCCGGAACAAAAGTTAGATCGTTGGCCAATGCTTCTGGTGACTGCTATCCAATTGCTGTTTTTGCTGGTAGCAGCAGAACCAATGGGCAAGCCTTATGTGGCACCGGTGGTGGAGATAATGACAACCAGCAATGTTTTCCATCACAGGCCTGGGGAAAACGCTATTTAATTGCGCCTACTTCCAATTCTGTTACGGCTTCAACCCCCATGATCAATATCTATAAGATCGCCGTAAAAGATCCTTTAACGGTAGTTAAAAGGAACGGCGTTCAAATTCCCCTGGCAAGCCTGATCAACAATACTTATTACACTTATGAGTCTGGAACGGCTGATTATATAGAATCTGACAAACCTGTTATGATGGCGCAATTTATGTCTGGTGGTGCTGCCTGTTTGGGGGGAGGTGGTGTAGGGGATCCTGAAATGATGTACATAAGCCCGATAGAACAAGGAATAAAGAGAATTGGTTTTTACAGGAACACGCAGGAAAATATAACAGTAAATTATTTAACCCTGATCATTCCAACGGCAGGCGTAAGTTCACTTACGATAGATGGAAGTGCGGCCTTCAATCATACTTACGTACACCCCAATATTCCGGGGTATACCGTCGTAATAAAACGCTGGACGGCCGCACAGGCACAATCAATAGCACAGAGTGATTCTGCTTTTACTGCGGTTACCTATGGCCTTGGAACTGTAGAGAGTTATGGCTACAATGCCGGCACCCTCATCAACAACCTGAATGCAAAATCCTGTATTTTTAATGTGAGTGATACCAGTACTACTGTAGCATCACATCCATTTACCTGCACCGGCAGTCCATTTAAATTATCTGTTTACCTTGCTTACCCTACGCCGCCTTCCAAACTGGTTTGGAAATTAAGTGAAGTAGGTGCGGCCTTGTCGCCCAATGCTGATGTAACCGACAATTCCCCTACACCAGTGGGGCCGCCCGTGATAATAGACGGGGCAACTTATTACAAATACTCTATTCCCGGAAATTACACTTTTAATGCTGTAGGAACTTACACAATTACCATTGCTGCAACGCACCCGAGTGTAGAGAATTGCAATAATACGGAGCGTGTTAGTTATGAGTTACCTGTAAAAGCAAAGCCGCTTGCTGGCTTCAGCTTTACCCACTCTGGCTGTATTTCAGACGCCGTTCAGTTTACCGGCCCGGTAACTACCGGAAACGGGTACACGTTAAATCAGTGGTTGTGGACGTTTCCCGGACCCGCAACCAGCAATACTGCCAATACCACTCATACGTTTACCACTGCCGGAAACCAGAATGTAACCTTACAGGTTGTAACAACAGAGGGTTGTGTATCTGACAGCCTCGTTACTATTCCTATTTTTAACAAGCCAACTGCCAGCATCAGCACGGTACCGGTTGCTGCCAGTATTTGTGAAGGCCAAAGCGTTACATTTACCGGTACCAGTTCATACGGTGGCAGCGGGGCAATATCAGGGTATTTCTGGGACTTTGCCAATAGCACAACCAACACAAACGTTGGCCCCCACACGATCAGCTATCCTGTGGCAGGTGTGTATACCGTTAAATTTGTTTCAAAGGTGAGTGGCACCTGCGTAAGTGATACGGCGTTTAAAGTTGTAAATGTATCGCAGCCGCCAACTACTACTTTTAGTTATCCGGCCGGTTGTTTACCGGCAGGTGGCCTTGTGCAGTTTACCAGTGCTGCAACAGCACCCGGTGGAGCTACTATTGCTACCCATGCCTGGAATTTTGGCGATCCTGCAAGCGGGGCAGCCAATACCTCTTCACTTGCAAATCCAACACACACTTATGCAAACTTTGGCAATTATACGATTACTTATAGTGTAACTACCAGTAGCGGATGTACGAATGATACAACAGTGAATGCAACATTCAATCTTCCACCAACTTTTAGTTACCCGGCTTTACCGGCTGTTTGTTACAGCGTACCGTCGGTATCCGTGGCTACAGCAACCGTAACGAATGGCGTAACGGGAACCGGTGTGTATAACGGTCCGGGTACAACTGCCGCAGGTGTATTTACACCCGCAACAGCTGGCGCAGGTACGCATACGATATGGTATGTGTTTTCAACTGCAGCAGGTTGTAACGATTCAATTTCAAGAACGATAACAGTGTATCCGAGGGTTGCTGCAAACTTTAATATTCCATCGGCTACCTGCCTGCCTATATCCGGCAATGTGCAGTTTAACTATACCGGTACTTTATCCGCAGGCCAGCAATACCTCTGGAATTTTGGAGACCCTGCCAGCGGGGCAGCCAATAGTTCTACGCTGCTTAATCCAACTCATAATTATTCCACCGGCAATTATACCATAACCCTTACCGTTACTGCTGCCAATGGTTGTGTGGATGATACTACGTTGAATACAACATTCACCGTAAAACCAGCGCTGGCATACCCGGCATTGCCGGCAGTTTGCGAAAGTGTAAGCGGACCTGTATCTGTGGCAACTGCTTCAGTTACCAATGCCGTACCGGGAACAGGCATTTATCATGGCCCCGGCACCACCGCTGCAGGAAACTTTTCACCATCAGTGGCAGGCGCCGGTACGCATACCATCTGGTATGTATTTACAGCAACAGGCAATTGTGCAGATTCTATTTCGCAAACCATATTGGTGTATGCAAAACCAGCCGCTACTTTTAACTATACCAATGCGGCCTGTTTGCCAGCCACCGGACTGGTGCAGTTCACCTACACCGGTTCACTCTCTGCAGGGCAACAATACCTGTGGAATTTCGGCCACCCTGCCAGCGGTACCGCTAACACATCTACCTTACAAAATCCTACGCATAATTTTACAACCGGAAATTATACAATAACCGTTACCGTTACTACGGCCAATGGATGTACCGACGATAGCACCGTAACCACAACCTTTAACCTGAAACCTGCGCTTGCTTACCCGGCTTTAACGGCTGTTTGCGAGAGTGTAAGTGGTACAGTTTCAGTTGCAACAGCAACTGTTACCAATGCCGTTCCCGGCACAGGTATTTATCATGGCCCCGGCACCACGGCAGCAGGAAACTTTTCGCCATCAGTAGCAGGCGCCGGTACGCATACCATCTGGTATGTATTTACAGCAACTGGCAATTGTGCAGATTCTATTTCGCAAACAATATTGGTTTATGCGAAACCGGCCGCAGCCTTTACTTACACCAATGCGGCTTGCTTGCCGGCCAGCGGACTGGTGCAATTTACTTACACAGGCTCACTCTCTGCAGGGCAACAGTACCTGTGGAATTTTGGCGACCCTGCCAGCGGTGCCAATAACACATCCACCGCTCAAAATCCTACGCATAATTACAGCAATACTGGCAATCATACGTTAAGCGTTACCGTTACCAACGCCAATGGTTGTGTGGACGATAGCATTACATCAGCGATATTCAGTGTAAAACCTGCACTTAATTTTCCAGCCTTTACTTCAATTTGTGAAAGCGAACCCGGTACAATTTCGGTAGCTACGGCAACAGTTACCAATGGCGTAACAGGCACCGGTGTGTACTCTGGCACAGGAACAACAGCAGCAGGAGCTTTTAATGCAGCGTTGGCAGGAGCAGGGCCGCATACGATCTGGTATGTATTTACTTCTTCGGCTAATTGTATAGATTCTATATCGCAGGTGATAACAGTTAAGCCCAAGCCCACAGCGTCATTTGCTGTAAGTCCTTCGGTTTGCCTGGGGCAGCAAGCTGTTATCAGCAATATTACTGCTGCAGCACCGGGAAATATAGTTTCCTGGCAATGGAATTTTGGCGACGCAACTACGGCAACAAACAATAATAACAATTCATTTAATAAGCTCTATACCGCTTTTGGAAGCTACACCGTAAAGCTAGTAACAACAGGCAGCAATGGTTGTACCAGTGATACTTCCTTTGGTAATGTGGCGGTTCATGCGGTGCCGGTTCCCAACTTTACAATGCCTGCCTCGGTATGTATGCCCGGCGTAACAAATATTACTAATACTTCTACAGTGGCTGATGGCGCTTCATTAATGTACGAATGGAATTTTGGAGATGGCAGCCCCCTTAGTAACACCACTAGCCCGGCACACACTTATGCCGTGGCGGTAACTTATAATATTACCTTAAAAGCAACCTCTTCATTCGGATGTTTTGAAGACACCGTTAAAGTATTCTCTGCATTTTTTGACAAGCCGATTGCCAATTTTGATGTAAACCCATCTACCTTATGCCAGGGAACACCGAATGTTTTTACCAATTTAAGTTCGGCACCAAACAGCAGCATCAGCGGCCAGGCATGGTCGTTTGATGACGGTACTTTTGCTGCAGATCTAAATCCCGTGAAGCAGTACACCTTACCCGGCGTTTATACGGTGCAGTTAGTTGTAACCAGCAATGAATCCTGCGTGTCTGATCCGTTTACCAAAACGGTTACCGTTTACCTGCAGCCCGTTATAGATGCGGGGCCTTCCTTTATTGTACCGCAGGGCACGGCTGTTCAGTTCAACCCTACAGCAAATGATTCTACCGTGTTATCATTTTTATGGACACCCGGAACAGGGTTGTCTAACCCGGCGATCCTGCGCCCTGTTTATATGGCCAATGCCGATGAAACATTTACTTTAACGGCTACCGGCCAGGGCAATTGCACGGCTACCGATATCTTAACCGTGAAAGTGTATAAGCCGGTTAAAATTCCAAATGTATTTTCGCCGAATGGGGATAATATTCACGATGAATGGGTGATCAATAATATAAGCGATTATGCAGGGGCACAGGTAGAAATATTTAACCGGTATGGACAGCTCGTGTACAATTCTACAGGTTATTCTAAACCATGGGATGGTACTTATAAAGGCAAGCCATTACCGGTAGCCACCTATTATTATGTGATCAATCTTAAAAACGGTTTTGATCCTTTGAAAGGTTCAGTAACCATCATCAGATAACAATTATAAAAAATATTGCTCAATACGAAACCGGACATAATGAAAAAACATCTTGGAACTGCGATCCTTTTTTTGATTGGCTTTCAATTTCAGCAAACGCTAAAAGCACAATCGGATCCTCACTTTACGCAATACTACGTGTATCCCTCGTGGTTAAATCCTGCGCTCACAGGTGCTTTTGATGGCGCCTATAGAGTAGCAGGTATCTATAGAACCCAATGGGGGAATATCAGCAGCCCTTACTCAACCCAGGGCGTAGCCGCAGATTTTACCACCAACAAGAATATGAATTTTGGTGTTAGTGTGTTAAACCAAACTGCCGGCGATGGCGGTTACAGGTACACCACAGCGTATGTTAATATGGCTTACACGGGAATTCGTTTTGGGGCAATGGAAACGCAACGCATTACTATTGGGTTACAGGCCGGTCTGATACAAAGAAGGTTTGATCCTACAAAATTAACTTTTGGCGATCAGTGGAATCCTGTAACAGGTTATAATCCAAACAACCCTACCGGCGACATTCTGAATTCCAGGAGCGCTTCGTCATTTGATGCAGGCGCAGGTATTCTTTATTTTAACGGTACCCCCAACCGAAAAGCAAACTTTTACGCAGGATTTGCAGTATCGCATTTAACAAAGCCTGAAGACCAGTTTGCTACCGGAAAAAAGGAAACACTTCCTATGCGCTATACCGCTCATGCCGGTGTAAAGATCAAGTTGTCATCCACCGCTTCCATTACACCCAATGCGCTTTATTTAAAGCAGGGAACTGCAGATGAAAAAATGATCGGCGTGTATGCACAACTGAAAGCCGCTGCCAATACAGATTTTTTACTGGGAGCCAATTACAGGTTTGACGATGCTGCTTCACCTTTTGTAGGATTTACCCATAAGAAAATGATCATCGGCCTAAGCTATGATATTAATACTTCAGACCTTGGCAAACTGGTAAAAGGCTCTAACAGTTTTGAAATATCGCTTTCTGTTACGGGTAAACGAACTGTAAAAACACCTGAAGCTGAATTTATTTGTCCGAGATTATAAGGAACTTAATAATATTTTAATTAAAGAACGGGAATGCACATGAAAAAGATATTTAGCACGGTCACTTTGATATGTTGTTTTATAATGGCTAAGGCGCAGGTAAATGAATACCTGCTGGCTGCCGATAAGTATTTTGCTGCAGGTGATTATTATTCTGCCGCACAGTATTATGAATATTATATAGGAAAAAAGAAATCCAAAGTTTCGCAGGGAGATTATAATCCTTACGCAGTGTCTGCTGTTACAAAGCCGGTTGTTAAAAAGGCAACGGTGGCTTCCAGCAGCAAAGAGCAGGTTTTGTATAACCTAGCCGAAAGTTACAGGCAATTGAACTTTCATGAAAAGGCTGAACCTTATTATGTACAGGCGATGATATTCGACAGGGCGAAATTTCCGTTGGTGCGTTACCGTTATGCCACAACATTGAGAGCACTAGGAAAGCAGGAAGAAGCAGATGCACAATTAAAAGCATTTTCTGAAGAATACAAAGATGCGGACATGTATACTGAAGCTGTAAGCAGGGAAATGAAGAATATCGCATTTGCCAAAGAGCAAATGACGAAGAAAAATACAACTGCTTTCAAAATAGTAAAGGCACCTAAGGGCTTAAATGATACCGGGGCAACCTATGCACCAGCCTGGCTGAATGAACAAACCTTGTTATTTACTTCTACCAAACCGGAAACTAAAAACAGCAAAGAATACATCAACAGGATCTACCAGGTTAATTATAAAGATGGCGCATTTGGAGCGGCAGAGAAAGCTGTGGTTGACCAGCCGAAAGATATTCACCAGGGTGTAGTAACGGTAACGCCTGATGGTAATACCATGTTTTTGAGCCGGTGGACGATTGGAAAAGATAAAAAGCTGGCATCAATTTATGTAAGCAGGAAAACCGGCACAGGATGGAGTGAACCGGTATTGGCCGATGCAGTAAATGCTGCAGGATCAAGTTCTCAACAACCCTATGTAATGCCTGATGGCAAGCATCTTTTATTCTCAAGTGATAAAGCAGGCGGAGAAGGTGGCTTCGACCTTTGGTATGCGGATCTTGATAATAATGGCGTTCCATCAAACATTGTAAATCTTGGGAAAAAGATAAACACTAAGTATGATGAACAGGCTCCCTCTTACCATGCCGCCAGCAACACATTCATTTTTGCGAGCAATGGCAGGGTAGGCATGGGAGGTTATGATTTTTTCTATAGTAAAGGAAATATCAGCAGTTTTACAGAACCGAAGAATTTCGGATACCCGGTGAATTCTATTAAAGACGATATTTATTTTGTAAGCCGCGGTACAGCTACTAATATTTTACAGGATGTATTATTCAGTTCCGACAGGGAAGCTTCCTGCTGCCTCGAATTGTTTTCTTTGAATAAAGCAAAATCACCGAAAAAGATATCAGGAACCGTGCTGGACTGTGATAAGAAAACTCCCCTGGCTGGAGTTAATGTAGAAATTGTTGACAGCATCAATAAAAAAACAGTTGCAGTGCAAACTACCGATGCCGATGGAAATTATTCATTTAGTATGGAAGATTACCTTCCTTTGAAAGCAACAGCAAGTTTCCAGGGTTATTTTTCCAGCAGCCTGGTATTTAATTCGCCAGATGATATGGAAGATGACCTGTTAAAAAATCCTGCTATCTGTTTAACCATAATACCTGCACCGGAAGAAGCAGTGGTGGTGCAGAATGTATATTATGATTATGACAAAGCAACACTCAAAAAAGAATCATACCCGGCTCTGGATATATTAGTGAAGTTGTTACAGGATAATCCGGCTACTAGTATTGAGATCAACGGGCATACCGATAGTAATGGCAGTGATGATTACAATTTAAAATTATCTGATGCAAGGGCAAAATCTGTTGTGAAATACCTCGTAAGCAAAGGAATTGCGAAAGCCCGTTTGCAGGCAAAAGGATTGGGAGAAACTGTTCCGGTAGAAGATAACACTAACGCTGATGGAACCGATAATCCTGAAGGAAGGGAAAAGAACCGACGTACAGAATTTAAAGTGTTGAAGCATTAATAGTTGCTAGGAAAAATTGAAGGCACCTGATGAGAAGATTTTTTATTTTATTGATAGCAGTAACCGGTTGGTTGCGAGTTTGGGCGCAGCAAAAGCCACACTATACGCAGTATATTTTAAACCAATATATAGTAAATCCTGCTTTAACCGGCATTGAAAATTACGTAGATATAAAAGCCAGTCACCGGGCGCAGTGGGTAGGTTTACTGGATGCTCCCGTAACTTCTTATTTCAGTATTCATGGCCCAATAGGTAAATCCGATGATAAGATCACGGCCACCTCTTTTCGGGTAAATGGGATAAATCCGAGAGGTAAAAGTTACTGGGATGAATATGTGCCTTCCAAGCCGCATCATGGTATTGGCATGCAGATGATCAACGACAAAACAGGGCCTTTGAATTATTTTTCGGTGTTTGGCACTTATGCTTATCATATTGGATTGGGCACAAGAACGAACCTGGCGGCCGGACTGGGAGCGGGTATTACTAATGTAAGCATCAATACCGATAAACTGGAATTCATAGATACACAGGTAGATCCTGCAGTTTATGG
This sequence comes from Ferruginibacter sp., assembly GCA_031411955.1. Lineage (GTDB taxonomy): Bacteria > Bacteroidota > Bacteroidia > Chitinophagales > Chitinophagaceae > Ferruginibacter. The sequence goes on from JANOCC010000010.1 coordinate 118,882, forward strand.
AAGCAGTGTAATAAATAACGTTAAGTTTGATGCCAATGCCGGGCTGTATCTTTATTCGGCAGATTACTTCATCGGCATTTCTGCCCAACAACTGATTCCGGCAAAGATTGCTTTTTCAAATAAGACCAACACAGTTTCTACTTTGGGAGGAAAACTGGTGCCGCATTTTTTTGCTACCGCAGGTTATCGTATTTCGATTGGAGATGATTTTAATTTTATTCCTTCGATCATGGTAAAATATATCACCCCGCTGCCTGCACAACTGGAAGTAAATGGTAAGCTGCAATATGCCGACCTTATCTGGGTAGGAGCCGGGTATCGTCATAAAGACGGCATTTCAGCTATGCTGGGATTGAATATTTCCAATACTTTTAATATTGGATATGCATATGATTATACAAACTCCAGGCTTACCAATTATACCAAAGGTACTCACGAGATCATTGTCGGTTTTATTATAGGGAATAAATATGGGGATAGTTGCCCGAGGAACGTGTGGTAACATAGATGTATGGCTCTTTTTGAGCATTTGTTATGACAAAATAAAGCCATAATAATTTGTTAAAGTAACTTTTTAAACCTACATTCACTGCTGATTCTTTATCCCTCCGTAAAATCTAAATTCCCCCTACCGATCACGAATGAGAAACAGCCGATGTGTTGTTAATTCATTATTGATTTTTTGCTAAGCCGAATTATGAAAAATTTTAAATGCTTTTATTTCTTTTTTTGTTTTTTCAATGAATAGCCTCCTCTCCATTACAGAGGCCCACTTTTACAATAATAGTATCAAATAATTAATAAACAAAAACTCAGCAGATGCTCAGAAACTCTACCATCAATTACATTGCAAAGCAAATTGTAAGCACATGTAAGAAAGGCCAACGTTTTATATTATTAACGCTGGCAGTAGCACTTTCACTTGTAACAACCAACGTACAAGCGCAGATAACCGTAACGGTTACTAATCCTGGTAATATTACACCGATCCTTTTACCAAGTTACACATCGCTTGCAAATGCATTAACTGCACTAAATGCAGCTACAGCCATGACTGGGCCGGTAATTTTTACCCTTGGATCTCAAACGGAAGTAGCGCCGGCTGCCGGACTTACTATAGGTAGTGCTACGTTAAATCCTTTGCTGAGTTCAACCAATACCGTTACTATTATTAATACAGGTGGTACAGCTATTTTAAATTCCGGAACCGGCACTGCAACTCCAACATCTGCTATACAGGATGGTATTTTAAAAATAGCCGGTGCAGATTATATCACCATTGACGGGCTTAGACTTGTTGACGTTAATGTGGCAAATCCTGCCACAATGGAATTTGGTATCGGAATATTTAAATTAAGTGCAACAGATGGCGCCCAGAATAATACCATTCGAAATTGTACCATTACATTGAACAGGGTAAACAATGCGTCAGCGACAGCTCCGGCTGTTGAGGGTTCACGCGGGATCATGCTTAGCAGTTCGCTGCCTGCAACCATGACGACCGTTACTGCTCCTACTGCGGCAAGTGGAGCAAATTCAAACAATAAATTTTACACCAATACGATCCAGAATTGTAACTATGGTATTGTGCTGATCGGCTTTGCCGCAGTTACTCCCTTTACGCTTGCAGATACCGGCAATGATGTAGGTGGTACCTCAGCCGGAACAGGAAATACGATCTTAAACTACGGCGGTGGTGCAGCAACCAGTCCTGCAGCAGGTATTCGTACACTTGCGCAGTATGGCATTAATATTTCTTACAATACTATCAATAATAATAATGGTTCGGGTGTGAACCATGCCACAACATTAAGAGGAATATACAATAACACAGCTGTCAGTGCATCTGCCACCATCAGCAATAATACCATTACCGTTAAGAGCGGAGGCACAACATCAGTGTGTACTGCGATAGAAAATGCAGCAGGCTCCACGGCGGCATCTAATACGATTGCAATCACCAATAATACCATACAAAACTGTACGTATACAACCGCAACAACCGGAACATTCTCAGGTATCGATAACAGTGCTACGCCACAGTTAATTAATATCAGCAATAATATTATTAACAACAATAGTCTTGGAGGTGTTTCAGGTACCACAGGTGCCATGACGTTAATTGAAGGCGGAACATCCAATAATGACCAACAACTTAATAACAATACTGTTACTAATAATACAAAGACCGGAACGAGTGGATCGCTGTTTAGCATTCGCAGTGGAACAGGCTCTGTTACAGTAAATGGCAACACCATCAATAATAATGGTATCAATGGTGGCTCAGGAACAGCTGCTGCTATTGTGTACGGTTATTATAACCTGGGTTCTCCATTGTCAGAAACGTATACTAATAACAATATCAGTAATTTGTATGTTGTCACTTCTACAACCTCTGCATTATCAGTAGTGAGTGGCATATTTACCAATTCGGTAGCTGCTGCGGTCAAAACAATCAGTGGCAATACGATCCACACGCTTACCAGCAGCGGAGGATTAGCAGGAGGCACAGTGAGTGGTATTTATAATACAATTGGGAATTCGATTAACATTTTTAAGAATAAAATTTACAATCTCACATCAGGTGGTGCGCTTGGAAGGGTACATGGTATAGCAAATACCACCGGTACTACCATTACTATTTATAACAACATCATAGGCAACTTATTTGCACCCGATGCCAATTCCGCTGTAGCAATTACTTCAGGTACTACGGGTGCCGGAGTTTATGGTATCAGTGCATTTAGTGGTACAAATGTAAATGTTTATTACAATACTGTGTATCTAAATGCAACAAGCACAGGATCCGATTTCAACTCTGCCGCTATCCTGGCAACTTCAACTCCAATTCTTGAATTGCGTAATAATATTTTCGTAAATCTATCCACACCAGGTGCTACTGGTTTTGCGGCTGTATACCGGAGAACTTCTGCAACCCTCACTTCCTATTCAAACGCATCAAATAACAACTTATTTTACGCCGGAACCCCATCCGCTTCAAAAGTTATTTTTTGGGATGGTACCAATTCAGACCAGCTAATACTGGATTATAAGAACAGGGTTAATCCTGCCGACGGTGCTTCATTTAGGGAGAATATTTCTTTTATTAGTACCACTGGTTCCAGCCCGGATTTTCTCCATATCAATCCGGCAGTGCCCACTCAAGCGGAAGGAAGTGCTGTTACACTAGCCGGTATCACAGATGATTTTGATGGTAATACACGCAATTTGACAACACCCGATGTTGGTGCTGATGAATTTACGGGAACTGCCTTAGCGGTAGTTGCAATTAATAGTGTATCTATTAACCCAACGGGAAATTTATGTATAGCTGCCGGCAGAACGGTAACCGCCAATATAACGGCCGGAGGAAGCGATATCACATCTGTTACTTTAAAATATTCTTATAACGGGGTCGCACAAACGCCTATTGCAATGACTGGCGGTACTTTAACGGCAGGAACTACTTCTAACTGGACAGCAGTCATTCCAACTGCAACTCCGGCAAATGCAGTAGTAGCATGGTCAGTAACTGCTATTGATCCACTTTCGTCGAAAGTAACTAGCGGTACAGGTTATAGTGATGAACCTTTAACAGGTGCTACGGTTTCTATTTCAGGAACTCCAAACCCCGTTTGTGCAGGAACGCCTATTGCGCTAACTGCCACAGCTATTATTGGCGGAGCAACTACAACGGTAGGCGCAGGAGCAACAACTTCCGCAACTTATAGCAGTCCGTTCTATGCAAACTTTAACAACAAACATTTGCAGATGATCATAAGGAAAGTTGAATTAGATGCAGCGGGATTGGGAGCAGGAAATATTTCTGCTTTAACTTTCTTTACTACTGCCATAGATGGAGTTGATTTAAACCAGGATTTTTCAATAAAACTGGCCAATACATCCGCTACTGATATGTCGGCGTTCATAACTACTGGCCTTGTGCCTGTGTTTTCAACAGCTACTTACACACAGGTTATTGGTGCTAATACTATTAACCTTACCTCTCCGTTTA
>JANOCC010000011.1:0-44733 GCA_031411955.1 Ferruginibacter sp.
TTTTAAAACAGCGGGGGTCATTCTTATAAAAATTCATCAACACATCGAGATTCATTCGCTCTTTATTAAGGCAATTAAAGCCTCATCCCGGCACAAAGGTAATTAACGGTTGTGAATTTCTAGCTAAAGAACCGGGGCTAAACAAATAAAGTAACCTTCTCGAAATTGAAATCCCTCAGAATGGATAACATTTCATGACACTGGCAACCTTAATTATTCTTCAATGCTTTTCCATATACTTCCAGGCATCTTTTCCTGGCAAATTCATGATCTACCATCGGTTTGGGATAGCTAAACTCCTGGAATTCGGGTACCCATTTTTTTATGTAGCTAAGGTCTCCATCAAATTTTTTTGTTTGCAGGTAGGGGTTAAATATCCTGAAATAGGGAGCTGAGTCACAGCCGCTTCCGGAAGCCCATTGCCAACCCCCATTATTGGCTGCAAGGTCAAAATCGAGCAATTTTTCAGCAAAATAAGCTTCACCCAATCGCCAGTCAAGTAAAAGATGTTTGCACAAAAAAGATGCTACCACCATTCGTACCCGGTTGTGCATGAAGCCGGTTTCATTTAATTCCCTCATTCCTGCATCAACGATAGGGTAGCCGGTTTGCCCGGAGCACCATTTTTCAAATTCCCCTTCATCTCCTCTCCATTCTATATTGTCGTATGCCGGTTTAAAAGCTTTTCCCATTCCAACTCTAGGAAAATGCCAAAGTATCATATGATAAAAATCTCTCCAGATAAGCTCATTGAGAAATGTTAATGAAAGAGGCATTGCTAATCTGGCCAATTGCCTGATGCTGAGCGTTCCAAAACGGAGGTGAACACCAAGCTTTGATGTACCTTTTATTCCGGGATAATTGCGCTGCTCGCTATAATGAGTAATTATGTCTGTATCTGCGATAGCGCTGGGAAAATTAATGGCCGGGTTTTGAAATCCTATATCTTTTAAAGAAGGTATTTCTATGGCTGTCTGCTGAAAGAAATATTGCGAGTATTCTTTTACAGGATAGGAGTTAAGGTGAAAATCCTGTAGTGCGGATTTCCATTTACGGCTATATGGCGTAAATACCGTGTAAGGTTCACCGTTATCTTTTACCACTTCACACTTTTCAAAAACCACCTGGTCTTTAAAAGTTTCAAAACCGATATTATTTTTCTGGCAATGTTTTTTTATTAATTCGTCCCTTGAAATGGCATATGGCTCGTAATCGTGGTTGGAAAATACCGTGTTTATATTGTATTTGGAAAACAGCAAATTAAAAACCTTTTCCGGCGTGCTATTAAATACTTCCAGGGAAGATCCTGATTTAACAAGGGAACTTTGCATATTCTGCAATGCCATATGAATGAACGCTACCCTTGCATCTGCTTTATTCTCCAGCTTTTCAAGGATCTCTGTGTCAAAAATAAATATTGGCAATACCGGAAGTCCGCTCTTAAGCGCATGATACAAACCTGCATTATCCTCCAGCCTGAGGTCTCTTCTAAACCAAAAGATATTTATAGTTGCCTCCATAATAAAAAATATTAAAAATGGCTAACAAAATACAGATGGATTTGTTTGCTTCAAATTTTCATATATTTTTTTGATTTCCTTGTTGTCAAATTTTTTGTTAGCGATACCTCCAACCCATTGAATATTGTAAATAGAATTAGTTAAAAATACTTCCTCAGCCTCCATCAATACCGCTTCAGTTATCTGGGTTTCTGAAACCGTGTAGCCGGATTTTATTAATTCCTGAATGATCTGTTTACGCATTACACCGGCGATGCAGCCTTCGTCTGTAGATGGTGTAAGAATTATGCCATTTTTGATAATAAATAGATTGGCAATTGTAGTATCTGCAACACGATCAACGCAATTTAGAATTACGGCATCATTGCATAATTGCTTTTTTGCATATAACGCTCCCATAAAGTAGGGTAGAAAATTATTATGTTTTAGCTGACTAAATGTATCGATGCTCTTTTTTGCTTCTTTGTAAATACAAATTTGTAACCCGTTCTCATTCAGCAGGCCATTGTTTTCGGGCAATGGCCATGATTGAATTAGGTAGTTGGGAAGATGGTTCTTAGCATCATACAATCCTCCGTCGCCTCTAATAACAGTTATCCTGACACGTGCTGCTGACAATTTATTTTTATTAAGCAGCTGCATAGTTTCGTGTTGCAATAAATCGGGAGTAAATAGTTTAGGTTGTTGAAATTGCAGTGATTGCATTCCTTTCCATAACCGGGAAAAATGTTCATCGATCAGTACCAGTTGATTGTTCTTGTATTTGATCGTTTCAAACAGGCCATCACCATACCTTAAAGCACGGTTGTTGGCTCCGATGATGTTGGAATTTTCCTCAAGGGTCTTTCCGTTGTAATTAAAATAAAGCATATGGTGAAAATAAAAAATCTCCGTCATGCGGAGATTTAATTTAAAAGAAATTAGGGGATTACATTTCTTGTATAATTTTATGTTTTACAGCATACATGATAAGGCCTGCTGTACTTTTTGATCCTGTTTTAACTTTTAGTTTGTCCCGGATAGCTTCTACTGTACGCGGACTAAGATCTACCAAATCGGCGATCTCCTTGGTGCTTTTTTCTTCGCACATCAGTCTTAATATGGTAGTTTCTTTATCGCTCAGGTGCACATCCTGGGAAACCATGTGTTGAGGTGGACCTGCATGGCGTTGTTTCAAATTTACCAGTAAAGCTTTGTTAGTAAGCGAGTTAAAGTAATATTCCTGTTCATAGCAGGTTTTAATAGCTTCATATATTATCTCGCTATCACTTGTCTTGGTAAGGTAACTGTTGGCGCCTAATTCCATAAGTTTGGTGATCATGCTCTGGTCGTCTACCATTGTAAGCATGATAACTTTGGTATGAGGGCTTATTTTTTTGATCTCCGGTAAAGTGGCGATACCATCCATAATTGGCATCTGTATATCAAGTAATATTACATCAACAGGTATATTTTTAATGAGGTTGAGTAAATGCATACCATTATCCGCTTCTGCGATCACTTTTATGTCCTTTTTTGTACTTAACGCTGTTTTTACGCCAGCCCGGTACAAAACGTGGTCATCTGCAATAATAACTTTAATTGGTTCTGAGAGATCTTCTTTCATATATCAAATATCGTGTGAAATTAATGGTTTTTCCCGTAATAGTAAGATTACTATCCTATAACGTCGGGTTGCAAGGTCAGATTATAATTGAAATAAAGAAAGGGGGTATTTACCCATAGATGCGTATGGGGATTTTACGCATTTTTTGGGGGAATGGCAGGTTGGTAGATTTTTTTACATATGATTAAGCAGAAGAAATAAGGGGGAAAACACCTTGCTGAACATAATTCGAGTAGAAATGAAAACCGCTTAATAAAAATTATGTTGTAAACAATTACGACCATGTGAAAATAAACCATATTTTATGGTGTTTTTCCCATGGCCGGTTTGGCAATAAGAATTAATGTTGTAGGAAGATATTTATTATGGATATTATTCGGAACTACACGTTTTATTTCGAAGGAATAAGTCTACTATTATCTTTTTTAATTTCACTTCGTTTAATTAAAAATAGAAAGATTGTAAATTATATGAAGGGATTCTATTTGTATCCTTTAATTGGCGTGTTACTCGGGGTGCCAATATTTTTTAATATGAACTTTAATCTTGATTTTTTAATGGCTGTCAATAACGTCTCTTTAATTTTTCATTTTTCATTTTTAAGTTATTTCATAATTCGAGTAATTCCAGTTAACGCTAAGAGCAAGATTTATTTTTATTTATTTTCGTTCGTCTTTCTTTTCTTAATCATTTTAGGATTAGTAACGAATGATATTACAAAGCCACTTAGTCACGTCTTTGCAATTTCAAGTTTTGGTTTGACAGTTTTGAGCTTAGTTTATTTTTACTTACTTTTTGAAAAAAATCCAATTTTGAAATTATTAAACGAGCCGTCTTTTTGGATTATATCTGGAATTTTTTTTGCAATGAGCTTGTATATTCCCGTCGCGATTTCGATTGGTTATGTTAGAAACAATGCTAGTTTTTATTTAACAATTTTTTCAAACGTATTGATGTTTTGTTATGGTATTATGCATTTATTTTTTTTAAAAGGAATTTACTGTGCACTTAGAATGAGTCATTAAAATAGGAAATTGTTGAAGAGTTAATTGACTAAAATTTTGATATTTTTTCTAATATTAATTAGTATTATAAATTTTTTTTATGCTCAACTCAGATTCGCAAAGCATAATAATTTTTATTATCGCCTGTACAATTCTTATTTTATTATTGACAGGTTTTATCGCTTTTATTATTTATAAATATCAGCAAAAGCAAAATGCCTATTTTCAAACCCTCGAAGAAATTAAAATAGCCCATGAAAACGACATGTTAAAGTCCAAATTAGAAATACAGGAGCAAACATTTGCCAATATATCCAGGGAAATTCATGATAACATCGGCCAAAAATTAACACTTGCCAAGTTGCATCTGAATACGCTTAACATGATGGAGAAAAGTAAACTCGCCGGCCAGGTAAATAATGCAATAAATATGATCAGTGAGTCAATTAATGATCTTAGTGATATCAGCCGAAGCATGAGTTCTGAAATTATTTTGAATAATGGTTTTATTAAAGCGCTTGAATTTGAAGTAAATCAATTAAACAAGCCAGGCATTTATTCTATTAAACTAAAAGTGACAGGGGAAACTGTTTTTTTAGACGCTAATACAGAATTGATCCTTTTTCGTATCACACAGGAGGCACTTAATAATATCGTAAAACATGCCAACGCCAGCGATATCGCAATCAATCTTCATTATGAGAAAAAGCAACTTTCACTGCAAATTACTGATAACGGAAAAGGTTTTGATCAGATAAATAAAATGAGCGGCAACGGGCTTACAAATATGGCTAAAAGGGCACTTGTTTTGAACGGATTATGCGAAGTTATTTCCAAACCAGGTGAAGGGACGACAATTGAAATAGTAATACCATTTTATGAAAACACAACAGCTATATAAAGTCATTCTTGCTGATGACCACATTTTACTTAGAGAAGCTCTTGCGGCATTGGTAAATTCGTTTGACGAATTACAGGTAATTGGTGTGGCCGATCACGGCGAACAGGTAATTGATCTACTTAAAACAGGACAATTGCCTGACCTGATACTTTTAGATCTCAATATGCCTAAGATGGATGGGTATGATACCGCTGTTTGGATCCAAAAACAATATCCCAATGTAAAAGTACTTGTTTTAACCATGTATGATTCAGAGATTGCATTAATCAGATTACTCCAGGTAGGCGTAAAGGGCTTTCTCAAAAAGGACATTCATCCTTCAGAACTTCGGAACGCGTTAGTCTCCGTTGCAGAAAATGGATATTATTATTCTCATAATACTACAGGTAAACTCGCCTCATTATTTCAAAAAAACCACGGTAGCCAGTCTTCTATTGATAAGTCCATACTCACAGCACTGGAAATTGAATTTTTAAAGCTGGCCAGTACGGAAATGACCTACAAAGAAATTGCTGATCATATGAAGATCACGCCAAGGATGATTGACAGTTACAGGGATTCATTATTTGAAAAGCTGGATGTTAAAAGCAGGGTGGGGCTTGCAATTTATGCGGTAAAAAACGGGATTGTCACATTCTAAAACTTCTATTCTATTAATTTATTTCGCATCCCGTACATGATCAACCCGCCAATAGTTTTTGCATTAACCTTGGTTTTCATATTCTGACGGATAGTTTCTATTGTTCTCGGACTTAAAAAAATGATTTTTGAGATCTCCTCAGTAGTTTTGTCTTCAGAAAGCAACTGGAGTATCTTAATTTCTTTCTCGTTAAAATTAATGGGGGTATTGGTGCCGTAATGCTGCCTCACATTTTTCTTTTGCATCAGTTTACCCATCACCGCCTTGTTCACCAGTTCATTAAAATAAAAGTCATCGTTCATGCAGGTTAGGATGGCTTCATAAATCTCTTCCGGATCTGTTGTTTTGGTTAAGTAAGCATTGGCTCCCATTTCCATCATCTTGCTGATCATTTGTTGATCGTCGTACATAGTAAGAACGATGATCTTTATATCTTCAAATTCCTTCCTGATCAGCTGTATCGCATTGATTCCGTCAATTTCAGGCATCCTGATATCCATTAATAGCACTTCGGGCTTTTTGATGGCAATTTTGTGCATCATATCCTTGCCGTCTTCTGCTTCCCATAACATTTTCAAGTTGGTTTTGCCAGAAAGCGCCATTTTGATGCCATCCCTGAAAATTTTATGGTCGTCGGCAATGGCGATCTTTATCAGATTTTCTGTAGACATTCTTTTGGTAGATTGGGGTTAGTATGGTGCTCGTAATGGTTTCATTTGTAATTTAAGTAATTATCCAGGTAAAAACCTTGACAATTATTTCATTTTATTGATATTCAATTAGCCGTCCGTATATCTCCTCAGTAAAAATACGTAAAACGTCCAGTGAATTTTACTTAGCTTACCCGTAACCAGGAGTAAAAATAGCCAATCTTACAGTTTATTCTCAGTTTATTCTGTTGATTTGTGGCCAAATGCTGTGTTTTGAGCATTAAAATTATCCACTTATTAACAGATTTTTAGGTAAAACGTATATTTACAAAGTAAAGCTACCGTATTTTGATAGTAAAAATACTATTTGCGTTTCGTACAAATACCTTATTTTTGTTGTGATTTAATACAGTTTATTGGCTTGTAAGGCAATACAGTGTTGGATTCAAGGGCAGTTAGTACAAATACGTTTTTCTAATTACCGTTGCTCGGCTAACTGAATTGTTGGAAGTTTACTGAGCAATTAATCGTAAACCACTTAAATTAATTTTTTATGCTTGGAGGACTTCTAGGTTTATTACTAACTTTCTTTGTAAAGTAGTTTTAAGTATTTTTTGATTTTGGATTTTAGTTAGTTATTTTTGAAATAAATTGACTAATTATCCTTAACAACATTGCTTATATTACCTTTATAACTGAAATTTTACCTTTAATCTTTTGTATTCTGTTTTATAAAAAGCTGAATTCAAAAGGATTAAAGGTTTTTTTTATTTATACAATCGCACTTTCGTTATTTGTCGTTCTAAGTACGACCTCGCTATATATAATAAAATCACGGCCAATTTATTTGAATTTGGTAAGGGCATATACAATTGTAGAATATTGTCTTTTTGCCTGGTTTCTGCGTTGTGTATATCAAAGCAAATTGCCCAAAACCATAATTTTTTATTCAATATTCCCGTTCTGTATTTTTTGTTTAGTTGACTATTGGTTTAATTCTGGTACGTTTAATACTACACCATTACTTGTCGAATTTCTTGCATTTATAGTTTTCATTATTTATTTTTTTTATGAAAAGATGAAAACCGTTGTTTTATATCCACTTTACCAGAGCATTGTATTTTGGATTTGCGTAGGTCTCTTTATTTACTTTACAGGAAATTTCTTCTTTCTTCTATTTATAAATTCCAGTTCAGATACCAATTTTATCCATCAAATGCAGTTTATTTATAGCTTAGTAACAATTACTAAAAACATATTACTCTGCCTTGCTTTCTTAGCATTTGAAAGACCCATGGAAAAAGATGATGAACTCATTTTACCATCGGAACTTAAGCTTGATGATTATTTTACAGCAAACCTTAAAAATTCATAATTCTAATGTTTTTTTTGCAAGCAACTAGTACTGGTATTACCAAACTTATGTTTATAGGTACTATGGGCATGCTTACACTTGCAATTGGAATTATTGTTTTTGTGATCTTTCACCAGCGGAAAGTAATCAGGTACCAGATGCAGATGAAGAAGCTGGAAACGGAAAAGCAACAGATATTATTGAATGCCTCCATTCGTTTCCAGGAAGAGGAACGGCAACGAATAGCTGCCGATCTGCATGATGATGCGGGTCCGCTATTAGCTACTGCCAGGTTATATTTAAATGAAAATCTCGTTAATCAGGAAAAGGCTCAGCAATTACAAAGTATTTACAGCGCCAAACAGATAATTGATGATGCTATCTTATTGATACGTAATATCAGCCATAGCCTGATGCCACCAACCCTTAAAAATTTCGGGCTTGAAAGTGCCACTACAGACCTATTTCAAAAGATCAGTGGAAGTGGCAGCCTTAATGCCAGCGCCCGTTTTCATGATTACAGGGAAAGGCTTAAGGTAGAACAGGAGATGCTCGTTTTCAGGATCATCCAGGAATTGGTAAATAATATCATAAAACACAGCAATGCAGGTTTTATTCACCTTACCCAAAATGCAAATGGAAATAATATATATATCCGGTTGCATCACGATGGAAAAGGAATAGTACAGGCGGAATTTGATAAACTTAATCACAGTGCCCAGGGGCTTGGTTTAAAAAATATTGCCAGCAGGATGAAAGTGCTTAATGGAAGGATATTTTTTGAGATAGATCCGAGCCAGACCTATTATAAAATTACCCTGGAAGTACCTAAAGAGAATATAATTTAATAACTTACGCATACGATTTTACTTTTCACATCTTTTTAGTGGTTTTGCCAAAAGAAAAAGATGATCCTATTTTACTAATTCAATATGTTGTCAAATCAAATTAAAGTAGCAATCGCTGACGATCATAAAATTTTCAGGAAAGGAGTGATTCTTTCTATGAGGCCATATTCCAATATTAAATTTGTGATGGAAGCCGAAAATGGAGATGAACTGGTTGAAAAGATCCCGGATAATGTGCCAGATGTTATTCTATGTGATCTTAAAATGCCGGTTAAAGATGGAATTGATGCCACAAAGATCATTACAAAAAAGTACCCCCAAATAAGAGTTATTATACTTACCATGTACGAAGATGAGCGTTTTGTTGGCCACCTCATGGATTGCGGCGCTGCCGGTTACCTGTTGAAAAGTACTGATCCTACGGAGATTAAAAGAGCCATTATGGATGTTATGCGTACCGGTTTTTATCTGAACCCGTTTGTAAATAAGGTTTTGATCAAAAAGAATTACTCTAAACAAAAATTTAATCCAAACCTGAGTTCGGAAATTGTATTGAGCGACCGCGAAAAAGAAGTACTTACGTTGGTTTGTATGGAATTTACCGCATCAGAAATTTCATTGAAAATGGATATTAGTGCCCGTACTGTAGAAGCTATTAAAGACAGATTGATGGAAAGGTTTGGAGTAAAAAATTCTGTAGGGCTTGTATTTTATGCAATGAAAAATCAATTGATCGATTAAAAGATTCGCTGCTAACCCATCAAAATAAACTATTTAATTATCTTAATAAATAGTAAAAATCATCAAAACAAACCGAACAGGGTAGCATCAACACTCGAAATTACTTTTCCCAGATCTTCTTCGTTTTCGGCAAATTTATTTGTATCAGCATCAATAATTAATAACGGGCCTTCTTTATAAGAATCGATCCAGCTATTATATAATTCATTTAATTTTTTGAGATAATCAAGCCTTATATTCTCTTCATATTCTCTTCCTCTTTTTTGAATTTGTCCCACTAAAGTTGGTACAGACGCTTTTAAGTATATCAGTAAGTCCGGTGGTTTTACCATCGACTTCAATGTTTCAAAAAATTTGTAGTAGTTATCAAAATCTCTTTTGCCCATCAAGCCCATGTCGTGCAGGTTTGGTGCAAAAATATTGGCATCCTCATAAATAGTTCTATCCTGAATAACAGTTTCTGTGCCACGTTGAATTTCCAGCAATTGGTTCAGGCGGCTGTTGAGGAAAAATATCTGAAGGTTAAAACTCCAGCGGGGCATATCTTCATAAAAATCATTCAGATAAGGATTATGGTCAACATCTTCAAACTGCGGTATCCATTTATAATGTTTGCTAAGCATTTCTGTTAAGGTTGTTTTTCCGGCACCTATATTTCCCGCTATCGCAATGTGTTTTGGTTTTTTGATTTTTGCCATGTTTCCCCTAACTCCCGATGGAGTAATTTATTATTTATAAAAAGACGTTAATTGAACGCTGAATGTATGCAAACTTTATAATACAGCCATAGGAAATTTCATCGAGTTAAAACATCTGCTAAAAGTAATTTAATCCCATGGCATTTCTAACTGCTTCCATTGTTGCCACAGCACTTTTCCTTGCTTTTTCTGCTCCCATTTCCATCACCTCTTTCAGGTATTTTTCATTGGAAAGTATAGCTGCGGCTTTTTCTCTTATTGGTGCTATAAATGCCACCATATCGTTTCCTAATTGCTCTTTCATATCACCATACCGTATAGTGCCATTCGAAAAATCATTTTCAAATTTTTCTGTTACAGTTTTATCGCTTACAAGGTTCATCAACTGAAAAAGATTCTGGATAAATTCCGATTTGCCGGCAGCAGAATCCTGTATTCCCGCATCCGTTTTAGCCTTTTTAACCTTTTTCCTGATAGTATCATCATCATCTGCCAGGTATAGCGTAGCCATCTGGTTTTCACTTTTACTCATTTTACCATTTCCATCTAACGAAGGAACTTTTATCAGTTCCTGGTTATAATTAAAAGCCTGGGGTTCAGGAAATACTTCGCCGTACCGGTGGTTAAACCTGTTTGCAAAATTGCGGGCCATTTCAAGATGTTGTTCCTGGTCCTTTCCCACAGGAACAAAAACAGCACGGTGTAAAAGAATGTCGGCAGTTTGTAAAACAGGATAGGTTAGCAAACCGGCATTTACATTTTCTGGATTCAATCTAACTTTTTCTTTAAATGTAACTGTTTTTTCAAGTTCACCTTTGTAAGCCATCATATTCAGGTAAAGATATAGTTCGGCAGTTTCATGTATATGGCTTTGGCAATAGATGGCCGCTTTCTCGGGGTCCAATCCGCAGGCAATATTCTCTGCCAAAACTCTATGTACGTTTCCTTTTAATTCTTTTGTATCAGGATGAGTAGTTAAAGAATGAAGGTCGGCAACCATGAAGTAACATTCAAATTCGTGTTGCATTTTTACATAATTTCGAATTGCACCAAAATAATTACCCAGGTGTAAAAACCCGGTTGGCCTTATACCGCTCATTACTATTTTTCTACTCATACTGTTTGAAGTTGCGCCGAAAGCGCAGTTAAGTTCATTCATTGAATAAATTCGGACGGCGAAGATACAAAAGTAGCAAGGGATTCACAGCTCTCTGTAATAAATCATCTAACCATTTAAATAAAAGCAAAATACCTGTCAACCTAAAGCTCTATTTTTGTTAAATGGAAATTAATGCAGAATTGGTAGATAAACTTGCAATGCTTTCCCGCCTGCATTTTAATGGTGAGGAAAAGGCTGCTGTTAAAGAAGATCTTCAAAAAATGATCGGCTTTATAGAAAAATTAAATGAGCTTGATACTACCGATGTTAAACCCCTTTTGCAAATAGGCAATAATGTAAATGTTTTTAGAGAAGATGTGCTTTTGCAAGAGATAAGCAGGGAAGAGGCCTTGCTCAATGCACCGGTTAAAGACCCCTCGTTTTTTAAAGTTCCTAAAGTGATTAAAAAGTAAGAGAAATTATAAGAGATAAACTAAAATCAATCAATGCAATCGATCCTTCATTTAGAGAATATTCGTAAAAGCTATTTTCTTGGTAAACAAGAGTTGCCCGTTTTGAAAGGTATTTCAGTGGATATTTATAAAAATGAGTACGTTTCATTGATGGGCCCCAGCGGTTCCGGTAAATCCACGTTGATGAATATTCTTGGATGCCTGGATTCCCCCACTGGCGGTAAATATATTTTAAATGGCAATGATGTTAGCCGTATGGAAGATGATGATCTTGCCGACGTAAGAAATAAAGAGATCGGATTTGTGTTTCAACAATTTAACCTGTTACCCAGGTTGACGGCCGCTGAAAATGTTGCACTTCCGCTCATTTATAGCGGCGTAAGTAAAAAGGAAAGGAAGGAGCGGGCAGAAGCCGTTTTGGAAAAAGTGAAGCTGTCAGATCGTATGGAGCACAAACCGAATGAGTTAAGCGGTGGTCAATGCCAGCGTGTGGCTATTGCCAGGGCACTTATCAACAATCCGGCAATCATTTTAGCTGATGAACCTACCGGCAACCTGGATTCAAAAACTTCGCATGAGATTATGGATATCCTTGGTAAAATACACAACGAAGGCAACACCGTAATCTTGGTAACGCATGAAGATGATATCTCAAAATTTTCTCATCGAATCATCCGATTAAAAGATGGATTGATAGAAACAGATAGAATTAATGAAAATCCTGCAGTAATCGATAGACAAGGTATTGCCCAACATCTATGATTTACTAACTTCAACTATATTTTAGTTAAAATGGCGTTTAAAATTTACACGAAAACAGGTGATCTCGGTAAAACAAGCTTAATTGGCGGCACTAAAGTGCCAAAAAGCCATTTACGTATTGAAAGTTATGGAACTGTTGATGAATTGAATTCTTATATAGGCCTGGTAAATGATCTGTTGGAAGACGAACCATCAAAATGGATGCTAAGGGAAATTCAGGACAGGCTTTTTACAATAGGCTCTTCCCTGGCTTGCGACCCGGACAAAGAAACCCTAATGAAAATTCCAGACCTAAAAGAATCAGATTTAACCCGTTTGGAAGAAGAAATAGATAAAATGAATGAAGTGTTACCGGAAATGAAATCTTTTATTTTGCCTGGCGGACATCAGGCAGTTTCAACAATACATGTAGTACGCTGCGTATGCAGGCGGGCAGAAAGGATCTGCGTTCACATGCAGGAAGAAAAATTGTTCGTAGATCCATTGGTAATAAAATACCTAAACAGGCTAAGTGATTATCTATTTGTACTAAGCCGGTACAGCGCCCATCTAAACAATGTTCCGGAAATTCCATGGAGGCCAAGAGTAACTTAATTTTTTTTACTGGAAGAGTCTGGCTTAAATGCTCCCTGCGGTTGCGTGGGGTTTTTTTCATTGTAACCTTTTTTAACAGCATCACTTTGGTGTGTAGCATTTTTTAGATCGCTAACAGTTTCCCCGGTTTGTAATTTATTAGATGTAGTTGTAGTTGTAGTTTTCTTTTTCATACCAGTGAATAACAAAATATTATGCCACAATAACTACAGTAATAAAAAAACAGATGGGTAAAATTTTCTACAACGCTGCGAGTGAATTTCTTTTACTGGTTATTTTATATATTTAAGAAAACGGCACGATATTCATTAATCAAACTGCATAATTTATAATAGATAATATGAATAATACAACCCAACTGCCATTCTATTTAAAAATATCCCAGATCATTATAGGTTTAACCGCATTTTTTTATGTGTTGTATATCGGACAAGACATCATCTTACCGCTTATTTACTCCGCTATTTTAGCGATCCTGCTTAATCCCTTTGTAAATTTTCTTTGTAAGCACAGATTTAACAGGGTTATTGCCATTTTAATAGCAGTGCTTTTAACTTTCATTGTGGTGGCTGCTCTGATTTATTTTATATCTGCACAAGCTACCCGGTTCAGTGATACAATGCCGCAGCTGAAAGAGAAGTTTAACCAGATGTTTAAGGATCTTACAACATGGGTAGCGCATACATTTAATGTTAGTAATTCTAAAGTAAACGGCTGGATAGATGATACCAAGGGGCAGGGCATGCAAAACAGTTCAGCAGTAATTGGTGCTACACTCAGTACAATTGGAGGAATGCTGGCGATGATCTTCCTTATTCCTGTTTATATATTTATGATCCTGTTTTATAAATCCCTTTTATTAGAATTTATCAGCAGGCTTTTTCCAAAGGATAAACATGCTACTGTGGCAGAAGTATTAATGGAAACGAAAGCTCTTGTTCAAAATTATCTTGTTGGTTTGTTAGTAGAAACAGCCATTGTAGCGGCATTAAATGCAGCAGGTTTATTACTACTTGGAATTCAGTATGCGTTGTTGCTGGGCCTTATAGGTGCACTTTTAAATTTGATCCCTTATATAGGCGGTATTGTGGCCATTGCGCTTCCAATGATCATAGCCATTGCTACTAAATCTCCAGTATATGCTTTGTATGTTTTTCTAATTTACATCCTGGTACAATTCATCGATAATAATTTTCTTGTGCCCAAGATAGTTGCATCAAAAGTAAAAATCAATGCACTGGTCTCAATTGTGGTTGTATTGGTAGGAGGTGCTTTATGGGGCATTCCCGGCATGTTCCTGTCTATCCCGCTTACAGCTATAGTAAAAGTTATGTGCGATCGCATTGAACCATTAAAACCCTGGGGTTTCTTATTGGGCGATACTATTCCATCCTTCGTTAATTTCAAATTTCAACTGCCAAAAAAGAAACTTAAAAAAGCTGTTGTTTAAAAATTGGCCTTTATTTTATCATCCGTGATGTGATAATCAAAAATTAAGCACTCATAAATTGTTGTAATTTAGCGATCATACCAATAGATAATTGCAACAAATACGCTTATGAGATCCTCTTTTTTAATTGTGGTATTTCTTCTGACAGGTTTTTTATGCTCTGGCCAGTTGAAAAAGCGGGTGTTATTTCTGGGTAATAGCTATACCGGCGTAAATAATCTGCCGCAGCTAATTTCCCAGCTTGCTGCTTCTACTGGCGATACCCTGTTGTTTGATAGTAACCTGCCTGGCGGTTATACACTTCAGGCACATTCCTCCAATCAAACATCTATCAATAAGATCGGTGCAGGAACCTGGGATTTCGTTTCACTACAGGAACAAAGCCAGCTCCCGTCTTTTTCTACGGCTGATGTTCAATCACAGGTTTTTCCTTTTGCCCGTTACCTGGATAGTGTTATCAACGCCCGCAACAGCTGTTGCGAAACTATTTTTTATATGACCTGGGGAAGGAAAAATGGAGATGCATCCAATTGTGTGAGCTGGCCTCCCGTGTGCAGTTACAATGGTATGGACAGCCTGTTGTATGATCGGTATATGCAAATGGCAAGCGATAATAACGCGGTCGTGTCTCCGGTTGGCGCTGTTTGGAAATACATCCGGCAGGTTTATCCTGCAATTGAATTATATCAGCCAGATCAGAGCCATCCCTCCGTAGCCGGCTCCTATGCGGCAGCCTGCACTTTTTATACAGTTATTTATAGAAAAGATCCTCTTTCTTTATCTTTTGATTATGTATTAGCAGCATCCGTCGCTTCTAATATCAGGCAAGCTGTAAAAAACGTAGTGTACAACGATTTGCAGAAATGGAAGGTTGGGAAATATGATGCCACAGCAGATTTTAGTTTTAATTCCAGTCAAACAAATGCAATACAGTTTACCAATTCATCAATAAATGCAAATGATTTTGAGTGGCAGTTTGGAGATGGCAGTACATCTGTAGAAGCAGCGCCAGTGCATAATTATGCTAACGCCGGCCGGTATCTGGTAACGCTAACAGCTTCCAATTGTAGTACAGATTCAACTTTAGTAAAAGAAGTGGTGGTTACTGAGCAGCCCGGCACTGTTTTTCCCCATGAAATTGTGATTTTTCCAAATCCGGTTATAAATAAACTTGAGATCAAATTTCCAGATCTCAATGCAGAAAAAGTGCAACTGATAAATTCTATCGGGCAAACTGTTTACACCGTAAAAACTGCCAGAGAACCGAGCATTACCATCGAATGTAGCACGCTCCCTTCCGGAGTTTATTTTGTTAGAGTTTTCCTGCATTCAACGTCTCTAACTTATAAGGTCATTAAGTTTTAAACTCTTTTGAAGTGAATTAGGGTTGAAAACAGCTTCAATTTCTTCCAGCAAACCCATTTTACCTTATAAATGTTCTTAAATCATTTTTTCGTGTACCTAAAATTATATATTTTTGCACCCCTTTTGTCGGGGTAGCTCAGCTGGTTAGAGCATCGGATTCATAACCCGAAGGTCGGCAGTTCAAGTCTGCTCCCCGATACTAAGCCTAAATACTGATTATAAAGTGTTTAGGCTTTTTTAATTTATTGGATCGTGGATTTGTATTGGCTGTAATTTAGAAACACGATTAGCAGGTGAATTCATCCCAGGAAACAACTATAATTTGAAACGCCATTGTATTTCTATCATATCATTTTTCAGTTTGGTATTGAATTTTTCCTCTTCAGCACAGCATCAATCAATCAAAATATCAAATCAGGGGAAGATCACGTACACCTTTACGAGATTTCCAGAAACACTGATCTGTACAGCCGTTAGCATGGAACTTCAACAAAAGCTGGCATTTAAAATTATTCAATGGGGAACTATAAACGCATATTCCATAGCCATCTGCAATTTTGGTTGTTAAGCTCAAACTTCAATAGCTTAATTTAAGACGGTAATTATTTTCTATTCTTATAAGGTTGCAATAGCCCCTCAAAAATCTATCTCCGATTATCTATATATTTGCCACTTATGAAATTTACGATCATCCGGCTTACCAAGTCGTTCTTCATCAAGTGCAGGCTTCATGTTATTTTTGAGCCCTTTGCTGGTTTATTCTTACAACTTGCTTATATGAGTAAATTATCCAGGTGGGCTAATGATAACAAGGCTGTTGCAAACAATGATTTTTATTCAACCTGGGATTACACAAAACGTTTTGGTTTGTATGAACGGGTAATAAAGTCAGAAGATCTTCATGAAAATATTAATTACCTGGAGTTTGGTGTTGCGGGTGGCGCATCTTTTAACTGGTGGATGACGCAGAACAATAACCCGGCATCAAGGTTTTATGGTTTTGATACGTTTACAGGATTACCTGAAGATTTTGGGCCGTATAAAAAAGGCACTTTCAATTATGGCAAGATCCCGGAAATTAAAGACAACCGGGGGAAATTTTACCAGGGGCTTTTTCAGCAAACACTGCCAGGGTTTCTAAAAGAGTTTGATCCTGCAAAAAAAACAGTGCTGATGCTGGATGCAGATATTTACACGGCTACTTTATTTGTTCTCACCTCCATGGCGCCATTTCTTAAAAAAGGTGACATCATTATTTTTGATGAGTTTGTAGTGCCTACGCATGAGTTCATGGCGTATAAACACTTTATTGATTCTTATTATTTTAATATGGAATTGATCGGCGTTGCCAATAATTATTATTTCGCTGCCTTCCGGGTTAGTTGAGCTTATTTTTAATTCAATAAAAAAAGGCTGCCTTCTCAGACAGCCTTTTTTAATCTTTTTACCTGGCAACTTTGTAAACGCCAAAAAATGCAAAAAGAGAATTAATGATCTTTTTCATTGGGTAACATTTAAGAGGTTAACTATTAGTTTTCCTATAACGTTATTGAAAAAGATAAATTGTATGATCCAGGTAATTCTTACAATACGCTGAATGTGTTTATCACTTCTCTCCGCTCATTTCTGTAAAATATTGATGGAAGAAAGGAATGGTTTCAATCCCTTTATAAAAATTAGCCAGATCAAATTTTTCATTTGGGCTATGCAGGTTATCACTATCCAACCCAAATCCCATCAACACTACTTTTGTTCCCAATTCTTTTTCAAATAAAGAACATATAGGGATACTACCTCCACCTCTAACCGGTATTGGCTCCTTATTAAAGGTAGATTCAATTGCTTTAGCAGCGGCTTTGTAGGCAATACTATCTATGGGAGTTAAATAAGGCTCTCCACCATGATGCAGGGTTGCTTTAACTGTAACATTTTTTGGTGCAATAGCATGCAAATGGTTCAGCAACAGTTCGGTGATACTGCTTGAATGTTGGTTAGGAACCAACCTGGCAGAAATTTTTGCGAAAGCTTTGCTCGGTAAAACAGTTTTGGCTCCTTCGCCGGTGTAGCCTCCCCAAATGCCATTTAGCTCCAGTGTTGGCCTGATGCCGGTTCTTTCATTGGTTGAATAACCTTTCTCTCCCCACAATTCTTTTACACCAAGGTCATCTTTATATTCCTGCTCGTTAAATGGAGCTTTTGCCATCAGTGCTCTTTCAGCTTCTGTAGCAACCACAACGGCATCATAAAATCCCGGAATAGTGATATGATTATTTTCGTCGTGAAGCGAGGCAATCATTTTAGCCAAAATGGTAATAGGGTTGGCAACAGCACCTCCGTAAACGCCGCTATGAAGATCGCGGTTGGGCCCGGTTACTTCCACTTCAATGTAGCTAAGGCCACGCAATCCAATATCAAGGCTGGGTGTATCAAGGCTAATCATGGCACTGTCGCTTATCAATACACAATCTGCTTTTAAGAGATCCTTATGAGCGGTTACAAATTTCCCCAGATTAGGAGAACCAACTTCTTCTTCCCCTTCAATACAAAATTTTATATTGCCTGCGAGCGTGTTTGTTTTTACCATTGTTTCCAATGCTTTTACATGCATGTACATTTGCCCTTTATCATCGCAACTTCCTCTGGCAAAAATTTTTCCATCAATGATTGTTGGATCAAAAGGCCCACTTTTCCATAACTCTAAAGGTTCTGCCGGTTGCACATCATAATGACCATAAACCAAAACTGTTGGTTTGGATGAATCAATTATTTTTTCGCCATAGACAATTGGATGCCCCGCTGTTGAATATATTTCAACTTTATCTGCACCCGCTTCCAGCAGCCGTTGTTTTACAGCTTCTGCACAACTCATCATGTCGGCTTTGTGTTCTGTTTTAGCACTAACACTCGGTATTCTTAGCAACTCGAGCAATTCATTTAAAAAACGGTCTTTATTATTTTCGTGGTAATCTTTCCAAACCTGCATGTAAAATATTTTAATTGTTTATTTTATTTAGAGCATACAAATCTACTCGTTTATTACATAATTTATGATGATGTACACAATAAAATAATTTGTATTTTTTTAGTATATGAAGCAATAAATTTCTTATAAAAAAATTATGATTTTAATTTGGATTTCTAATATATCGGTGATTACATTTGCACCACGATTGCTTGTCAATTCATCAGCCTTTGTTTGGTTACATTCACTTTCTTTTCGAATGTTTCCATGCAAAGGCTGAGTCTATTGTAGGAATAGTAAGAAAAAAGCTGATGTAACTTTCCAAGCATTTCTTTCATTAAGCATCAAATCGCTGTTGTATAAAATCCCAATTCACTACATTCCACCAGGCATCAATATAATCCGGCCTTTTGTTTTGATATTTTAAGTAATAAGCATGTTCCCAAACATCCAGGCCAAGTACAGGAAAACCTTTGATGTTTGCATCTTCCATTAATGGATTGTCCTGGTTGGGTGTACTACCAACTTTTAAGTTACCGGAATTGTCGCGGTAAAGCCATGCCCAGCCACTTCCAAATCGGGATTTACCCGCGTCAGCAAAAACTTTTTTAAAATTTTCAAATGATGTAAAAGATTTGTCTATTGCAGTAGCCAGTTTTCCGGTAGGTTTGTTTTCTGCTTTTTTGGGCCGCATGCTTTGCCAAAACATTTCATGATTATAATGTCCGCCGGCATTGTTTCGCATTTTTGCAGAGTATTTTGATATTTCCGAAAATATGCTTTCCACCGATCTGTTATTGGCAACCCCTTCTGCTGTAGCGGCTTCTTTTAACGCCTTTGAGTAAGCTGCCGCATGTTTGCTGTAATGAATTTCCATGGTCATGCTGTCAATAACATCTTCCAACGCATCATATTTATAGGGAAGGGGCTGCTGATCAAATCCTGTGCTGAATGTAGTATTTGGCTGCCCGTCAACGCGGTTATTGTTGCTGCTAAATGAAGTTAACAGCGATCCCACCGCCGTTAAACCTAAACCTACGGCAGCAGAGCCAGCCGCTGTAGTTTTAATAAATTTCCTGCGGCTGTTAGTTGAAGAATTTTCCATAATTTTTTTTTAAGATTGAGTGGATGATTTCTTTTTTAAAGAAGCGAAAAAAGTTTTCACTTTTTTAATGAGCCTATTGTAATATTCTTTATTAAATAATTGCGAATCATGCATCGCTTTGTAAGTTAGGAATATCCCAACGGGAACCAGTACTAATATAGCAAGCCACATACCAGTTGCTGGTGAAAGGATGCTGTCTTTCACAAATTTTTCTCCAAAAGTGTTTAAAAGGTGAAATATGAGAAAGAAAACGATGGCAATTACAAGCGGCATTCCAAGGCCACCTTTTCTGATAATAGAGCCGAGCGGAGCGCCAATAAAAAAAAGCACAAGACAAGCGAGTGACAGGGAGAATTTTCGATGCCATTCTACCTTGTGAAACATGATGTCTTTTTGCCGGGCCTGTATATCTGCAGAACTAAACTGAAAAGAATTTTTGAAGTCGTTAACTCTTGATATAGACCGGTCGCGTACAATATCCAACGCACTGTCTGGTATCAGTCTTTTAGCCGGAAGGTCTGCAGAAACTTTCGCTCTGTTCCAGGTACTGTCGGAAACTATGGTGTAATGAAGGTAAGACCGCAGGTTTTTATTCTGATTTTTTTCGAGGCTGTCCTTTTGTTTAGATAACGAATCAATGTTCCTGTTCAGTTGCCTTGAACTAAGCATTTTAAAGTTATTCCTGAAAACACTGTCGTTGGTAGTTTGTTTTTTTAGAATACTCAGGTCAAATAATTTCTTGAAGTTTTTAAATCCCAACCTTATAAATTCTGTGGTGGAATCCATCGACCGTCCTTGTTCCTGGTACCTAAAACCATTTTCAAGATTGAATTCCAGGTAATTTTTATCATCAGAGATCTTCATTACCCCTTTTTCAGCAACAATGCAGTTGTCTTGTAAAGTATTGGTTTGATCGTATATAAGCACCCGCTTAATTGTTTTACCATCAGGGTCTTTTTCACCAACTTTAATGGCATACTTGGGGATATAGGTAAAAAATTGACCTTCCTTTAAATCGAAAGCCGGCTTTTTATAAAAGATATCATTGTATAAGGTTACAAATTTAAGGTTGGCATAGGGTATAACGTAATTAGCAAAAACGAAAGTTACACCACATAAAAAAATGGCAACAAACATTAATGGTCTCATAAACCGTAGCAAAGAAATTCCGGAAGCTTTTATGGCAACCAATTCAAAACTCTCACCCAGGTTCCCAAAGGTCATTATAGACGAAATAAGAATGGCAATCGGCATAGCAAGCATGAGCAGGGAGGCACTCGCATACCACAGAAACTCGCCAATTGTGATCAGATCCAGGCCTTTTCCAACGAGATCGTCGATGTATTTCCAAAGACTTTGCATCATCAAAACAAAAAAAGCGATAAAAAAAGTACCTATAAATGGCCCGATGAAAGACCTGATGATGAGTTTATCTAATTTTTTTATCATACCCCGGGAATTCTGCAAGCAGTTTGGCAAAAAATGCACTAAATTTTCACTATGCCTGATAAAACAAAAATAACGCTTTCCGATATAGAACTTTCATTGGTAAAAAATGTAGACTGGATTTTAACTAAACAAGTAATAATTGAAAAAGTATTCGCGATTTTTGCTGCTGAAATTCCTGTGATCAATGAGGTGTTTTTGAGTAAAGATCAGATACCGCAGGATGTAAGATCCTGTACGCCTAAAATTTTTAAGGGAGAAAATTATCTTCAATTACCTTACGTGATCATGGATTATCCACGGGCATTTAACCGCGAAGATATTTTTGCCTGCAGAACAATGTTCTGGTGGGGAAATTTTTTTAGTATCAACCTGCATCTTGCAGGGAAATATAAAATTCATTTAAAAAAAGCGATGCATAATGCTACCGCGATTAACAGGGAAGATATTTTTGTAGGGGTGAATGAAAACCAGTGGCAACACCATTTTGAAGCCGATAATTTTTTACCCTGGAATAATTTTACTGAACAGGAAAGCGCTGCTTTATTTGAAGAAAATGATTTTATCAAACTAGCCATAAAATTCAGCCTGGATGATTGGGACCACGTTCCATATTTATTGGAACATGGCTATAAAAGATTAACAGCACTCATTGCCTAACTGCCCAAGCGATGAAAAAGATCTTTAACCTGGTATTCCCATAACTGGCTCTGATCTTTTATATCTTTCTTTTCAGCAAAATCCTTCACAATCAGGATCGTTTGATTGGTTACTTCCGAGCGGTCTATGCTAAACTCAAAGTATTCATCTTTATGAGCATGGGTCCAATGAAAACGGATAAACTTGTCCTGCTCTTTATCCAGCAGGTCTGCCTTGTCTTCCGTGCCATTCCATGAAAAACTAAACATTCCATCACGTTCGTCCACTTTATCTGCAAACCATTCCTGCAATCCTGCCGGTGTGCTCAAAAACTCATACAAAATACCCGGTGAACATCTAACAGGGTATTCCAGCGTATATAAAACTTTCTTACTCATTCTTATTTTTTAAAACCTTGTACGGTGCAATTATAGAAAAATAATTAACCTGACAAAATATTTGTACGTTTATTTTTGATTAAAGCTCATTTATTTTTTCCGCCAGCTGGTTTAATGCAAAACTGAAAGTTTCCACTGCTACCTGCGTCATGTTCTTTTTCGGTTATAAAATAGGAGTTCAACTATATAATTAAATATAAAAGCTTAGAAATGCTTGTTGTAAAAATGTCTTAACAACAAAAAGTGAATTTTGATCACTTCAGTTATACATTTATGTATCTATCCATCACTTTGAACACATTATTTTTTTTGTTCACATACCATAATAGCATTAAATTACGTTAAGCTAATTAACATTTGATAAACAACCCACAATTTAATTAGTTAACCCCCAAAACCTACGGCCTTATGAGTATGCGCCAGCTGAAAATAACCAAATCTATCACCAACAGGGAAAGCCAGAGCCTGGAGAAATATTTACAGGAAATAGGTAAAGTTGAACTTATAAGCCCTGAAGAAGAAGTGAAATTGGCCATTCTTATCAAGAAAGGCGATCAGGCTGCACTTGAAAAATTAACGAAGGCCAATCTAAGGTTTGTTGTTTCCGTAGCAAAGCAATACCAAAATCAGGGGCTAACCCTTCCGGATCTTATAAATGAAGGAAACCTGGGACTTATAAAAGCGGCTCAGCGTTTTGATGAAAGCCGAGGATTTAAGTTCATCTCTTACGCAGTATGGTGGATAAGGCAGAGCATTTTGCAGGCATTGGCCGAGCAATCACGAATTGTTCGTTTACCACTAAATAAAGTTGGATTAACCAATCGTATTAGCAAAGCATATTCTCAGCTGGAACAAGAGTATGAAAGGGAACCTACACCCGAGGAGCTCTCATTTCTCCTGGATATAGATGCAGAAGAAATTGCAGCAACACTTGGAATGGCAGCCAGGCATGTAAGTATGGATCAGCCGCTTTTTGATGGAGAAGAAGGAACTTTAATTGATGTACTGATAAATCACAATGCGCAAAGTACCGATAATGAACTGGCCGTTAATGCCTCTTTAAAAACCGAGATAGAACGTTCGCTTAGCACTCTTACAGACCGTCAGAAGGAAGTGATCCGTTTCTTTTTTGGCATCGGTATAGATCATCCCCTTAGCCTGGAAGACATCGGAGAAAGGTTCAATCTTACCAGGGAACGTGTAAGACAGATAAAAGATAAAGCCATCACTAAACTTAGATCAGCTTCCCGTTGTAATTTGCTGAGAGGCTATCTGGGAGTTTAACATATAATAAGAAAGATAAACTGAGTGAGCAGTATCTGCTCACTTTTTTATTACGGTAATAATTTTTCAGAATAAAAAAGCCCGGCAAAATTAAGTGCCGGGCTTTTACGTTAAATATTTAATACTATTTTTTTACAACAGAAACTGTTTTGCCTTCGCTGCCACTAAGTACTTTAACAAGATAAGTGCCTGATGCCAGTTGGTTCATATTTAAGGCATATTTATTTAGCCCTTTTGTTCCATTAAATGAAACAGTATTGATTATTTTGCCTGCAGCATCAACTACCATTACTGTTATCTTTCCATCTTTGGCAAGATCAATATTTACAGTACTGTTAGAAACTACCGGATTAGGATAAACGCTTACGTCAAAAGTTTTTCCATCCAGCCTCACACTCCTGATTTCGGTGTAAATAAACCTTCCATCTCTATCTGTCTGCTTGATTCTGTAATAGATTTTTCCATTAGAACGCAGTGCAGATATATTCTGATCTGTAGATCCATAGTCGTTATTAGTATTGCCATTATTCCTGGCAACTACTGAGCCGATCATTTCAAAATCGCGGCCATTAAAACTTCTTTCAATTTCATAATGATCTGTGATAGCAGACTCATTTTGAACACTCCAGCTTAATAAAGCATTGTTGTTAATCTTGTTAGCTTCAAATGAAAGGAATTTAACCGGCAAAACTACAGCTGAAGCAGTACCCACATAATCATCACCTGTTACCGGAAGGTTATTTACAGGGATTGCTCCGGCAGTACCATAGAACATTTCGCTATATCTGGTAACATCTCCCACATTTAACTGAATATAAAACTGTGGGCGTATAAAAGCATTCCCGGGAATATCGTTTTCAATATTGGCAAGTTCAACATTACCATTGCTATTACCACCAGAATAAGTAAGTTCCAGTAATCTAAGCGATGTATTTATCGGGTATACGGTGCCGGTAGTAGCCAATACAGAGCCGGTGCCATTTACAAGATAATAATACCAGGTGCCATCGTCTACATTCAGTTTTTGAATTGCAAATGTGATATGGGCAATAGATGCAGCATGAAAACTTTCTGTTACAACTACATTGTTACCGGCAGTTTTTGGAACCCTTACAGTAAATACAATGTTGTCGCATTTATTTGCATCAAATTCTGTATTTGTGCTAATGAATAATCCGGTACTGTTAGGCGTAGTTCCGTTATCAATAGATGCTCTAACCCATTCACCCTGTCCAAAGCTTTTTAAGCTACCCGATAAAATAATAAAATAAATAAAGATCCTTTTCATGTTGATGTTTTAAAAACTGAATTATAGATGTTCTTTCGCTGTTACAGATGTGTTACCGCCTAGCGCATTTAAGATAATGATCGGGTCATTTCCAGACCCTGAATAAATTACAGAACCGTTCATATTAAGATCGAATCTTCCCAGGGCTACATAATTAGCAGCAGTAATTGTTAAGCTGGATGATACATTGCCGCCCAATGCAGTTGAAAGAATAGTGCTCTTATCATTTCCGGATCCGGAGTAGATGATCGTTTTGCCATTTGCGCCGGTGTTCGTCATGCCATCTGTGTTACCTCCTCTAAGGCAAAATCTTGTTACACCGTTAAATGTTACCGGAATCATGGCGGTATTCGTTGTTATGGTTGGGTCTGAATAGGCTTTATTTGCCGCAGTGGTGAAATCCCAACTCGCAGCAGCGCCATTTTCAACAAGGTTTAGCGGGCTGATATTTGGCGTTCTTACACTAAGATGATTTCTATGTCCAACACTTATATGGTAACTACCATTTTGATCAATTGGGAAAGATAAAGGCGATACTCCATCAACATCTACTATATCTCCATCTCTTTGTACCAGTGCTGCCCTTGTTTGAAGTTTTGTTGCAGGAGCTGCTGCATCATGCAGGGTAACAAAAACCCAGTCTACAATATTATTGTCTGTGATGGCAGCAGCATTAAACACAGCTGATGTAGTAGTTTCAGTTCCACCCTGAACGCCCAACTGAACAAACTTGCCGGCTGAATAAGGTTGAGTTAGCGGAATGGCACCGTTTGCTCTTAACTGATCACGCATAAAACCTGCAGCAATACCGCCACCCGTTCCTGTGTAAGCTCCTTGTAAAAATATTTTCAGGTTAACGGTTGCCCTGTTTACGCGTTGTAGGTCTGCCACAGCAAAAGTGCCAACTGTATTAATTCCTGCCCTTGTTCTGGTATAAGGTCCGGTTCCGGTTGCAGCCAATACATTGGATGCAGGCAAATCCCAATCCGAACCGCTTGTATATCTTGCTACACCGCTTTTATCCCTGTTAAATCCACTAAGTTCGTCCGCCGCATTCCAGTTAGCAGTGATCGTTAAATTTGAATTGCCCGCTACTTCTTCTGCAACAACCCATGAATTATTTGCAAAACCGGTGGTTGCCGGCGTAACGCCATTTGCCAGTACCTGTTGGGTTGCCCTCACAGAATAATTATCTGCAGTGCCATTATTAACTATGGTAACCGGGTTGTATTCTGCAGCACTATATCCAACCGGAAAAGTAAATCCTGCCGCTCCGAGGCTGTTTTTCTTAACTCCTCCTGTGCCTCCGGTAATAATAAATTTATTGGCAGAAGCTCCTGAAATGCCGGCGGTATTGTTAATAATAATACTGTTGTTGCCTACGGAAAGCAAGCCATTGGTAAGCAATAACTGGGTACCGATGGATACGTTACTGGTAAGATTTACGTTATTGGCATTGTCAATTTCCAGGTTTGGAATGGTGGATCCGTTCATGTTCACTGTTTGAACAGCATTGCCTTTCAGCAGTATTTTTCCTGCACCTCCGATGCTTACATTGCTTTGAACATTACCCTGTACAGTTACCACAGCGTTGGCTTCTATTACAAATGAGGCATTGTTTATATTTAACTGGGCATTAATGCCGGTTGTAGCGAGCAATAAAAATGAAAAAACAATACCTGGTATTAATTTGCTGAACATACATGAATGTTTAATATATTTCCGATATTAATGGTTGTGCGAAATTATAGGGAAGTTTACACTTCTCTTCACTAATTCAGTATTTATTAGGAGTGGATTATGGTTTTGTATGAACTGTTTAGGTAGTAAACGATCATCATAACAAATTAAAGATAATTAAATTATTCTTAAATGTAATGACGATAATCAGGAATATTTAAAAAGGGATCGCAAAAGTTTCACTGGGTTGAAATCAATTTTTAATTATCCTGTTTTTTCCCCGAAATTTGCGAACTAATTAATTGATATAATGGCTATAGAGATAAAAGTACCAACAGTAGGAGAAAGTATTAGTGAAGTTACGCTTGTAAAATGGCTGAAATCTGATGGTGAATGGGCAAATCGTGATGAAGTAATTGCTGAACTTGAAAGTGAAAAAGCCACGTTTGAAATAAACGCAGAAAAAGCTGGTACTATTAAGCAGGTAGCAAAAGAGGGTGATACCCTGGCGATAGGTGACCTTGTTTGTACCATTGACACCGAGGCTCAAAAACCTTCTGCAGAAGCCAAAGAAGTTGAAAAAGTAGCTGCGGCTGTGCCGGAAAAAGAAGCCACAGAAGTTACAAAAGAGCCAGTTGCAGTAGAAAAAAAGCAAGATGCTACCCCTGCAGAAGCAGTTAAAGCTACCCCGGTAGCAGCAGCAATAATTGCCGACAAAAAAGTAGACAGTAAGAACATTACGCCATCTGGCAGCAATGGCAGGATCGTAAAGCAGGATGTACTGGAAGCGCTGAACAACCCCGGCCGTAAACCAGGTATTGAATTATTCAGCCGCAATGAGAAAGCTGAAAAAATGAGTAACCTGCGCAAAACTATCAGCAGGCGTTTGGTGGAAGCAAAGAACACTACGGCCATGCTCACTACTTTTAATGAGGTAGATATGAGTGCGATCATGGAAATCAGGAAGAAATACAAGGATAAATTTAAAGAGCAACATAGTGTAAACTTAGGGTTTATGAGCTTTTTTGTGAAGGCCTGCTGCTATGCCTTGCAACAATTCAGATCAGTTAATGCTTATATAGATGGTGAGAATATCCTTTATCATGATTATTGTGATATATCTATTGCAGTAAGTGCACCGAAAGGCCTTGTTGTACCGGTGATAAGAAATGCAGAAAGCCTTAGTATGGCAGGTATTGAAGCTGCCGTGGTTGATTTGGCTACAAAAGCTAAAAATAATAAGCTCACAATTGAAGAAATGACCGGAGGAACTTTTACCATCACCAATGGTGGCATCTTCGGTTCTATGATGAGTACACCTATCATCAATATTCCGCAAAGTGCTATACTTGGGATGCACAATATTATTGAAAGGCCCATGGCTGTTAACGGGCAGGTAGTTATTAAGCCGATGATGTATGTAGCTTTAAGCTACGATCACCGCATAATTGATGGCAGAGAATCTGTTGGCTTTCTCGTGTTGGTTAAGCAACTACTGGAAAATCCTGCTTTATTGTTGTTTGGGAAAGATCCTGTTGACGCATTGCTGGACCTGTAATTCATCGTCCTAAAACAGGGCGCAACTGTAGCAACCCGCTTTCAATATTATCAACATTTATGAGCCGTTTCCATTCTTACTTATCGTCGGCCATTAGCATACTAGGCACTTATAATGGAAGTAAACCTTTTGGATACCATATAAAATCTTTTTTTGCTGCAGAAAAAAAGTATGGATCCCGCGACAGGAGATCCATTTCCTCTCTCTGTTATCATAATTTCAGATTGGGACAGGCACTGAAACATCTTGCTATAGAAGAAAGAATATTAACCGGTGTTTTTCTTTCCGAAAATAACAGTAATGAACTGCTGTCGGCATTAAGGCCGGAATTAGATATGCGTATATCCGATTCCGTTGGTAATAAACTCGCTTTTCTTAAAATTTCGTACCAGGATATATTTCCTTTTGTTGATCAGCTTTCCGGAGAAATTGAAAAGGAACTTTTTGCACTTTCCTTTTTAGCCCAGCCCTTTTTATTTCTGCGAACAAGGCCTGGTAAAGAAAAAATAGTAACAGAAAAATTAACAGCTGCTGAAATTGCTTTTCAAAAAAAAGAAGCCGCGTGCCTGCAGATCACTAATAATACTTCACTGGATAAAGTTATAAAGATAAATAAAGAAGCCGTGGTGCAGGATCGTAGTTCGCAGCAGGTATTTAATTTCCTGGAAAAAAACCAGCAATACTTTCCCCTGAATGAAAGTATTTCTGTGTGGGATTGTTGCGCAGCCAGTGGCGGGAAATCAATATTATTAAATGACCTGTTAAAAGGAAAACTGAAACTAACAGTATCGGATATACGTGAAAACATTTTATTCAATCTCCAAAAAAGACTACAGGAGGCAGGAGTTAATATTTATAAAAAAATTGCTGCTGATCTTGAAAAAAGTCCGGCAGCTTTACGGGAAGAAAAATTTGACCTGGTAATTTGTGATGCCCCCTGTACCGGCAGCGGCACCTGGAGCCGTTCACCTGAACAACTTTTTTATTTCCAGGATAATACAATTGATCTATTTTCAGATAAGCAGAAGAAAATTGTTTCAAATGTAATTCCTCAATTAAAAAAAGGCGGATTGTTTTTTTATATTACCTGTTCCGTTTTTAAAAAGGAGAATGAAGTTGTGGCAGATTTTATAAAAGAAAAATTCCACCTGCAATTGCTGCAAATGGAATATTTAAAAGGTTATGAAGAAAAGGCTGACAGCATGTTTGTAGCTGTTTTTGCGAATACCTTATTGCCTTAATATTTTTTTAGTTACTTCCTTTTTATTGTTGATATAAACTGAAACAAAATATACGCCTTTGCTCATTGCCTGCATTGGTATAAGTTTAGTTTGTAAACCCGCTGTTTGCTCAAAATTGTTGCTGTAGATCCGTTGCCCGGCAGCATTACTGATGATGATCTGCACCTTTACATCGTCTGTTCTGGCAATAGTTACATTCAGGTTACCTGAAACAGGGTTAGGCCCGATGCGTATCGAATTTTCAGAAATATTTTCACAGGTATTTGTATAACTCAGCATCATCGAATCAAGATAAAAACTGGTATCACTGGCAATATTCATTTTCAATCTATAATAAATATTACCCGTTGCTACATTGGAAATGTTATCAGCAAAGCTAAAGCTGTGGTTGCCATAATTGCCATTATCCTGTAAACTGGAAATAGTATTGTAGGATGATTCCCCGGCAGATTTCCTTTCAATTTCTACCAGCATCGTGTTATCTGTTTTTACAGTAAATGCTATGTTTGCAAAGCATCCGCTGATGGAAGCTTGTTTTGTAGCGAATCGTTTTTGCAGTATTACAAACGCTTTTTTTGCATCCGGAATTCCATAACCCTGGCGGTCATCGGGGTTTGTTGCTCTGCTGGCAGCTTGCTGCAGCACATCTATGATCCCCATATTATTTATTTCCGGAAATGCCTGCCATAAACAAGTGGCAATTCCTGCCATATTCGGACAGGCAAATGAAGTTCCGCTGTTGAAAGTTGGTTGACCCGAGTTTGGATTAGCAACAACAGCACCAGATCCTACTGCCGCTACTGAAGGTTTAATTTGCCCATCACTTGAAGGGCCATAGCCGCTAAATCCTGCTGTTACACCTGCTGCATTTACAGCACCAACCGACATGGCGCTGTCGGCATCAGACGGAGTGGTTAAATACTGCCAGGTACCGTTGCCTTCATTGCCAGCAGCAATCACCATCAACATGCCTTTTTTTGCTCCCCAGTCTGCAGCCCTCGCACTCATAGTAGTATTACCATCCATATTCGCATAAGTATGATTAAAGATGGAGTTGTCAAATTCAGTATAGCCAAGAGAAGTAGACGTAATATCAACCCCAATGCTGTCAGCTCTTTCCAGTCCGGCAGCATAATTATGTTCTTCAACGGGGTATTCACTGGCAACATCTTCTGTACGGAATAAATAGAAAAATGCTTTGGGCGCTGTACCTACAAACAAGCCGGGCATATTGGCCGCAATTGCACTAAAGCATTGCATGCCGTGAAAATAATCTTCATCTACACTTTCTTCATTAGCAACAAAATCCCATGTTCCAAGGATCTGGTTATTAATTCGAACACTATCGAAAGTAGGAAGTGTCTGGTAATGAAAAAAGCCAGCATCCAGTACCGTTAGTTGCATTCCTTCACCCCGAAATCCATGGTTATGCAAAAAATCGCCGTTGTGTATTTTTACCAGCGGCTCACTCAGGCCATAGTTGTAAAAACCTGTTGGTCTTTCAGTACCAGGGATATTAATGGACTGATTTCTGTCGGCTGGCAGGCTAAGCTTCTTATTGATTGGCGTTGCAGATCCATTCCTGGAAGCTACAGCACTTGTGGATACAACAAAAGGGAAACTTGTAATTTTATCAAGGGCAGCAACATCACTGGTTCTGATAGACACCTGGTTCAGCCATTTTGATACATTTAAGATAGTTACGTTTCCTGCAAGCCTGATACTATCAATGTAGCGGGGAGTTACCGGAAGGTCTGAACTGTCTAGAGCAATATTGTAACGGGCCCTTCTGTTTATTGAACGCTGGCTAAGATATTGCAATGGGTCATTTAATGCAAAAGGGTTGGTTCCCTTGTCTTTTAATTGAATAACATAACGGGTAAACTGAGCTTGTCCTTTAAAAGAAAAGAAAATTGCCAAAACAAACAGGGGAATTATTTTCTGCATATACCTTTTTTAGTATTACTCAAATTTACTTAAAATTATTGCTTCAGTCTATGTACGGGTATCAATTAATGAAGGTTGCAACAATCCCAACTTTAATTTCCATACATTAAAACAATCAATTACCTGAAAAGTTGCTGCGGGTAGGGGTAGTTTTCAAAAACTACGGAGTATTGTAAGCCCATTTTATCCAGGTTGCTCCCCAGGTAAAACCGCCTCCAAACGCCGCCAGTATAATATTGTCGCCTTTTTTCAGTTTTGTTTCCCAATCCCACAAGCAAAGTGGGAGTGTACCCGCAGTAGTATTGCCATATTTCTGAATATTGATCATTACTTTTTCTTTTGGGAGGTTCATGCGGTTGGCGGTTGCATCTATGATCCTGAGGTTGGCCTGGTGTGGAACCAGCCAGGCAATATCATCTGCTGTAAGGTTATTGCGCTGCATCAATTCATAACTTACGTCTGCCATTCCTTTAACTGCAAATTTAAATACTGCCTGCCCTTCCTGGTAAACGTAATGTTCTTTGGCTAAAACGGAATCTACGGTGGCTGGTTTTACTGATCCACCGGCTTTCATATGAAGATATTGCCTGCCGCTTCCGTCGCTTTTTAAAATGCTATCCAGCACTCCATGCTCATCTGCTGATGGTTCCAATAAAACAGCTCCGGCACCGTCGCCAAAAATAATGCAGGTAGCCCGGTCGCTGTAATCAATGATGCTGCTCATTTTATCTACTCCAACTACGATCACTTTTTTATAACGGCCGCTTTCAATAAGGGCAGTGCCGGTAGTGAGCGCATACAGAAAACCTGAGCATGCAGCTCCCACATCAAAACTAAAAGCATTCAACATGCCGGCTTTATCGCAAATGATATTGGCTGTTGCCGGAAAAACCATGTCCGGAGTTACTGTAGCACATATCACACAATCAATCTCGGCAGGGGCAATCCCTCTTTTCCTGCAAAGCTCATTCACGGCTTCAACTCCCATATCACTGCTGCCAAGGCCTTCTCCTTTTTGAATCCTTCTTTCTTCAACCCCGGTTCGGCTTTTGATCCATTCGTCGTTGGTATCAACCATCGTTTCTAAAATCTTGTTGGTTAACCTGTATTCCGGCACATATCCTCCTACACCTGTGATGGCCGCTGTAATTTTTTGCATGAATGAATATTTTAATTTATACAGTTATTTTGGAGTTCAAAAATAACGGAAAAAAGCTTCCTGTTTTTTTTCGGGGCTTGGCTTGCAAATTATCCTTAATTTCGCTACCGACAGATCAGGAAACTATGTATGCTTATTTGCAGGGAAAATTTACTTATAAAAGTCCGGCCCAGGTTTATGTAGATGTTCATGGAATTGGTTATGAAGTGAATATCAGCCTAAATACTTTTACTGCTATCCAGCATTTAAATGAGGGCAAATTATACACCCACCTTCAGGTAAAAGAAGATGGGCATGTTTTATTTGGCTTTTTTGACAAAGAGGAGAAAGAAATATTCCAATTATTGATAAGTGTTTCGGGTGTAGGAGCAGCAACTGCCCGCATGATGTTGTCTTCTATCAGGCCAGAAGAAGTAAACAGGGCAATTATGCATGGTAATGTAAGATTATTAGAGAGTGTGAAAGGTATAGGCAAAAAAACAGCAGAAAGGCTGGTACTGGAATTAAAAGATAAAATAAATAAACAGGTACTTTCTACAGGAAACGTATATTTGGCAGGCAATACTTTAGAGCAGGATGCGTTAACTGCATTAACTGCGCTTGGTATTACCAGAACTCAAGCTGAGCAATCTATTAAAAAAATAATCCGTTTAGAACCTGATATTACACAACTTGAAGAATTAATTAAAAAAGCATTAAAAGCCATTTGAGAAAATACTACTTTAACTGATTTACTGAATGTCGCTTAATAAAAATTTAATTCTTACAATATCGGGTTATTGTATTTTCTTAATACTGCTTATTACCAGCAGCGCTTTTACAGCAGAAGCGCAACAAACCCCAGATACTTCCGGCTTACATTATCCCATCCAGGATAGGCGTGGAGACAATGTATCTGGCCAATATAGCAGCACCTACGACTTTCGCAATCCTTCTAACCTTAAAGATTCTGTAGTTTTTGATCCTATTACCCGGCAATACACTGTTTATGAAAAGATTGGAAACAGGTATTACCGTGTTCCCACAACATATAGCTTCGAAGAATATTGGCAATACAGGAACCGCCAGGCAGAAGTAGAATATTTTCAAAGAAGGGCAAATACTACCAGTATATTAAACAGGGGCCAGTTACTTAAGCCAAAACTAAAATTAACCGACAACCTATTCAACAGGTTATTCGGAAATGGAAAAATTGAGATTAGCCCACAAGGTAATGTTGATATTACAGCAGGGTACCAGGGACAGAAAATTGATAATCCAACCTTGCCCGAAAGAGCCAGGAAGAACGGTGGCCTCGATTTTAATATGAATGCCCAGTTGAACGTGAATGCCAGCATTGGTGATAAATTAAAGTTTCCCATTAACTATAACACGCAGGCCACTTTTGATCTGGATAACCAGCTGAAACTGGATTACACAGGTAAAGACGATGAGATATTAAAAAGGTTTGAAGCCGGAAACGTTGCTTTCCCTTCAAGAGGTACTTTGATACCAGGTGCCCAGCAATTGTTTGGATTAAAAACGCAGTTGCAATTTGGAAAATTGTTTGTTACTGCAGTATTGGCCAACCAAAAATCGCAAAGGCAAAGTGTAAACCTGCAGGGCGGTGCAGCTTCTCAGCCTTTTGAGATAAAGGCAGACGAATATGAAGAGAACCGGCACTTTCTTGTGGGGCAGTATTTTAAAGACAATTACAATAAAGTGATGGCCAACTTGCCGGCAATCACAAGTCCGGTGCAAATATTAAGAATGGAAGTTTGGGTAACCAACCGCAACGGTACTACTACCGAAACAAGGGATGTTGTAGGATTGGCAGATCTTGGGGAGATAAATCCTTTTTCACCCAACGTTACACCACTAACCACCATTCCTTATCCCACCAACCGGTCTAACAATTTGTACGATCAGGTATTGTCATTTTCCAATCCTCGTAACCCATCGCTGGTTTATTCTAACCTCACCTCATTGCAGTTAAGTCCGGTGCAGGATTTTGAAAAAACTTTTGCACGCAAATTAGATTCTACCCAGTACACTTATAATTACCAGGTAGGTTCATTGTCGTTAAGCCAGCCTTTGCAAACAGATGACGTTTTGGGTGTAGCTTATCAATATTCCTATAACGGAAAGATCTTCCAGGTGGGTGAATTTTCGCAGGATGTACCGCCAGATACAACTTCGGCCACACAGGCTGTGTTGTTTTTAAAGTTATTGAAAGCAACTTCGCAACGCCCGGCACTGCCAATTTGGGACCTGATGTTGAAGAATGTTTACACCATTGGTTATGGCGTATTGTCGCCAACAGATTTTAAACTGGATGTGTTGTACCAGGAACCAGGCCTTGGAGAGAAAAGGTATGTCCCTTTTGGCAACCAGAACGAGGGGGCACCCATTATTTCTCTTATAAATTTAGACCGGTTAAACAGCCAGTTGGATCCTCAACCCGATGGTGTGTTTGATTATGTGGAAGGGTTTACCGTTAATTCTCAATATAGCAGGGTTACATTTCCAGTGCTGGAACCTTTTGGGCGAGACCTTGCCAGATCTATTTATACAGATCCCAGCCTTCCTCAAATAAAAGACACTTTGTATTATGCCTTGTATGATTCTATCAAAGCTGTAGCACAGCAATTTCCAAACCTCAACAGGTTTCTTTTAAAAGGAACAGCTAAAACTTCCGGGTCATCGGAGATCAGCATTGGCTATAACATTCCCAAAGGGTCCGTTACCGTTAGTGCCGGCGGGCGCACCTTACAGGAAGGCGTAGACTATGATATCAATTACGATCTGGGTACAATTAAAATGACCAACCAGGCGATCCTGAATGCCGGTTTGCCGGTACAGGTTAATTTTGAGAATAATGCTTCTTTTGGCTTACAGCAAAGAAATTACATGGGTTTAAGGCTGGATTACACAGTTAAGAATACCGTGAAGGAACAACTTTCCGTTGGTGCAACCGTAGTAAGGCTGGGCGAGCGCCCTTTTTTTACCAAAGTAAATTATAATGAAGATCCGATCCGAAACACGATGTATGGGGCAGATCTGAATTACAGGAAAGATATTCCAAGGCTTACAAAAATTCTTGATAAACTTCCATTTTATTCTACTACGGCCCCTTCTACAATAAATGTTTATGGTGAAGGTGCTATACTTAAACCCGGGCATGCTCCCCAGATTGGCCGTGGTAAAAATGGAGTAGTATATATAGATGATTTTGAAGGAAGTAAATCCGGTATTGATCTTCGTTTTCCTATAATCAGTTGGGCCCTGGCTTCCGTACCGAAAGGAGCCACTGCACGCGGAGCCGGAGGCACCACTCCCTTATTTCCTGAAGCAGATTCAATTAACAGCCTTGCATACGGAAAAAACAGGGCCAAAATAGCCTGGTACCAGATAGAGCAAACTTTACAGCAACTAGACGGTCAGAATAATCCTATCTCAGACCGTAACCTGTTGAGCGATCCAAGGGTAAGGCAAGTATATCAAAAAGAAATATTTCCACAAAGAACTACGGGGTTTGGAGAAAGCCAGTTGGTAACTTTTGATCTGGCCTATTATCCTTATGAGAAGGGGCCATATAATTATGAAGATCAGCCCGGCAAATTAAACGCAAGTGGTTTATATGGTCAACCATCAGATCGACAGGCAAAATTTGGAGGCCTGATGCGCAGCATTGATCAGCCCGATTTTGAAACAGCGAATATCGAGTTCATTGAATTCTGGATGCAGGATCCGTTTATAAATTCTCTTCAAAATCCCAATGCAAGTTTATCTTCTGGCGGTAAATTATATTTTAACCTGGGAAATATTTCGGAAGATGTATTGCTGGATGGCAGAAGGTTTTATGAAAATGGATTGAATACACCCAATGTACCGTCGCCGGAAGATGAAACAATTTGGGGAAGAGTACCAAGATATCCAAACCAGGTTACCAATGCATTTAATAATGCACCGGAGGACAGGCTTTACCAGGATGTGGGATTTGATGGATTGAGTGATACAGGTGAAGTTAGAAAACGCGATGCGTACCTGCAAACACTGGCAACAAATTTTGGCACCAGTTCAAAAGCCTACCAGGATGCATTAAGGGATCCTTCAAGCGATGATTTTAAAAACTACCGCGATGGTGGATTTGGGGCATCTGATGGTATACTTGCCCGTTATAAAAACTATAACGGTCCTGATGGAAACTCAGCAATTTCTGGCGGTGGGGAATTTACCAATGCAGCAACATTGTATCCCGACGCAGAGGATCTGAACAGGGATAATAACCTGAGCCAGGTAGAAGAATATTTTCAATACATAGTTGATATTGAACCCAACACATCTGCCAATATGACGATAGGTACAAATTATATCGTTGATAAAAAGATCGTTCCGATCAACTATGTGAATGGTACAAATGGCAGCGAAACCTGGTACCAGTTCAGGATACCGATCGGGAGTTATGATAAAAAGGTTGGTGCTATCCCGGATTTTAAATCCATCCGTTTCATGCGCATGTTTGCAACTGGTTTTGAAGACAGCGTTGTAATGCGTTTTGGCTTGCTTCAACTAACGAGGAATATCTGGCGTAAATTTCAGTATAAAATTGATTCTACAAATTTATACACCCCAACATCGGCCACGCCTTTTAATGTGGAAGCGGTAAGTATTGAAGAGAATGACCAGCGCAATCCCCTGCCATATCGCACACCTACAGAAATTCAAAGGGTGCAAACACTTAGCAACAATGGTGTAAACCTGTTGCAGAATGAACAGGCAATGAGCCTTGTATTTTGCAACCTGGAAAAGAATGATGCAAAAGGTGTTTTTCAAACATTTGCCAACCGCGATTTGAGGCAATTCAGAAAACTGTCAATGTATATACATGCAGAAGATGCTACCATCAATGGAACAAATAATCCAAGAGGTACGGTCCAGGATAAAGATCTTACTGCTGTAGTAAGGATCGGTACCGATTTCGTAAGCAATTATTATGAAATAAGGATACCCCTTAGTTTAACAGGAATACCTAACGGACTTAATCCTGATTCTGAAGCCTACAACGATACCTTGTGGAGCCGCTTAAATTCGCTGGATCTTGATTTGAATACCCTTACTAAAATAAAACAACTAAGAAATCTTTCTACCACACCGTTAACACAGATATACCGTCAAACTCAACCTAACGGCCAGGTATATGCGGTAATGGGAAATCCGAATTTAGGTGAGGTTAGGGGCGTTTTGTTAGGGGTTGAAAATACCAATTCAAATTTCGCTGGCGGTGCATGCGGTCAAATTTGGGTAAATGAACTCAGACTTTCTTCTATAGACGAAAAAGGTGGTTGGGCTGCCTTGGGCAGAGTTGATGTAAACTTAGCTGATCTTGGAACATTGTCATTGTCTGCCAATACACACTCAAATGGTTTTGGTACGCTGGAGCAAAGAGCTAACGACCGTTACAGGGATGATTTCTTCCAGTTTGATATTGCTGCCAATTTGGAGCTGGGAAAATTGCTGCCAAAGAAAGTCGGCATGTCTATACCTGTTTTTGCCAGTTATTCGCAAACTGTAAGCACGCCGGAGTACGATCCATATGATCTCGATATTAAATTAAAAGATAAATTAAATGCTGTAGATAGAAGCCAGCGTGATTCTATTAAGAATGCTGCAGTAGATTTTACATCTGTTAAAACACTCAATTTTACCAATGTCAGAAAGAATAAAACGAACGGTAAAAAGCCAAAAATTTATGATATAGAGAATATTGATGTAAGTTATTCTTATATCAAAACGGTTAACCACAATCCACTCATCGAAAATAATGAGGTTACACGTCACCGTGGTGCGCTAGGATATAATTTTGCTCCCCAGCCAAAATATATCGAGCCGTTTAAAAAAATGTTTAAGAAAACCAAAACACATTGGTTCGACCTAATTAAGGATTTTAATTTTAATTATGTGCCGTCTCAGTTAAGTTTCCGGGCAGATGTAAGCCGGCAGTTTGGTGCCATCAGGCCAAGAAGCGTGGGCACATCCAAATACCAGATACCGGAAACTTATGATAAGTATTTTATTTTCCAGCGTGATTATATTGTAAGATGGAGCTTTACCCGGTCTATTAACTTTGATTACACTGCCACCAATAATTCCAGGATGGATGAACCCTATGGAAGGTTGAATACACCGGAGAAGAAAGATACTGTATGGAAAAATTTATTAAAAGGAGGAAGGAATACTGT
Organism: Ferruginibacter sp.; assembly: GCA_031411955.1. Taxonomy (GTDB): domain Bacteria; phylum Bacteroidota; class Bacteroidia; order Chitinophagales; family Chitinophagaceae; genus Ferruginibacter. Next base: position 38,634 of record JANOCC010000011.1, read on the forward strand.
TTTTAATCAAACGGCTAATTTCTCTTACACCGTGCCAACAAGCAAACTACCATTGCTGGACTGGACGACCGTTAATATTAAATACCAGGCTGTGTATCGGTGGATTGGCGCTTCGCGGCTGGCAGTAAACCTCGGAAATTTCCTGGAGAATGGCCAGCAAAAGGAAGCTACAGCACAATTTGATTTTACAAGGCTGTACCAAAAATCAAAATGGTTACGCCAGTTAGACTTGCCTTCTAATAAAGCTGACAAAGAAAAATGGAAGAACAGGGTTAAGATCGTGAAAGATTCTGTTACAACAAAAACGGGGAAACGGATCCTGCAAAAGAGAAGGATCGTAGACCAAACCGCTGTACCCTATATTGGTACTTTTGGAAGAGTTTTTGGAAAATTGCTTACCAGTGTAAAGCAGGTTAATTTTTCTGTAGCTGAAGTTGGAAATACACGTTTGCCAGGATACACAGATAGTACTCAGTTCCTGGGGCAAAACTTTAAAAGTATGGCTCCGGGGTTTGATTTTATATTGGGTAAACAGCCTGATACCGGTTGGTTGAATCGAAAAGCGCAACAGGGCCTGATCACGAGAGACACAACATTTAACTCGGTGTTTCAGCAAAATTTTGATCAGCGGATAACTATTTCAGCGCAGCTGGAACCTATCAGGGATCTTACAATAAGTGTAGACCTGAGAAAAACATTTACTAAAAACTACACTGAAACTTTTAGGTTTGTTGATACATCAGGATTAGGATTAAATCCAAAATTCAATCACCTTAATCCTTTTGCCGGTGGAGGATTTGATGTTTCATATATCGCCTTTAATACTTTGTTTGGCAAATTTGATCCTAACAGGGTGTCTGCTACATTTAAAACATTTGAAGCAAACAGGAAAATATTATCAGCCCGTTTGGGTAAGGCAAATCCATATACCGCCAACAGGCAGATAGGAGATTATTATTACGGTTATGGAAAATATTCGGTTGATGTACTGATCCCTTCTTTTATTGCGGCATACACAGGAAAAGATCCGAACACCGTGTCGTTGATCAAGCAAAATAATGAGAAAGTAAAATCTAATCCTTTCCGCAGTATTTTGCCAAAGCCAAACTGGAAGATCGATTACAATGGGCTTACAAAAATTAAAGGGTTGGAGAAGATATTTACCAACTTTAGCATTTCTCATGGATATAATGGTAATTTGTCGATGAATGGGTTTACGTCTGCTTTACTTTATCAGGATGTTTCCCGCTTCGGCTATCCTTCGTTCTACGATTCATCTGCCAATTCTTTTACACCCTATTACCTGGTGCCTAACGTATCCATCCAGGAGCAGTTTTCACCATTGCTTGGGTTTGATATGATGTTTACCAACCAGGTACAGGCAAAATTCGAGTATTCCAAATCAAGGCAGTTGAGTTTAAGTTTATATGATTACCAGTTGAGTGAAGTACGCAGTACCGAATTTGTGATAGGAGCAGGGTACCGTAAAAGAGGATTAAAGTTCCCATTAAAGCTGCCTAAATTCCTGAGTAAAGATCAAACCAATAAACTTGATAATGAAATCAATTTCCGCATCGATTATCGTATACGCGATAACGTAACTGCTAATAGCAGGCTGGACCAGGATAATAATTTTGCAACCGGTGGTAGCAGGGAGATCACCATTAGCCCCACTATTGATTATTTCCTAAACAACCGTATCAATATCAAGCTGTATTATGATCAACGTAAAGTGAAACCATATATCTCATCCAGTGCGCCAACAACCAATACCAGGGCAGGTGTACAGATCAGGATATCGCTGGCACCTTAAAATAATCAGATGGCTTTCAGTTGAAGTGAAACGTTGCTAATTAAAAAGCAAACAGAAGAACTGGAAGAAGGTAAAATTGAAAAGGGGATCCAACAATATGCTGGATCCCCTTTTTATTTTTAAAAGCTGAGTGTTATATTACTGTCTATTTTACCTTTTTAAGTAACATTACATAACCGCAAAGCCCTTTCTTTTTTTTCTTATTTACCTGAACGGGTTTTATCATGTGGTATTCACTAAAAGGAGGGATATAAGAAAAGCTGATTACACTGCCATCTACATCACCCCACATTTTTTTCTGGTAAACAACCTGCCGCTCATTCCAGTCGAACATCCGCACTTCATACAGTTTTGACGTAATTTCTCCTATGAATACAAATTGGTACCATGTACCTGCAGTTAAGGGCACCACTACAGGGATTTCATACTCACTTTCCATGGTTATAGAAGCTTCTTTTACAACAACAAACCCTTTTTCTGAAAATTCGTTTTTGATGCTGTCTACCTGGTGGGTAATTAATTCGTTGGAACAGGGAGCCTGCCTTATTACATCCTGCGCAGTGGCAGTTGATCCAAATAAACTGCTAATCAATAGGGTAGTAAGGATCCGCTTTTTCATTGCCTGTTATGTTGTAAATAAAGGAAACAGGTGAAAAATTAGGGATTCGCCTGGTTGCTATTGTGTAAAGCTAAACGTAATTACAGGGGGTATTATTGCATAATTTGTGAGTAGGGAGATAAGGCTCGTTGGGGAAAATAACCGGGGTTTTTCTTTTTATTGGTCTTTTTTAAAATAATAAGTGCCGGCTTGTTGTAAGCAAGTGATCACCAGGTCGTTTATACAAACATGCGCAGGCAGTGTGGCACAATAGAAAACTGTATCTGCAATATCCTTTCCGGTAAGCGGAACATAACCCTGGTATGCTGCTGCCGATTTTACTTCATCTCCCTTAAACCTTACCAATGAAAATTCGGTTTCTACGGCACCAGGATTAACACTGGTAACTTTTATTGAATGTTTCAAAAGATCGATCCTCATGGCTTTAGAAATTGCATCCACAGCAAATTTGCTGGCGCAATACACATTCCCGTTCTCATACACTTCTTTTCCTGCTATTGAACCAATATTAATGATATGGCCATTTTTATTTGCAATCATGTAGGGTAAAACTGCTTTGCTTACATACAGCAGGCCATCCACATTGGTGTGCATCATCGCATCCCAATCATCCAGGCTCGCATCTTCAAAACTATCTTTTCCCAGGGCAAGCCCGGCATTGTTTATTAAGATGTTTATCTTTTTCCATTCATCCGGTAATTGTTCAATGGTGGAATTAACTGCAGCCCTGTTTTGTACATCAAAACAACATAGCATCACTTTAACCTGCCAGTCTTTTTCAAGTTGTACTTTCAGTTCACTTAACCTATCCGATCTTCGTCCTGTAATGATGAGGTTATAACCCGATGATGCAAATTTTTCTGCGCAGGCTTTTCCAATTCCGGAAGTTGCACCGGTTATTAAAACAATTTTATTCATAGATCTTTCATCTTATTATTAACAACCGGCGGTAAAAGTTACCTTAACAGCACCACATAACCTTTTTGAGTCCTCGTTTGGCCTTTATAGTTTACTCCCTGTGCCATCCATACAAAAGTAGCGGGGTCCTGTGGCCTTCCTTTAAAAGTGCCATCCCATCCTTTTTCTTTTTCACTGGTTTCAAAAACAAGTTCGCCCAGCCTGTTAAATATCCTGAAATAGTTAAGTGATTTCATTCCCAATAAAATTGGTTTTACCACATCATTCAACTGGTCTCCATTTGGAGTAAATGCAGTGGGCACATACATATCAGCGGTTAAATCATACACAAGAATATTAACGCTGTCGCTGCCCCTGCAACCATGCGTATCTGTACCGGTAACATAATAAGTAATATTATCGTTGGGTGCTGCGGTAGGTGTTGAAACATTATTGGCAGATAACCATCCTGGCAGATTTGCCGGTAGCCAGTTCCATAAATAGTTTACTGCTCCTGATGCGTTCAGCAAAATGCTTTGCCCTACTACAATGGTAGTATCCTGCCCGGCATCTACCTGCAGTTTTGGTATTACAATGATTTTTACAATATCTGAAATAGCCTTCGTGCAACCAAGGGTGTCCCTTACCGTTACCGCATAGGTAATGTCGGTAAGTGGGTTGATCACCTGCGGATTTGAAATTGATGGATCGCTTAAATAAGTTACGGGTGTCCAGCTGTAAGTGCTACCACCGCCCGCAAATAATTGTGCATTAAAACCTATACAAACAATGGAGTCGGGCCCTGCATTTGCCGGTGGATAAGGCGCTACTACAATGGTGATCGTAGAAGTGTCTGAGCAGGTACCAATATTACCAATTACCGTGTAAGTAGTAGTTACAAGCGGAGTAGCAAAGGGATTCATTACAGAATCGCTGCTCAGGTAGGTGGCAGGCGTCCAGGTATAATGGAGTGCATCTCCTGTTGTACGAATCCTGAAACCTTCAGTTTTACAAATAGAAGTATCAGACCCGGCATTGATCTCAGTTTTCGGTTTTACACGCACTTTTACAGAATCTGTCCTGAAACATCCGAAGATATCAGTAATGCGTACACGATAAACTGTATCTATAGCGGGTGTTACAAACGGATTCGGAATGTTCACATTGTTGATATTGTAATTTGGCGACCATAGTACTGTTCCTGATCCGGTTGCCGTTAACTGAAGCCCATCTACTATACAAATCAACGTATCATTGGTGGCTGTTAATGCAGGCTTCTCCCTTACTAGAACCTCTACTGTATCTGTTCTTAATTTGCTACAGTTATTAACGCCAACATACACCACATAGTTGGTGGTAACGGTTGGGCTGGCTACGGGATTGGAAATATTAGGATTGCTTAACCCGGTAGTGGGTGTCCAGGAATAGGTATCACCACCGCTGGCAGAAAGGGTAGTAGTGGTTTGTCCATTGCAGATAGCGGTATTGCTGCCTGCATTTGGATTGGCTAATGGCCTCACTGCTATTTCAATTGATTTTGAAGCAACGCAGTTGCTTCCCCATTTAGTTAATAAACTATAGGTAGTTGTTACAGATGGGAAAGCCCTGGTAATACTACTGAAAGGTGAAAGTACAGTTGCTGCCGGCGACCATTGCCAGCTTACATTACTGCGGTTACTGATACCTGTTAGTATCAGTGTATCTTCCTGGCAAATGATGGCAGGATTCGCATTTATATTATTGGTGAGACCGAAGGCCGGAGTTAAAATGACAGAATCTTTTTTTGTACAACCCAATAAATTTATAGTTGCAAAATAAGTTGTAGTTGCCACAGGAAAAACCGTTGGCGTTGCGGTACCTGCCCCAATAATATTGCTCGCGGGTAGCCAGGCATAGGTTCCCCCTGCAGTACCCGTTGCCGTTAGTTGCAGGCTATCCAGGCCGCAATAAGTAGTGTCGGCAGTAACGTTGATGTTAGGTAAAGGATTGATTACAATATCTCTAAAAATTGTATCGGTGCAGCCTTTACTGTTGGTTACTACAAAAGATGCCTGGTAAGTTCCTGCCGCAGGATAGGTATACTGAGGTTGTTGTAAGTGGCTGGTATCTGCAAGGGTAGCAGTATTCCCGAAATTCCAGCTCCAGCTATCTACAACACCATAAGCGGTACGGGTAGTATCCACAAATTGAACTGGTTGCCCCGCACAAAAAGGTGCATTCGCAGTAAAGCCTGGGAAGAAACCGGGATAAATGCCCATGCGGATGATCTGTGAATCGGTACAATTTCCACCTTTATTAATAATAAATTTTACGAAGTAAACGCCGGTGTCCGGGTAATTATAAGTGGGGTTATCCAGCAGGGAAGTATCAGCATCTGTAGTAGGATCGCCAAAATCCCAGAAAACGTTGGAAGCGCCAGTACTGTTGTGGTTGAATTGGATATTAAAACCATCGCAGGTGGTAAAACCCGGATCCGGACTTGCTACTGTTGGTATACACGGCGATACCCTTACTAACAGATCTTTTCTATGCGTTGTTATTAACCTTCCGTTTCGCCAGGCCTGTACACAAACACAAACAACATAATTTCCTGCGGCAGGAGCTATACCGGAAATAATCCCTGTTTCCGGATTGATGGTTGCCAGATTTCCTAAAGGGCTGGAGGCCGAAAAGCCGTTACTATAAATTACCGAATTATAAGGAGGTGCCACAGCATCTATATATGAGGCATCTGTTGCCAATCCTCCATCATATGCGTTGCAAAAGCCATA
>JANOCC010000012.1:0-5002 GCA_031411955.1 Ferruginibacter sp.
ACAGTTAAAAGTTGTATTGTAGAGGGATACGGAAGGAGGAAATACAAAGCTGATTTCGTAAGATTTTTAATTTACTCGCTTTCTTCAAATGATGAAACCATTGATCACCTCGAAACACTCTTCGAAACCGAATCATTAAAAGACAAAGAACTTTATGACGAAATGCATCAAAAAATAGAAATATTAGGTAAGATGCTCAATAAATTTTTACAGACAGTTGAAAGATCGCACAATGATTTCCAAACTTAAGTTTCAAATTCACAATCTACCATCCAGCATCCAGTATCAAATATCCAGTATCCAGTATCAAGTATCAAGAATCCAGTATCAACAATCCTGCATCCAATATCCAGCACCCAGTATCCAGTATCCAGCATCCATCATCCAGTACCCCCCTTACAATTCAATACCAATTTTCTTCATCAATATAGAAGCATTGAGGCTTTTACAAACGCCGGGTTTTAATTTATAGTCGAAATAGAGCTCCTCTTTTTCGATCTGTGCATCAAAATGAAAATTGAGGATATTGCCCGGGAATTCCTGTTTTATATCTGCCAGGGCAAGGTCATGGGTTGCAATGATACCCGCGGTTTCCTGTCTTATCAACTGGCGGATGAGCGCTACCGAGCCGGTGTGCCTGTCGAGGGAATTGGTTCCCCTGAGGATCTCATCCAGCAAAATAAAAACATGTTCTCTCCTGTTCACTTTATCGATCACCGTTTTCAGCTTTTTTAATTCCGCATAAAAGGTAGAGGTGCTTTCTTCCAGGTTATCGGCAATACGCATACTACTTACCAACTGCACCGGGGAAATACGGAAACTTTTGGCGCATACCGGTGCACCTGCCATTGCCAAAACGACGTTGATGCCAACACTCCTGAGGTAGGTACTTTTGCCAGCCATATTACTGCCGGTAACCAACATAAGTTGGGCATGCTGTTTTATATTGATATAGTTATTTACGCGCTTTGATTCAGTGATGAGTGGATGCCCTAATTCTTCTGCTTCTATAGAAAAATATTTATCTGCCAATTGCGGAAAACACCAGCCAGGCTGGTTAAAGTGAACATTTGCCAAACTGCTGAGCGATTCCAGAACAGCCAGCGTATCGAACCATTTTTCTATATCGGCAGCGTGTGCTTTCTTCCATTTTTCCAGTTCAAGTACCTGCTGCAGATTCCATAATAACAATAGGTTGAGCGGAGCCGAAATAACAACATTGTAACGGATATCAAGCCTCTCAAGCAGCTGCTTTACTTCACCGATCACCAAAGATGCCTTGTGGTCTTTAACAACGTAATTATTTTTTAACGATTGCAACAAAGCTGTTTCAAATCCTTCATCCTCCGCCAGCGCCACACTTCTAGACAGTGTTTCCAATTCTTCCACCATCTTCGACAACCTGTCGTGTAAAGGAGCGATCAGTTTGTTTAGCTGGTAAGCCAGCACAGCAAATAGGAACAAACTCAGGTACAATATGTTTAATGGGATCACTCCGGCGATATTGCCAACTAAAACGCCAACACTGATCACGGGAAGCACTATGCGCAACCAGGCCCATGGTTTAAACTGGAGGAACAACGTTGGCTCGTTTACCCATGAACGTAATCTTGTTAAGGTAGACCGTTTCAAGCTGGTTTCACGCCCGACAGCCTGCAATTCCTGGCGCCACTGCATCTTTGCGGAAAGTTCTTTAACCGCTTCCTGCCTTGCAACAATCACCGATGGTTCTGCTGGTTGCAGCAACCATCCGGAAAGGCACTCCGCACCCATTTCAGAATTTGTCCTGTTAATGAATTGGAACAAGGATGCATGGCCGAAAATGTCGATATCGGCTGCATACAAATGATCTTTGGGAAGATGCTCTGCCCCATCGGGGAACTGGAAATAATCTCCCTCTAATGCCCTCATCTCGCTATCATTTACCGCCAGCAGGTTTTCTACATGTTTAATGGCTTCTTTGTTGGCGAGGTCTTTATACACCAGCCTTATAAAAACCGCTATTAATAAAACCACCGCCACTATGGCGTACCACCTATTCAAAGACCAAAGTAGGTACGCTGCCGCAATGATGGCAACGATGGTACCAAATCTAACGAGGCCGAATACAAGTTTTTTCTTTTGCAGGCTTTGTAGCCTTAATGTCAATTCCTGTAACCTAGCTGAGTAAAATTGTTTCGCCTCCATGTAAACGGGTGATTTCGATGTAGGGCAAAATTAACGGGAATAGGCAACAATTGTTGGGAGTAATATTTAGCTGCCTATTTACATTTATGATTTCATTATCACAAAATACCTTCCGGTAAAATAAGAATGCGTAATTTTACATGCTGCCTGTAAAAAGGCACTAATACGGGGCTGACCGGTTTTGACAGCATAGATCTTTGTAAGTGTAAGCATGTAGTGCGTTGGATAATTAGCACTTTAATCTGAATATTCAAAACTTCAAATGGCAATACTCAGTATGCCATGGCTGCCTAATTATTAATTAGGTATCCATTAGGGCCGTTGAACAGGCTTTCCTGTTGCCATGTTCTTCCGCCGACTCAAAAAGAAAACGGGATGCTGTCCTGAAACGAAGTGATCAGGACTTAAGATCATTCTTCTAAGGAAATAGTTGGTTCGTTATGCTCCGGCTGTTTCCCGACAAACAATGCATAAATAAACATGTAGAAAGCTTATGGCGAATATGTTTGGACCAGGGTTCGATTCCCTGCAGCTCCACTTTTTAATTCCTAAATTGTATTAAAAGGCTATAAATTAAAGGTTTATAGCTTTTTTGTTTCTAGGCAGTATATCAAACTAACCTCCCGATTTTAATGCAGTAAAACGGTTTTAGAGCTTGCAATAGAACAACAGCCAACATCGGCAATCGTTTACTATCTACAGGATGACTGTTATATAAAGATCAACGACAGAGTAAATGTTATTCCAACAGTCCTGGAACTGGATCTCGCTTATTCACAAATTATGGAAATACTTATAAGACTTACAAAATAATTTCTAATTTATTATTGGATGGCACACCTGCTTATAAACTTTTTATCAAATAGAGATAAATACTCTTTATTATACCATCTGTGCCCTACATTCTAAAATAGCTGCAGGCTAACGCCAGGGATTATTCGAACCAGGTTATCAGGACCTTTAACTTTAACATAATCAAAAACAACTATAGTACCAGGTATACAACGATCCATAAATGATTTAACCGGCTTTAAACTGTTACTTGTAATAACACCCTTCTCTACCGCTTTAAAGTTTGCTCCGGAAAAATAAACTGTTGCCGAAACAACAGAAAAACGGGCATCAAATTCAAAATCCTTTAACTCTACCCGGCAATATTCCTGGTTCTTGAACTCTACTGAACGCATTCTTCCAAATTCATTACCAACCTGCAATGGAACCCCACTTTTATTGCTTATTTTTTCAGTTGACAACTCAGGATTACTGACAGTTGAAGGTTTTTGAATATTGATAAAGGGATTACCCGTGGTTAGGATAAAAACGGCTGACAGAATTGGAATTAGTAAGATCTTCATTTTATAAGATTTTCGGGGTGAATGATCTTTAAATTTAAAACTCTGAATGTGAATGAAATGTTAGAATGTTACAGAAACTTCCTACTTATATATGTTGACCTGCCAGGGGAAATTCAGACCGGTTGATGATGCGTTTGGCTTTTTAAAAAGATCACAACTAAAACTAACAGTTTTTCTTATTAAAATTAAAAAGGCTGCCTATAAAAAGCAGCCTCTTTTAACAATACACTAATAAAAATTATCTCACAATAGAAACTCGTTCAGTTGCCAGGCGCTTTCCATTGTTATCAAATAAATTAATAAAATATACTCCGGCCATTTTGTTAGTAAGATCAATATTCATTGCTGTATAAGCACCAAAGATGATATATTTTGCTTTGTAAACCAGCGCTCCCTTTGCATCGTAAACAACCAATGTCTTAGGTGATAAATTATTGATATCGCTAAAATAACGCACCTGGAATTTTCCGGCAGACGGATTAGAATGAACGAACATTCTGTTGTTGGAAGAATCCGAAATGGTTACTTCATTGGAAGTGCTTTCACATCCCGTGGAATTTGTCACCAGCAATCTATATGTGCCTAAGCCATCAATTGTCACATTTATTTTTTCAGCTATTTCACCTGGCATTATGATACCATTTTTAAACCACGAATATACATTACCGGTACCTGATTGTCCCGCTGTTGAAATATTGGTATTGAGCCCAGGGAATAACCTGGTATAAGGAGCTGCTGCAATAACCGGTGATGACAGTTGTCCGCTAACCGTTACCGTGATAGTGGCTCTCGGGCTTTCACATCCGGTTGCATTCTGCTGGCTTACAAAATAGGTTGTGGTACCAACTGCCGTTGTAGAAGGAATAGGTGCAACAGTAGATGGAGAACCTCCCACAGCTACATCATACCAGTTTAATGTAAAGCCTGCATCGGGAGTTGCGGTTAATGCAGCCGCTGTAGCATTTTGGCAATAACCAACAGCAGTTGTTGCACCAGGAGCCACAGGCAAAGCGCTTACTGTTACCGATATCGCTGCCCTGGGGCCTTCCAGTAAAGTGGCATCAACCTGGCTCACATAATAATTAGTAGTTCCAATAACAGTGGTAGAAGGAACCGGTGCTGTCGGACTTCCTGTTCCACCAGTTGCAACTGTGTACCATAACAAACTGTTACCAGGTAATGCTGTTGCTGAAAGAACTGCAGCTACTGCATTCTGGCAATACGCTATTGCAGGAGCAACCGCAGGTGCAGGCGGCAGTGATGGACCTGCCAAACCTCCGAACTGTACATCATCAAAATAATAAGTTCTCTCTCCGGCCACAGCGCCTGTTACGCCAAAGTTGAAAAAGATTGTTGCCTTATTATAAGTAAAGCCAAGGTTCAATGCAGCAGTGCCTGCAGCCTGGTTAGCAAAATTAAATTCAAGTGTTTGCCAGCCGCTTGCAGTCGTTACCGTTGCC
>JANOCC010000013.1:0-2648 GCA_031411955.1 Ferruginibacter sp.
AGCAAAAAAGAACATAACAGAAAATTACTTTATTAAACGAACCAACTTTTTGCTTGAATTAATTTCTTTTGCTTGATCAAAAGAAACAAAAATCAAGGGCTTCAGAAAAAAAAGCTAAACTTGCCTTCATTCCGCTACGCCTAAAAGTGCTAAAGCCAAACAGCATGATTTAATTCAACCAACACAACATCAACATTTCTCTAATGCTAATCACTTTCGCCGTAAACCCACCTGCGGTGGACCGCTTCATTACAGCAAGTTCTTAATGCAATTTTTTCTGAGGCCCATCCTTCGAAGCAATTAAGTGAATAGGAGGCGATGGGTTTTTATTTTTAATGCTATACGATTCCTGCGGAGTAAAAAAAGCTGATAACAAAGGGACTAAATCACCTATTCAAAAAAGTTGAAACTCTCCTAAACCACTGTACAATTAACTTACTACTTTACAGTTTACTTTGCACAACTGCTGAGCATAGCTGCATCCCTTGGGTGGGCTGTGTATCAGCCAGGGGCCGCCTTTTTCTTTTTTGTGGCACATCCCGGTGACTATCGGGAGCGGGACAAAAAAAGAAAAAGAATTAATTTATCTTGTTGTGTAGGTCACGCACCAAGGCCATGGATTTAGCATTTGCAGTGCCATGCCGGTCAAAGACCTGGAAACTTAAAAAGTCACAAGTCATCCTTCGGAAGACATGCGCCAGAGAGGTGAGACACCAAGGCGATGTGTAAAATTCAAATTTGTCATAAAAACCTACCAGGACTTCAAAACCCGCCAGGCCTTGCACATTGCAGCCCACTGGTTATGAGATGTCAGGCTCGCAGCTTCTCAAGCAAAATGTATAATTTAGCGATATAAAATACCCCGATATGAAAGAAATTTACCTTGTACTTTCAATGCTTTTTTTTTCATTTGCAGCGTTTGCAACCATACCTGTAAACGTTACTACCAATCCTGCTACCTGCCCCGGGAATAATGGGAGTATTACCATTGATGCGTTGGGGGGAACTGCCCCTTTCTCATATTCTCTTAACGGCGGAGTTTGGGGGTCTTCTAACAGCTTTTTGAACCTGGTGCCGGGAACCTATACCGTTGCTGCCAGGGATGCAACCGGGGATGTGGGGTTTGCTACTGCTACTGTTGACCAGGCGGGCCCATTGCTGATCACTGCTACAACAACCAATGCTACCTGCATCACAGGAGGCTCGATGATCATACAGGCAACCGGTGCTTTGCCACCCTATCAATACTCCGTAGACGGCGCTTCAACTTTTAACATTAATAATAACTTTCCCGATCTGCCACCGGGTAACTATCTCGTATTTGTTAGGGATAACAGTGCATGTATGGTCCCGATCAATGTGGTAATTAGCCTTGATAATAGTATCACGATTTCTGCAGGGCAAGACACTGTTATTTGTTATGGAAGCAGTTTCACGCTTAGTGCAAGCGGCACCGGTAGTGGCAGCTATCAATGGTCGCCGGCAACCGGTCTCAGCGATGCGGGAATTCAAAATCCTGTCGCCAGCCCCGCGGTAACTACCACTTACATGATAACTTATACTGAGGGTTTCTGCACGGCAACGGATAACCTCACCGTATCAGTTTCGCATCCTGTAGCCGACGCGGGGGCCGATGCTACGATCTGCAATGGTGGAAGCGTAGCGCTCAGTGGTTCGGGCAGCGGAGCGATCAGTTATTTGTGGTCGCCATCTGCAGGCCTTAACAATGCTACAATCGCCAACCCGCTGGCGTCACCCATAGCGTCTACCAATTATATTCTTACCATTCTTGATCCTGTGGGTTGTACTGCTGCCGATACTGTTTTGGTAAACGTGATCACCGTAGATGTTCCCATTTTACAACTCAATGGAAGCACCCTGAATGTAAGTAATGTCAATGGTGCTGCAAGTTATACCTGGCAGCAACTTAATGGCAGCACATGGGAAGATATTGTGCCTGCGGCTACAGGTACCAGTTATACAGCAACTGCGAATGGAAATTACCGGGTGAAAGCCGTTATTGGTTCCTGTGAGGAATATTCCGCATCACAACAAGCTGGCCGCCCGGCACCACCTAATCTATATGGAATTTATTTATATCCAAATCCAGCAAATACTACAGTTACACTGGATGAAATAGCAACAACTGATGCATGGGTAACCCTGGAAGTTATAAACGAACAGGGTTTAAGAGTATATAGGCGCGATATCAGGAACCAGTCTTCCCTTTCAATAAACACCACATCGTTTGTAAGCGGCATATATACCGCCAGGCTGATAGCAACAGATGGAAAAACAACTGTGTTACGGTTTGTAAAATTGTAGGCATGGATAAACTCCTTCATAAAGCTATAAGGTTTTAAAACCTTGTAGCTTATTAGTTTGAATAATATAATTCAAATATGCTTTTTTGTTGCATGGAGGCACCCACCAAGGCAAAAAATACTTTTTTGATACTCATAAATTAAGAGGAACATCATTATTTTGTATTAACTTCTTTTGCTTAACCAAAAGAAACCTTTGTTCTATTCTACCTTATTCTCTTAAAGTTTACAGGTTCCAATTTATATGAAGTACGAGTTGTATTAAGCGGCTTTACGGTAATAACTTTATGGAAGAAGAAGGCAGGGTGCACTAAAAAAAGAAAC
>JANOCC010000014.1:0-3652 GCA_031411955.1 Ferruginibacter sp.
AGCAAAAAAGAACATAACAGAAAATTACTTTATTAAACGAACCAACTTTTTGCTTGAATTAATTTCTTTTGCTTGATCAAAAGAAACAAAAATCAAGGGCTTCAGAAAAAAAAGCTAAACTTGCCTTCATTCCGCTACGCCGAAAAGTGCCAGAGCCAAACAGTATAATTCCATTCAACCGACATAGCATCAACATTTCCCCAATGCCAATCATTTTCGCCGTAAACCCACCTGCGGTGGACCGCTTCATTCCAGCAAGTTCTTAACGCAATTTTTTCTGAGGCCCGTCCTTCGAAGCAATTCTCAGGATAGGAGGCGATGGTTCTTCATTTTTTACAAAACTCCTTTTCTAAAGACTTGTATCTAATGACAAAATATTATGTCAAAAATTTCCTATTTATAAAAGGAGGTGCCTAACTAAACCACTGCACAATTAACTTCCTACTTTACAGTTTACTTTGCACAACTGTTCAGCATAGCTGCATCCCCTGGATGGGCTGTATATCAGCCAGGGGCCGCCTTTGCCTTTTTTTGGCGGGACAAAAAAAGAAAAAAAATGAATTTATCATGTTGCGTGAGGCACGCACCAAGGCGAAGGGCAGGTTTTTGCTCTTTTTTGTCGGAGCAAAAAAGAACATAATTCGTAAAGAGAAATGATGGCATTTCAAGGGCGCAAAGAAAGGTATAAAGCATTTTAAAATTACAACCTAAAAAAAGTGGCTATTTTCATCAGCAAGAGAAATTTAACCCAAAAATCTTTACAAAAGCCCCTTCTCGTACGCCAAATGCAATGCCTGCGCACGGCTGTTTACATGAAGTTTATGGTAGATGTTTATCACATGTTTTTTTGCTGTATTGGTACTGATATTTAATTTTACACCTATCTCTTTATAAAGCAATCCCTGCACTAAAAGCTGAAGTATTTCACTTTCTCGTTGGGTAAGATCGAATAATATTTTTTGCTGCGTTTTAATTGGTTTATTTAAAATAGTAAGGTCATTGTTCTGCACCAGTTGTAAGATCTTGTGCGCAATGCCAGGGGAAATTGGGCCGGCGCCGCTCTCGTGCATCTGCCAAAGCATATCAGAGATATTTTCGGCACTTTCATCTTTCAATAAGTAACCATATGCGCCGGCTTTAATTGCTTTAAATATCTTGTCCTCATCATCAAATATTGTAAGCACCACAAATTTTACAGAAGGGAAAAAAGAGGATCCGATTGCGATAGCATCTACTCCATCCATATTGGGCATTTCAAGGTCCATTAAGGCAACATCTGGAGTTTTTTCCGGGGGAAGCAAGTGCATCTTTTCAACAAAATCTCTTCCATCTTCAGCCGTAAGAGTAATTTCAAAATGACCATGCCGCAGTAATTTATCTTTAAGAATATTCCGGTTACTGGCTTTATCATCTATGATGGCAACTTTGATATACATGTGTAATTGATTGCTCTAAATATGCGTTTATTTTTATCTTAAAAAAATAATCCTAATGGTACCCTGTAAATTATGGTTTAAAGTTTTGCTGCAGTTTTTAATAAAACTATAAATTCACAATGATGGAGGTTCCTGATCCTTTGCCCGAATCTATTTCTAAATTAAAACCGCCATCCACAGCACGTTGTTTCATGTTACTTAAGCCATTACCCTGTTCGGCCTCTTTTAATGAACGCGGATCAAAACCTTTTCCATCATCCGTTATAATAAGTTGCCAGTTTTCGCTTGTGATATTGCTGGCAATATGTATGTTTTTTGGGGCTGCATGTTTGATGGCATTGGTAACTGCTTCCTGCACGATTCTTACAAGGTTAAGGGCTTTACTGTAATGTAATACTTTTTCAGCAGATGCATTTCCTTCAATGTTGAAATGTATATGAGGATAATAACGTGTAAACGGTTGAATAAAGTTCCGGATGCGCAACAGGCATTCTTCTGCGGTATAGTTATCTTTTTTAAGCGCCCAGATCGTTTCCCTTAAAGCGGTTATGATATCTTTAGAAGCAAACTTAAGGTCATTCATCAATTCAGTTCGTTCGCTTGTGTCTGTTTCTTTTTGAAGTAATTCTGTATTATATAAAACAGCATTGGCATAAGCCCCAATGCTATCGTGAAGGTCGCGGGAAATGCGTTCTCTTTCCAGCTGTACTTTGTGTTCGCTCCTAAGTTCCAATAATTTTTTCTGGTATTTTCTTCTATTATACCGGTTAATGCTAAACGCCAGTAACGAGGCAGTTAATAATGATATAGCCGCTATGAACCACCATGTTTTCCAGAAAGGCGGATGAATGCGTATTTTAATCGTTCGCAGGGGTTGGGCATCTTTGTTAAATACCCTGGAAGCATAAATATTGAACTCATATTGGCCCGGTGGAAGATGATAGTGAACGGTTTGCATATCATCGTTCTGCACCCATTCTTCATCAACTCCTTTCATTCTGTATTGGTATATGTACTGATCGGGATTGCTGTTGGCAATGGCAATAAAATTAAATGAAAGAGAATTCTGGTCATAGCTGAGGTTTATTCTGTCTATATTCCATACCGCAGTATCCTGAAAAATATCCTTATTATTTATCCTGATCCCAGTAAACAAAACTTTTATTTTTTCTGCCATGCCGGTAACGGAACCAGGAAAAAAACTACTGGCACCATTTACACCTCCAAAGAAAATTTCACCGTCTTCCGCGGTTGAAGTGATGTTGGTATTGAATTCATTTTCCTGCAGACCGTCTTCTTTGGTAAGCTGCAAAATGCGGTTGTCTTTATTTACCCTTATAATTCCTTTATTACTACTGCACCATAAATTACCCTGGTCATCGCTTGCCATGGCGTAAATACATTCATCCGGCAATCCCTGTGCCTTTTGAAGATGCCGCAATACTTTGAAGTTACTGTCAACGAGGTAAATGCCTTTGTTGCTGCCAACATACATGCTGTTAGCAGATACGGGCAGAAAGCATCTTACATCTCCTGTGCCTTTTAAAGGATATCTTTTTATTTCCCGAAATGTAACGCTGTCAAACAAAATAAACTCTTCATTCATGTGTGTTACAAAGCGACCATTGATAAATGCACCTCCCATATTTCCTCCGATTAGGATGGGGTATTCATGTATTTGATTTGTGTTGAAGAATACGCGGTACAGATTTCGTTCTGATTTTATGATAGCCTGCTCTTTATTTTGAAATACCGGGTTTGCAAAGTAGCCCATATCGGGCTTCCTGTCGTTTCTATGGCTTGTAATAGGTATTGCTGTTGCGGTGGTAAGATCTTTATCAAGTAACCACATCTTATCTCCAAAAGAAGATAATATATAATCATTATCGGGTTTTTTAATGATACTATTAACGGATGATACCTTGTCACTTCCGGGAAGGAGTGGAATATGTTTAATGAGCCGCTGTAGGGTGTCAAATATCAAAATACCATTTCCATAAGTACCAGCCAGCACCCTGTTATTCTTTTTATCAGGCAAAATGCTGATGATATAATTGCCCTCTCTTTTTTCTGTACCATAATATTTTATCGGGTAAGCATTCCTGATGATCTTCCTGAACCCATCGTTGATCGTTTGCAGGTACAGGTTGCCGGTATGATCTTCAGTTATTTTTACAATGGCGGAAGTTCCCCCAATTGGTTTATTCTGAAAATCT
>JANOCC010000015.1:0-1517 GCA_031411955.1 Ferruginibacter sp.
CCGAATTTTAGGAATCTGACCATCTCAAATTATTCATTCCCAGCAACGTCTCTTCACCCGGCTTTGAGCTAAGTAAGGACGTTGCGTCGCTAATTGAAAATAGATAAAATAATGAAAATGGTCATCTATTGCCTTCAATAAAGTCAGGTAGTATGCGGGATAGGCGCAACGTCCCCGGCCACGCTCGTAGCTGGTTGAGAGACGTTGCCTGGAAGAAGCCCTGCGGGTATCCTCACTACCTTTAGCAGCCGCAGACTCGCCGTATTGCATTAGAAAGTAGCTATCAGTATTTTTGATTTTCTGATATTTCTTTTATGTGCCTAATAATATATCGGGGATAAATAAAAAATCCAAATACCCGGCCCGGAAAAGAACGGCGAACCCAAATTTTTATCGCAATAAAAGAATGTTACCACGCTTTGATGTTTGGATACTTCCATAAAATTTGTAAGTGCAAATGAAAACGTAATTGCCTACAGGCTGTGCTTTATTTTTATATGCTCCGTTCCAGCCTTTTGTAAAATCTGAGGTAGAAAATACAAGTTCACCAAAATAGTTGTAAACCTTCAAGTCGTATTTTTCAGGCACTCCATAACATATCGGCCTGAATGTCTCATTTTTCCCATCAGCATTGGGGCTAAAAGCATTTACAAAATAGATCACATCAGGGCAGGAGGGATTTCTTACTATTTTTACCGTATCTGCTCCCCGGCATGCATTAAAGTCAGTAACGTTGAGCAAGTAATCACCCGGCTTGCTGATTCTCACCGAATGGTTGGTTTCACCTGTAGACCAGGAATAGGTTTGGAATACTTTTGAAGGGTTGAGCAATAATTGATCTCCGTAACAGAACAGCAACGAATCTGGCAAAAACGACGCAGGATTGTTATACAGATTTATTATAAAAATGGTATCAGAAGAAGAGCATCCATTTTTATCAGTTACTTTTACCCAGTAAGGGCCTGCCTTGTAAACAGGTAAACTGCTGTTTGTTGTGAGATCACTCCACAAATAACGTTCATAGACTCCGGGATAAATTTTAAAAGTAGGGGTGCTACAAACAGATGTATCATTACCCAGTGCAGGTGGTAAAAATAAATATTTTGCAATGTTGATCGTGTCTGCTGAAAAGCATCCATTGGTATAAGTGGCCTTTACACTGTATTGCCCTTTTGCAGACACTGTTATTTTATTTGTTGTGTCGCCAGTGCTCCAGGTATATGCCAAAAATGTAGCCGGAGCTTTTAATTGAATTGCAGCATTGAAACAAATACTGGTATCTGCGCCCAGGTTTATTACAGGTGATGTTTTAACAGTAATCAGTATAGAATCTTTTACAGTACAACCGGTCAATACTTCTGCCTCCGCAAAATACCATTGGGTTTGTGTTGGAAACACAACTGCATTTTCACCAGCTGATATCATATTATTGGAAGGACTCCATTTATACTTTGTGTAGCCGAAGGTTGCCGCCAGCCGTAAAGTGTCATTATTGCATTTGGTATTTTTTCCGGAAA
>JANOCC010000016.1:0-1989 GCA_031411955.1 Ferruginibacter sp.
CGCACAACAAGGGGTTTGGCTATATGGCGGCTTAACGAATAAATCCTGATCGATATAACATTACCCAGCGACATATCAATCTGACGAATAAAGCCCAGCTATAGAATATATTTTCATCTTCATATCTTTGATCAGCACCAGTCCCGGCTTACGTAACACGGAATATCGCCACATCGCCAAGCCCTACCGTTGTATGCAACTTTATGAAAAGGGTTTTTTTATTGATGGTAGTATTGGCGAGTTTACTTGAATCTTGCAATTCCAACATGGAGCGGCATGCCTCTGTCGCGAAGATCGATAAAAGCTCAACAACTGATTCACTTGGCAGGGCGTTGGAGTATGAAAAGTATCTAAATTTTGTTTCGGCTATAGAAAATTCCTCGACTTTTAACTATTTCACGGTTGCTACAGTAAAAGATCTAACATCGGGTGCCACAAAGGAAATTTGTGTAAAGGGTAACTTTCTCTCTGGAGCAGTACATCAAGAATTAAATATTGACTACGACCACGAAGGAATGAAGGAAGTTGTCGAATATATGAAGGCTAAAGGAACCGATACTTCGAGTTTCGTAAAAAAGAGGCCCTAGAAAATATTTCTTTTTACGAGTATGATCCAACTGTAGTTGGTACGATTAACGTTGATTTTGACTTCCCAAAATTAGTTGCTGAGGACAGCTATCCAGTCAATTTTACAGAAGGTAAGATGGAGGCTTATGCTCATTTCCTTTTTAATAAAGGATATCTCACAGGTGAAAATAGCTGTTTTGGCGGCATGCTCGAATTAGTTAACAGACCAAAGTAAAAAATATAAAAAGCTGCATACAACATGGGGTTTGGCGTCATGGCGGCTTTACGAATATATCCTCCTATGTAAAGGTTTTCGCTGCATGGGCGGAAAAATTTTACAATAAATGATTACCATTACAATTTTCTTATCAGGATCTTTCAGGTTTAAAATTTTTATATCACAGGTGGTTAAACTCCTATTAGCAGTCGGTATTGCCGCTGCAATTTTTTATCAATCCCTTAAAGTAATAATATAAGGCTGCAGGCTGATCGGAGCAGTTTGTTGCAACTGCAGGATATATTAAGCAGTCCTTATACCTGTTTATAATTACCTTTCTGTGATCGTAATAACTGAAAGAACTTTTAATTTTGCTTATCAGCCCCAAGAGGAAGCAGGCTCTGCTGAAGAGCAACCTGCCAGCAATAAAGCTGATACTTATACGGTAATAATGGGCAGCCAGCAATGGCTGCTTTTTTCTTTATCACCGGTAAGTCATATGGCTTAAAAAAACTTAATGTCTGTATATTATTCATGCTACTACTCCTTTTTGGTAGGCTATACCGGTTAATAATACTGCCCGCAGCCGGCGCAGTAATTTGCGGGCAATGCGAATGATGGCATGCACACCCTTCATTCTTTTAGTTAGCTCCTGATAACTCGTCATCAATGCAGGATCTACCCGTATGGCCTGCCAGGCCGCTTCAATCAAAGCGCTGCGTAATTGTTTATGTCGTCTGGTGGTAATACCCCGGTCACGATCTGTTTCACCACTGCTATCAGTGTCGGGGCAAAAACCGATAAAGTCATTTAATGCATCAAATCCTTTAAAACGAGTGATATCTCCTGCTTCCAGCAAAAACTGCATAGCTGTGGTAGGTCCAATGCCAGGTACACTGGTTGCTAATTTTACCTTTACTGCATATTTGCCATTTCTTAATTCCCGCAATTTTTTTTCTGTCTTTACTAGTAACTGCCGCAGTAATTTCATTTGATCCAGCATCAGCAATAAGGTATCTGCCAATAGTTCATCTTTGGCTGCCTGCTGTTCTATCCAGATCAAAAAATTCTGGCTCCAGTTATTCTTTGCATACTGCGCCGGTATTTCTATACCCTGGTATTTCAATAAGCTCTTTATGCGATTTTTACTTCTGTTAATGTCTCGCATAAGCCGGCTACGGTACCGGATCAGGTTTCTTTCCTTT
>JANOCC010000017.1:0-7569 GCA_031411955.1 Ferruginibacter sp.
AAATATACAATTTTCAATTACACAAACTCAAATATAATACCATTTGTCATATAGTTACTACTTTAATATATTTAACTTTACTACACAATGTATTATTAAATTTCAAAATATCATAATATTATATGTATAAATTTTGGGAAATCAGTTTAACAGATCAAATACAGGCTTTTTGCGCAATTATGACATTGCTTTTAGCAATTATGATCGCATGGCAAAATAAAAAAATTAAAAGCCTTACAGATGTAGTTACAAGTTTAAATAGGCAGGCAGAAATATCACAAGAACTTTTGTCATTTGAGATTAGAAGCCGGATGACAAATATTCAACCAATTTTTAGAACAGGTTCATTTCGAGTAGAAGACCCAATTCTATATCGCTTTAATTTCAGTTTAGTAAATATCGGGACTAGGGCCAGAAATCTGAGTTTTAAAGTCGGAGAAAATATAGAATACGTAAGGAAGAATAATACAGACAATGCTCAAATAAAAACCAATGAACAACAAATGGGGAACTTTAAAACATTTGACTTTATGGATCAATACAAATTTGACGTTTTTTTTGAAGATGACTTCGGCGTAACCTATTTACAAAAAGTTACAGGCATGCAAGGACGGTTGAAAATTTCGTTACCAGTTGAAATAAAAGAACAACCATAACCTAAAATTTTACTTTAAGTACCTGCACACTCAATAAATAAATATCTGACAAAATTTCAAAACAGCAAATATCTACCAAAACAAATCTGTATTTTTATAATTCAACAATTAATGAAATCTAGGTCTGGTAAGAGTTTGTGTTAAGAAGTATATAATCACCGTTTTTTTTAGCTCTCTCCTGTTTGCCTACCTTAGTATCTCAAAAAATGATATGAAAGTTTTAATCGGATCTGTAATAGTTTACTTGTTAGTTTTTATG
Organism: Ferruginibacter sp.; assembly: GCA_031411955.1. Classification (GTDB taxonomy): domain Bacteria; phylum Bacteroidota; class Bacteroidia; order Chitinophagales; family Chitinophagaceae; genus Ferruginibacter. Next base: position 916 of record JANOCC010000017.1, read on the forward strand.
CCATCCTGTCGTACACCTAAGGATCTTGACTTTAAGGAATTTAAGAATTTGTCTGTTGAGAATGTAGGATTTTCGGGAGCAACTTTAAAAGTAGATGTGGTTTATTACAATCCGAATAACTTTAGTTTGGAGCTAAACCGGACAGATTTGGATATTTATGTAGATAGTACCTACCTCGGGCATTCCACCCAGGACCTGCAGGTGAAAGTTCCCCGCCGGCAGGATTTCTCTATTCCACTTAAGGTAGACCTGGATATGAAGAACATTCTTAAAAACGGATTGACGAGCCTTTTTAACAAACAGGTACTGGTAAGAGTAATTGGAAAAGTAAAGATTGGAAAGGCGGGCGTTTATAAAACTTTTGATCTAAATTATTCTACTCTCCAGCAGCTTTCTCTATTTTAGGCGATGATAATTTCATTTTAACGCATTCTGAAGGGCATAAAAAAGCAGCCTGAAAGTATAAGGCTGCGTTATAATCGTTTAAATACTTCAATTAATTCTTTGGGATCGAATCAGTAATCACCGGAGGTATTTTCTTACATTCTCTTGGCAGTCTTTTATAAGCCGTTTCTTCAGCCGTTACGTCATCTGCATCAAAACCTGCATTGGCGATATTTGTTTTTACTTCTTCTATGTTTGTTCTGTCTGTGAGCCAGGTAACTGTGGTTGTCCGCTTTTTTACATCTACTTTTACACTTGTTATACCATATTGCCTGGCAACATAATTTTCGATCTTCGTTTTACAAAGTTCACAACTGGCATCGGGCGTTTTAATGACGGCTTTGTCGCTAACTTTTTGCTGAGAAAATGCACTCGCTGCAAAAGCGATTACAGCAAATAAGGTTAATTTAAATTGTTTCATCTGTTTATTTTAATGATTTATGAATAAAGTTATTCGTTTCCCGTCCAGGTTGATGGTGCATTCCGCCAGTTTAACAAGGTTTTTAGCTGGCTTTCATCAACAAGTCCCTTTGAAATAGCCAGGTTGATCAAAATTTCGTAGTTGGTAAGCGAATAAAGTTTAATATCTGCGTTTTCAAAAGCCGCTACCGCCTCTGCAAAACCATAATTAAATATAGAGACCATGCCGGTAACCTTCAGCCCGGCATTTTTTAAAACTTCACAAACCTGCAGACTGCTTTTCCCCGTAGAAATGAGGTCTTCAATTACCAATACATTTTGTCCCGGTTCAAAAGCGCCTTCTATCTGGTTTCCCATTCCGTGTTCTTTCGGCTTCGGCCTCACATACATATAAGGCAATTTTAACTGGTCGGCAGCCATGGCACCCCAGGCAATTCCTGCAGTTGCAACACCTGCCAGCGCATCGGCATCAGGAAAATGCTCAAAAATAACGCTGCTCATTTCGCTCTTAATAAAATCCCTGATGTAGGGAAATGATAATACTTTCCGGTTATCGCAATAAATAGGGCTTTTCCAGCCACTGGCCCAGGTAAAGGGTTGCTGTGGACTTAATTTAACAGCTCCGGCTTGTAAAAGCTTTTCTGCAACTGCAATTTCGTTGGTCATACTGCAAATATAAAAAAGGATTTTGCATTCTGTGGCATTAAGAACTTTAGCTATTTAAATGAAACAGCAGAAATGCTTACAAACAATTAATTTTATAGTGAAAAAAGCAAAACTATGCAGCTAACGATATATTTTGGTGACAAACCGGTGTACCTGTGTGATGAGACGAATGAAAAACTGGAGGAGCTTTTACAGCACCCCGATGTGGTTTTTATTGACGAACTATCGTCGCATGCCATTAATGCAATGCTTCACGAAATAAAGAAACCCGATTTTCATGCAGGAATTATTTTAAGTAAAGATTTTGAAAAATTACAGCAATCATTTTTCAAACATTTCATCGTAATAGAAGCTGCGGGTGGTATCATTCAAAATGAGGAAAAGGATATCCTTTTCATTTTCAGGCGTGGCAAATGGGATCTTCCAAAGGGCAAGATAGAAGATGGAGAAAGCGCAGCAGTATGTGCAGAGAGGGAAATAGAAGAAGAGACAGGCGTTAAGGATCTAACACTAAAAAAAGAGTTGGGTAAAACTTACCATACTTATAATGAGTTTGGAAAAGATATTTTAAAGATCAGCCATTGGTTTTATTTTACTTCTGAAAATGAACAGGAATTAATACCGCAAACAAGTGAAGATATATCTGAAATAAAATGGTTTAAAACAAAAGATATAAAAAATCCGATGGCAAATACTTATGCTACCATCAAAAATATATTAGCTGATTTTTTTGATACTCCTTAAAGCGATATCGAAAATACCATCAGCTTTTATTTTTTAAAATAGCTACTGTTAACCTGCTTACACAAATTAACTTCCCGGCTTCATCGTGAATCTTAATATCCCATACATGCGTGGTGGCTCCAATATGCAAAGGGCTGGCTGTGGCAATTACAATGCCTGCTTTCGCACTTCGCAAATGATTGGCGTTGATCTCTAAGCCCACACAAATATTCTTAGTGGGATCTATCATACAATGAGACGCAACACTACCGGCAGTTTCTGCCAGAGCACAACTGGCTCCGCCGTGTAAGAGTCCGTATGGCTGCCTGGTCCGATGATCTACCGGCATGCTGATCTTTAAATAATCAGGGCCAATCTCTACCCATTGCATGCCAAGATAATCGCCCATGGTATTGGGTGTGATGGAAGTAAGATCAGATAATTGTAATCCCTTATTGAACCAGATAGCTGTTTTCAACATATCAGAATTGTGCTTTTTTAATAGTTTGATTTACGGCATCAGGTAAAAACTTGGAAACATCCCCCCCGTTTTTAAGTACATCACGTACCAGTGTAGATGCCACGGAAGTATACTGCGGCAAACAGGTAAGAAAAATAGTTTCTATATTTTCAGCTATACTCCGGTTCATATCTGCAATAGCTTTCTCATACTCAAAATCATTTACATACCGTATGCCTCTTAAAATGAAAGTAGCACCTACTGCTTTGCAACAATCCACGGTAAGGCCATCGTATGCCACAGCTTCCACTTTATTATTATCCCTGTAAATATCATTGAGCCATTGAAGCCGCTGTTGCTCACTAAACATTGGTTGCTTGTTTACATTTCTTCCAATTCCTATTATCAGTTTATCAAATAAAGGCAATGCCCTATTTATAATATCTGTATGCCCCAATGTTACGGGATCAAAGGTTCCGGGAAATAAGCCGATGCGTGCTGTATTCATATTGCAGTATTAGGTTTTGGTTGTGTGTTGCGGCCTAAAGATTTATAGGCCATCATACTGGTACAGGCCTTGTGTTCCTATAATTGAAATTACAAATTTCATTGTCATTTATACGGCTAGCATCGGCGCTTTTTAACTGCCGGCTGCCTTTCTTCCTGCAAGTAAATACAGTACAGCCATCCTAACGGCTACACCATTTTCTACCTGCTGCAGAATAATGGATTGTTTACTGTCTGCCACATCACTGTCTATTTCTACACCTCTATTTATGGGGCCGGGATGCATGATCAGTATCTCCTTTTCTACATTGGCCAGTAATTTTTTAGTTACACCATAAGAAAGATTATATTCTCTAAGCGTAGAAAAAAGCACTTGGTTCTGCCGCTCCAGTTGTATCCTTAAAACATTTGCTACATCGCACCATTGAAGCGCTTTTTGCAGATTGTATTCTACCTGTACATCAAATGCTTGTTTAACATAGGTAGGAATTAAAGTAGGCGGACCGGCGAGCATCACTTCTGCACCCATTTTTTTTAATAAATAAATATTGCTGAGGGCAACACGGGAATGCATGATATCACCAATGATCAGTATTTTTTTGCCAGCAAGGCTACCGATATTATCGATGATTGAAAATGCATCCAGCAATGCCTGCGTAGGATGTTCATTAATACCATCACCAGCGTTAATGATAGCGGTGGCGGGTAAGTGTTTGGCCAGAAAATGCGGAGCACCGCTGGCACTATGGCGCATTACCACCATATCTACCTTCATGCTTAAGATATTGTTTACAGTATCTAACAAGGTTTCACCTTTTGAAACGGAAGAGCCCGAGGCCGCAAAATTTATTGTGTCGGCACTAAGCCTTTTTTCTGCAAGCTCAAAAGAGATTCTTGTACGGGTAGAGTTTTCGTAAAAAAGGTTTACAATAGTTACATCCCGCAACGAAGGCACTTTCTTTATTGGCCGCTGTAATACTTCTTTAAATTGCTGAGCTGTAGTTAAAATAAGTGAAATATCTTCTGTAGAAAGTTCTTTAATGCCCAGTAGATGGTTGGTAGATAGTTGCATTAAGCAGCGAAGCTAAATTAAATTGAGGAATGAACAAAATCCGTAATGGTCATAAATTTTAGTTCCAGTAAAGAAGCTGTCAATTAAAGGCTATTGGTATAGCACCACTTCATTTCGCTCCCACTCCACTTTTACTTTCTGAGAAATGGTGGAATCAATTGTTTTACCACAAAAATCCGGCTGAATAGGCAATTCGCGATCGAAACGCCTGTCAACCAAAACGCATAATTCAACTTTTTGCGGCCTTCCAAAATCCTGCAATGCATCCAGTGCTGCCCTGATGGTACGCCCTGTGTACAAAACGTCGTCTACCAACAAAACGGTTTTCCCTTCTATTGAAAAAGGAATATCTGTTTTATTTGCTTTGTGTAATTCTTCGCGGATATCATCACGGTAAAAAGTAATGTCTAACACGCCGTATTGCACCGTATCGCCCGGCCGGATAGAACGTATTGATTCTACCAGTTTATCACTAAATTTTACCCCTCTTGGCTGTATGCCAATAATCACGAGCTCCTGCAAACTTGTATGATTTTCTGTAACATGATGAGCCAATCTTAAAATGCTTAAGTTTAGTTGCTGTGGCGAAAGTAAAATTTGCATATGCTAAATTAATGCAGATTTAAATAGTAATCACTTTTACGAACCGACAAAACCATAAAAGGTAAACATGAGTCGTTTAAAAAGACATTCAAATATCCGATATCCCTTTACATCATAGAAGGAATAATTGCAACGGCTTACAATGACAAGTTTTGAATTGATGATGTGAAAATCATAAAAAGAGCCCCTTCTTTTCAGAAAGGGCCGCCTGGGTAGTTTAATATAATTCCATAGTTAAAGCATTTATTTACCGGCTTTTAATTCCTCCTGCCATTTGTTTAATTCTTCCCACTTTTCGGTAGCGGCAAGTTTAGCTTGCTTTGGCCAGGTGGCTGGATTAAATTCGGTGAACTTACTTCCTGCAGCATCTAAGATCAATTGCAGCTTTTTGATGGTTGTTTTTGCCAGATCTTTGTAATTACTGATATTTTCTTTTACCAATAAAGCTTCAACTTTTTTATTGATCCCTTCAATTTTTGTAAGGTCATCTGCCACAACTTTTACAGCTACTTTTTCTTTCTTTATGGCTTTCGGTTTTGCAGCCGTTGCAGTTTTAATGGTTTCCGGAACATCTACAATACAGTTTTCTATCGAATAGCCGTATACATCTGAAAATTTCTTATTGCTGTTGTCATTTACCCACCTGCCATCATTAAGTAAGTAACGATATTCATATGTTTTTCCTGCAGTTAAGGCCAGTTCTGCTACCATTGATCCATCTTCCTGCTTTTCCAGGTATATGCCTTCCTCGGGATTCCAATTATTAAATTCGCCTACCAATACACCTGAAACTGCGTCTGCTACATATTCTGCCGGTAGTTTAAAAGATACTTTCTTTGTCATAATATACTCTTGTGTTTATATTTTATATAAATAGGGTTGTTGCCGTTTAATACCCGAAAGTTAAAAATGTAACCCACGGCTTGTTCACATGTTATTCACAGAAAATAAAATGGATTAATTTCTTTGAAAAAACCAATAGTTAAAGCCCTGCCGGCAGATATTATCGCCGTGAGGATTTACGGGCATCCCTGATCTTTGCCCATTCTGTAAAAGAGAGTTTTACTCCCTCTTCAGGATATACCAATTGAATTTGCCTTTTGCGTATGGTGGCAGCTAAAAAATGTATATTCCTGGTTTGGTCAAATACTTCCATTACAACACCAGGGATACATGGGTAAAATAAGGGGCCTTTTCTAAAAGGAAGTTCGTTGGTAAACCAGAGCAGTGTGCTATCGTTCTTATGATCTACCGATAGGGCCATCTTACATTTCTTGTTTAAGATGGTCTTCTCTTCATCATAAAATTTCCAGTTGCAAACGCGGTTGCTGTCTTTTACCAGGTACTTTTCCCTTTTTGAAAAATTGATCTCAAACAGTGTCTCGTTATTTAAAAAGTCGTAGAAAGTATGGTGATGTACTAATTTATGACCGACCCTTTTGCCGTTTTCCCTCCTGTTAACACTATTGCTGAAATAATAAGCCAGGGCAAAAGAATCATTCAACAGCATCCTGACATTATATGCAGTTTCTTTCATACTATGTTTACCAAAGGAATCATCATAAGGCAGGGTTTCCCTGGTATACTGAATTTCCAACGTTGACTGTGCGGCAATGGCGCCGGGAAATAAAATGATATTTGTAACCCATAACAGGCTAAACAACCATTTATTTTTCAACATAAAAATCATTGCCGGCTGTGAAGGGTTATCCCTGATCATTTCTCTTTCATAAAAGCATAACTATAATCAGTAGGTGCG
>JANOCC010000018.1:0-184872 GCA_031411955.1 Ferruginibacter sp.
GTCGGGTTGGTGGGCGCGTTTCGCTGGGGGGGCGCGGGGGTCCACGCCAAACACCAAATTTGGGTGCCCAAACAAAAAGGAGACAGCAGGAAGGCCAGTGAAATACCGGAAGAAGAAAGAGATTACTATCTTGAAAGAAGATATCCTGCTTTTGGTAACCTTGTACCAAGAGATGTTGCTTCAAGGGCAGCAAAGGAAAGGTGCGATGAAGGCTATGGTGTAGGTACTACAAAAATGGCTGTTTACCTCGATTTTAAAGATGCTATCATACGGTATGGAAAAATAGAAGCTGGTAAAACAGGCAATGAAGTGGCCGACGATAAAAGTATCTGGCAACTTGGAAAACAAGTGGTAGAAGAAAAATATGGTAACCTTTTTGAAATGTATGAAAAGATCACAGGCGAAAATCCTTATGAATTACCGATGAGGATCTATCCGGCTGTGCATTATACCATGGGTGGCCTTTGGGTAGATTATGAATTGCAAACTACCGTGCCGGGATTATATGCATTGGGAGAAGCCAATTTTAGCGACCATGGAGCCAACCGTTTGGGAGCATCAGCATTAATGCAGGGTTTGGCAGACGGATATTTTGTAATTCCTTATACGTTGGGTAACTACCTGGCAGATGAGATTCGCACCAACGCCATCGCTACGGATCATCCTGCTTTTATAGAAACTGAAAAGGCGGTATCAGAAAGGCTTAACAGATTAATGAATATCAAAGGAAAATTAACTGTAGAAAGTTTCCATAAACGCCTTGGTAAAATCATGTGGGACAAATGTGGTATGGCACGGAATGAGCAGGGTTTGAAACAAGCTATTGAAGAGATCAGGAATTTAAAAAAGGAATTCTGGTCAGATGTAAAAATACCCGGAGAAGTAAACGAGTTTAATACAGAACTGGATAAAGCAGGAAGAGTAGCTGATTTTATTGAATTGGGAGAACTGATGTGCATAGATGCACTTAATCGTCATGAAAGTTGTGGCGGCCACTTCAGGGAAGAAAGCCAAACCGAAGAAGGAGAAGCAAAAAGAGACGATGTAAATTATAGTTATGTTTCAGCCTGGGAATTGAAAGAAGAGGATAATTGGGAATTGCATAAGGAAGCTCTTCATTTTGAAATTGTAAAACCAACCCAAAGAAGTTATAAATAATTAATTTATGTGTTTAGCCGATACTATAATATTATTGGCTGATCGCAAACAGCCAATAGCTATTTATGGAACATTACCACATGAACCTGACGCTGAAAGTATGGCGTCAGAAAAACCAGCAAACAAAAGGCAATTTTGACACTTATAAGGTGAAAGATATTTCTTCGGAAATGAGTTTCCTTGAAATGTTCGATGTGCTTAATGAGCAATTGATCAGCGATGGAAAAGACCCCATCGCATTCGATCATGATTGCAGAGAAGGGATCTGCGGTATGTGCAGCATGTACATCAACGGTCAGGCTCATGGCCCTTGGCAGCAAAATACTACCTGCCAGTTACATATGCGTGCATTTAAAGATGGTGATACTATCGTGGTAGAACCGTGGCGCAGTAAAGCTTTTCCGGTATTGAAAGATCTCGTGGTAAACAGATCAGCTTTTGACCGCATCATACAGGCTGGAGGTTTTATCAGCGTTAATACAGGTAATGCAGTGGATGCCAACTCGATTCCTATTGATAAAAAGAAGGCAGATGATGCATTTATGGCGGCAGCCTGCATTGGCTGTGGCGCCTGCGTGGCAACCTGTAAAAATGGGAGTGCGATGCTTTTTGTAGGCGCCAAAGTTTCTCAACTGGCGTTTCTTCCGCAAGGAAACCCCGAAAGAGAATCCAGGGCTTTGAATATGGTTACACAGATGGACAAGGAAGGTTTTGGCAATTGTACCAACACCTATGCCTGCGAAGCAGAATGTCCTAAAGGTATTTCGGTATCAAATATTGCTAAATTGAACAGCGAATACCTGAAGGCGGGTTTAGAAACTGAAGAAAAATAATGGTCGCAGTGAAAATATTAAGGGATACCTTCTCGTTATGAGAAGGTATTTTTTATTGCAGCAAAAGCGCTTCTTTTAGAGTCTTTCATAATAAACAGTAATTTTAACCGGCAGTGTTTTCATGAGCGTTTACTTTCATTTAGAAATTTTGTGCGAAAATAATTTTCTATACGTGGATGGAAGGTAAGATTGAAGATATTAAGTATAAATTAAAAGGATAATTTTCTCCTATCAGCATTTGAACAAAAAAAGGATATACCTGTTTTTCTTTGCCTGTTTTTTGGTGCAGGGGCTTTTTGCCCAAAATAAGCCAGCCCCTTTATCTAACCTGCGAAAAAAAAATATTTCAACCAGCACTGCTCTACAGCAGCTTGATTCCCTAAGCATTGCGCCTGGAACAGTTTCGGTTCAAAATGTTCCGCCTTCCGATTACAAGGTAGACGAGGTTAATGCAACCATTCAATGGATAAATAAGCCAAAAGCTGATACTGTTGTGATCAGCTACCGGGTATTTCCATTTAAATTGAATGCGGTTCAGCAACGTTTCAATTATGATAGCATCAGGAGCAATTTTCTTGCAGAGAAGCCTTTAACCGTAAAAACGGGTGCAAAACAAGCAAATCCATTGGTCGATTTTACCGGGCTGCAATCTGAAGGTAGTATTGGCAGAGCCATTTCTTTTGGAAATAGCCAGGACGCTGTTGTGAATAGCACCATGAACCTTCAATTGAACGGTTTTATCGGCGATAGCCTTGAATTAACAGCGGCTATAACAGACAATACCATTCCGATACAACCCGACGGCAACACACAGGATCTTAGAGATTTTGATCGTATTTTTTTACAGGTAAAAAAGAAAAGCTGGCAGGTGAGTTTTGGAGATATAGACCTGCGGCAACGAAAAAATTACTTTGTAAATTTCTACAAGAGACTACAGGGTGTTTCATTCAGTACCGACAACAACATTGGCAGGAATATTAATAATTCATTTTTAGCAAGTGGCGCTATTGCAAAAGGTAAGTTTACCCGAAATGTGATAACAGCACTGGAAGGGAACCAGGGACCATACCGCCTTCGAGGTGGTAACAATGAACTCTATTTTGTAGTATTGGCCGGCACCGAAAGAGTGTTTATTGATGGCGAATTATTGCAACGTGGAGAAGACCAGGATTATGTTATCAACTACAATACTGCTGAACTAACATTTACGCCTAAACGCCTCATTACTAAAGACAGCAGGATACAAATAGAATTTGAATATGCCGACCGCAATTTCCTTAACTCTCAAATTTACGGCAGCAATGAATTTACTTATAAGAATAAACTATTCATCAACCTGGCTGCTTATTCTAACGTGGATGCAAAAAATACTACTATAGACCAGTCGTTGGATGCTCCTCAAAAACAATTTTTAGCAGGAATTGGAGACAGCATTAACAACGCATACCTTTCCAATGCAGTTGTGGATACATTTTCAGTAGGTAAGATACTGTACAAAAAAATTGATACACTTTACAATGGAGTGCAGCACGACTCAATTTTTGTTCAGTCATCGGATGCTTCTACCGTATTATATAGTTTGTCTTTTACTTACCTCGGCCCCGGGAAAGGCAATTACACCCAACTACTGAACGCAACAAATGGAAAAGTATTTCAATGGGTACAACCAGGAGTTTCTGCGGGAGATATGCGGGGAGAGTGGGAGCCAGTGACTCTTTTTGTTACACCTAAAAAATTGCAGGTATTTTCCCTGGGAGTAGATTATGTGTTTTCACCTGGTACAAAACTCACTACAGAACTGGCTTTAAGCAATTATGATCTAAACTTGTTTTCCATTAAGGATAAAGACAACGACAAAGGGCTTGCAGGTAAATTCACGCTAAGAAGCGATGATAGAAAATTAAACCTGTTATCTAAAAAATTACTCTTACAATCAACAGTAGGGTATGAATTTGTACAGAAGAAATATAAGCCTGTAGAAAGACTTAGGAATGTTGAATTTCTTCGCGACTGGAGTCTGCCTTATGAGTCTGAAATGGCAGATGAGAAGATCGCCAACGTTGCAGCTAAGCTTGCAGATGTAAAGGGAAATTTTTTAAAGTATGAGATAACAAATTATCGGCGAAACGACGATTACAAGGGCTTTCGCAACGTAATAGATAATTACACTGTTGTTAAAGAATGGAAAATTACCACCAAAGTAAGCCTGGTTAATTTTAACAGCAGGTTGCAAAAAGGTACTTTTTTTCGGCCTGGGATCGATATTAAAAAGGAATTGAAAAAATTCAACCTTCTTCAGATCGGTTTCAAATATACTGGCGAACACAACAGGCTTTATAATAAACTGGAAGATACACTAACGCCAGCTAGTTTTGCATTTAATATTTATGAAATGTATGTGCGTTCCAACGATGCAAAACTGAATAAATGGGGTGTCAGTTATTTTATGCGAAACGACAAGCTTCCAACTAAAGCCGATCTTGGCCGTGCTGATAGAAGTAATAACATAAACTTTTTTACAGAGTTACTGGCAAACGAAAAACACCAGGTGAAATTAACGGTAACCTATAGAAGGCTGGAGATAATAAATCCATTGTTGAGTAAACAAAAGAAAGATAACAGCCTGATTGGGCGCACTGAATATGCAGTAAATGAATTAAAGGGTTTTGTTACCGGTAGTTTTTTATATGAGCTTGGATCGGGTCAGGAGCAAAAAAGAGAATTTGCTTATGTGCCTGTGCCCGCAGGAACTGGTGAATATACCTGGATAGATTACAATGGCAACGGGATAGAAGAGTTAAATGAATTTGAAGTGGCTGTTTTCCAGGACCAAAAAAAGTACATCAGGGTTTATACTCCCGGTAACGAATATGTGAAAGCAAATTACCTGCAATTTAATTACAATATCAACCTCAACCCTAAACTGCTAATTAAAGAACAATCACCAGGAGGAATAAGAAAAATACTTGCAAAAACATCCAGCTCTTCTGCGCTCCAGATCAGTAAAAAAAATATTGCCACTGGTAAATTCCTTTTCAATCCATTTACACAACTCGTAGATACATCATTGGTAACCCTGAATTCTTTTTTCTCCAATACACTCTATTTTAACCGCGCCAGCTCCCGTTGGGGACTGGAAACAACACACAGCAAATCTTCTGTAAAATCATTGCTGGCGTATGGCTTTGAAACCCGCAATCTAAGAAACTTAACCAACAGGGTGAGGCTGAACATAAACCGGAATTTCGTTTCTAACCTGGTTTACCGAAACATTAAAAATAGCCTTGCCACTACCGGCGTTAAATTTGGTAACAGAAATTATCTTGTAAATCAGCAATCACTGGAGCCAAATATAACTTACGTTTATAAATCAAACCTTCGCTTATCGCTGGGTTATACAATTTCTTCAAAAAGAAATACGATAGATTCAATGGAGCGGTCAAGGAGTAATTCGTTGTCGGCAGACATGAAATACAATATACTTTCTAACAGCAGCATAAATGCAAGATTTACCCTAAACCAGATCAGCTTTAACGGCTATAGCGGCGCCGCTAACACTACGGTGGGCTATATCTTACTGGATGGCTTAGTGCCCGGAAAAAATTACCTGTGGAACCTGGATTATACCAAACGCCTCGCCGGTAACATTGAAGTGAACTTTCAGTACGAAGGCCGTAAGCCGGGCACTTCCCGCACTGTTCACATTGGCAGAGCTTCTGTGAGAGCAGTTTTTTAGCGGCTTATATTTTAATGGACAATTAAAAAAGCGGCAAATTACTTCACCGCTTTCTATATATTATTTATGTAACTTAAAATACTAACTAAACAACCCGCCTTTTTTTAATGGCCTAATGCCTTCACCAACCTTAAATCCATTGTTATAGACTTCAATTTTATAATTACCTGTTCCAAAATTGGCATTCTGTTTCCAATCGAAACTTACGGTTTGTCTTTTATTCTGCGTATAGTTTACATCAAGTTTCTGTGTATATGTTTTCTCCTCACCTTCCCTGGTACTAAATTTTCCTGAACCCTGTTCCTCCAGTGCAATTGGATTACCATCCGGGCCGGTAATAACAATGTACAATTCCTTTTGACCCGACTGGGTGATCATGTTTTCGTCAAGATCAAAAGAGATCCTCAATTTATCAACTCTTTTAGCCGTTGAAGTTACTTTTTCCTTCCCGTTACTTTTCTCATTTACGCCAATTATATTAAAATTAGAAGCATGCAAAGTTGATCCAATATCTATCACGCCTTCTTTTTGTCTTACCACAACTGTTGTAGAATCAAAGTCTTTTTGGATCCTGTCTCGCTGTTGGGTTACTACAGCTTTTTCCTGTGCTAATTGTATCTTTTGACCCTGTAGTGTTTCAATGGTAGTCTTATAACCTTCAATATCTCCATTAAGAGAATTAATCAAGCCCTTTGCTTCCTGTAGCTCAGCAGCAGTGGCATTTACTTTCGACAACAAGGTTTGTATACGTGATTTTTTTTCTTCAATTTCACGGTCTTTAGACGAAATAGTACTGTCCTTTTTTGAGTTAGAGGTTTTAAGCATATCATACCTCATAGTAGCATCTTCAAGATCTTTTTGCAACTCATCACGCTGGTTGGAAGTAGATGCTATTACTGTTTCTTTTTGTTGTAATGTTTCTTTAACATTATTTTTATCCCATATAATGTACCCCCATGTTCCCAGTAACGCTACAACCAATGTAACAGTTAAAATTCCACGCATATTGCCTTTAGAATTATTGGGGGGCATAGTGAGTTCCTGGTAAGGTTTTTCTGCCTCTGGAAAATTTTCGAATGCCATGATAATTGGTTTTTCTAATGATTAAAAAAAATATTACTGGTAGTTAAGAGGTAAATGTATGATTTTCAATAGCGTTGTAATTTTTTACAACTTAATTCCAGTACTTATTTTCCAAAACTGTGCCAAAAATGGCTTTAATTTTCTAATTCCTTTCAGTATTGGAAATTAATTTACATTGCAAAATTAAACTGTTTTTTAAATGAGTGCTGAAAAAATACTGGCGAGTTGGAAAAAAAAGGATTTTAAACCTGTTTACTGGTTTGATGGTGAAGAAGAGTACTATATTGATCAACTTATAAACTATGCCGAACATGAAATTCTACCCGAATCTGAAGCCGCTTTTAATTTAACTATTTTTTATGGCAGGGATGCAGATTGGGCTGCAGTTATAAATGCCTGTAAAAGATATCCGATGTTTGCAGAAAGGCAGGTTGTTATTTTAAAGGAAGCCCAGCACATGAAAGAAATCGATAAGCTGGAATCTTATGTAGAGTCTCCATTATCATCCACTGTTTTTATCGTTGGTTATAAAGCAAAATCTCTTGATAAACGAACAAAGCTTCATAAAATTTTGGGGAAACATGCCGAGATGTTCAATGCTGCCAAAATAAAGGAAGACAAAATTCACGACTGGATAGCCGAATTGGTTAAATCGAAAGGGTTTACCATACTTCCAAAAGCTATCAGCCTTTTGGAAGAGCATATTGGAAATGATCTCAGCCGCATTGCCAACGAGATAGATAAGCTATCTGTAAACCTGAAAGACAAGAAAAGCATTGATGAGAATGATATCGAAAAATATATCGGTATCAGCAAAGAACACAATGTATTTGAGTTATTGGCCGCAATTGCCAGGAAAGATCTTTCGAAAGCCATCCAGATAATTAATTATTTTGAAAGCAACCCAAAGGCTGTACCCATCCAAATGGCTTTGCCCGCTTTGTATGCGCAATTCAGCAAAGTATATGCAGTTTATGGCATGAACGATAAAAGCGACAATGCCCTGAAACCTTTCTTTTATTTTAATCCCAATTCGTTAAAACAGGCACATGAGATGATGAAAAATTACGGTTATAGCGGTATGGAAAAACTTATTTTACTGCTTCACCAGTACAATTTAAAATCTGTTGGAGTAGGCGATAGCGGCACAAGTGGTGCATCGCTAATGAAAGAGATGGTTGTGAAAATGATGCTGGGCTAAATCGGATGTAGTCAACAAAAAAAGTCCGCCGATGATCTTACTCAACATTCAATGGCTACTGATTTATCTTTTGCCAGTTGAGATTTTAGTTCTTCAAGTCCACTGAATTTTATTTCCTGTCGCAGTTTTCGTTTAAGGTAAACAGATATTTTGCGGCCGTAAATATCACTATCAAAATTAAATATATTCACTTCTATCATCCGGTTCATTCCATCAACTGTCGGTCTAACACCTATGTTCATCATTCCTTTAAAAGATCCTTCTATTGCTTCAATTTTTACATCCACGGCATAAACAGCGTTTCCGGGAACCAGTTTTTCTGCATCTTCAATTGTAAGGTTGGCAGTAGGATAGCCGATGCTGCGCCCTAACTTATTACCTTCGATGACAATTCCGGTGAAAAAGTAACGATATCCTAAAAAATCATTGGCTGTTTCAATATCACCTGCTAAAAGTGCTTCCCTGATCCGTGTGCTGCTGATGGTAACATCCTGTAAAATATGTTCAGGTATTTCTTTCACTTTGAAATCAAATTTTGGTGCTTCCTGCTCCAGCAATTTATAATCGCCTTCCCTGTTTTTTCCAAAGCGGTGATCGTAGCCGATGATAATTGTATGTGGATGAAATTTTTGTACCAGGAAATCACTGATATATTGTATGGCAGGCTGGTTGGCAAAAAACTCGTTAAAATCTACCACCACAATATTATTGATGCCGGCCTCATGTAACAAGGCATATTTCTCTTCCGGACTGTTTAATATAAAAATGGGCTTCCTTTGTGTGGTAACCACCTGTTTTGGATGCGGGTAAAAAGTGATCAGAACCGGCGTTCCGTTTACCCGGGCAGCTTCTTCTTTTAATTGCTCAATAATTTGCCTGTGCCCCAGGTGAACACCATCAAATGTGCCAATGGTGATCACTGCATTTTTAAATGCCGGTAAATGGTCTGTATTTTTATAAACATTCATATAAATCCGTGCAAAACTAATTGATAATTTATTAATTGATAATTGATAATTGAAATATAGTTTTGCAAATCAAGTCATAATATGAGTTTATACAGCAAAAGAGGGGTTTCGGCCCAGAAAGAAGAAGTGCACGCGGCAACCAAACACCTATACCAGGGCTTGTTTCCCAACGCCTTTTGTAAGGTTTACCCCGATTATCTTGGTAGCGACGATTCATTTGTAAATGTGATGCATGCTGATGGCGCGGGCACCAAAAGTATACTGGCATACCTTTATTGGAAGGAAACTGGTGATGTTTCGGTGTGGAAAGGAATTGCACAGGATGCTATCGTGATGAACCTGGATGACCTGCTTTGTGTAGGTATTTATGATAATATTGTTTTCAATTCAACAATAGACCGGAACAAAAAATTAATTCCTGCTGAAGTATTGGAACAGATCATTAACGGCTCTCAGCAATTGTTTGATCAATTAAAAGAATTTGGCGTTAATATAAATTTTCTCGGGGGAGAAACTGCGGATGTAGGTGATGTGGTTAGAACCATCGCAGTAAATGGTACCATGACATGCCGTTGGCCTAAGAATAAGATCATCAGTAACGATCATATCCAACCCGGGGATGTAATTGTTGGATTTGCAAGTTATGGCCAGGCAACATACGAAACCGGGTACAATAGTGGTCTGGGAAGCAATGGCCTTACATCTGCCAGGCATGATGTACTAAGTAAGTTTTATGCTGATAATTTTAAAGAAAGTTTCGACAATGATCTTGCTGAAGATGTAGTATATATTGGTAACAATAAACTTTCCGATCCTGTGCAGGTGAGCGGACATTCATCGTTAAACATTGGTAATTTATTGCTGAGCGCAACAAGAACTTATGCGCCGGTTCTAAAACAACTTTTACAGGATCATTTTGATAAGATTCATGGGCTTATTCATTGTAGCGGTGGCGGACAAACGAAGTGCATGAAATACCTTCCCGGTAATTTCAACCTGATAAAAGATAATCTATTTGAAGCGCCACCTGTATTTAAACTTATCCAGGAAAATAGTGGCAGTAGTAACCGGGAAATGTATGAGGTGTTTAATATGGGCTGCCGGATGGAAATTTATTGTGATGCTGCCGATGCACAAATTATGATTGAGGCTGCAAATTCATTTAACATTGAAGCACAAGTAATTGGAAGGGTAGCAGCTGCTGAAAAAAAGCAATTGAATATTATTCTTGAAGGAGAAGAGATAATTTATTAGAACAAAATTTTAAGGAAAAATGGATCGCAGGTGAAATTGAGAAAGTAGATATCAACTGAACCTTTTACGCCGTCAAAAAAAACTAAAACCCTTTCCTGCGATTGTCATAAGCCCGCTTCCGTCCTTTTTTGATACCTGTATATTATCAAAAGTTACGTTAGTTCCGGAAATTATTTTTGCAAAATATTTTTCCAGTGGTTGTAAAGACGAACTATTTATCGTGCTGCTAATTACTTGTGGAAAACCCGGGCCGCTAAAATATACGGTTGCAGAAACAACTTTGAATTCAGGATCATAACAAACTAACTCTGTTATCTCTTTCAACCTCGTAATATCGATCCTAGAATTGGAAATGCCGGACAATGAAACTGTTGGATCCGTTTTTAGAAACACTTCTATTACCCCTTTATTTGCTTTATCGCCATATTTCTTTGTAGCATTTTCATTTTTTAAAATAGTAATTCTTTGAATCCGATCCGGCGATAGGCTTTTAAAAATATCCTGCCTGCTAAGTTCACCATTCAAATAAACCAACGGTGAATTTTCATCCATCATGTTTAGTTGCTGCATTTTCCTGATGGCAGTATAGTTCTGGCCGCTGATAATCACATCCTGGCGGGCATCAATAGCATAGGTAGAATCTAAATTTTCTGACAGTTTAAAATCTGTGATAGCTGGCTTTTTATCTGCTGCGGGAAGTTCTTCTACATTAGCTCTTTCTAAAATAAGCACACCTTGTTTTGCCTTAGTACCATATTCACTTAGCATTTGGGCATCATTTTCGGGATACAAGAACGCCTTCACGGCCGTAATCTTTTTATTGTTGAAATCACTTATTTTCCATTCTTTCCCATTTATAATGATTAACGGAGTATTCTTAAAATCGGAAGTTGCAACAGAATTTAAATCCTGGTCATTTGCATCAATTTGAAAAGTGCCTTCAAAATTTGTTAGCACAGTAGCGTTGGTAAATTTCATCACTTTACTGTCTTGCTTCAAATTTTTATTAATTGGACTTGTATCCTTTACTGCTGTTAAATTTTCTATTTCGGTTTGTGGATCAGCTTCAAAAGCAGCGATGGCATTTAATACGTTTGTTGCAAATTGTTCCATTCCATCAACCGACTTTAAATAATTGAGATCATTCTGGTTGGAAAGAAAGCCCGCTTCAATCAGCACTGCCGGGCAGGTAGCTTCCTGCAATACCCATATTGATTGCTCCTTTTGAATGGGCGATTTGCTTACTGCTAATTTATAGTTATTTCCAAAAGCATTTATTACAGCCGTTGCCAATAATTTACTTTTTTCGCTATTACTGTTTTCGGTTTTCGAAACCAGCACTTCCATTCCGCTACCTGGGGGAGTTTTTTTGAAAGGTTCAGAATTGATGTGGATCGAAATAAAGATATCTGCACCTGATTTTTTTGCCAGCGCTGCTTTCTCTTTAGGTTGTTGGTAAATATCCGTTTCACGGGTTAAAATAATCCTGAGATTTTCATTCCTGTTCAATTCTTTTATCTTTTTTACTAATGCCAGCGTAAGGTCTTTTTCATAACTTCCATCGATTGCGATGCCGCCATTGTCTGTTCCTCCATGCCCGGCATCAATTACAACGGTAATGATTTTGTTTTCAGTTAATTTGTTGACGAAAGTTTTTGCCTTTAAGGAAAATGCGGCAAACACAATAGCGGCAAGCGGTAATACCAGCAAACGACTAATGTAAGTTACTTTCATTTTGTTATTTTTTGTAAGCATACTCAGGCGACGTTTTATGGGTGAATAGAAAAAATTATTAGTAAGTTCAAACCGATGGCCGGGATAGCTGGCCTGTAATATCATTGCTGCAAAGGCACTGGTATCGCCATCTTCCACCGCTTTTCTGTCGGCTATAAATTCATGGATCATGTTTAACTCTTTGCGGATTAGCCAGTAAACAGGATTGCACCAGAACACGGTGAGTACTACATTAATAAGTAGTTTATCATGGCTGTGCTTTTCCTGTACATGCGCCAGTTCATGCTTCAATATCCGGCGGCCAGTACTGCCATTTATATCTATACTATCGTTCCAGAAGATATTTTTAAAAAAAGAAAATGGCGTTCTTTTATCATTTGTACGTATAAGTTGTATTCCCTCATAAACCTGGCACTCATGCTGTTTTTTTAATACCCAAATTTTATAGATCGTATATAACAATATTAAAAAAGCAACCAAACATATCGCCGAGAATAACCATCCCGCTATAGTAGCTTTACTGATGTGATCACTACTTCCCTGCACAATGATCTCGTCCATATATTTGTCACTATTATTAACCACCTGAAGCATTTGTATAACCGCCGTTTTTGGAGCTGCTTCCTGTTGCCATAAATTAAATTCAAGTAATGGTAAACCAAGGGATAGTATTATTGTTGCAAGAAGATAAAAACGGTTGTAACTATGAAAAATCTTGTTTCGCAGTAAGCACCAATAATATCCATACAATACTGTACTGCAAATGGTCACTTTTAGCAAATAATAAGAGAATGCTAACATAACAGGGAATTTGAAATTGATTGATTAGAATGCCAGGGCTATTAACCGTTTATTTGTTTCGGTTACACGGAAAAGGTTTACTTTTTCTTCAACTGTTTCAGCAAAGTTTCCAGTTCATCAACACTTAAATTATTTTCCTTTACCATAAAGGAAACGGCATTGCTGAAACTACCTTCAAAATATCCTTTCACAAAACTCTTCATGGTCATTTTACTGTATGCATCCTTACTTACTAATGGATAATACTGGTGAGTACGGCCAAAAACTTCCAGCCCGATGAAATCTTTTTCTACCAAAATTTTAATGATAGTTGCCACGGTGTTGTTGTGTGGTTTTGGGTTGGGAAGGGCATCAATGATCTCACGGAGGAAAGCTTTGTCCAGTTTCCAAATTACCTGCATGATCTGTTCTTCTGCTTTTGTTAATGTCTTTGTCATAGTTTATTCTTTGATGCCATAAAACTATAAACTTAGTTTTATAACTAATAATTTAGTTATCCACATTTTAACATGCTATCGGGAAAATTCTTTTCTTCACTCATGTTCAAACAATTAAATTTGCCGGTAAGGGTTCATGCAAGGCCGCAATAAGGACGCAAAGAACAAATTATTTTTTTCGTCTTTAGTAGGTTGTGTAGTAGTTTTTCGTGAAATAATTTCTTTATAAAAAATATAATATGTCTCAATCCATTATAGAACTCACCAACGTAAACATTTATCAAAGTGATAGTCTGATCCTTAGCAATGTAAATATTTCTGTGGAAAAAGGTGAATTCGTTTACCTCGTTGGCAAAACGGGAACGGGTAAAAGCAGTTTGCTTAAAACTATG
Source organism: Ferruginibacter sp. (assembly GCA_031411955.1). Classification (GTDB taxonomy): domain Bacteria; phylum Bacteroidota; class Bacteroidia; order Chitinophagales; family Chitinophagaceae; genus Ferruginibacter. Next base: position 13,598 of record JANOCC010000018.1, read on the forward strand.
TATGGCGACCTTGAATTGAGGGAAGGAGAGGGTTGGGTTGCAGGCCATAATTTAAAAGAACTAAATTGGAAGACAGTCCCTTTTTTACGCAGGAACCTTGGCGTGGTTTTCCAGGATTTTCAGTTATTAACAGACCGGAATGTAAATGATAACTTAAAGTTTGTACTTAAAGCAACAGGTTGGAAAGATGAGAACCTGATGAATGAAAAAATTGCCGATGTATTAGATAAGGTTGGTTTAAAAACAAAAGGATTTAAAATGCCTTTTGAATTAAGTGGTGGTGAGCAACAGCGTATTGATGTAGCCCGGGCTTTATTGAATTCGCCAAAACTGATATTGGCAGATGAGCCCACCGGTAACCTGGATCCTGAAACAAGTGATGAAGTGATGCAATTGCTTTTTCATATCTGTAAAGACTATAACACAACTATCGTAATGGCAACGCATGATTATATGGTGATCAATAAATTTCCTGCAAGAACTATTAAAACAGAAGCAGGTAAGGTTTGGGACAACGTTAGTATATCCATGCAATAAGCTTTATTGCATTTTGCTCTGCATCGTACAATTTCTTCAAAGAGGCTTCTCGTGTTATGATATCGGCCTCTGTAAATGGTTTTGTAAAAAGTTCAGTTAGTTTCTCTTTAAACTGCGATGCAGTGCCTGCAATCGTACAAAGATCTTCTACTCCTGAACCTTCTACTGCTGCTGCATTTACCAGGCAATGGCGACCATTAAACAAAGCATTTAATACTTTAAGTTTTACTCCGGTATTATTAAAAGACGGTAAAATATTCACCTGTGCTTTATTAATAAGGTCCTGCATTTCGCTTTCCGATGGATTTACTACAATACAACTGTTAAGATGCGAACACTCTAGTGCCTTAAGATAAGCGGACGCATCTTTTCCCGCAATAACCAATGGGAGATCCAGGTCATTGAAAACTTCCTTCAATAGCCATTCTACTGCTTTCTCATTTTCATTTACCGATAAATTTCCATGATACAGGCAAAATGGTCCTTTCCCGGTTGTGCTATCCACTGTGTTCCAGGGTAAAAAAACCGGAACAAAATGCACCTGCTTTGCATGTAGCTCATTTTTATAATAGTCTGCATCTTCCTTACTCACCGCCCAAAAAATAGCTTTTGCAGCAAGTTTCCGTTCATACTTTTCCAGCAAGTAACTCTCCAGGTTGTAATAAGTTTTTTTAATAAAATGATTTTCATGGGCTGCAAGTTTTCGATAGTATTTGTGTTCTACGTTATGCAGCCTTACAAAAACTTTTCTCCCTTGTAACCTGCCTGTTTGTAACAGGTACGTACAATGTACACCTTCCAGTAAAACAGGGTGATTGTCTTTTGACAGGTTAACAAAAAGTGCTTCGTTGCTTCTGCTTTGAACAATGTAAGGCGTACTTAGTGAGAAAGCAGCAAATCCTTTTTTTCTTGGATAATACTGAACAGAAACACAATATCTTTCAAGGATTTCCTGCTCAACTCTCTTACTTGTAAAGCAGTGTAATTGTATTTTTGTGCCAAGGCTATGCAATGCTTTTATCTTGTAAAAAAGATCTATTGTGCCGCCAAAATCAGCAGGCCATGGAACATCATGTGTTACGATATGTAAGTAGTTATCCAAAAATATTTTTATAAAACGTGATTAATTTTTTTTCCTCCTGCTGCCAGCTCAATTCCTTTGCGGCAATTTTACAGTTGTTGTAAAGTGTCTGCCAAAGAACATTATCATTCAACAGTTTGTTCATATTTTCTGCAATATTTTCACTTTGCAGGTCATTTAACAGCAGGGCAACATGGTATTGATCATTTAAAGCCTTGTAAGCAGGGTAACCTACGCACAATTGCGGAACGCCCGCATGAACGTAGTCGAAAAACCGGTTGGCCAATGAATAGTAATTATTAATGCCATTGTTCTCTATTAAATTAATACCTATAAAAGCTTTGGCAGTGTACTCTTTTAGTTTTACAGGATCCAGCATGCCTGTAAAGCTGATCTTATCACTTAATTGTTCTTTTTTCACTAAATCCTTTGCCTGTTGCATGAAATTTCCATCCCCGCAAATAATGAGTTTGGCAGCAACCATTTTCATCGCTGGTATCACGGTTTCAAAACTACGACCTTCGTTTACGGCTCCCTGGTATAAAATATATTTTTCCTTTTCCGGGTAGTTAAATTCTTCATCATACAAACTGATATTCCTGATCACTTCATACCGGCATTTATACATTTTAAAATATTCGTCAGCGATAGGTTCATTAACGGTGTATCCGTAATTAAAATAAGGCACGGTATGTTTTTCAACCCGTTTCCAAAAACGATAAATGCCAGGCCTGGTAACGATCTCCTTCATTTCGCAAAAGAGTTCGTGAGCGTCATAAATGCGAACTGCGTTTTTTATACGCGACATATAATAACAGGGTAGAATGGTATCAAGGTCAACGGCACAAATACCATCTATTTTATGAAATAAAAGAAAGATAAATAGCCGGATGTTATATTCTATGTAAAATAGTTTTCCTTTCTCAAAAAAGCAATGAAGGCGATGTTGTTTAAACGGTTGGGCTTTTAATGCTATTGAGTTATTCATTTTTCTTCCCACTAATAAAACATCGTAACCAGCATTTGCCAGCGAACTGCAAATGCGGATCATGCGCTGGTCGTAGGAAAGATCAGTAGTAACGGTGAAAATTAAACGCTTCAACTATGTTGCTGTTTTACTTTTGTCTTTTTGTAAAATTCTTCTATAAATACAACTGTCTTTAAAGCATCTTCTCCATCTGTAATAGCACTTTTTTCACCGGATAACGACTTTACCACATTTTCATAAACTTTATCATGGTTACTCAAAGAACTTTTACTTTTAACAGCATCCTGTCCTGATTTTTCATTTGCCAAAGCTAAAGGATCTATAAGGAAGGGTTCCTGGTAAATGAGTTCGTTCATATACTCCCCGCCCAGTTTTATGCTCCCTTTCTCTCCTACAATGCAGAGCGATACTTCCTGGTTTTTGTTGATCGCATTTACAGAATAATGTACCGTGCCTAATGCCCCGCTTTTCATTTCGAGTGCGATGCAGCCACTGTCTTCAAATTCAACACAGGCTTCATGTGCCAGGTTGCTCCGAAAACCTTCAATAGAAGCCGTTTCTCCAAAAAACCAAAGCATCACATCAATATAATGGCTAAACTGTGTAAAAAGCGTTCCACCATCCATATCCTTACTGCCTTTCCAGGAATTTGCATAATAGGATCCTGGCCGGTTCCAGATGCAATTCAATTGAAAGCTGTATATTTTTCCTAGTTTGCCATCGTTGATCAGCGATTTGATTGCAAGAACAACTGGATTGTAACGGGTAGATTTTACAATAAATAGCTTTTTGCCCGAGGTTTTGGCAGCCAGTATCATTTCTAATGCATCCGAAACTTTAGTACACAAAGGCTTTTCACATAATACATGCTTTCCGGCTGCCAAACTGGTTATTGTCTGGGCAGCATGTAGACCGTTGGGGGTGCAAATACTAACAATATCAACGTCTTTCTCCTTTTGTAGTAATGTAATCAGTGAATCATAAAAAGGAATATCGAATGCTGATGCAAATTTTTCAGCCTTTTCCAGGTTAGCATCACACACCGCCACCAGGTTGCCAATCCTGCTTATCTGCTCCGCATGTTTCTCTGCAATTCTGCCGCAGCCAATAATGGCAAAAGAAAATTTCATACCACAAAGTAGCATTGTTTTGTTGTTGGGAGAGAAAAAAAGGAATTATGAATTAAAAGTTTTTAAATTAAAATTATCTGCAATATCTATTATATCGGTTAATGATGCCCAGGTTGCATCAATAACATCAGCAACAAATTACATATCCTTTAGCGCTTTTATTAAATATATATCTCAATGCATGATTTCAATTTGTTGAGGATTCTTAAAATCTTTCATATAAACTTGGTATTTCAACGTTGAATTTAATTTATTTACTTTACTTTTGCAGCCAATTATAACAGAAAATAAAACATACCGTTTTAAAAAAACAAAGAAATGTCGCATTTAACATTAGAGAGCAAAGCAAGTATTTTTACAACATTTGGTGGTAAAGCCACTAACACAGGTTCTATAGAGGGCCAGATAGCGCTTTTAACTGAGCGTATCAACCATATTTCTAACCACCTGAAGGTGAATAAGAAAGATTTTTCTTCTCAAAGAGGTCTGATGATGATGGTTGGTCAGCGTAAGCGTTTATTGACTTACCTGAGCAAACACGACCTAACCGGATACAGGGCTTTGATCGAAAAATTAGGTCTCCGCAAATAAAATTTTAATGTATGTAATATGATTTATTCCCAACAGTTTTTTGCCGTTGGGAATATTTCTTTATACATGCCTACTTTAATTGAAGACAGGAATTCCCCTGTTTTACAAAAAAATTGATTACATGTCACTATTAAACCCAAAATCAGTAACATTTGACATAGCTGCAGGCCGTTCTGTAACGATAGAAACAGGCAAGATGGCCCGCCAGGCAGATGGAGCAGTTACTGTTCGCCAGGGCGATTGTATTTTACTGGCAACAGTAGTTGCAAATAGGGAACCAAAAGCAGGACAGAATTTTTTCCCGTTGTCAGTTGATTACCAGGAAAAATTTTCTTCCGCAGGCCGTATTCCCGGTTCATTTTTTAAGAGGGAAGCCAGGCTCAACGATTACGAAATATTAACATCACGATTAATAGACAGAGCACTTCGCCCTTTATTTCCGGAAGATTATTTATGCGATGTACAGGTTTTAGTGTCATTAATTTCTTCTGATGCCGAAGTAATGCCTGATTCATTGGCTTGCCTGGCTGCATCAGCGGCTTTAGCTGTTTCGGATATTCCCATCCAGGAAATTATTTCTGAAGTACGAATTGGCAGGGTAAATGGTGAGTATATCATCAATCCAACACGCAGTCAGTTAGCTGCTTCTGATCTTGAATTTATTATTGCCGCAACCAGCAAGAACATAATGATGGTGGAAGGTGAGAGCAATGAGTGTCAGGAAGAAGACCTGATAAAAGTGATAGAAATGGCTCATGAGGCGATTAAGGTTCAGGTAAAGGCGCAGGAAGAATTAAGAACATTGCTTGGTAATATTCCTAAAAGGGATTACGTAAAACCTTACCGCAATGAAGAACTAAATGAAAAAATTGCTGCTTTTGCAAGAGATAAAATGTACGCAATTGCTGCCGCAGGTACAGCCAAGCATGAAAGAAGTGATGCATTTAAATCACTACACCAGGAAGTTGTAGAGTTTTTAGGTACAGAATTACCAGATGCGGATAAAGCATTGATCGGTCATTATACCGGAGAACTTCAATATTACGTAGTAAGGGATATGATCCTAAACGATAGAAGGCGCCTAGACGGAAGAGGCACAGAAGATGTTCGTCAGTTGGAAATGGAGATCAGTCCTTTACCAACTCCTCACGGTTCTGCATTGTTCACCAGAGGTGAAACCCAGTCACTTACAACAGTTACCTTAGGAACACCTTTAGACGAATTGCTGGTAGAAAGTGCACACAAGTCAGATTATACAAAGTTTATTTTACATTATAATTTTACTCCTTGTTCTACCGGTGAGGTAAAGATGATGCGTGGTGTTGGTCGTAGAGAAGTTGGTCATGGTAACCTTGCCATGCGTTCGTTAAAGAAAATGATGCCCGGATCCGAATATCCATACACTGTAAGAGTGGTAAGTGATATTTTAGAGAGTAACGGTTCATCATCGATGGCAACTGTTTGTGCGGGTTCTTTGGCGTTGATGGATGCTGGTGTGCCCATTCCAAAACACGTAAGTGGAGTTGCGATGGGTTTGATCAGCAAGGGTGATAAATTTGCTGTTTTAACAGATATCCTGGGAGATGAAGATCATTTGGGAGATATGGATTTTAAAGTTACCGGTACCCGGGATGGTATATGCGGTGTGCAAATGGATATTAAAGTAGATGGTTTAAGTATGGACGTTATGCGCCAGGCTTTGGCCCAGGCAAAGAAAGGCCGTTTGCATATTCTTGATGCAATGTATGCCTGCACACCTGCTGCAAGAGCTGAAGTGAAGCCACATGCACCAAGAATGGTTAAATTGATCATCGATAAAGAATACATCGGCGCTGTAATCGGGCCCGGTGGTAAAGTTATTCAGGAAATACAGCGTGAAACCGGCGCTACTATTAATATTGAGGAAGTTGACAACCACGGAGAAGTTAGTATATTCTCTAAAGAGAAAGCTAGTCTGGATAAGGCCGTAGCCTGGGTTAACGGATTGGTAGCAGTACCGGTAGTGGGAGAAACTTATGAGGGAACTGTAAAAAGCATCAAAGAATTTGGCGCTTTTGTAGAATTTTTACCGAAGAAAGAAGGCTTGCTGCATATTAGTGAGATCAGCTGGAAGCGTTTGGAAACAATGGATGGTATATTTAAAGAAGGGGATAAAGTAAAAGTGAAATTGCTTGAAGTAGACCCGAGGACAGGTAAATTTAAACTAAGCCGCAAAGTGTTGATGCCAAAGCCTGAAGCTCCACAAAAGCCACAGGAAACCAGGCAATAATATTTTATAATTTATAAACAAGCTGCAGGTTAACTCGTTAATACTGCAGCTTTTTCTTTTATGGATCATTATCAATTTATATTTGAAGTTAAGAGTCAGGAAGCTACCGACCAGTTGATAGCACAGCTGGATAGCGTTGGGTTTGAGGGATTTGAAGAGACCAGCGATACATTAAAAGCCTTTATAAGCACTGATAAGTTTGACTCAGATGAATTTAATAATTTAGTTGACTTAAATCTTTTAAAATACACAAAATCAATAGTTAAAGAAACAAACTGGAATGCAGAATGGGAGAGTGGATTTGAACCTGTTGTTATTTTTGATCCCGTTTCTGAGAAGGCAGTAATATCTGTAAGAGCCAGTTTTCATAGCGCTGTTGAAAACGTTTTATACGACCTCGTGGTTACTCCCAAAATGAGTTTTGGTACTGGTCATCATGCTACCACTTACCTGATGATGCAACAAATGTTGTTGCTTAACTTTAAAAATAAGCGGGTAATTGATTTTGGAACCGGAACCGGTGTATTAGCCATATTGGCCAAAAAAATGGGAGCTTCCGAAATAACAGCCATCGATAACGACGACTGGAGTATCAATAATGCCAAAGAGAACATTGAAGCCAATAACTGCGGGGAGATAAAGATTTTGCAATTGTCAACCATTGAAGTAGGATTAAAGGCGGATATAATCCTGGCTAACATTAATCTGAATATTATTATAGCCAATTTAACCGCTATCAAAAATGCCTGCTTGCCTGGCACTATCATACTTTTTAGTGGCATCATGGTAAATGATAAGCAGCAAATAATTAGTGCCCTTGAAGCAGGGGATTTTGTAATATCCGATTGTATTGCAAGAGATAACTGGTTGATATTGGCGGTATCTTCGCAATCAACCATTTAGTAACAATATTAAATTAACGTTAAGCGGATAGCTTTTTTTTGTATTTTTGTTCCACTTCAACAACTAAAGAAACATAAATGAAAGAATTGATTCTTATCATTATTGCTTATTTATTGGGTTCAATTCCTACAGCACTTATCATCAGCAAGAAATTTTTTGATATTGACATTAGGGATTATGGTAGCGGTAACATGGGCGCCACTAACACCTTCCGTGTACTTGGTTCAAAATATGGAACTATTGTAATGGTGTTCGATATTTTGAAAGGTATGGCAGCCGTAGCTTTGTACTTTTTTCTTCCCTATTATTTAAGCAATGAGCTTGAGCGTACTAATTTTATGATTGGGCTTGGCCTTGCCGCAGTGCTTGGGCACGTATTTCCTGTTTTTGCCGGATTTAAAGGAGGAAAGGGTGTGGCTACTTTATTCGGAATGATCCTCGCAGTTCAACCCGTTGTAGCCGTAAGTTGCGTTGGCGTTTTTATAATTGTGTTATATCTTACCCGTTACGTTTCGTTAAGTTCTATACTCGGCGCAATGATGCTGCCAGTTTCTGTTCTTTGGATCTGGAACGAGCATGAAGTAATGTATCGCATATTTGCTTTATTGGTAGCTTTCATGGTTGTGATGACTCACCAGAAAAATATTGGCAGAATTTTACGAGGTGTAGAAAGCCGCATTCCAATTTTAAAACACCGCGACAGGCGCAAGTCCCGCAGGCGCCTGGAAGACTAAATATGAATCTTTAACAATAGCATTTTTCTTCACCAGGTAAACTTGGTACAGCAATTGTTTATTATCTCCCGAACAAAATCGACATCATGAAAAAAATATTGGCAGTAGTTGCCGTACTTGCATTTGTAGCAGCTTGTAGTAAAAATGCGGTAACTGGAAGAAAACAGCTTGCATTATTTCCGGAAAGCACGCTTCAGGCCGAAGCTGTTACACAGTACCAGTCATTTTTAAGCCAGAATAAAGTAGTGGCAGGGTCTGCCAATAAAGATGCAGAAATGGTAAAAAGAGTTGGAAGCAGGATCGCTAATGCTATCAACGCTTATTATGCAAATAATCCTGGTTTAAGTGCAGAACTAAAGAATTATAAATGGGAATTTAACCTGGTTGATAACAAAGAAGTGAATGCATGGTGCATGCCTGGGGGAAAAGTGGTAGTGTATACCGGGTTGTTGCCGATAACTCAAAATGAAGCAGCATTGTCTATCGTACTGGGGCATGAAATTACGCATGCTGTTGCGCAACATGGCAATGAAAGGATGAGTCAGGGAGCATTGGCGCAAGGGTTACAGGTGGCGGGAAATATTTTTACGCAAAACAAATCGCAGGCAAATGCCCTTTTCAATAACATTTTTGCTCCAACAGCACAGGTAGCAGTTTTACTTCCGAATTCAAGAAACCAGGAATATGAGGCAGATCATTACGGATTAATATTTTCAGCTATGGCGGGTTATAACCCAAGAGAGGCGATAGCGTTTTGGAAAAGAATGGCAGCAGCGAGCGCTGGTTCCGGCAAGCCACCAGAATTTCTGGCTACGCATCCAAGTGATGAGAACAGGATAGCGAAACTGGAGGGTTATATGAATGAAGCTTTAGGTTACTATAAGCCAGTAAAATAATTGTAAATCAGCGATTTAAAATAAAAGCTCCGCATCTGGCGGAGTTTTTATTTTAAATTAGTTGACCATGATAAATAAAAATGGTAATTTTACCGTCCCAAGACTATTGCCATAAATAAATATTTTCATCTTCCTTCTATTTTGGATGGTTGAATTATTTATAGAATTAATGAATTTATCATTAAAATTTATCTACTCATTATGTCTGATTGTACAATTTTCGAGAAACTCCAGCTTAAAGACGAAAAAAACTTACTTATCCAGGGAATACCTTCTACCATCGAAAAGCAATTCATAAAGTTATCCTTTGCAAAATGTGTAACTCCTTTACTTAAGATAAAGAAGATAGATTTTGCCCTGGTATTTGCTGTAAGTAAAAGCCAGCTTTGTGGTATTTTAGGCGATGTTATGCCGGTACTTCAGCCGAATGCTAAATTGTGGATCGCTTATCCAAAACTTGCTTCCAAAATTGCCAGCGACCTTAACCGCGATTGTAAATGGGAGTTAACAGACAAATTGGGATTTGAAACTGACTGCGAAATTGCGATTGACAATACCTGGACGGCGGTTAGGTTTAAAAGGAATGAAATAGCACCAATGCCCAAAGTGTTAAAACCTAAAGTTAGAAAAGTGATAGAAGAGCTTGCGGTGATTTGATCATTCTGTTTTATTTCCAGGTGCGGTTAGCAAAGTTTACTAATACTATAAATGGCTTAGGCAGCGAATACTATTTATAGTACACTGTACCTGCGTCCCTCGTGATTTCTCTTTCCATTTCTTTTAAATGAACCTGGGTTTGCAGATAGATCAGCTGCTCATCAGGATCTGTAGATTTTTGCAGGTCACTTTCATTTTCGGCGATCAGCCTTTTTATTTTACGGATTTTAAGGTAATTAAGTGTTGAAATTACTTCTTCCCTAAAATATTCAAGCCGCGTTGGAATATGGCCTTCATAATGTTTTTTCCAGTTAGGACTGATCTCTGTATTTACGTCCATTAAATTGATCACGATTCTGTTCATTTGCTGATCGTCTCCATAAAGAAAACTTTTATCAGTAGGTTCCAGCCCTTCTTCGTACCATTTCTTATACAATTCCAGAATGCGAAGCAATGATTTATTATCGAACATTTTATCCAGGTCATTGTCTTCGATCTGTGAAAAAAGCCAGGCGGCTACAGTTTGTTCTTCATTCCATTCTTTTAATCCAAATTCAATAAGGCTTCTAACAAGAGCCTGTTCATGAATCTCGTCTTTATTAAAAAGCTGCAACGACTCATCTAAATCCGGCGCAGCAGGCTCATCGGAGGTACTAAAATCTTCTGACTTGTTACTGGTATTTTCAATCTTTGTTATCTTATCTCTCAGCAGTTTGTTTACCAGCGCATTTAATCCCGATTCTTCAATTCGTAGAATTTCTGAAACCTGTTTTATATAATCCTGCCTCCGGGTAAACTCAGCCGTTTTATTTATTTTGGAAATCGTTTCAGCTATCTGGTTTACGATCACAGATTTTTTAGTACTATCGTCGCCGGCTTCTTTTAAGGCAATTTCCAGCTGAAATAAAATGAAGTCTTTCTTCTCCGTATTGATGAATCTGGTAAAAGCTTCGGCACCAATCTTATTTACATAACTGTCCGGGTCTTCTTTATCCGGTATCAACACCAGTTTTACATTCAGGCTTTCTTCCACCGCAAGATCCAGTCCACGTAACGCCGCTTTAATTCCAGCGCTATCGCCATCATAAATTATCGTAAGGTTGTTAGTATACTTTTTTATTAACCTTAACTGATCTATGGTTAATGAAGTTCCACCGCTTGCCACAACGTTTTCCACTCCGGCCTGGTGAAGGCTCACCACATCGGTATAACCTTCTACCAAAAGGCATTCATCAGCTTTGTCAATGGCCATCCTGGCAAAGTAGGAGCCATATAAGATCTTACTTTTGACGTAGATCTCATTCTCTGGTGTGTTAATGTATTTGGGGGCCTTGTCGTTAGATCTAATGATTCTGGCACCAAACCCAAGTATTTTCCCACTTTGATTGTGAATAGGAAAAATGATCCTTCCACGGTAATTGTCAACCAGGCGATCATCCCGTTGGTATACCAAACCCGTTTTTACCAGGTATTCCTGGTTGTACTGAGCTGCCAATGCTGCCTGGGTAAACTCATCTCTACCGGTTGGATTAAACCCAAGCTGGAATTTTTTGATGATATCTTCCCGGAATCCACGTTCTTTTAGGTAGCTGAGCGCAACGTCATGCCCTTCAACAGAATTAAACAGGGCATTTGAAAAAAAATCCTTCGCAAAATTATTAATGATATATAAACTGTCTGCAGCCTGTTGTTGTATCTTAAATTCCGGGCTGGTTTCTGTTTCTTCCAGTTCTATATTGTATTTATTGGCTAACCACCTTAGCGTCTCCGAATAGCTAAGTTTTTCATGTTCCATGAGAAACCCGATAGAATTGCCACTTTTTCCGCAACCAAAACATTTGTAAATTTCTTTTACAGGAGAAACTGTAAAAGATGGGCTTTTCTCATTATGAAAAGGGCATAAGCCAAGATAATTAGTTCCTCGTTTCTTTAATTTTACATACGAACCAATGATGTCGATGATATCGATCCTGCTTTGTATTTGCTGTATGGAATTTTGGCTGATCAATATAGGCTGGTTGTTTTACCGGGAATGCAAAATTAATTATAAAGTGCCAGTTTTTGCCGGATAATTTGCGGGTTGTTTATTTATGAAAAAGGTTCCCGTCTGTAAACTTTTCTGGCTTTGTAAAGCTGTTAAGAAACACCAGTATTTAGGAAAAAGCAGCGTAAAATGTAAGTTTAGTCTGAATAATCTAATATCTTTAGCCTCTCAAAAATTAATATTATATGAAAAAAATCTGTTTAGTGATCTTGCTTGGTTTTAGTGTAATGGCAGGGAGCGCCCAGGACCTTGAATCAATCAAGGAGATGATCAATAAGTCTCAATTTAAAGAAGCAAGGGTGGGAATCGACAAATTCCTTTCGAATTCAAAAAATGCCAACCAATCCGAAGCATGGTATTATAAAGGACGCATATACAATTCGCTTTCCCTGGATAAAACTATTCCTGATTCCAGCCATTATAACCTGAAAAATGAAGCGTATGCTGCATTGCGGAAATACCAGGAACTGGATCCAAAGGATATTTGGTTAAAATTAGAAGAATATGGTTCATACCTTGATCTGTATGCGGGTTTTTATGATCTGGGAGCCAGCGAATTTAATGCAAAAAATTTCGATGCAGCTTATCGTTCTTTCAATAAAGCGTTGGAAGTAAAAGATTACACCTTACAAAAAAATTATACATACACGCAAATCAAATTGCAGCCATTAGATACAGCCCTTGTTTCCAATACAGCAAAAGCGGCGTTGTTAGCAAAAAAAATGGATGAAGGCATTGCGCTGTACAAGAAATTAACTGATGCCGGGGTAGCCGGGCCCGAATACATGGACGTATATGAATATCTTGTAGATTATTACAGTAAAAAACCAGACCAGGCTTCATTAAAACCATTGTTGGAGAAAGCAAAAAGGTTGTATCCGAAAAATGATTACTGGACGGCTATAGAATTAAAGGAAGCTGAAGGTAATGGCGATAAAACAGCCTTGTATGCAAAGTATGATGAGCTATTAGTGAAAGATCCATCTAATTACGTGCTGGCATATAATTATGCGGTGGAATTATATAATAGTGTTGTTGGAAGAAATGCTACAGCTGCTGCTGACCCTGTAGTAAAGGATAAACTTACTTCCGTATTAAAGATCGCAATTGCTGCTGATACAGGAGTTGATGCAAATGTTTTAATGTCGAACCATCTTTTTAACATGTTTGCAGACCTTTCAAATGAAGCATTGCTGATAAAAGGTACTAAACCGGAGGATGTGAAAAAGAAAAATGAGTTAAAAGCCAAAGTTGATGCAAAAATAAATGAAGCCATCCCTTATGCAGAAGCCAGCGTGCGGTACTTCGAATCTCACAGTTCATTGAAGCCGGCTCAAAAAGCCAATTACCGGATTATTCTTGATCACCTTAGCGAAATGTACGGAGCTAAAAAAGATCCGAAGAAAGTAGCCGAATACGAAGCTAAGTTGAAGGCATTAGATAAATAACAATGATATTTTTAATTGAAAAAGCTGTGGATTAACCCACAGCTTTTTTATGTTGTAATTCGAAAAATAAAACTGTTTCCTGCCTCGCTGATGAATTTCCCGCTTAATTTCCCCTTTGCATTTGAAAACCTCTTCCACCGCCAAACATACCCTGCATATCTTTCATAGGTTTAATTTCAAAATCTTTTGGGATGTCAAATTCTTTATCTGCAATTTCTTTTGCGGTATCAATTTTAGTAACCTCTACTTCCATTTTTCTGTTTCGGCGCATATTCATTTCGTACCGCATTACAAAGCCATCTATTTTTTCAAGTCCGGCAATAGCACCCATATTTCCAAAACCACTAAGGCCGCCTGTAGAAGAAATATTTTGCAGTTTTATTTCGCTGGTATACCATACCGTTACTGTGTCTTTTATAACAGGAAATTTTGTTGTTACCAGTAAAGCCTTTTTACAATTATAACCTGCTATTTTTTTGGTTTCGCCTAGATCTACCAATTCGGTTGTTGGCGATCTTTGATCAGTAGATACTATCGCCGATGTATCTTTTTTCTGCCGGCTTTGCATCATGCTATCGGCTTTTTTCCGAAGCTCTGTCTGTTCAGAATCAGATACAAAAAAACCTGTTTTATTTCCCATGATCTCGAGCAGGGTAGTAGTCATTCCAGTGCTGTTGTTTCTTAAGATGGTAGACCTGCCGATGTCGGACTTAAGTACTGTTTTTATAAGGTTATTTTTTAGGTATGTAACAGATTTTGTTTCTCCATCCATTATATTCCTGAAGTTCATGCCGCCATTTCCGCCGCCCGGGTTTTGCAGCTCGTCTTCCTCGGGAGCGATAATATTTGTTGTAGTATTTACAATGGCCTGGGTAATAATTTTCTGTTGGGCATAGGTTGTTAAGGAAAAAAATAAAAACGATATCAGTATATATTTTTTCATAAATGTGAAAGATAAAAAATAAAAATTTTTAAAAAAGAAAACTGCGGATATATATCAACCGAAAATCCTAAGCGCCCCTCATCAATTGAATTTCACAACTGATCTTTACTTCTTCTCCCACTAATATGCCGCCGGTTTCCAGTGCCGTATTCCAGTTTAGTCCCCAGTCTTTTCTGTTTACGGTACCATTGATAGTAAAGACAGCTTTTTCATTTCCCCATGGATCTTTAACAACGCCACCAAACTCTACATTTAACTTAATTTTCTTTGCAATTCCCTTAATTGTAAGGTCGCCCCATAATTCATAACTGCCGTCTCTGTCTACATTTTCCACCGTATTTGAGATGAAAGAAATCTGGGGATGGGCCTCTGCATCAAAAAAATCAGCACTCTTCAGGTGCTTGTCCCGATCGGCATTGTTGGTATCAACAGAATTTACATCTATCCAGCAATCAATCTCGGCCGACATAAAATTATCCCCCGTAGTATAAATACTGGCTTCGAAGTTTTTAAACTGGCCCTTTACATTGCTGATCATCAGGTGTTTGATTTTAAAACTGATCTCACTGTGTGTAGGATCAATTACCCATTTTTCTTTTACTGAAGTTTCCATTGAAATATATTTAGAAATTAGAAATTGTTTACCAGCTCCAAGTTAGGATAAATCCTATGGAACCCGCGTTAATAACTGTGAAAAAACTGTGCATAATTTAAACGCTGGTAAGGCCTATAAACTCTTCCCTTACAAGGGATTCAGCTATATTTACTCACCTGCCAAAGTATATTTTACCTATAACAGGATATATGTTCATTTAGTTGAATATGGGGATAACTCCAACTTGTCAACAGCTTTCAAAAATTAATCAATTTCACGTAGGTTTGCCGCCTTATTAAAAAATAGAAAACGTGCGTTTAAAGAGTCTGGAAATAAAAGGTTTCAAAAGTTTTGCGGATAAAACTGTTTTAAACTTTGATGAAGGAATTACAGGTGTAATTGGCCCCAACGGATGTGGTAAAAGTAATATTATTGATAGTATCCGTTGGGTAATTGGGGAACACAAGATCAGTAACCTTAGGAGTGAAAACCTGGAAAGCCTTGTATTTAACGGTAGTAAAACAAGGAGTGCCAGTGGCCTGGCAGAAGTGAGCCTTACTTTTGAAAATACAAAAAACCTGTTGCCAACAGAATTTAACACGGTAACGGTAACCCGCAAATATTATAAAAGTGGTGAAAGTGAGTACCGGCTCAATGATGTAGCCTGCAGGTTAAAAGATATTCATAATCTTTTTATGGATACAGGTGTTAGCACAGACAGTTATGCGATCATCGAATTAGGGATGGTAGATGACATCATCAAAGATAAAGAGAATAGTCGCCGTAAAATGCTGGAACAGGCAGCAGGTATTACCATCTACAAAACAAGGAAAAAAGAGGCCAAATTAAAATTAGATGCAACGGAACAGGATCTTGCCCGAATTGAAGATCTGTTATTTGAGATAAATAACCAGTTGAAAAGCCTTGAAAGCCAGGCTAAAAAAGCAGAGAAATATTTTGAAATAAAGAAGGATTACAAAGAAGTAAGTATTGAACTTGCAAAGGCAGCGCTGGAAGGATTTAATATTACTTACCGCGAATTAAACCAACAGCAACAACAGGAAGTAGATAAACGTATTGAACTGGAAACAGCCATCTCCGTAGAAGATGCTGCGCTTGAACAGGAGAAGCTTGCGTTCGTAGAGAAGGAAAAAGCGCTTCAGCAAATGCAGCATGCTTACAATGAAATGCTGGACAAAGTTAGAAATAAGGAAAGTGAAAAAAGCCTGAGCGCACAAAGACTGCAACATTTAAAGGAACGCCAGCAGAGCCTGCATGATTTTTTGCAAAAAGCGGCCGGACAATTAAAAGGGTTGGAAGAAAGTATCAGTTTCTCCGGAAATCAAATTGGCGATGAACAACAGAAACTGGAACAACTCGAAGAAAAACTTCAGGATCTTAAAGATGCAGTAGAAGACAAGCGCCGGATATTTGATGATAAACGAAGCAGTATCGACTTGTTGAGGAAGGAGAACCAGGCCATTCAGCGTAACCAGTTTGACGCAGAAAAGAAGGTAGCCGTTGCCGATACCTCAATTCAAAATCTGCAACGCACCATTGTCCAGATTCAGGAGGAGAAATCTCAGCGCCAGGCACAATTAAAGCAATTGGAAGAGGATAAAAAGATAAAGGAGGAGGAATTAACGCAAAAGCAAACAGACCTTGAACAATTGCAGCAGCAACACGAATTCACCAAGGAGCAGATTCTGCAAACACAGAATAGGATGGAAGGCTTGCGCAATAACCTTGCAGAAGAAAGCCGCAAACTGGATGCAAAAAAGAATGAACACGACCTGATTAAATCATTGGTAGATTCTATGGAAGGCTACCCCGAAAGTGTTAAGTTTCTTCACAAAAATACTAACTGGAATCATACCGCACCGTTACTTTCTGATATTATCTATGTAAAAGAACAGTATCGTGCAGCTGTGGAGAATGTACTGGAGCCTTACCTGAACTATTATGTAGTAAACAACCTCCAGGAAGGCTTACAGGCAGTACATTTGCTGGATGATAACAAAAAGGGAAAGGCTAATTTTTTCCTGTTGGATAAATTCGGAAAACAGGAAGCCGCACACCAGCCGGCAGGAACTTTGCCAGCTTTGGAAGTAATTGAGATAGATAGTCAGTATGCACATTTAGCCCAACATCTTTTGGGAAATGTGTTCATCGCAGAAAATGAAGATGCATTAAAAGACAGCAATGGTGCTGTTATACTGGAAAAATCCGGGAAATACGTAAAGGGCAAGTACGCTATCAGTGGTGGAAGTGTCGGAATGTTTGAAGGCAAAAAAATTGGAAGGGCAAAGAACCTGGAAAAGCTGGTTGAAGAGATCAGTGCACAAAATAAAATTGTTACAGAATTAAAGGAAGAGATACAGGTACGTCATAACGAAGTGATCGCTTATAATACCCAACTCAAGGAAAATGCTATCAGGCAAACCCAGCAGGATATTAATCAATTAACTAACCTGGTATTTTCTTTACAGAACAAAATAGAGAACCTGCATCACCTGGAAACTACCAGCAGCAGTAGAATCTCGGAACTGGAATTACAACTGCAGCAAAATCATGATGCTATTGCCACCACCAGGGATGAACTGGAAAAATTTAATACACAGTTGGATGAACTTGCAGACAGGTTGCAGGCTATCGAAATGGATTATGCATCGGCAGAACAGGAATACAATTTTGCCAACAGCACTTATAATGATGCTAATCTTCAGTTTACCAAGCAGCAGAGTAAGATCGTATCGATACAACAGGAGCTTGAATTTAAATCAAACCAATTCAACGATCTCAAAGTTCAGGTGGAAAGCAGCAGCGTGCAGCAAAACGAAATCACTGAAAATATTGAGCAAACCGCTGCCCTTTTGCATGAGTTGGAAACACTTGTGGTGAACATGCTTCAAAATAAGGAATCGGAAGAGAAGAAACTGAACCAGGCAGATCAGGAATATTACAATATAAGGAATTTGCTTACCGAAAAGGAAAGTGAGTTGAGGCACAAACAGAAATCAAAAGAAGGTATAGATCATCTTTTGAATGAGATCAAAGATAAATTAACTGATCTTAAACTACAACTTGCCGGTATGAAGGAAAGGCTAAGTGTAGAATTTAAAGTAGACCTTGATTCAATAATTGATGAGCCAAGAACCGGAGATACTCCTTTGGAAGAGTTGCAGGAAAAGAATGAACGCATGAGGAAGCGTTTGGAGAATATGGGTGAAGTGAATCCTACTGCTATTGAGGCTTATACAGAAATGAAGAAACGTTATGAGTTTATTCTTGAACAAAAGAACGACCTGGTAACGGCAAAGGATAGCCTCATGCAAACGATACAGGAAGTGGAAGCTACGGCTAACCAGCAGTTCCTGGATACCTTTAACAAAACAAGGGAAAATTTTCAGAAAGTATTTAAAGCCTTGTTTACCGATGAGGATACTGCAGACATGGTGTTGGTAGACCCTGAGAACCTTGCAGAAACAGGTATTGATATCATTGCAAAGCCAAAAGGTAAACGTCCAAGTAGCATTGGACAGTTGAGTGGGGGAGAGAAAACATTAACGGCTACGGCCTTGTTGTTTGCCATTTACCTCATTAAGCCAGCCCCATTCTGTATCCTGGATGAGGTAGATGCCCCGCTTGATGATGCCAACGTTGGAAAATTTACCAACATGATAAAACAGTTTAGCGAGAATTCGCAGTTTATCATTGTTACCCATAATAAGCAAACGATGAGTGCAGTAGATGTGATCTATGGTGTTACCATGCAGGAAGCGGGTGTAAGTAAACTGGTTCCTGTAGATTTCAGAAGCCTTAATTAACGCCGGATAAAGTTTATTCTGACTGTGGGTACAATTATTATCCTCAACGAATAAATAAACTTATATGATTATTATGATATAGAAACCCGGCCAAATGCCGGGTTTTTATTTTTGAGAGTGTTCAATATTATTACAACAATATATTTTGATTATTAAACTATAACAGTAAAAGCATGTTGCGTACCATTCTTCTTTTAACTGCCTCCAATATTTTCATGACATTTGCCTGGTATGGGAATCTAAAAAACACGGGGATGCCTATCTGGAAGGCGATCGCAATAAGTTGGGGAATTGCTTTTTTTGAATATTGTTTGATGGTACCGGCCAACAGGTTAGGTTATAACAATGGATTTAGTGGATTTCAGTTAAAGATGACACAAGAAGTTATAACGCTGTTGGTATTTTCTTTTTTCGCTGTTTTTTATCTTAAAGAACCTTTCCATTGGAAATACCTGGTGAGTTTCAGCTTATTGCTGGGCGCTGTTTACTTTATGTTTAAGAAGTGAGTTTCCGTGAGAAGAAGCTAATAACTTATCATAAAAAAAATCTGAAGACATTCAAATTACAGAAAGGAATTTTACGTTTCTCCGGATGGAGATAGGCATTATGAATAGTGCGTGTAAACCTTTATACGTTGGGGTTATGCAATTAATTGCTGTCTCCGTTTTTAAAAGTCAGCCTGCCAATCCTTCCGCCGCCACCGGCAAAATAAACTGCAGATCCTTTCTTTGCTTTTCTGCATACATGATAACCATCTTTGCTAATCCAGTTAAAAGTTTTGCCGTCGTTTACACTCAAATCCACGCCATTTAAACCGCAGGTAACCCATTTTTTTTCACCGATCCATTCTACGCAACTTCTATATCCATGCGGTGGAACAGATGGGGCCAACCAGGTTTTTCCGCCATTTGCGGTAAAAGCACAATTTTTATACGTGGAATCTTTAGTGGTAAAATCACCTCCAACCATCATCATAATTTTACTGTTCTTAACGGCTAATGAATTAGTGCCCGTAGATTCTTTTCCCTGTACAATTGGAATATTGATCTTTGTATTTCTTATAAAAACATTAGACGTGATGCCTCCACTGATAAATACCGCCTCGGATTTTGTAAGCGCCCTGATGTTGGTACCACTGCTTGCAAAACAGGCTTCTCCACTGTCTGCCGCCGGCCGGAAAATTTCAGGAATACCACGCCAGGTATTTCCACCATCGAATGTGCGGGCAATGAAAAATTTTCCTCCAATCGGATCTCCTATAACGATACCACTTTTTTCGTTCCAAAATTCCATTGCATCCAGAAACATCCCTTTGGTATGCTCTTCCATTACAATTTTCCAGCTTTCACCGGCATCGGTAGTTTTTAAAATAAATGCAGGAGAGTCTATTCCCATTATAATAGCCGACTTAGCATCAAATGCTTCAATATCCCTGAAATCAGTTTTTTCAAACCCTTTTACTGTCATCCATTTCCAGGTATTTCCACTGTCTGCTGACAAGCCTACCGTTCCATTACTGCCGCTAACCCATACCGTTTTGTCATTCACTACACTCAATCCACGCATAGAAGTTTTTGTGCCGCTTGTAAGTAATTGTACAGACTGGGCATAACTAACTGAAGAAATAAACAACAATAACTGAAAACAGTAAAATATCCTGCGCTTCATAAATTAAAAAATTTATTTTTTTTACTACAAATTTAAGTTTGTTGCTTTAAATTAATCGTTGAACAATGATTTATTACTGTTTGCAGGATAGTCATCATTTTGAAAATAAGCTCCTGAAATTGATTGCTTTTTTTTGATCGCTTTACGGGATAACCTGATAGCTACATTAAATGACAAGAGGGCACCGGCAACATGCATCCAGCTATTGCCTAAAAATAAGAAGAAATCAAAAGTGCCATGAAACAATATGGCCCATAGCAGGCCTGAAAATAGATACAGCAATTTCCGTGAAGGATTAAATTTTGCCAGGCCAACATAGTATCCCATTAGTATGCCGAAGGTTGCATGAGCAGGTACAGAAAGAAACATACGCATGATACCGGTTGCAAGGCCATGCTGCATTACATAACCGATATTCTCTAATGTTGCGAAACCCATGCTGATAAATACTGAGTAAACGATTCCATCAAAGGGGTCATCAAAAGAAGAACGGTTGTAAACAGCATATCGTAATACCAAAAATTTACTCAACTCTTCACTTAAAGCTACCACAGCATAAGCCGAAACCGCCGTACCGGCCATACCCGTTCCAAAATAATCTTCGGCAGGAGTTTTTAAGAGAATTTCGGCTATAACTGCAGGAACAATACTGAGCATTCCTAATATGAAACTAAGGATAAGCCAGACCAATGGCTCTTTATTATATTTATCTTTAAAGTAAATGAACAGGCAAATTGCGATTCCGGGGGCAATAGCCAGCACTAGTAAAGTCATAGTGAAATAGCTTTTTTGTTTTACTTTTGAAAAGATAATGGATTTTAAAATCAAAACTAAAATTCCTCCGGGATTGCCTGCATGAGTTACAATTATTTACCCCTTGACAAAAGTCATACTGATTTTCAACAAATTAAAAACCTGCTTGAATATGGCCAGATGGTTTCGATAAGTTTCGATGCCCATGAAAGAATAGTAAAGTGCAGGAACTACCTTGATCAAAAGATGACTGATTCCGGCGCATTGATATATGGCGTGAACACCGGATTCGGATTTTTACAAAATGTTCAGATTGATAAAGATCAATTGGAGCATTTGCAAGTAAACCTGTTGATGTCGCATGCCTGTGGAATGGGAGAGGAAGTGCCTAAAGAAATAGTGAAATTGATGTTGGCATTAAAGATAAAGTCGTTAAGTTATGGTCATTCGGGTGTAATGGTAGAAACGGTAAACCGGTTGATGGATATGCACAACAATGATATGCTTCCGGTAGTATTTACGCAGGGTTCATTAGGTGCATCAGGAGACCTGGCACCTCTTAGTCATCTTTGTCTCCCACTAATTGGAATGGGGGAAGTGAACTTCCGGGGTAAAAGAATGGCGTCTGATGCTGCGTTGAAATTAATGACATGGGAAGCGGTTTCTTTACAAAGTAAGGAAGGGCTTGCGCTTATCAACGGTACGCAGTTCATGAGTTCTTACGGATTGTATAATTTAGTTAAGGCTGATCGTTTAATGCGCTGGGCAAATATAATTGCAGCTATAAGTTTCGATGGCTTTGATTGTGTATTGGATCCATTGAATGAAAATATTCATCGAGTAAGATCACATGAGGGCCAGGTAAGTGTTGCCGCTAATTTAAGATCTTTGTTAGCTGGTAGTGAAATAATAACCCAACAAAAAATTCAGGTACAGGATCCTTATTCTTTCCGTTGTATCCCACAGGTACACGGCGCAACACAGGATACAATCAATTATGTACAAAATATATTTATTAAGGAGATCAATTCGGTTACCGACAATCCAAATATATTTCCCGACGAAGACCTTATTGTAAGTGGGGGTAATTTTCACGGACAACCGTTGGCGTTAGGATTAGATTTTCTCTGCATTGCAATGAGTGAATTAGGGAGTATCTCTGAACGAAGAACTTACCAGCTTATCAGCGGACAGCGCAGGCTGCCGATGTTTCTCGTCAAAAATCCGGGCCTTCATTCGGGCCTCATGATACCTCAGTATACGGCTGCAGGCATTGTAAGTGAAAATAAACAGCTTTGCACACCTTCTTCGGTAGATTCTATCCCATCCAGCAATAATCAGGAAGACCATGTGAGTATGGGTGCTAATGGAGCAACAAAATGCAAACGGGTTATAGATAATGTTGAAAAAATATTAGCTATAGAACTCATCACTGCTGCACAGGCCATTGATTTTAGAAGGCCTTTAAAAACTTCCCCGGTATTGGAAAAAATACTTGCTGACTTTAGAGAAGTTGTATCATTCAATGAAATAGACAGGGTGTTGCACACCGATATGGAAAATGCGGTAAGTTTCATACAAACATATTCTCTTGAAACAGACCAATGAGGATTGCTAATTAAATTGTTTGATTGAAGGGCAGTAAAAGATTTCCCGTCTTTTTTAAGTTAAAAATTTAAGCATGATACATACAGCAGCTCATTTGATACATAAATATGATTTACAGCAACACCCGGAAGGAGGATGGTACAAAGAAACGTACAGGAGTAGTGAGATCTTTCCTGCCAGTGCTCTTCCGGAAAGATTTAAGGGAGGAAGGTTTTTCTCAACAGCTATCTACTTTCTGCTTGAAGAAAATGACCACTCTGCATTTCATAGGATCAAATCAGACGAATGCTGGCATTTTTATGCAGGAGAACCGTTGTTGATTTACATTTTGAATGAGAAAGGGGAGATGAAAGTAGTTCAATTGGGCAGCGATATCGGAAAAGGGCAAGTGTTTCAATATGTGGTACCTGCTAATACCTGGTTTGCCAGCAGGCCTGCTGCAGGAACTGCATTCAGCTTTGTGGGATGTACCGTTTCGCCAGGCTTCGATTTCGCTGATTTTGAAATTGCTGATTCAGAAGCATTATCAAAATTATTTCCTGAACATGAAACCCTTATCAGGGAATTAGGTATCGGAAGGAAATAATAATGCGAAAATTCAAGGTATCTGCAGGTACTAATTAAAATGGTAAACTTAATAGGAATATGGGTATTACCTAAATGCTTAATTTTACTAATCATTTGATCAAAAACATTATTTTATCGATTATGACAACTATGGCTTTCACTTACGATTTTGCAAAATATAAAACGCCTACTGGTAATATTTTAAGTTGTAAAGGTTGGGTGCAGGAGGCAGCGTTGAGAATGTTGCTGAATAATCTTGATCCGGAAGTGGCGGAGCGCCCAGAGGAGCTGATTGTTTATGGTGGGCGGGGAAAGGCAGCGCGTAATATTGAGTCGCTTGACCTAATTATAAAAGCCCTAAAAGAACTGGAAGATGATGAAACGCTGCTTATACAAAGTGGTAAGCCGGTGGCAATGCTTAAAACGCACAAGGATGCCCCACGGGTGCTTATCTCCAATTCGCAATTAGTGCCTAAGTGGGCAAACTGGGAGCACTTTGATGAACTGGAGAAAAAAGGGTTGATGATGTATGGCCAGATGACTGCCGGATCATGGATATATATTGGATCTCAAGGTATCGTTCAGGGAACATATGAAACTTATTCTGCCATTGCCAATAAGCATTTTGGAGGAACATTAAAAGGAACGTTAAATGTTACGGCAGGACTTGGAGGAATGGGTGGCGCACAACCATTGGCCATTACGATGAATGAAGGAGTAGCTTTGATAGCTGAGGTTGAAGGATGGAGAATAGACAAACGTATAGAAACCCGATACCTCGACGAAAAATATACAAGCATTGATCTTGCTATTGAGAAGGCGCTGGCATATAAGAAAGAAGGTATCGCAAAAAGTATTGGGGTGGAGTGTAATGCTGTTGCTTTACTGGAACGGTTAATCGCATTAAAGATCGTTCCTGATACACTCACAGATCAAACATCTGCTCATGATCCATTAGTAGGCTATGTGCCATACAATATGACCCTGCCGGAAGCTAATGTGTTGCGGGAAGCTAATCCCAAAGAATATATCAACCGTAGCTATGGAACCATGAAACTTCATGTAGAACGAATGCTGCAGCTTCAAAGCATGGGTGCCATTACATTCGATTATGGAAATAACATACGTGCCCGTGCAAAAGAATGGGGATTGGAAAATGCTTTCGATTTCCCTGGTTTTGTGCCTGCATATATTCGCCCGCTCTTTTGTGAGGGGAAGGGTCCTTTTCGTTGGGCTGCGCTAAGTGGCGATCCTGAAGACATTCGTGTAACCGATCAGGTTATGATGGAATTATTTCCTGAAAATAAAGCTATGCTGCGATGGATGAAAATGGCGCAAGAGAAAATTGCTTTCCAGGGATTACCTGCCCGTATCTGCTGGATTGGGCAAGGTGACAGGGAAAAAGCCGGTTTAGCTTTTAATGAGTTGGTACGTACCGGAAAAGTTAAAGCACCAATCGTTATCGGCCGCGACCACCTGGATACAGGTTCTGTTGCATCACCCAACCGGGAAACCGAGGCGATGTTGGATGGCAGTGATGCTGTGGCCGATTGGCCGGTTTTGAATGCGCTTGTAAATACTGCAGGCGGCGCAAGTTGGGTAAGCCTTCATCATGGGGGCGGTGTTGGTATGGGTTATAGTATTCATGCGGGTATGGTAATAGTTGCAGATGGAACAGCGGAAGCATCGGCCAGGCTTAGCCGTGTATTGAGAAATGATCCAGGTATGGGAGTAATAAGGCATGCCGATGCGGGGTACGATGTAGCAAAAGACTATGCAAGAAAATACAACCTAGATATCAAACAAAGATTGGGAGAATTGTAATAAGATTAATTCTTTTCTGTTGTAATAATTGATTGATTTTCTAAAACTAAATTAAGCCGTATGAAACTAATGAATATTTTATTGATCATGCTGTTGATCTGCACGTTGCCGTCTTGTGTAGAAAATGAAAATGGAAAGAAGATTGTAGGTAGCTGGAAAGGAGCGGAGTGGCTGATTGATGAACAGCAGTCTGGCAGAAATGTTGAAGAAACAAAATTTACGTTTGATAGTAAGGGTGTTTATACATTTCTTTACGGCAGCAAGTTAGAGACAGGGACCTATAAGGTAGAAAATGATATGTTGTTTACCAAACCTGCGGAAGGTCAGGAAATTATGGTTAAGATTACTAAATTAAATAACGATAGCCTCGTATTTGATATGAACAGGAGCGGCGTTAAAGAGATTCTTACGCTTATAAAAGCTTCAAATTAATTTTATCTCATTGCCGGTCTGCACTTCAATTTTAGAAACATAAGAGGGATCGGGAGAAATAGTTCTAAGGTAAAAGCAGCAAAAGAAACAATCGTTTCAATTTTGCTGCTTTTAAATTTCGGCAGTTATTGCAATGCTTCAAAACTTTCTGTGGTCATTTGCAATTTCCTGGCAGGTTGATTTTCTACCTCCAGCAGCATACTGATATTACCATCTTTTCCTTCCATTGTAACAGTAGCATTTTTGGAGTCGCCATTTTTGTTGGTGAGTAAGGCGGTTAAAATCGTTTTTCCTTCCCTGTTAGTTTTTTTCCATCCACAATTAACAGAACGAACGTTCCCAGTCAACTGTTCATCAACATTTCCATTAACTAATAAAGACAGTTCGGAATCATTGAATGTAACCTGTGTTTGTTCATTCTTAGATTGTTCAATTGCTCCTGTTGCATTTACGAAATCTGTTTTGGTAGAGGTGAACCTCACAGTTTGATTGCATTGGGCAATTGCTGCTGCTCCGCAGCATGCTATCAGTGATAGCGATAAGATAATTTTTTTCATGTCTGATTGTTTTACTTTAGAGTGCAACCTACTTTAAACAATGTTTATTTTATATTAAGCAATCATCAAAGGTTGTATAATTATCCAGGTGGCAAACAATCGGGAGGAGTGGAAAATATTTTCCTTTCAAAGACGAATAATTTCGTATTTAATCAGATGGTCAGTAAAAATGCAATTCCAGAAATTAAAGAATTTACTTTTTTTTAAAAATAGAGTGAAAGTAAGCGAAGTAAAAAACTCTTGAAAAGCAGGTAATACTTAAAAAAATCAGGCTTGCAGATCGAATTTCAAATTTATATATGCAGCAGGTAAATAAAATGGGTAGAAGTTATCATATCGCGAGCATATGATAAAGTAATTTTCTTAAAATAGATTTCTATATCGATACAAATTGTTTAATAATACAACTGTTTAAAATTGTCTTCTGCTGATCTGAAATAAATTGGTACATTTATTTTCACTTAATAAATTCTTATGAGTATAGCACAAAATTTTTTATCTGAATTAAAACAGGAATCTGCCAATACGAGGAAACTGTTGTCGGTTGTTCCGTTTGATAAAGCTGACTTTAAGCCTCATGAAAAATCGATGAGTTTGAAAAGACTTGTTACACACGTAACAGAAATTACAGGCTGGTGGAAAGAATGCCTGCTGAATGACGAGCTTGATTTTTCAAAGCCGGGTGGGCCAGGGAAGGAAATCAACTCAACCGAACAACTACTCGCCTGGCACGATGAATTGGTTAGTAAAGCGGAACAGATATTAAATAATATCGCCGAGAATGAATTTGCGAATTCCTGGACCATGAGAAATGCAGAACAGGTATATTTCACTTTACCTAAGGTAGTTGTAGTTCGCACCTGGTGCATGAATCACTTGTACCATCACAGGGGGCAATTAACTGTATACCTTCGGTTATTGAATGTTCCACTTCCAGGTATGTACGGTCCCACAGCTGATGACCAGGATATGTAATTAAAGTTAAGTAAAGGTATTTTTATTAATAGCGATTGAGGAATTGCTTTAAGTATTTTGAGTTGACATCTCTGTTAAATTGAGTTGACATCTCTAAATAATGTTGTAAAAACACGGTAGATTTTGTTTAAATCACTTGAAAATTGTGAGTTGATAACTTTGTAAAAGTGAGTTGACATCTCATAAACTATGAGATGTCAACTCATTAAATTATTTTCCCTCATTACAAAATCCTCAAAATTTTCCTTTTCAAATTCCCAAACCGATAACCTCCCGTAATAGAAAAATTAGTATTAACCTGACGAAGATTTTTTATTAAAAGGTTTGTTTGAAGATGACTCCAACGACCTGTAAAATAAATGTAATAGTCAGGGATGCTGAATCCGCACCTGATCCAAGCCTGGATATCTGTAACTAACTGGAGATGATTTACACCGGTATTGATTTCCCTTAATGCACCACCCCCCAAAAGGATTGCCGGTGCGATACTCCAACGGTGGTTTCTTAAAACTAAATTGTAACTATAGCCAATCCGGGAAATAATTGAGAACCACTCCGGATCAAAGGCAAGCAGATTGTAGGTACTGGAATCTGTGATCACTTCCCTGGAAGGCGATTCCCAATTAACTTTTTGCCACATTGGTGTTATTTTAATAAACACAGATCCACTGCTTTTTACCTGCTGTTCTGAGAACGAATTTGCAGCCCTGAAGGAAAATTGCCGTGTATTTAAAAAATAAAATATATCGGCCCCTGCGTCGGAGAATTTTATATCTCTAAATACCCTAAACGCACGATTTCTGGGATCTTCGGGAACCAGTAAACCATCATAAGTATCGTAAAATGGTCGAAAACTCCATCGCCTGTTTCCAAAACTAAAGCCTAAAGACCTGGATTGTAACCTTACTTTTTTGGCTAATTCTGTTCCTGGGATCGCCCAGGAATATTTTAATGAAAGCCATTTGTAGCTTAAATAAATTCCTACAAAACCGCTGCTATTTGCAACTAGCCTGTAGTTATTCTGCCTGTCTTTTGGTTGCGTGAAATTGAAACGGGTACTATAAATCCCAGGGTAAACTTCCAAAACATTATTTTTTTCGAAAGGTCGGATATAGTTAGAATCTATTTCCCGTTGAGCAAACAGGGGTAATCCAATAAAAATTGATATAATGATTAGCCATGAATTTTTAAAATATGTCAATTTTATTAATTAATAGAAAACACTAAGTGACTTTTAACTTTAATTTGATTTGACGAAATACTTATCCGCAAAATAGCATCAACTTTAAAGGTATTTATATTTTAACTGTAGAGATCTTCTTTAACGGATTTTTAAATAATTTTTAATGATTATTTTAATCAAAAATGGAGGAAAAATTTGATTTATTTAGGATTCCAATTGAAACGTTCAAGGTTGATGGAGCGGAAAAAAGTTGTGTATATATTTTTGAAAAATTGACCAGGTAATTATTAGTTTGCATATTTATTGTAACCATAAAAATGTAATCACCAGGGGTGCTTTTAATTGTTTCATTTTTTTTGGCAACCTGTAAACTTTTACGGCTAATTTACAAAAAGTTATGCTCTATATCTTCAGCAAGGTCAAGCATAGAAAATAGTTTACATAGAATTGTAGCAATAAATACTTCGCTGATTACAATCCTCTTTTTCAGCACGTTTCCTACATTTATACATCGGGAAGGGAATTGAATAATTCATTCAATAGTGAAGACAATTACCGCACATTTCAACTGCCTGATTAAATCCTGTAAAGCTATTCCAACATTAGTTAATAAGATATTGAAGGCATTTCGACAATGCTTTACCGCTTATAAGTGGAAGAAATTCGAGGTTTATAAGTGCAACTATATTTCTATCCTTTCCAGAACAAGCAGGGTTTCTAAAAATTCATTCCATGCGGCTTGCCATTTAGCTTTTGCTTCATCTATTTTTTGATGGTTTTCATCAGTTGAAGGAGAAGATTTTTTAATATACTCTTCAAGCTTTTGTAAGGTTTCCTGATTTATTCCTTCCAGTTGTTGTTTATTTTCCATTAGTTAATGTTTTATTACAGTTATCACAATTTTTTTAAATTATAGGTTAAATTTAAAGAAGCTCATGGTTAACAATTTCATCAAATTGAAAGCGTATTAAATTTAATATGAATTATTAAAATCAGCACTTGTTAATTCCTTGTTTCAATTAAATAGAAAATGTTGCGATATTGAAAAGAATCTCTTTATCACAAGCCGGATCATGCTTAGGTTTCAATATTTCGAAGCCTTAGTACAACACTACAAAATAACGCATATTGAGCTAGTTGAAGTTTTGATTCAACCTGGAAATCAAACGTAAATACCACGGTGGGTTAAATATAAACATTTTCTTCTGTAAAGCTTTTGCTTACATAAAAAACAATTAGCTTAAACAGCACTATGTGTTTAGAATAAATAAGCAAATTCATAAAACTAATTTTCTGGTTAACTGTTATGCTATTACACGAAAATTATAAAAAATGCGAAAAGGTGTGTATGATGCAACTATTGCCAATACAAGCTTTAGTGTTGGTGCAATGGATGACCTCCAAAAAGCTGGCTTTAAATATTTCCAGGTAAAAGGGCTTACAATTGATAATCACTATGAATATGTTGAGCCTCATATGCTGGTGCTGGTTCCATATAAGGAATTACCCACTGACCCTATGAAAAGAGATATTTATGAACCCATTGATAGTGAACTCTTATACAGATGGGCTCTGGAAAAAAATGAATTTCCGGTAATAATTATTGCTGGTAGCTGATTTTTTATCTAGCCATTTATTCAATTTGGGATAGGTATTTTGGTTTTGTAACTCAGAACTTGCAAAGCTTGAGTTTAATACGCATTAATCTGCGACAACAAATTTAGGATAGTATCATACAGGAAAATTCGCTACAATTGAATTTTTAAACAGGTCTTTTGTTTAAACTAACTGAAAATTATACATGCTGTCAACATTAATTAAAATTCTTCGTATGAATTCTGAGTATAATTTAGAACCTTATATTATAATGATCTTCAAGAGTAAATGTTAAATAACTATATCGGGATTTATTTATTATAGGAGGTAAGATTCTATATCCGGAAAGATTATGCAAATCCCTGAAATTTAATAGTTATATAATGTAATGTGAAAGGGTTACAACAGGCATCAATACCCGCATCTTCTATGCCGGAAATTGCCAACACCAGTGATATTACAACAATATCATAGCATTGTTAACTTGTCTGCGTCTTTAAATTGTGTATGAGAATCGATCACAACCCGTTTTCGACAACTTTATGCTGGTCATCTCAAACAAACAATCCGGCTGTAATTATTTTCAAATTCTATTTTGTCTTTGTCCAGGTTTAATATCTGCTTTGGTGTGGGTTAAAGATATTTTTTACTGGTAAGAAAAGTAGTTCTGTTAAAACAGTTGAAGAATAAAAGGAAGCGTAGCAGATAGATATTATCGCAGGTACACAGTTTATCATTAGTATGTTCAGGCAAAATTAAATAGAGGTTGTATGTGGTTATCTGTGTACAACTTCTGTTTTTGTAAATGCAGCATTTCAAAATCATTACTCCTTAATTTCATTGTGTAACAAATATTATTATATTTTTAAAGGCTTCACCTGATTTATGCAATACCACATTCTGCATTCAAAACTTCAATTGTCTTTTGATATAAATAGAAAGCTTCAGATGAAGATTCACCGATACACATCATTCCCATTTTACCATATTGAGACAATGCCCCGATCATATGAAATATCACTCCTTTTTGGCTTGCACCATCAAAATGCAGTCCATGAAACATGACAATTTCGATGAGATCCTGTGCGGATAGACCTTTATAACATTCGTGCTGAATATTGTCTGAAGCAAAATAATAACGGAATTGATTGTTTGCTGTTTCAAACATTCCGGTAGTTTTGTTATAGTGACCGTTCGTTAGGAATTGCATCATCAGGTAAGGATGTGTGGTGCCACCTTTCCTAAGATTTATTTCAATAGCATAATGTTTCCACTTTGTATTATTTTTAACCGAGATAAAATCGATACTGAAACGCCCCAAAACTCCCGCTGTTTTTAGCTGCTGCGATATTACATAGGCTATTTCTGATATTTCACTCCTGTATTCAACATCAGCCGGAAAGTGCGCTCCTATGAAAACCTGACCACTTTGCCCACCAAGTACCTGGTCGTGTGTAGAAATAATATCAACATCTCCACGAGGATTTATCCTGCATTGTACAGACGGCGAAGATTTCGTTTCTCCTTCAATAAATGATTCCACAATTCCTCCCATGCTGTTCAATTTCAAAAGAAAAACATCTATTGAAAGTCCTTCAGCTACAGGCATTATCATTTTTCGAAGATGTTCATTTAGCCAGTTAAACAGATCCTCTTTCAATATGTGTTTCGGATAGGTAAAAAGGGCATTCCCATCTCCTGAAAAACCGTCATTAAGTTTTATTACAACCTTTCTCTGATCTGGAAATTGCTCTTTCAGGGAAACTATTGCCTTCACCAAATCATCAAATGTTCTCAAATTTTCAATACCTGGCGGAAAGGAAACTCCAGCCTTCTTGAATATATTTCGGCTGCCGCTCTTTGTTCCGAAATGTATGAGAGAGGGGTCGCAGCCATATATAGGTGCATTCAATTGTACTGATAGAGTTCTTTCAAGCGGAGTGGTATTAAAGCATGCGATATGAGCTACATGACCGGACTTTATACTTTGTCTTATCTTTTCAATTAACCTTGGACGTTGTAAAATTTTTTCTGTTAAAGACTGCGCCCTAGCATCATAACAGGAGAGAAGTGTCAGCCTTTTTTGTGCATGGTAGCCACTTATGCCTGGTAACAGGTGAAGATAATAATCTATGATCACTGGGTCTATTGGCATACTGCTTACATATGTTACATGAGTTCGCGGCATCCGCAACAGCATCAAAAGGCAAAGTAATCTTTCTTCATAGTAAAGTGAGCCTTCTACTTTTGCCAGTACATCCTGGTCGAGCGTTAGGCTTGGTATTACTATGATTGTTTTGAGAGCAAGGTTATCAGGAAAAAATAATTCAAACTGATCGGCAAACTTCACCTGTAAGTGTTTAAACACTTCTAATTCTTCTATTGATCCTGGAATGATCTTTTCTGCATCGCTTTTCTTAAATAGTAATTGTGCTGGTATCACTATGTTGATTGTGATTGTGAAAGTTATTACTAACAAGATCGCAAATTAGCCTACATAAAATAATGATCATAATCACCTGTGAAATGGAAATATATCAGTTTTAATACGCAGGTTACCGCTTCCAAACCTGGTAAATTGGTTAATAACTATAAGGAGACAAAAAAGTATAATTGTTAGGAGCAGAAGATGTTTTACGACACGTAATTAATATGTTCAGAAAACACGATGCTGTAGCCTTTCAGCAGTTTTAGAGAATACAAGATTCTCATTGCTTGGTTTGCAAATGTTAACGAACGAAAACAAAGTACTTTTTTAATGGTAGTTCATGACCTGATTACGATCTTAGAAAAATCACATAGCTGCCAAATTATCAATTGATCAGTTCTTCCATCACCGCATCGTCGGCTGCTTCAGCAGAGATTGTTATATTTTTAATTGTAAGTTTAAAATCATTGGTCATGGATATTTCAAATGTATGCATTTTCAATAATTTACTGATCTGTTCATCAGCCTGCATTTCGGCCAGCATCTCAGTTGCAATGGCTGTTTGTTTTGTTGCATGATTTTGAATGCGTCCATTTCTAAGCGACATAGCTGGAATGCTCCATTTCATTTTTCTTCCTCCCGACGCCCGCTCAAAATCGGTATGATTGAGGTTGAAAGTTTGTTCACTACTTGCTGATCGCTTTAATAGAATTGTGATTACGGGCAAGTATTTTTTCCAGGTTTGATTAAACATCTTTATTTTTTTTACTAGTGAGGTGTATGTTGAAGCTTCCGGATCGCTGAAAGCTATATTACGTCGTAATCGTTTCTTTTTAGGAAAGTATCCGGAAAATGTTCCCTGCTTTTTTCCAGAATGAACATTTGCTGAAGTAAGCTAGACCTTTTATCTCGCAATGCCTCATTTTGTTTCCGGTAGAAATTTATCTGAATATATAATTAACTCTATATTTTGATCCTGTTATCCTGGATCAACAACAAAGGAAGTTTACATATCCAGGTCAAATTCCCACACGCTCCTATAATTTCCAAACCTTTCAACATACGTTAAAAACGAACTATAAAAAGGATCACTTCCAATAGTGGCGCTGTCACCAATCACATATAATCTTTCTTTAGCCCGCGTTATAGCTACATTCATCCTTCGGTAATCTTTCAAAAATCCAATTGTAAGATCATCATTGCTTCTTACCAGTGATAAAATGATCGTTTCCTTTTCCTGTCCCTGGAAACTATCGATGGTGCTTATTCGCATTTCCCGCGGCAATAATTCCTTTGCTGCAGAAACCTGGCCGGCATACGGTGAAATAAATGCTGTTTGTTTTATATCCGCTAACTCTGTGGCTATTAATTTTAAAACTATGCTTAATTCGCCTTCATTTTGCAAACTCATTCCCTCTGCTCCCTGGGTTTCATTAAAACCTGAGCCGGCGGTATCAATGAATGTAATATGCCTGTCATTTTCACTTTGCAGATGATTAGCCGTAAGTAATAAACCATTATAAAAATAATTACCGGAAAAATCTGCGATAGCTTTTCGCATCCTGTATTGGGTATTAAGCAGAAATACAGAATTTATTTTTTCGATACATAATTCCAGGATCGAACGGCCCAATCCTAAACTGGCTGCTTCCTGGCTTAATACGGTAGGAGGAAGCTGCAAGTGGTCACCAGCAAGCACATATTTTTCTGCGAGTGGCATAACGCACCATGCCAATGGTTCAATACATTGGCCGGCTTCGTCTATCACCAATGTATCAAAGCCTATTTTATCTGCTCTTGAATCATATAATCCCACGGGTGTACCCAAAACAACAGCAGCTTCAATATATAATTTATCTTCATTGTATGCCTGTAATTTTTTTATTTCAACCCGGATGTTTTTTACTTCTTTAAACAGCAGATTACGTTGTTCACGCTCAGATTTGCCAAATGTTCTCTTGTATTTCAAGGCCATTTTTCGAAATTCTTCTGCCCGTATTTTTAATTGCCTGATCTCTTTCTGTTGTTTACTGTTGGCAAGTTTACCTTCAGGAGTATGATTAAATATTGCTTCATCAACCTTACTGGTATTTCCAACCCTCAATACGTTTAAACCTTTTGCTATCAGCCCTTTAGCGATATTATCTACCGCTGTGTTACTGGGAGCAGTTACCAGTATTTTTTCACCTGTGCGACTCAACTGAACGATGGCTTCTATTAAGGTGGTAGTTTTTCCGGTGCCTGGCGGGCCATGAACGATGGTAATTAAATCGTTTAAAATAATTGCTTTAACCGCCTCTTGCTGGCTTGCATTTAATTCATTATTAATAAATAGAAAGTCAGTTTGCGACCGGTCAACGGTTTCTAACGATGCAAAGTCGCCATGCAATGTTTTAAAAAGCTCGTAAAGTTTTTTATTTGCAGGAAGCTCTTTTAGCACGTCTTTCATGATGCTGGTTGTACGCTGATCTGGAGCCAGCTTTATGCCAACACCGTTGTCTTCAATCCAATCAGGGAAATCGGGTGCAAATAATCGGAATTCTCCACTCTTCCCATCCAGGTTCATTAAAATGCCTTTTACGGGTTCTTCACCTGAAATAAAACATTCAATAGCGGCTCCATCCCTAAACAAGTTTGTTTCCGCGGGGAAATTTAATCTGAAGGAAATTTCCGGGAAATCTGCATACCCAAAATTCTTCCGGGTAATTGAAATAGGATGAAGTGCCAAACCCTCAGCCTTCAATGATTTAAGCGTATGTTGCTGATCGAGGCTATATCGCTTTACCTGCTCCTTTTCTTCCAGGTTTATACAATGTAACAGGTTGAGTAAATGAGGATCTTGCTCGGACATTGCATGAAAATAGTGAGGTTGGCTAAAATAAAAAAATCTATACTTACTATCTTAGTTTCCTGGTAAAAACAGGAGCTGATATGTACTTCGATAGAATAATTATTAAAGCCAATTCCGATAAAATTAATACCCCGTCTTGTTATCCCGGAGATGAGGGTGAACGGAATCCTTGTAATTTTTTGAAAGAATAAGCAGGAAAATATTATTTTAAATGTATTAAAAATATATGCAAAAAATGAAGCCCGGTTTTCCCGGGCATTAACTAAATTTTTTTGTTCTTTATGTCCTCTACAATTCCCGGATCAAGCAAAGTGCTGGTATCGCCCAGGTTGGCAATTTCACCTTCAGCGATTTTTCTTAGTATCCTGCGCATGATCTTACCACTTCTTGTTTTTGGCAACCCATTTACGAACTGTATTTTATCAGGTTTTGCAATTGGGCCAATGATACGGGAAACTGTTTGCAGAATATCCTGCCTGGTTAAGTTCTCGTCGCCATGCATATGATTGCAAATCACATAGGCATATATACCTTGCCCTTTTATATCATGGGGATATCCAACAACGGCACTTTCCACCACACCGGCATGCATATTAATCGCATTTTCAACCTCAGCAGTTCCAATGCGGTGACCGCTCACATTCAACACATCATCAACACGTCCGGTAATTCTGTAATTTCCATTTTCATCCTTTAGGGCCCCGTCGCCGGTGAAGTATAAATTTTCATAAGTGGCAAAATAATTTGTCCGGCATCTTTCGTGATCTGCATATGTTGTGCGGATAATACCCGGCCAGGCGGCTTTAATACAAAGATTGCCTTTAAGAAATCCATTTTCATCTTTATCTGTTACTTCTTTTCCCTGGTCATCTACCAGTAATGGTTGTACGCCAGGAAGCGGTAAAGTTGCCCAGCAAGGTTTAGAAGGGGTTATTCCTGCAAGATTGGAAATTAATACCCCACCTGTTTCTGTTTGCCACCATGTATCCACTATCGGGCATTTTTTCTTTCCCACATTTTCATTGTACCAATGCCAAGCCTCTTCATTAATTGGTTCACCAACGGTGCCGAGTACCCGTAATGAAGAAAGATCTTTACCTTTAAGCGGATCCAGGCCAAAACCCATTAAACTCCTTATGGCTGTAGGAGCAGTGTAAAGAATATTCACTTTGTGCTTGTCTACGATATCCCAAAATCTTCCCGCATCCGGCCAGGTTGGAATACCTTCAAACATTAAAGAAATGCCTCCGGTGCAAAGCGGTCCATATACGATATAGCTGTGACCAGTGATCCAACCTATGTCTGCGGTACAAAAGTGTATATCTCCCGGTTTATAATTAAACACATTTACAAAAGTGTAGGTCGTCCAAACCATATAACCTGCAACGCTGTGCACAACACCTTTTGGTTTCCCTGTAGAGCCTGATGTGTAAAGAATAAAAAGCGGATCCTCTGCATCCATTTCCTCGGCAGGAAAATGAACAATACCATCTTTTTCAATTTGTGTTTCAGCGTATTCCATTTCATCTTCCCACCAAAGATCTCGTCCTTTCAACATTGATACTGGCGTTCTGGTACGTGTATATACGATCACTTTTTTCACTGTCTTGTTTCCTATTAAAGCATCATCGATGATACTTTTTAAAGGGATGTCTTTATTTCCACGAAATGCACCATCGCAGGTAATTATATATTCAGCGGCGGCATCTTCGAGCCTGTCAGCAATACTCTGTGCACTAAATCCTCCAAAAACTACACTGTGGATTGCACCAATGCGTGCGCAACCAAGCACCGCATAGGCAAGTTCTGGAACCATGCCCATATAGATGATTACCCTGTCTCCCTTTTTTACTCCATTGTTTCGTAACATCTGACCTACCTGGCAAACCCTTTTGTGCAGCCTGTTATAAGTTACAACTCTTGTTCTTTCATCGGGATTGTTGGGTTCCCAAATGATGGCAGCCTTGTCGCCCGATTTTTCCAGGTGCCTGTCTATGCAGTTTTCGGTGATATTAAGTTTACCCCCTTTAAACCATTGAATGTTTGGCTCTGTGAAATTCCAATCCAATACTTTATCCCATTTCTTTCTCCAGTAAAAATGTTGTGCAACATCTGCCCAAAATTCCTCGGGTGCCTCTACACTTTTTTTATAATCTTGCTGGTACTGTTCAAATGAAGTAATCTGAAACGGAAATGGCATAGCGTTCGTAAGTTTAGGCCCTAAAAGTAAGCAAACTGCTAAAGTCTGCAGGAATTAATATTGCTAATTTAGTATATTTATGCTAAAATGGTATATCACATCACTTACATTTACTAAATGAAACAGATTGCTTGTCCAAAATGTAAATTGGAAAATGTAACCAGAAGTGGCATTGTTAAAGGAAGACAGCGTTACAGGTGTAAGCAGTGTAATTATTTTTTTACTGTATTGAAAGAAGGTAAGAATATTGATCATTATTATGTGATAAAGGCCTTGCAGTTATACCTGGAGGGTGTTACCTACAGGGAAATTGAACGGATACTTGGTATCAGCCATGTTTCGGTAATGAATTGGGTGAAGAAATATAATGTTTCAGCACCCGAAAACAGAGATTATCGTCCAACCTATAAAGTGCTTACATACGAGGAGTTGAAAGCTTTTTTTGCCAGCCGGGAATCACTGAAAAGTGCCGGTTGCATGATTACGGAATTAGGTGATAAATTCATGCTCATAAAATGGGAGCGCTTCAGGAAAAACATACACTGAAAAATATACGATTAGCAGAAGTATAGCTGTCATTTGTTTACAGCAATTTTAAAAGCGGAAATTGGTGGAGTTATAATTTTCTCATCTTACCAATTCATTGCCATGTTAAAAAGATTGCTTAGTGTATTTATTGCAGTTAGTTTCTTTTCCGGAAGCCTTTTTGCACAGGGTTCAGAGAAACCGGGAATAGACCACAGTTACAAACCGATGATATTGAAACTGGACGAGAAGGGCCAGAAATTCATCCGCCTCATAACCTGGCACCAAATGTGGGTAACACACACAGTTAACAATCCCGGCACGCTTGATATCAATGGGAAACCACAAAAATCTGCAACAGATATCGCTATTCGCCGTTCACGATTCCTGATACAGGCTCAGGTTTCTCCAAGATTTATGATCGTTAGTCATTGGGGTATTAATAACCAGAGTTTTATTAACGGAGGAGGCTCTGGCACTCTTGGTTCGGGCTCAAGTGCCACTGCACAGGGAGGAAAACGACCCCAGTTATACATACATGATGCCTGGACGGAATATGCCGTTAAACCGGGAAAATTATATTTGGGAGCAGGCTTACATTATTGGAACGGCGTTTCACGGATGAGCAGCCACAGTACATTAAATTTTGTAACGCTGGATGCACCAATTTTTAACTGGTTCAATATTGAAGCTACAGACCAGTTTGCCCGGCAGTTGGGAATTTATGCAAAGGGACAGCTGGGAAAACTAGATTACAGGGTGCATTTAAATAAGCCATTTGCATTTGGCATTTCCCAGGCATCTGTTACAGCTCCCAATGCTGTTAATGTGATGACAGAAAAATGGAGCACCGGTGGTTATTTCAACTTTATGTTTGCAGACAAAGAAAGTAATGTGTTACCATACTTTGTGGGTAGCTACCTCGGAGCAAAGAAAGTGATAAATGTTGGTGCAGGTTGGTACACGCATTCCAACGCTACTGCCAGCAGGGCTTCTGCACTGGATTCTGTTGTTGCTCACAATCAACGTAACCTGGGGTTAGATGTATTTGTTGATATGCCATTAAATAAAAAGAAAGGAACAGCGATAAACCTGTACAGCGTATTTTATAATAATGATTTTGGACCAAATTATTTGCGTAATATCGGAATACTTAATCTTCACGCCAGTGCACAACCTGTATCAGCTAACCCCGAATCCAGTTGGGCAGGAGGAGGAAACGTTCAACCAACTATTGGTACAGGAAATATCTGGTACACTCAGGCTGGATTTGTATTTCCAAAGATGAATAACGGCGCGGCATTTATGCCATATGCTACTTTCACGTATAAAGATTTTAAAAGAATAGGTAAACCTTCTTCCCAATTCGATCTGGGAATGAATTATTTTATGAATGGCCATAATGCCAAAATCACTTTGCAGTATAGCACAAGGCCCGTATACAAGACCGTTAGTGGCAATCCGGAAAGAAACGGAAGTAAATCTGAATTTATACTTCAAACACAAATTTTCTTATAAAAATTAATCGACGGTAATTCTTAAAAATTAAACAATGGACAAAATTCAACAACCAGAAAAAGGTATGGGGTTTATTATCGGAGCCTCGTCTGTAGGCACACTGATAGAATGGTATGATTTCTATATTTTCGGTATGCTTGCCACTATCATTTCCAAACAGTTTTTTCCTGAAGATTCCGGTACTTCGGCATTGCTGAGCACTTTGGCCATATTTGCTGCCGGCTTTATTGTTCGGCCTTTTGGTGCATTGGTATTCGGCAGGTTGGGTGATCTTATCGGCCGCAAGTACACGTTTCTCTTAACACTTATATTAATGGGAGGGTCAACTTTTGCCATCGGATTGGTGCCGGGATTTAAAACTATCGGCTGGGCAGCTCCCATTATCGTGCTCGTATTACGCCTTGTACAAGGGCTTGCCCTGGGCGGGGAATATGGAGGAGCCGCTACTTACGTTGCCGAACATGCGCCGGCAAACAGAAGGGGCTACTGGACAAGCTGGATACAGACAACTGCCACATTAGGGCTGTTCCTTGCACTGGGAATAATCATCCTGTTGCGTGAAGCACAGGGAGTAGAAAAATTTACTTCCGAGTGGGGTGGATGGCGTTACCCGTTCTGGATATCATTACTGCTGGTGATGGTGTCTATTATTATCCGTATGCGAATGAGCGAATCGCCCATGTTTGCTAAGGTAAAGGCAGAGGGTAAAACTTCTAGCAATCCGTTGAAGGAAAGTTTTGGCCATCGGGCAAATTTTAAAATGGTGTTATTGGCTTTATTTGGAGCTGTAATGGGACAAGGTGTTATTTGGTACACCGGTCAGTTTTATGCGCAATCATTTATTGAAAATATATGTAAGGTGAACTTCATTGATTCGAGAAATATTTTATTGATTGCTATTTTATTTGCAACTCCTTTCTTTGTAGTGTTTGGTGCGCTGAGCGACAGGATAGGCCGAAAGTGGATCATGATGCTGGGTATGTTATTGGGTATCATTTGTTATATTCCTATCTACAAAAATTTCCTGCAATGGACAAGTGCTGCCAGTAAAAAAGAACTGGTAGATATTTCCAAATCAACAGCAAGTGTGCCGCTTGGAATTATTGATGTAAAGGACAAAAAGAAAATGCTGGTTACAATAAAGTACGACACTGTTTATACCGACGGAGCAGTTTTTACTTATTTAAAAACTGATACTTTTCGCCTGGCTGATAACTATGCCGGAAATACTGCATCTATTGGTTATATAAGGGCAGGGGCAACCGATTCTGCAATTATGGATACAGTTTTGATCAAATTAAAGGCTGCCACCAGTACTGTTTTGCCCGAAGGCATAACTTATGTTTCGGTGCAGGAAAAATCAAAAAAACCTGCGGTGGTTATCGAAAAGTCACTTGATAAAAATACATTCTGGAAGATGATCTTCCTGGTATTTATCCAGATCATATTTGTAACGATGGTATATGGCCCAATGGCTGCTTTCCTTGTAGAACTTTTCCCAACCAAGATCCGTTACACATCAATGTCTCTTCCTTATCATATTGGCAATGGCGTATTTGGCGGTTTGGTTCCATTTCTGGGAACCTTGATAGTTGAGTTTACCAAAACACCGGAAAATCCCGGAGGCGATCCACTGGCTGGACTTTGGTATCCGATAGGCGTAGCTATTCTTTGCTTAATTATTGGTGTTATCTACCTTAATAATAAGATTGATAATGAAGTGATGGATTAATTTAATAATCAAATAAAATTATTTATATGAATGCTTTAAAAAGAATTTTGGGATTAGTTTGGATGCTAATGGCTCCTTCTGTTGTTGGTTTTATGTTTTGGCAGGCTGCTGATAAAATTGGCAAAGCCAGTGAGGTAGCTAAGAGTAACGTTACTCTTCAATGGGGGATCATTTTGTTCATATTCATTCCGATTTGTATCGGGCTGCTGATTTTCGGATTTTATTCTGTAAAAGGTTATTACGACCATTTGCCTGAAAGTTCTGCTGAGATCACAGATTATTAATTTAGATTTGATCCTGATGCCATGCCATTTATCCTTCCGGGTAAATGCTATGCCATTTTTAATTGATCAATCATGCCTGATTCTGCTAAAAAACTGCGTTTTGCCTTCCTGGCTATTTTACTCCTCTTGGTATTTAGCTATCCATTAATTTCTATTGCTGATAAACAGCAATTAATATGGGGCTTTCCACTATTGTATGCTTATATTTTTCTTGTATGGATCATCGCAATATTTTTACTATTCCTTACGGCCGAAAAAAGAGGACCTAAAAAGAACAACGGCCAATGAATAACGGGATCGCCATAGTTATTGCGCTACTTTACCTTCTTTTTTTATTTGGCGTAGCGTATTTTGCCGAGTACAGGTTGAAAAAAGGAAAAAGTTTAATCAATAACCCATACGTATATGCGCTTTCGCTGGCAGTTTATTGCACAGCATGGACTTATTATGGTAGCGTAGGGTTGGCCGCCAGCCATGGTATCGAGTTTATTGCCGTGTACATTGGTCCTACTATAATGGCGGCGCTATTTTGGCCGGTGTTGAGAAAATTGGTCAGGATATGCCGAACTCAACGGATCAATAGCCTCGCAGATTTTATTTCAACCCGGTACGGAAAGAACTTTTCACTTGCTGTTGTTGTTACAGTACTTTGTGTACTGGGAATAATACCATATATCTCTCTTCAATTAAAGGCAATTGCCACCAGTATAAGTGTGTTAGGTGGAAATAACTCGCCCGAACATAACTTAAGTACATTTTTACAGGATGATACTTTTTATATTGCGGGCGTTATAACCCTTTTTATAATACTATTTGGCGCCAGGTCTATCAACGTTTCCGATAAGCATGAAGGGTTGGTAGCAGCTATTGCATTTGAATCTATTATTAAACTGGTTGCTTTTGTTGCAGTAGGCATTTTTGTTACTTATGGCATATTCAACGGTTTTTCAGACATTTTTAACCAGGCGGCAGAGAATGAATCTTTGAAGAAATTATTTTTACTGGAATCGAATACGTCTTATACTACCTGGTTCGGCATGTTGTTACTTTCAATGTTGGCCATTGTTTTTTTACCACGGCAGTTTCAGATGGGTGTTGTAGAAAATGTAAATGAGAATCATCTAAAAAAAGCGATCTGGCTGTTTCCGCTTTATCTCTTGTTGATCAATATATTTGTTCTTCCGGTTGCGCTTGCGGGAAAATTACTACTAAATGGATCAGGAGTTAGCCCAGACACCTATGTATTGGCGTTACCCCTAATGCATGGTTCCAAAATTTTGGGTATTTGCACTTTTATTGGTGGATTTTCTGCTGCCACCAGTATGATCATTGTAGAAACTATTGCATTAAGTACGATGATGGCCAATAATATAGCCACACCACTTTTGCTTTCTACACAAAAATTCATTGCAAAAGAAGACAGGAAATTAACCCGGTCTATTCTTACAATTCGCCGTGTAAGCATTATCCTTATCATAACATTGGCATTTTTGTACGACAAACTTGTTGCCCAGCATTTTAGCCTTGTTTCTATCGGGATGGTTTCTTTTGCAGCAGTGGCACAGTTTGCACCGACTGTACTGGGAGGTATTTATTGGAAGAGCGCAAGTCAAAAAGGCGCTATGGCAGGTATTTGTAGTGGTTTTGCTATTTGGTTTTTTACCGCTGTTATTCCTTCTATGTGCAGTGCGGGTATACTTAACAGTGATATTGTCGTAAATGGCATTTTTGGCATAGAATGGCTCAACCCTGTTTCTCTTTTTGGTATCAGTGGGATGGACATGATCACTCATTGCTTCTTCTGGAGCATACTTTTTAATACTATTTCTTTTATTGCGGTATCACTTTACACTTCCAGGTCGGCCCAGGAAACCTATCAGGCAGAAATATTTGTAGATATATTTCGTCACTCAAATGAAACCGAATATAATGTTGCCTGGAAGGGAACCGCTTATATATCTGATCTTAGTTCGTTGCTATCTAAATTTGTTGGTAATGAGCGTTCCGAAAGAATTATTACAGGTTATGCACA
The DNA here is from genome assembly GCA_031411955.1 of Ferruginibacter sp. Lineage (GTDB taxonomy): Bacteria > Bacteroidota > Bacteroidia > Chitinophagales > Chitinophagaceae > Ferruginibacter. The sequence goes on from JANOCC010000018.1 coordinate 56,974, forward strand.
AAAGAAAAAGATAAGCCTTGCCAGTAAGCAGGCAGATCCCCGAATTGTAGCTTTTGTAGAAAAAATACTTAGTGGTATCATTGGATCAGCTTCTGCCCGAATAATGGTAAGCACGGTTACCAAAGAAGAAAAAATAAAAATAGATGAGGTGATCCGGATCCTTAGGGAATCCCAGCAAATGATAGAATTAAATAAGGAGCTACGGAGAAAATCAGTTGAACTGCAAAAAGCAACTGAACAGCTTACTGCCGCAAATGATCAGATGCGGGATCTGGATATTTTAAAAGATGAGTTTTTATACACCGTTACGCACGAACTTAGAACACCACTTACGTCTATCAGGGCGATGGCTGAAATTGTTTATGATAACCCCGCAATGGAAGAAGAGGAAAAAGACCTGTTCCTTTCTGGTATGATAAAGGAGACAGAACGTTTAAGTCACCTGATTACCCAGGTTTTAAGCCTGGAAAAGTATGAAAGTGGCCGCCAGACGTTAAACAAAACTGCTGTAATGCTTAACCAGCTTTTATCAGATACAGTTTCTTCAGTTGCAACATTGGCAAAAGAGAAGCATATTGAGATTAAGAATAACCTGCCCAATTCGATGTTCCTCGTTCAGTGCGATGAAACATTGATACAGCAAGTACTTTATAATTTACTTACAAATGCTATTAAATTCAGTCCTGCTGAAAATGCCGTTATAAAGATCGGTATTTACACTAATCACGATGAATTACAGGTTTGGATTGAAGACAATGGGAAAGGTATTCCAAACGATCTGCATTCTCTCATCTTTGATAAGTTCTTTCAGGCCCGCAGTCAAACAATTAAAAAGCCACAAGGAAGTGGATTGGGATTAGCAATCAGTAAGAAGATTGTTGAAATGCACCATGGAAAAATCTGGGTAGAAAATGCTGACGTAAGAGGTTCCAGATTTATATTTACATTACCGATAAGTTGATTGTATAAAATGGAAAAGATACTTGTAGTTGATGATGACCCGTATATTCTGATGTCGCTCGAATTCCTGATGAAAAAAGAGGGATTTGAAGTAAAGGTTGCCCGCAATGGAACCGAAGCATTAGACATTATCAATAAAGACATCCCCAATTTGGTTTTGCTTGATATAATGATGCCTGACGTAGACGGATATGCGATTTGTAAGTATGTAAAAGCTTCAAAAAAATTACAAGATATTAAGATTGTTTTTCTTAGTGCAAAGAGCAAAGAAAGCGATATACAAAAGGGGTATGATCTGGGTGCCAGCCTTTACATCACGAAGCCTTTCAGTACCAGAGAACTTATGAAAAAAGTAAAGGAGATCATTAGCAGTGGCTAATAAAAAACCGGTTATTTATTTTGCTAAATTAGTATATCTTTTACTTTAAAACAGGCACATTACAGTACCTTACGGGCATTGCTTTTATCAAAACCTGCCATATGCCTCACAACTCTAATTACCAGTTAAGTATACTTGAAAAGGAATTTTTCTGGAAGAAACAGACATCAGCCATGCCATGGTACAAAATGCCTCTTTCCATATTATCTAAAAATGAACAGGGATTTTACCGGTGGTTTGAGGATGGGATGATCAATATGAGTTATTGTTGCCTCGACTGGCAGATTGAGCAGGGAAGGGGGGCGCAAACTGCCCTGCTGTACGATTCTCCGGTTACGAACACGATATGCAGGTATACTTTCATTGAACTAAAGGAGAAGGCAGCGAAGTTTGCAAATGGTTTGAAACACCTGGGAATAGGTTTTGGGGATACTGTTGTTATTTATATGCCGATGATACCCGAAGCTGTAATTGCTATGTTGGCCTGTGCCAGGATAGGAGCCATCCATTCTGTGGTATTCGGAGGGTTTGCTCCTCATGAACTAGCCATGCGTATTGATGATGCTAAACCAGCAGCGATTATATCTGCCAGCTACGGCATAGAAGTAGACAGGAAAATTTTGTATAAACCAATGGTTGACCAGGCAATAGAAGAGGCCACATTTAAACCTGCATTTAAGATATTTTATCAGAGAGTAAAAGATTTTGATGACCTAACGCAAACGGGCGAACGTAGTTTCGAATCCCTCTATGATTTCCCTGAAATTGAAGCTGTGCCTGTACTTTCATCGCATCCCTTGTATATCTTATACACCTCCGGCACTACCGGTAAGCCAAAAGGAATCGTACGCGATCATGGTGGGTATGCAACAGCGTTAAAATTCAGTATGGAAAATATTTATGATGTAAAAGCAGGAGATGTTTATTGGGCAGCAAGTGACGTTGGCTGGGTAGTTGGGCATAGTTACATTGTGTATGGGCCATTATTGCAAGGATGTACCACCTTATTATACGAGGGCAAACCTGTGAGAACACCCGATGCAGGAGCATTTTGGAGAGTAATTGCTGAACATAAAGTGAACTTGCTCTTTACTGCACCAACTGCCATAAGAGCCATAAGAAAAGAAGATAATGACGGGTTACTACTTAATAGTTATTCCCTGAATTCTTTAAAATATCTATTTCTTGCAGGGGAACGGTGTGATGCTGCAACTTATAATTGGGCAAAAGCCATGCTGCATATCCCGGTGATTGATCATTGGTGGCAAACAGAATCTGGCTGGCCGATGCTTGGAGTGATGATGGGAATTGAACAGTTAGCTCCCAAAGCAGGCTCAGCAGGATTGCCCATTTGTGGTTATGACATACAGGTTTTATCAGAAGAAGGGGAGCCTCTTCCACAAGGAACTGAAGGTTATATTACTGTAAAATTGCCGCTGCCTCCGGGTTGCCTTCCAACGCTGTGGAAAAACGATGAACGTTTCAAAGCAGGGTACCTTCAACATTTCCCAGGGTATTATCAAACAGGTGATGGTGGATTCAAAGATGCGGATGGCTACTTTTACATTACAGGAAGAATAGATGATGTGATCAATGTTAGTGGCCATAGGCTTAGCACCGGTGAAATGGAAGAATTGGTTGCCGGCCATCCCGCAATCGCAGAATGTGCAGTGGTGGGTATTGCAGATGATATGCGTGGGCAGCGCCCGGTAGCTTTGATCGTTTTAAAGGATGGCAGAACTGAAACTGAACAATTAATGGAAATTGCCCTGGTACAAATGATCAGGGAAAAGATCGGTCCGGTTGCCTGTTTTCATAATGCAGCCATAGTAACACGCTTACCGAAAACCAGAAGTGGAAAGATCCTGCGAAAAACTATCCGTCAGATTGCTGACGGTGACGAATACCTGATCCCATCAACTATTGAGGATCCGGCGGTACTGACTGAAATAACGATCCGGCTGCAGGAGCGAAGAATCGGGCTGCGATTTCAAAATAAAACCGGCACATAGCTGTTGTAGAAATTTCTAATTGATCAATTAAAAACTTTAAATCTTTCATGGCATTGCCGCAGCATATTTTCCCTGTCATCCGGATGCGCAATATCTATCAGCGCCTTTGCCCGTTGCCGTAAATTTTTACCGAATAAAAATGCGCTGCCATATTCGGTTACAACATAATGGATATGCCCACGCGTTGTTACAACTCCGGCACCTTCTTTTAAATACGGAACTATCCTGGGAATTCCTCTGGCAGTCCTGCTACTGAGTGCAATGATCGGTTTACCGGCTTCACTAAGGGCTGCGCCCCGCATAAAGTCGAGTTGGCCGCCAATACCACTATATTGTTTTGTTCCAATACTATCGGCACAAATCTGACCGGTTAGATCCACTTCTATGGCACTGTTAATGGCAATTACTTTTGGATTTCTTCGAATCACGTGCGGATCATTTACATAGTCAATGTCCAGGAAAGCAAAGGAAGGATTATCATCTACATAATTGTAAAGCCTCCTGGTGCCAATGGCAAATGAGGTAACAGTTTTGTTTGGATGGATATTTTTCTTTTTATTGTTTATAACGTCTTTTTCTATCAAGTCAATAATTCCGTCACTTAGCATCTCTGTATGAACGCCCAGGTTTTTATGGTTATGCAAAAATTTCAAAACAGCATCTGGTATGGTGCCAATTCCCATTTGAATAGTACTACCATCTTCAATAAGTGATGCTATATTTCTGCCGATCGCCATTTCAGTTTCTCCAACTTTTTTACCAAAATCTTCTTCTACCAGTTCAGACGGGAAATAAACCATTTTAGAAAACCTGTCGGTATGTATCATTCCATCGCCATGTGTGCGGGGTAAATTCGGATTAATAAGTGCAATCACCCATTTAGCATTATCTACCGCCGAACGGGCAATATCAATTGAAAGGCTTAAGGAACAATAACCATGTGCATCAGGCTCTGATACCTGCACCATAGCAACATCAATTTCCAATATTTTTCTCCGGAAAAGATCCGGGATATCGCTTAAAAATACCGGTACAAAATCTGCTCTTCCTTCGGCAACTGCTAGCCTAACAGAATCTGATACGAATAGGGAATTAATGTGGAAGGAAGATTGGTATTCAGCTTTGTCTATTTCAATATCTCCCTTTAAACTTATCGACACCAGTTCTACATCTTTCAGCCTTTCGTGTTGCATCGCCAGGGCGTGAAGCAGGTGATGAGGTGTGCAAACACTTCCATGTATAAATATTCTTTGCCCGCTTTGAACTATCGACACAGCTTCGGTCGCAGTTACATAATTATGTGAATGGATCATTTTATGTGTTACTATTTAGTGCAAAGTACCTACAAAAAAAAGTTTTTCGACAGGATTATTATCATGTGTATCTATGATATATTTTATAGAAAAACCTAAATAGTCATTTTAAGTATTCAATACTTACCATTATGCTTATAAAAAAAAGAAGCTGACGCAATTAAACTGCGCCAACTTCTTTAAATCTTAGTTCTTCTTTTTTACTGATTCTAATACCGGGCTTACCCTCCCTTTTAAATCGATATCACGCTTTTTCGCTTCAAGGTCCAGTTCCATAGATCGCAACTGAAATTGGCGAACTTTTTCATCGTAACTGTTTTTTATAATAATGGCTTCAGGGTCAATGATCTGGTATTGGCCTTTTAATGTGAGATAAACTTGTACCATTGGTTCATTAACCACGGGGTTGATCACTTTATCAAATTGTTTGTCAGAAACTTTATCGTAATAGATCGTTTTATTTTTTTCTGCATAGTTATAAGATACCTGGATAGGTTTGTCTTTTTTGCTATTACTCATAAATGTTGGTGCAACGCCCGATCTGTATGCATAGTATTGTGCGTAACGTTCGGCGGGGTACGCAGAACTTTGCATTTCGCCAACCTGGGTAAATTTTGTAAAGATGCCTGCTTTTTCAAGCACACTTTTTTTATCAAGCAGTATTTTTAATGCTTCCTGCCTTAGCATACTCAGAATTGCATCTTTGTTCTCGATATTGTAATCTACTTTCACAAGGTCGTAAACTTCCGCTTTTCCTGCCACAGTAATGATCGGGTTAATTTGTTCCTGTTTGTAAAAGGTAATGTGTACATTTCTTTTCATTTCAAATCCAGTGGGTACTTCGTTAAATGTTCGGCTTAGTTTCTTCTCTGTTACTTCAGTTTCGTAAGTGGGCACCATGGTGATGGGGTCAAAAAATATCTGCTTTTCTTCCATTCCTTCTTTCTGCAGGTTTGCTTTAAAAATCTCCGAGCGTACACGCATGGCTGTTTCCACTTCTTCTATTGTTTTGCCGTACTGTGTAAGGCTAAAAATAGCAACATAGGAAATAGCTTTTACATTTATCATAACATTTGCTTCCAGCAAACTGGAGAAATTGCTTCCATAACTTTGGATGTTCAGGTCTACTGCACCCGTAATCGGCGAATATGCACCACTGTTAGATAACGCGTTTTTTTCAGAATAAGCATTTCCCAGGATTTGTGCTTTGGCACCAATGCTGGTACCAACTAAGATTGTAAAAATTAAAATTGATAAGATTGTTTTTTTCATAAATGATTTTCTTATCTGTACACGCAGTTACTAAAATCGTTCACGCTTTTTTTAATAAACTTCTGTTACCAATAAAAGTAATCGCGGATCTGCATTAATTGTTGTATTAACTGCGATGTATTTTCTTTCATTAGAGAAGGGTAATGCTGTTTGCGCATTGATGGTTTTGCCGGATGAATTACTTTTTAATCTTCTCTTTGAATCTGATACAATGTAACTCAGACCCGTGGTTGTTTGTATAGTATCATTATTTTCTTCGATTACTTTGTTTTCCGTTTTTGGCAAATCCTCCACAGGAGCCCTGGATGCTACAGAAGCCGGATATCTGGTTGTACTATTATAGTTATAAACGAGTAGCGTAGAAAAGGCGATCAAGGCGATGCTGGCAGCAGCATACCATACAAGCCGGTTCGATTTGAATTTATTTTTATTTGCAATAGCATCCAGAGAGAGTTTTCTTTTTTCGCTGAGTAACGGTACTTCTGATGTTTCTTCCGCAGAAACCTGCAGCATTTTTTTCAAGAGGTTATACTCCTGTTCATTAGCAGCAAGTTCAGTCAGAAATTTTCGCTCGTTTTCTGACAGTTGATACCATTCTTTTTGATGTATAATTTCTTCAGCCTGCATAGTGTTTGTTTATGGATAAATATGTAAGGTTTCAAATTCCTTTAATTTTTCCTTCATTTCTTTTAGTAAATAAAATATTCTTGACTTAACCGTTCCTTCAGGAATATTTAAAATTGAACTTATCTGAGGAACAGAAAGGTTTTCCTGGAAACGTAAAATATAGAGAGAACGTTTTTCTTCAGCTAATTCATTTGTACAGGAATGAACGGCCAGTTTAAATCTTTTCAGATCTGGATTCACAGCATCGGTTGTGGTATTTGTGTTTTTTACCATTGCAAGATGATTTAATCTTGTATCTTTTTTCCTGTATTCATTTTTGCACATATTATTTGCTATACTATAAAGCCAGGTAGAAAAATTTCTTTCAAGCTCAAACATACCTGCATTTTTTACAAGTTTTACAAAAAGCTCCTGTGTACAATCTTCAGCCAACTCTTTATTTTTCCAAAGCATCCTAAAAAAATAGCTGAACATTTTTTGGCTGTACCGCTTATAAATTTCATCAAAAGCACTATTGCTTCCTGCTTTTATAAGCGGCAACAAAAGTTCATCAGAATAAGCAGTGTAGGAAACATTTCTCAAGGCCATGAATTTACCTATCAATAAGTTGATGAATATTTTTTTCAATACCTGCTTTAACTGCAATCTTAGTGATCCTATTTTTTAATTGAATAGCCCTTTGATCATTATTAATATGATAATAACGATACAATAAGATAAATCCTGGCAAATAGTTTTTATAAAGTTGTATAGTGTGTTCAGATGTATATGACGCATTTTCCAAGACTTTAAGATCAAAAAGATCATTATAATTTTTTTCCAGTTCTTTAAAGGCATTAGTTGAATCTGATTTTACTAACAATCCCGTAAATGCGGCTTCCGGATATTTTTCCATTATTTCTTTACCGATGGATAAACACAAATAGCTATTTTCATTTTTAGGTAATGTTCCGTCATAGTACTTTAACAGGATATCTTCCCTTACATGAAACTGCTGTTGAATGATAGCTAATGGTACCAGATCCTGAATACCTTTTGCATAGATAACTGCGTTTTTACCAGCCGACATCAGCGTATTATAGTGATATTCATATAATTCATTTGACAAAGGTTTCAAGTTGTTAAGTGCTGATGTGCTCTTCATAAGGCCATCTGCATTTTGCATAATTATATTGAATTGTATCAGGTAAGGTAAAACCTGGGTTTTATTTTCGGCTAGTTCCAGAGCCGCGTATATAGCAATGCTATCTGTTTTATTTGATTGAAGAAATTGGATAAGATTGTATTGCCAGCTGCCACCGATATAGATTTCTGAAGCTAAAAAAGCATTCTTCAAAGCAGATGTTTTTTGCAAAACAGCAATTTTTTTATCCCGTTCCGTCCACAGATAGTAATCCAGCCAAGCATCGGCATTACTCCTGTTTTTTTCCACAGCCAACTTCCAGGAATTGGAAGGCAGATTTTTAAACAGCAGATTACTTTTTTCAACTGCTGTAATATTGGCAGATGTATTGGTTACTTTCTCACTGGTACTTTGAGCCCGGGCGCCCAAAGTGATCATTATAATAATTATTAAATAGATGTATCTCATCATTGTCTGTACAACTGTAAATTGTTTTCGTTCAAAATAAATGGAATTAATTTAGAACTTACCCTGAAGGCCTGGTTGTGATTATTAACAATATCGTGTTGTTGCTATTAATATCAACTTTTACGCTTTATAATACTGAACATCTGCGTTGCACTACGTACAATTACGATTTATTCTACAAAACAGGAAATTATTATTAAAAAGAGCTCATTTTCAACTTGTAATATTTCTTTATTTAATAAATGTGCAATATATTTGGTGGCTTCATTTAAAAAAACATCCATGACAAAACCGCTGCTCCCCCTGAGTAGATATTGTTTCGCAATTTTTACATTTATCAATCAAAAATTAAACATGAAAAAAGTTTACCTGCTAACGCTATTGTTCGCATTGTTTACAACCCTGGCTTTTTCGCAGACAGATAAATTCTGGACTGCCAGTTACGAAAGCTTTTCAAACATCAACAAAGATAAGGCTGTTGCAAGGCTTTCGTTTCCCACTGTGTTTAAATTGTTCACTTTAAATACGAGTGTTTTACGCCAGGAATTATTTACTGTTGTTGGTAGCCAGGCATCAAGGCATTCTACTATTATTTCTTTGCCAAATGCCGATGGCCAAATAGAGAAATTTGAAGTGGTAGAAGCGTCAAATTTTGAGCCTGCGCTTCAGGCTCAGTTCCCCGGCATCAGGGCTTTTTCGGGTAAAGGTATTACAGACAAATCTGCCACACTTAAATTAAGTATTTCAGATCAGGGTATACAAACAATGATCTTTAGAACTGAAAAAGCAAATGAATTTATAGAACCATATTCAAGCGATCATACAGTGTATGCTGTTTTCATATCGCAGAGAAAGCCTGGTCAATTGCCATGGACCTGCTCTACGCAAGATCAACAATTAGCAACAGGTTTAAATGCACAGGTTAGTAATGCAGGGTTTACCTCAAGATCCGGTGGTGATCTAAAAACTATGCGTTTAGCTCAATCATGTAATGCTGAGTATTCCAATTATTTTGGCGCAACAAGTGCGGCCCAGGTAGGATTGGTATTGGCTGCGTTTAATGCAACACTAACCCGTTGCAACGGCGTTTATGAAAAAGACCTTGCCTTACATTTAAACCTGATTGCCAACACAACCAGTGTAATATATTATACTGCATCATCCGATCCCTATACAACTTTGTCCAGTTGGAATGCGCAATTGCAATCAACTTTAACGTCTGTTATTGGAGAAGCCAACTATGATATCGGGCATATGTTTGGAGCTTCAGGCGGCGGCGGTAATGCTGGTTGCATCGGTTGTGTTTGTTCAAACGGTTCAAAGGGAAGTGGCATCACTTCACCGGTAGACGGCATACCCCAGGGCGATAATTTTGACATTGACTATGTAGTTCATGAAGTTGGGCATCAATTAGGAGGAAATCATACTTTTTCTCATTCATTAGAGGGATCTGGTGTAAATAAAGAAGTTGGTTCCGGCATTACTATTATGGGATATGCGGGAATTACCAGCCAGGATGTTGCACCCCATTCTATAGATATTTATCACCAGGCGACAATTGCCCAGATACAGGCTAATTTGTTGACAAAAACCTGTCCGGTTACAACGGTGATATCAGCAACTAATGCAACACCGGTAGTAGCTGCAGTAAGTAATTATACAATTCCGAAAAGCACGCCATTTGCACTTACCGGCTCTGCAACAGATGCCAATGCAGGTGATGTTCTAACTTATTGCTGGGAACAGAATGATAATTCAACGGTGTCGGGAGCCAGTAGTGTTGCCAGTGCAACAAAAGCATCAGGGCCAAACTGGATATCGTTTAGTCCAACTACTTCGCCAACAAGGTATTTTCCGAAATTGTCTACCATACTTGCAGGCGCATTAATCAGTGGGCCACTTCCCGGAGGAGATGCTGTAGCCAATACAGAAGCTTTGAGTTCTGTAGGGCGTACCTTAAACTTCAGGCTAACGGTAAGGGATAATGCTCCATATAGTTCAACAGTTCCCGTGTCAGTAGCACAAACAGCATTCACCGACATGGTAGTAACAGTAAATGCAGCTTCCGGGCCATTTGCTGTTAGTGCTCCTAACACTGCGGTAACATACCCTGGTGGGTCGTCACAAACTATTACCTGGGCTGTTGCAGGTAGTACTGCAGCTCCTGTGAGTTGTGCGAATGTAAAAATATCGTTATCTACCGACGGTGGACAAACGTTTCCTACAGTATTGATTGCCAGTACGGCAAACGACGGTTCTGAAGTTTTGGTAATACCAAATACGCCAACAAATACAGGCAGAATAAAAGTTGAGGCTGTAGGAAATATTTTCTTTGATATTTCAAATGCCAATTTTACGATTACTTCAGCAAGTAGTTTTTCCAGCATAACAACGTCTGCTGTTAGTCCATTAAGCTATTGTGCAGGAGCTGCGGTAAGCGTGTCTTTCACAACAAATGGAGCAGCGAGTGCAGGAAATGTATTCACGGCCGAATTGTCTAATGCTGCAGGTTCTTTTGCGAGCCCTGTTGCCATTGGCACATTAACAGGCACAGGCTCTGCAACAATTGCAGCAACAATTCCTGCAGTGGCAGCAACTGGTGTTGGTTATCGCATCAGGGTAGTTAGTTCAAACCCTGTTATAACCGGTTCGGATAATGGTACAAATATTTCTGTAACTACAGTACCATCTGCATCTGCTATTTCCGCAGCTGGTGCTACAACAATTTGCCAGGGTGGAACGGTTGTATTAAATGGAAATGTTGGTGGAACATGGAGTAATGGTGCAACTACAGCATCTATAACGGTTTCTACAGCAGGCACTTATTTTGTAACAAATTCTAATAGCTGCGGAAATGTTCAATCAAATTCGATTGTGGTAACGGTTAATCCATTACCAACAGTAACGGCTTCTAATGTAACTGGCTGTGCAGGTTCTGCTATTACATTAACCGGTTCTCCTGCCGGAGGAACGTTTAGCGTTGCCAATCCATACACAGGGCCATCTACAACTTATACTTATACCTATACTAACGCTAATGGCTGTACGGTAACAAGCGCCGCAGCAACTATTACAGTTAATCCATTACCAACAGTAACGGCTTCTAATGTAACTGGCTGTGCAGGTTCTGCTATTATATTAACCGGTTTTCCTGCCGGAGGAACGTTTAGCGTTGCCAATCCATATTCAGGACCATCTACAACTTATACTTATACCTATTCTAACGCTAATGGTTGTACGGTAACAAGCGCTGCAGCTACTATTACAGTTAATCCATTACCAACAGTAACGGCTTCCAATGTAACTGGCTGTGCAGGTTCTGCTATTACATTAACCGGTTCTCCTGCCGGAGGAAGTTTTAGCATCGCCAATCCATATACCGGTCCTTCCACTACTTATACGTACACTTATACAGATCCGTTAACAGGATGTGCTGCAACCAGTTCAGCTGCGTCAGTAACTGTAAACCCGCTACCAGTAGTTTCATTTAGTGGATTAGCCTCATCTTATCCTGTTAATGCTGCTACTATAACGTTGGTTGGTTCACCAGCCGGTGGGAGTTTTAGCGGGCCCGGAATTTCCGGAAATACGTTTAGTCCTGCAACAGCAGGAGTGGGCGGCCCTTACAGCATAACCTATTCTTATACCAATGCTAATGGCTGTAGTAACAACAGTAGTTTACAAACCACTGTAAATGCAGCTTGTGCAGCTCCTGCGAGGCCAGGAACTATAACAACTGTGGGAGGTACTGCGAAAGTTTGTCCGGGTGATATTAAATCATATACCATTTCGGCAGTATCGGGTGCAACATCCTATACCTGGACAGCACCTATTGGTGGCGTTGTTACGACTGGACAGGGAACAAGTTCAGTTACAGTAACTTATACTGCAGGATTTACTGTTGGAGATTCTCTGAGGGTAACTGCAAACAATAGTTGCGGAAGCAGCATTGCCAGAGCATTAATTATCAACAGGAATTCTGTTGCTGCTACACCCGGTGTAATTACAGGGCAGATTTACGGAGTATGCAATAGTAATGCGATTCCTTATTCTGTGGTTTCTGTTGCAGGAGTAAGTTATAACTGGACGTCAAGTGTAGCCGGTGTTAGCATTGCATCCGGACAGGGGACAAACTCTATTACTGCTAATTTTGCACCAGGTTATGTAAGCGGAGCATTGAGGGTAACGGCAACGAATGCATGTGGAACTTCTGCGGCCAGGAGTTTAACTGTTTATGCCAGACCTGCATTAGCTACTTCCATTACCGGAAGTACTTCTGTGTGTGCCGGTCAATTAGCAGTTCCATATTCTATTGCAGCAATTCCAAATGCAACAAATTATACCTGGTATTGTCCTACTGGCGCAAAAATTTCGGATGGCGTGGTAACATCAACCGGAACAAGTCTTACAACCACAGCTACCAGTATTACTGTTAATTTTGGGAATACTGGAGGCCTTGTGCGGGTGAAAGGAATTAACTCGTGTGCATCAGGAAGTGTTGCATCATTGTCAGTTGCACTTACTGCATGCAGGCAGGCATTACAGCCTTCAAAGGAAATTATGATAGCTGCTGAAAGCGATATGCAGGTCTACCCGAATCCATCGAATGGTGATTTTAAGATAAACCTACCAAACAGCAAAGGCGTGACTACAAGTAAGGTAGTAATAAGTAATGAGTTTGGCCAGGTAGTTTACCAGGGTACATTTAATAATGCTAAAGGAATGATTGAATTGAAATTGAATGATAAATTATCAAGTGGCATTTACTTGGTAAGTTGTATTACTAACGGAATTAAGACAGTTAAAAAACTTATAATAAGTAAATAAACAAGTCTGATAAATGTGAATCCCGTTATCTTAATAAGATGACGGGATTTTTTTTCATATCCTGGAGAAGAAAATACTTCTTTCTTCATCTAAACTTTCCATTTCTGTTTCAAATGGTACACAAAATAGTTCTGATTATAACTTATTATAAGTCTGATTGTTTCTACAGTGCGCTAACCTGAATATCCATGCAGTAGACAGTTTAAAAAGGAAGGATTAAGTTTACAGTAAACATGATTTTGATGATAATTGCAAAATGGCAGCGCTATCTAATACCAAAGATCTTTACATTTTAAATAAAATATTTCATATCCTGGTTTTAAGAACATAAAAAAACAGGCAAGGATTAGTTGCCTGCTCTTTACCTTTTTTAAACTATTGAATGATTATTCTTTCTGTTTGCTCTAACGCTTCTCCCCGTAATTTTACAAGATAAATACCTTTTGCAAGTGTGGGTAAAGGAACTATAACTTTGCCAGATGCAGAAGAAATATCCTTTTTAAATACCTGCATACCTGTACTATTTACAACCTGTATATTCTTTATTGCCAAACCATTCATATCCAGGTTTAAAACCGGACTAGTCAACACTGTGGGATATACAATCACTTTTAGTTGCTTTGATCCTGCGATCCTGATTATGTTAGAATATTTAACCGAACCATTATTATCTTCAATAGCCAGTCTGTAAAGAATATCCTGTTGATTGTCTATCATATGCCGGAAACTATAATTTCCTCCGTTGCTAATTCCGGATGCCGGTACACTTCCGGCAAATGAATATGTTGAAGCATCCAGGCTATACTCTACATTGAAGCGGGTGGTATTTATTTCAGAATTTGTTTTCCATTGAAGCTGATTGAACCCACTGTTACGCATGCCCGAAAATACAGAAAGCCTCACTGGCAAAACCGTTCCGCCGGTGCCCACCACCTTATATAGTGTGTTGGTGCCCTGTGATACTGCGTATAAAGTTCCGTCTTCTCCTTCACCAAAACCTACAATAAATGAAATCGCGGAAGATTGAACAGCAGAATCAAAACCACCAGTTCCGTTTGGCCAAAGAATGAATATATCACCTGAATATACATCTGTAGAGATGTAGTACCCAGGTAAAGTTGAGTATTCACTGCCACGATAAACAAATCCTCCAACTACAGAAGAGGGGCCAGAGCCTGGATTAGGGTAGTCATAAACAGGAGGAACATAATTTACAGGAGTACAATCTGGTACACCGGGAGTAGAAGGATAGCCTTCAAAACAACGCCAACCGTAATTTACATTTCCTGTACTAACTGCCGGCCTGAAATTGATTTCTTCCTGTGCCCCCTGACCAACATCTCCGATCCACATATCTCCGGTGGCCCTATCGAAACTCCATCTAAATGGATTGCGCAGTCCAAGGGCCCATATTCTTTCATCAATAGAAGGATTGCCGACATAAGGATTATCCGGAGGTACTGCGTAATTACCATAAGTCACGCTGGTCTGGTCAATATCGATGCGCAACATTTTGCCCAAAAGTACAGTTCCGGTTTGAGCATTATTTGGAACATCATTTCCACCACCTCCATCTCCTGTTGCAAAATATAGATATCCGTCCGGGCCAAAATTTAGTTTACCTCCATTGTGATTGCTTTGAGTAGGATGCGGGATTGTGATAATTGGCGTGAGTGTATTGATATCTGCAGTATTTATATTTCCGGCGGTTGTTTGGCACCTGCTAACCGCAATATCACCGTTTAAATCGTTATAGTAAATAAAAAAGAACCGGTTAGTTATACCGTCGTACGCAGGATGAAAAGCCATACTCAATAAACCTTGTTCTCCTCCGCTGGTTACAATGTTTGCGCCGGTAGTTCCAAAATTGGCGAACTGGGTTACTGTGGCTCCGTTCCTTACCACAATTGTTCCTGCCTGCTGAACAATGAATAGCCTGTTACTACCATCGCCGGCATTTGTAATGTCTACAGGCCCGCTTAGGCCACCAAATTCAACCGCATAACTTATAGCAGGCGGTTGTGCCAATAGGTCTTTATGGAGCACCAAAGAAATAAGTGACATTGAAAGAATTCGAAGAAATGTATATGATCTTGTCATAATGGTAGATTTAAATTAACTTGAATATAGCAAATTTGGGGCTTAATAAAAAATCTTGAGTAACTATAAAATCTTACAAAAAATCAGCCAGAATATACCACAATCAGGAACTGGGGAGCAGTTTCCGTTTATATATTCATTTTTACACTTGTAACATAGTTTACAAAATCTACAGGACATTTATTACTTTAGTTCAACTATCATCTAAAAATTTAAGGAAATGAAATTGATCCCAATATTAATGATATTTGGTTTAAAGAGTTTTGGCCAATATAAAGATGCGCAAAGCCTCTTACAAGGAATGTATAGCAGATATGCTGGAAAGTGGTATAAAAGTTTTGTTTTTACCCAAACAACCCACCAATATCGAAATGATAGTATTGTAAAAAGCTCTACCTGGTATGAGGCAATTGTTTTTCCGGATAAATTCAGGATAGATTTTGGAGATAAAAAAGACAGCAACGCAGTCATTTATCTAAAGGATTCAGTATATAATTTTAGAAAAGGGAAATTGGTACGTACTGCCTACAACGAAGATAACCTCACGTTCTTATTGGGAGGAATGTATTCATTAACTTTTGAATCAGTTCTTATGAAGATTGGTAAAGACGGATACGACCTCAATAAATTTTATGAAACGGAATGGCTTGGGCAGAGAGCATTTGTGATTGGCGCAAATGGGCCCACAGAAAAAGCAAACCAATTGTGGATTGACAAAGAAAAACTGGTTGTACTAAAGTTCATTAAGTTTAAGAATGGTGAAAAACAGGAAGGCGTCTTTAGCGGACATAAAAAATTTGGAAATGCATGGTCTGAAACTGCCTGTGACTTTTATGTTAACGATAAATTGATTCAAAAAGAAAAATATCATGATTGCCAATCGGATGTAAAAGTAAATGAAGCGATATTTGATACGAATAAGTTTGTTGCAAGAGAGTAGACGAGTTCAGAACATCGATTTTATGGTTGCTTTATAAGTGAACCTTGAATTTGAGATTTAAAGAGTAAAGAGTTTGAAAAATAAAAAAAAATATCTGAGGTTTTCTATCTGAAATACTTCCATCCTTATCAATATCATGCCTTTTTATTGAAAGGTTTAATAAAACTGTAAAAAAAAATCATGCCGGGGTATCCCCAACTAAATTAAATACAAGTAAAGAAGCTGATATTCTGCAGTTTCTCATTATAAATGCCAGGATAGCGAATAATGCCTACTGAGAAAAATCTAACGAGCATGGGATGTTTTTTTATCGTAATTTCTTTTAGATACTTACAATCCTGAGGAACAATACTGATTTTGATCATCTTTTTCTCACATTAGTTTTCTTACCTTGCTTCCTGAATATAATATCAATGAAAAACGTATTTTTTAGCAGCAATAAATTTGCACCGGTTTATTTTGTAGCTATTTTTTCAATAATCACTTCACTATTAACACGAATTTTAATTCTGATACTTTTTGGAAAAGGGATGAATGTTTCTTTTTCATTTGGAGGAAGTTTCCTGATTGGGATGCTTTATGATATAGTAGTAAGCTCATTTATTACTATTCCGTTTATATTGCAGATAGCGTTTACCAACAAATTTATCTATACAAAAAAAGGTAAGGTAGTAACTGTTTTATTTTTTATTGCCTTGTTATTTGCTCTTTTTTTTACAAAACTATTTCCTAAGGATTATAATAAAGATCTTTACAAAGTATTTGAGTATTATATTATTTTCAGGTTTGTTATTTACATATTCCTTTGTTTTCAATCCAGTGATTTTCGAAAGAAATGGCGGGCATTTGTTTTACTATTTTTGATATTCATTGCTGTTTTTCTTTTGTTTTTCAATGCAATCAGTGAAATTGTTTTCTGGCAGGAATTTTCGGGAAGGTATAATTTCATTGCAGTGGATTACCTGGTGTACACCCATGAAGTTATTGGAAATATAAGAGAGTCATATCCTGTGACTGTAATTATTACATGCGTAACGGTATTAACTTTAATTGTACTAATAATGCTAAGAAAAATAGTGCGTAATTCTGTTTTAGCTATTGCTAATTGGAAGAAACGACTTGCTTACGCGGCAGTATTATTGAGTATTCCTGCCATATTTCTCTTTACCATAAAACCAGGCTGGGCTTCATTTAGTTCAAATAATTATGCTAATGAACTTTCGGGAAATGGTATTTATCAGTTTATACAGGCTTTTCAAAATAATGAACTGGATTTTTATAAATTTTATAAAACCATTCCGGATGATGAAGCATTTGCGATTGTACGAAAAGAACTCGGAATATCGGGAAGTAATATACGAAGTATTGAAAGGAACGTAGGCGCTAACTTGCCGGAAAGGAAAATGAATGTTGTACTAATTAGTGTAGAAAGCCTCAGCGCTGATTTTATGAAAGCATTTGGGAATACTAAAAATATAACACCTCAGTTGGATAGCCTGGCCGCACAAAGTTTATTTTTTACCAGAACTTATGCCTCAGGAACACGTACTGTTAGAGGATTGGAAGCTTTATCACTTTCAATTCCGCCAACACCAGGTCAAAGTATTATTAAGCGGCCCCACGATGAAAATTTATTTTCATTGGGGTCCGTTTTTAAAAGTAAAGGTTACATTACCCAATTTATTTACGGAGGTTATGCTTATTTCGATAATATGAGCTATTTTTTTTCACACAATAATTATGATGTGATAGACAGGTCTGTTATAAAGCCTGCCGATATTCATTATGCAAATATTTGGGGAGTTGCGGATGAAGACCTTTTTAACATGGCACTTTTAAAAATGGATGAAAATTATGAAACTGGAAAGCCATTTTTTTCGCAGGTAATGACGGTATCAAATCATCGCCCTTTTACTTATCCGGAAAATAGAATAGATATTCCTTCCACTAATCAAAGTAGGGAAGGAGGAGTAAAATATACCGATTTTGCGATTGGTAATTTCATTAAGCAGGCATCGGAAAAGCCATGGTTTAAGAATACGCTCTTTGTAGTGGTGGCAGATCATTGTGCATCAAGCGCTGGTAGTGCATATCTTCCGGTTACAGGCTATCATATCCCTCTAATAATCTACGCGCCGTTTGTGCTGACACCTAAAAAAATTGATAAGCTTACTGCCCAGATCGATATTCCTCCAACAATTCTTGGCTTGCTGAATTTTACTTATAAAAGTAAATTTTTTGGTACAAATGTATTGGACAGTAGTAATACTACCGAACGTGCATTTATCAGTACTTACCAGGGTTTAGGTTTTATTGAAGAAGATAAGTTGGTGGTACAATCGCCTTTAAAAAAAGTAAGTATGTTTCAACCAGATTTTACAAATGGGAAGTCGGTTAAGATAAAGTCGGTTGAGCGCCTTGAAAGGAAGGCAATTGCATTTTACCAGGTAGCGGCATGGTTAATCAAGAATGGCAGGTACTCTGCATTATCTGAAGATTGATAATTGGGTTATAATAAAAATACATCCTTAGGAAATCTGCCCCCCCCTTAATTTATATTGTGCACCTAATCGTCTTTTACATACCTATATACATGTGACATTTCTGTTTAGCGGTGCTTTTTTTGTTGATGCAATGAGTAGCCGTGATCTTGTTGATTCTTTATATTTGGGTGAAAAAATGATGCTCAAAAGATGCTGTGATGAATACAGTTAGGCATAGCTTAGATACTTAGTCATATTTGAGTGGTTTTTTAAACAGAAATTCAGAGATGTCAACTGCAACTTTAATGAAGTTTATGGCTTATATCCGGAGATGTCAACTCAAGATAGAATGTTGTTTAGCTCAAAATTTCAGAGATGTCAACTCCATTTGTATCGCGATTTAACGCTTATTTCCCGACATAACGACTCAAACTAATGTAAATGCAGGTAGGGGTTCCTCATTCAACTTCAACTTATCCAACTGTTAAAAGTCCCACTTTGTAAAGAGTATTAACTGGCTTATTATCCCAGAATAATTCAAAATCTTCAAGACCGGAGGCTTCGTAATTTTTTTTGATATCTGCAAGCGTAAGCAGATGTTTATTTTTTACACTCATACCTTCCAACATGGTAACAAGCCACAAGCCCTTTTGTTTTTCTGTGCTGATATTAATAGTTTCTTTTTTACTAAAGAAGGTTAGCGAGCATATTTCCCATTGGCTGCCTTTTTTAGATTTGCTGATAATTTCAATATCTGGCATCTCCCCTAACCAAACCACTTTATCAGAATCTTTTGAAGTTTGCAGTGCGGGTTCTTCCAAAGCTTTCATTATAAAATCTGGCGAAATTGTAGTTTTAGGCACTTTAAATTCAAACCATTTATGTAAAGGAAAGTCAAGGCAACTTCCATGCATAAAATTGAGCAATGATTTTTTTAATCCAAAAGTAAAACTTTCATGATCTGTTCCGGTAGGATCAATATGTGCAATGTCATTATTGGCAAAACTGCCAGGGGTTTCCTTTAGTTTTTTTACTTTATATTTTTCCGGGTTCAATCCAACCGGGCTATGGGCTGTCATGGTAAACTGGTGCCAAAAAGCAGATTGTAAGACTCCTGCTGCAAATAGTTGTCTAACCATCTCGAGTGAATCGATCGTTTCCTGAGAAGTTTGGGTAGGGAAACCATACATCAGGTATGCGTGTACCATGATCCCCGCCTCGCTAAAATGCCTGTTTACACGGGCTACCTGCGCTACAGTTATTCCCTTATCAATCAACTTTAATAACCTGTCTGATGCCACTTCTAAGCCGCCGGAAACTGCAATACAACCTGCGGCTTTTAACAAGAGGCAAAGGTCGCGTGTAAAACTTTTTTCAAACCTGATATTTGCCCACCAGGTAACAATGAGGTTTCTTTTAATTATTTCCAGCGATACTGCCCGCATCAATGCCGGGGGTGCTGCTTCGTCAACAAAATGAAAACCGGTTTCACCTGTTTGAGCAATGATTTCTTCCATCCGGTTGCATATAAGCTCTGCCGTTACCGGCTCATATAATTTTATATAATCAAGACTTATATCGCAAAATGTACATTTTCCCCAATAACATCCATGCGCCATTGTAAGTTTATTCCACCTTCCATCACTCCATAAACTATGCATCGGATTGATTATTTCTATAGCAGAAATATATTTGTGTAATAAAAAATCACTATAATCAGGCGTTCCAACCTGCCCTTGTTTATAGTCAGGGCAGGTAGTATTGTTAATGTAGGTGAGTTTGCCATCCACCAAAGTAAACGTCCGCTTTAATTCGTGCACACTAATATTACCATTGATGTATTTAATTAAATTTTCTATTGGAGCTTCTCCGTCATCCAAAGTAATAAAATCGTAGAATTCAAAAACACGAGCATCTGTAAGCGAACGCAATTCTGTATTGGCAAAGCCGCCGCCCATTGCAATCCTTATACCAGGGTGATGTCTTTTTATCCATTGTGCACATTTTAAAGAAGTATAAAGATTACCCGGAAAGGGCACAGATAAACATACTAATTCTGGTTGCACCAGTTGTATTTTTTCCGCCAGGATATCCAACATGATAGAATCGATGAAGGAATATGGTTTTGTCAGTTCGTGATAAAGTTCATCAAAGCTATTTGCACTTCTCGCCAGCTTTTCTGCATAACGGCTGAACCCAAAATGAGGATCCACTGTTTCTTTTATCAGATCAGACAGATCTTCCAGGTACATGGTGGACAGGTATTTCGCTTTATCCTGGTTACCCATTGTTCCAAATGCCCAGCTAAGGTCATCCGTTTGTGCAAATCTTGACGCTTCGGGTAAAAAATCTCTTTTACATATCAAGGGTGCCAAAACTGCATTTCTACCTTGCAAAAAAAGCATCACTGCGTCAATAGTATCAGTATAATGGTCTTGCAATCTGAGCATTCTTTTCGCATTGTCTGAAAGTCCAGCATCCAAAACGATAGTAGAAAATAAACGCTGCAATCCTTTTTTCGAAAATAGATCAATGGTAACCTCAATCCCAAGATCGCACTGTACAGAACTGATATTTCGCGTATTCAAAAATCCTTTTAAATAAGCAGTTGCCGGATAAGGTGTATTCAGTTGAGTAAATGGGGGAGTAATTAATAATATCTGGCTGCTCAAAATTTGATGTTTGAATTGCAAAAATATTCTTTAATAGGTAAAATAGTTGCGTGTTTTAATAATTTACCAGAGTATAAAAAAAGCATAACCTTTTACTGGCCCAGTTTTAGCAATAGTAGTGAAAACAGCATTTTCAATTAAAATTTATGTAATTATGAAGAGATTATTCTTTTTGATGATTATCATCATTTCAGTAAGCAGTAATAGTTTTGCAACCAACGTAGGCGACAGAAAATCTGTTAACTCACAACCACGCAAAAAAATTCGAAAACATCCGAGGCACCATCACCGTCATCCACATCATCGTTTGAAAACACACAGGGTAAAGCTAAGATTACCCACACCACCGCCCCGTCCGTAATATTCTTGTGGCATCCTTAAATGGATGCTTTTTCATTTCTCAATATCTGATTACTATTTGGTAAAATTCAGCTCACCGACGGGATTACGCAATTTACCGACATTTTACTATTAACAGCCTATCGCCTGTTTGATAGCAAAGTTATTGATGCTAGTTTTACATTACAAAATCACAAAATATGGATGATAATAAAAATTTGAAGAACAGAGACGGAGCAAGAGTGATTGGAGGTGTAATACTGGTAATAGTTGGTGGTGCCTTATTATTACGTAATATGGGATATTTTTTACCATACTGGCTTTTTACTTGGCCAATGATCCTTATTCTCGCGGGAGTGTACAGTGGAGTTAAGCATAATTTTCAGAACAATACCTGGATCATTCTTCTCGCAATTGGTTCATTTTTCCTGGTAGATGAGTTTCTCCCTAATATCAGGCTTCAACCTGCCTTTTGGCCATTGGTGATCATTGGTTTAGGTGTGCTTTTTATCATTCGTCCCTCAAAAAAAAACTTCCTTTTCAAAAACAAGGAACAACCTCCAGGCAACCAGAATCTTTTAACGAATGACATAAATAAAAGCTCTTTTGTAACTGGTGATAGCAACGATGTTTTGAAAATAGATTCAGTGTTTAGCGGTGTAAACAGGAATGTTCTATCTAAAAATTTTCAGGGTGGTAAAATTTCATGTGTATTTGGAGGTGCTGAAATTGATTGTTCCCAGGCTGATTTTAAAGGCAATATCGTATTAAAAGTAGATGTAGTTTTTGGTGGCGTAAAGCTTATTGTGCCAGCTAACTGGAGTGTACAGAATGAAATAGAAGGAGTTTTTCACAGTGTTGAAGACAAAAGAAGGTACAATGCAAATGTTTTTGTAGATCCTGAAAAAGTTCTGATCCTAAAAGGTTCTACCATATTCGGCGGAGTAGAAATTAAAAGCTATTAATCCCAACATCAATCATTATATAAAACTGCATACAATGAAATGGTACCTTGCAAAATTGGTTTACCGTATAATCTGTTCTAACGGAGACCATAAACCGCAATTTGATGAGCAATTAAGACTTATATATGCAGAAGACGACCTACATGCGTTTCACAAAGCAAGACTGGTGGGAGAAAATGAACAGGTAGACCAAATAACCAAAATTGTAAAATGGAAATTTATTGATGTAAGTGAATTACATTTATTGTCGGAACTAACTGATGGCGCAGAAGTATACTCAAGAGTGATGGAAGAGGATAATGCTGAGCAGTATATTCACATAACACAAAAAAGAGCAGCCCAATTATTACAAACCGGACTGCACAAGTTTACCGGATTAAATTAAATAAACTCTATTGGCACGAATAAGCTCATCCACTAAAAACCAGGAGGTCAGTTTTCTGATCATTTCTACTGTTTGGTGGTGCTTTTGGTTCATTTTGCAATGGGTACTTCTGCAAGATTTGGGTGTACATCCATTAAAGGCACTGGCAGATGCGCTGATCAGCAATGTTTTACTTGCATCATTTTGCCTGTTGGTTTTTAATAACATGAGCTTCTATTTACCGGGAAGGGAGCGATGGCTTTATATCCTGGTAATCAGTATAGCTTTAAGTTCTTTATGGTTGTTTCTAGTAAAACTAAGCCTTAAACTTATTTATAAAACTGATCCGGTTTATCTCGATTTTCTTGGTAGTAGCTCGAGCATCAGATATGCATTTGGATTTCTGAACCTGGTAAGTATGACCGCAATCAGCCTGTTGTGGTATAGCCGGCTGGAGCAGGACGAAGATAACAAGCGAAAGGCAGATATGGTGAGGCTGGCAAAAGACGCGGAACTTAACAAATTACGACAACAATTACAACCCCATTTTTTATTTAACAGCTTAAATTCTATCAGTGCTTTAACGGGTAGCCATCCCGAAAAAGCCAGGCATATGATTCAGCAACTGGCAGATTTTTTAAGAGGAATAATTCGAAAAGAAGAACAACTATTTACTACCTACGAAGAAGAACTGCAATATCTTCAACTCTATCTTGATATTGAAAAAGTACGTTTCGGGTATCGGTTACAAACTCATATTGAACAGGATGAACACGTACTTTCAATGAAACTTCCAGCCTTGCTATTACAGCCGCTTGTTGAAAATGCTATTAAATTTGGGCTTTATGATACTGTAGGAGAAATCACCATATTAATAAATGCAAAAAAAATAAATGGAATGCTTCAGGTTAGTATTCAAAATCCATTTGATGAATCCACAGCCCTACCGGTAAAGGGTACGGGTTTTGGATTGTCATCAATTAAACGCCGGCTGTTTTTGATGTTTTCACGGAATGACCTTTTACAGGTGAAAAAGGAGGCAGGTCAATTTATAACAATCATCAGCATACCCCAAATAATATGACCGCTATAATTATAGATGACGAGCCTTTAGCAAGGATGATGGTAAAAGAATACCTACAGGCATATCCACAAATAACTGTTGTGCAGGAGTGTAATGATGGCTTTGAAGGGATGAAAGCTATTCAGCAACATAAACCCGACCTGATTTTTTTAGATATACAAATGCCGAAAATTAGTGGTTTTGAAATGCTGGAATTGATTGATCAACCGCCAATGGTGATATTTACTACAGCTTTTGAAGAATACGCTATAAAGGCTTTTGATGCAAATGCCGCTGATTATTTATTAAAGCCATTTAGTAAAGACCGTTTTGATAAGGCCATACAAAAAATGATGGCCAGGCAAACAAATGATACTAATTCCATTCTACAAAGTGCATTGAGCGCTCCACATATGTCTGGAAGGATAGTAGTAAAAGACAATGGAAAAATCAAGATAATTCCCGTTGGGCAATTATATTACCTGGAAGCATCTGACGACTATATAAAGATACATACTGCTGAAGCCGTTTACCTTAAGAAAAAAACAATGCAGTTTTATGAAGAAAGCTTAAACAGGGAGGAATTTATTAGAATTCATCGATCCTATATCGTTAATTCTTCTTTTATAAACCGGATAGACCTTGCAGAAAAAGATAGCTATTCGCTACTATTAACTACCGGGGTGAGAATTCCTGTAAGTAAAACAGGCTATGGCAGGCTAAAAGAAGTGTTGGGTATTTAATTTGGCAAATTGGGTTGCATAATATTTCAATTATCCAGCTTCTTAATTAGTTAAACAATCACATTAAAATACTGCGATGAATTATCTGCATCCATTGTAATAAATTATATATATAAGCGTTTACAGTACAAATCACGCTTATGAAAAAAACTGTACCCGCTATTCTAATCTTATTCTTATTTGTTGCATCTTTTTGTGCCTGCAGTAGTAGTAAAGAGGCTATTGTTGAAAGGAAAGTTGCTCTGGCAAATTCAAAAATCACGGAATCGGAACTTTTTGTGCAGTTTTATGATGGTACAATTAAAAGCTACTCATCGCTGCAGTTAGTTACAGGTATTTACAAATCTCCACACTTGCTGGCAGACGGGAAACTTAAAATATTCCCTGGTGAGATACTAGCTTATCAAAACAAAAAACATTTTGCGGTTTCTGCAGCAGGCTTTTCTTATGGTGGCCATAAAAGTAACCTGGCTGTGGAAACGCTCCCGGGTTTTGCCGTAAGAATTGCAGCCGGGAAATTAAATGTGTACGTAAAAAAATATCTGAATAATAGTAGGGTAGTAGATGAATTTTTTTTGCAGGAAGGTAATGGCCAAATTCTTGTCTATACTCCGGATTTGATGGACGCTTTGATAAAAAATAATCCTGAGGCACTCGACTTCTTTAATAATAACCGTAACAAGATGAAATTGAACAAACAACTTAAAAATACTGCCAGGATATTTAATGATACTTATTTTATGGC
Organism: Ferruginibacter sp.; assembly: GCA_031411955.1. GTDB lineage: Bacteria > Bacteroidota > Bacteroidia > Chitinophagales > Chitinophagaceae > Ferruginibacter. The sequence continues at coordinate 82,369 of JANOCC010000018.1, forward strand.
AAAGGCTTCTAAAAAACGAAATTAACAGCTTGCAACCAATTTCACTTTAAAACGATCTCTAAACTACTGCATGAGTATTCAATGTGTTTTATTGGGAAGTTTCTTATTCGGTTGACATCTCTAATCTTTGAATTGACATCTCTGATTTAACGAGTTGACATCTCATTATTCCTGAGGATTTCAACGAAAATAACTGATCATTTACCCGGATTATATTTTAGTTGTAAATTTGCAATTATGGCTTTAATAAACTGGGGTATAATCGGATGCGGGGATGTTACAGAATTAAAAAGCGGGCCGGCATTTAACAAAGTACAGGATTCGGCACTAGTAGCTGTAATGCGCCGCGATGCTGAAAAAGCTGCCAGCTATGCTTATCGCCATAATGTTCCTAAATGGTTTACCGATGCCGATCTACTGATTAACGATCCGGATGTTAATGCCATTTATATTGCCACTCCTCCATCAACCCATCATTTTTATGCAATGGCAGCAATAAATGCTGGTAAGCCTGTTTATTTGGAAAAACCAATGGCCTTAAATGCGAAAGAAGCCGCCGACATCGCTGCAACAGCTAATCGAAAAAATATTCCGTTAACCGTTGCACATTATAGAAGAGAGCAGCCAAAATTTCTAAAAATCAAACAATTGCTCCATAATAACGTGATCGGAGACGTTCGTTTTTGCCAATTGCAGTTTTTAAGGCCTTCGCTTTCAGCTGAAGCTTTACAGGTGGAAAAAACATTTTGGCGTGTAAACCCTGATGTTAGTGGCGGAGGATTATTTCACGACCTTGCCCCGCATCAACTTGATCTGATGCTCTACTTTTTTGGTGATTTTAAAGACGTTTCAGGTTTTGCACTAAACCAGGCTGGTATCTACAAAGCAGACGACATTGTAACTACTAATATTATTTTTAAATCTGCTGTAGTTTTTAATGGATTATGGTCATTTGCTGCCACACCCGGAATGGATGCTGACACTTGTGAGATAGTTGGAACTAAAGGCAAGATAAGTTTCAGTGTTTTCGATAATCAAACTTTTAAACTAACGGTTGATAATAAAACGGAAATATTTTCATTTGAACCACTTATTCATGTTCAGTTGCCTATGATCCGGAAAGTGGTACCTTATTTCCTAAATAAAGCCACCAATCCGTGCAGCGCTGCAGAAGCTGTGAGGGTAATGCAAATAATAGATGCTGTAACAGGCAGAAATTACGTTTAAACATTCCGAGCAGGTAACAGAATTAATGCTCCCATTTTACAATATTTTGCTTTAACATCCGTTTTTAGGGAAACCTACACTATGAAAAATACTCTAAAACTTACAACGGTATGTTTAGTACTATTAATTTATTCGAGTTCCTGTAACTCCACTAAAGAGGCAACGGCACAACGAAAAGCCGATATTGAACAATCAAAGCAAGCTGTAAATACCTGCTTTATTCAGCTAAACGATGGTACTATTAAGCATTACAAAAGCCTTAAATTGGTTACCGGTATTATGAAAGCCCCACATTTATTAGCAGATGGTAAACTTCAAATTAGTTCTAAGGAAATAATGGCGTACCAAAATCACGATCACTATGCCATTTCCCAGAAGGGATTTACTTCGGGCCGCAGAACGTATGTAGCAAAGGAAACATTGCCAGGATTTGCGATCAGGATCGCAAAAGGTAAAATAAATGTTTATACGAAAAAATATTACAATGGAGTTGCAGCCGTAGATGAATATTTTGTGCAAATGGGTGATGACGGCCAGGTACTTGCATACACTACAGAAACGATGAACTTGATGATCAAAGATGATCCTGAAGCTTTAGATTTTTTTATGGCTAAAAAATACAACACGCCAAAATCTAAAAAAGATCCAACGCCGGCCTCCCTGGCTAATAATAAAACGCTAGTACCAAAAATGAAATAGTTATTCGCCAGATATAATTTGTAAATGCCCTTTTAGAAAATGGGCATTTATGATTTTTTAAATTAAACAGCATGCAATTTATATTCTTACATATCCGTTGCTGTTTTTTGATACTCTTCAGCTTTTTAAAAAATAAAGCATTTTAAACCCTGGTTTGCTGCAAACACAAACTTTTATCCTGTAAATTATGTTCAGGATCTAATAGGATGTATTTTGCAGTTATGATTAAATCATTCTTATTACAGGCGATCTGCTTTTTTTCGTTTTCATTAAAGGCTCAGCTGCCCGACAGCATTTTTACCGATCATTTATTGGTTGGAACTTATACTGCCGGCAAAAGCAACGGAATTTATAGTTTTCAGTTCAATAATGAAACAGGTAATACAATATTGCTCGACAGTTCCCTCACAGCTGATCCATCCTACCTGGCGGTTTCGCCCGATAATAATTTTGTATTCGCTGTAAATGAACTTGGGTCTGATCATGGTTCGGGAAAAGTAATTTCGTTTTCTTATGACAGGAAAAACGGCTCCTTCAAAAAAATAAATGAACAGCCTTCAGGTGGAGACCATCCCTGCTATGTCGCAATATCCAGCTCAGGAAATTGGTTGCTGGCAGGAAATTACACGGGTGGAAACTTTTCCATTTTCCCTGTTAAACCGGATGGAACAATTGGTAAAGCTACTTCCACGATCAATCAGTTCGGAAGTAGTATAAACAAAGAGCGGCAGGAAAAGCCACATGTTCATTGCACTCTATTTTCGCCAGACAATGCTTACATATTAATAGCAGATTTGGGCACAGACAAGATAGTTGTTTATAAATTTGATAAAGCCACCGGGAAAGCAAGTGAACATTCTTATGTTGCCGTTAAACCAGGTGGTGGCCCAAGACATATTGAGTTTCATCCCAATGGAAAAACAATTTATGTAACCGAGGAAATGTCCGGTTTTGTAACTGTTTTTTCTGTAAATGCCGGTAAACTTACCCAAATTCAAACCATCAATGCTCTGCCCGAAAGGTTTAAAGGTAAAATAAGTGAGGCCGATATTCATATTTCTGCAGATAGCAAATTTCTTTATTGCAGCAACAGGGGAGATGCTAACCTGTTAAGTATATTTTCTGTAAGTAAAGAGGGAATGCTTAAGGTTGTCGGTTACCAGGCTACTCTTGGATTAACTCCACGCAACTTTTCAATACACCCCTCAGGAAAATTCCTTTTAGTAGCTAACCAGGATAGCAACGAGATCGTGGTCTTTAAAAGAAATACTTCTAATGGTAAATTAACTGATACGGGTAAACGTATTCTAACTGGTAATCCCGTTTGTTTAAAGTGGATCAGGTAACTGACTGATCTGATCTGTAATTATTTCGGAAAATAAACCTTACTGATTTTACCGTTTTCTACTACGTAAATGGCAATGCCGTAAATATTTTTTCCTCCATTAATGTAAATCTCTTCATGATCTATTACCATATTGCCTTTTACAATGCGGTTTAGCAGTTTGCAATACAAACCAGGAACCGTTTTAATGAACTGGTAATCCTTTCTCATCTGATCTTTTCCTTTAGATAAAAGCTTAGACGGGAATTCATATACTTCCACATCTTCTGCATAAGGCATTAAAAAAGCTTCTACATCATGTGCATTATATGCATTCAGTTGTTGCCGGATTAACATTTCCGGACTGGTTTCTACAAGCTTCTCAGGATCTAAAGCCCGGCCTTTGTTTATAACGAGTGATATTTTCCGCCAGTTTGATAAACTGTCAAGTGGGTTGCTGTTTAGCAAAACCATATTTGCTTCCTTTCCTTTACTGATAGAGCCGCTTTCCAGTTGCCTGCCAGCAGCTTTTGCTCCGTTTATGGTGGAGGCAATCAACAAGTCCCACATATTTATCCCCGCTTTTTTCATGGCCTGCAATTCATTAAAATAAGAACCTCCATGCTGGGTTCCAATATTACCTGCATCCGTTCCTGTTGCAATTGTTACACCGGCTGCATATAGTTTTTGAACGTTAATTATAGAGATAGAATCCTCTTTTGAATTCTTGTTTTGCGTAAGTACTGATATCCTGCTAATATATGATTTCGCCAAAGTAGTATCTGGCCACGGATAGTCTACAATACTTCCTGTTGTAACAGGATGGCTCAAAGAAAGTTCATCAGTAGTGAAGCTGTATCTATCGCCAAGCACTTTTTCATAATTACCTGAAACGATCATAGTAGGACAAAGCACTACACTTTTTTTCTTTAGCAGGGATGTAAATGATTCTGAAACAACTTCATCGTCTATATTGTGAACAAGGAAATCAGCGCCTGATTCAACGGCCAGCTGAGCAGTAATTCTTTCAGTAGCGTGAACGGCTACACGCAGTTTATTCTTATGGGCTTCATCAATTGCTGCAGAAACTATTGGAAGATTTTTTCTTGCACCGGCTTCCTTGTTTTTATCTAAAACGATATACCATATTTTAATAAAATCAGCTTTATGTGCCAGTTGTTCTCTTACCGCTTGCCTGGCTGCTTCCTCTGTTTTAATTTCAATAAATGGGGCTTCATCACCAAGGTCTTTATACGCAGGAGGTATGTATGTTGTAAGCAATGGGCCGGTCATAGAAATATTTGGCGCATCTATTTTTGTAACAAAACTATCACGTTGTGAAAGGAATGCAAAACTGGCACCAACATCTATTACAGAAGTGATGCCGGCACTAAGATAACGTTGCAGAAAATCCGCCATATGTTCATGCACCCACTTCAGTTCCCTGGCATAAGGTTGCTGCTTTCTCAGGTCAATAACATCGGGGCGTGCAAATAATCCGCCGCTTTGAAAAAAATGCACATGGGCATCAACAAAACCGGGCACCAGGTATTTGCCTGTACCATCAATTACCGTAGTTCCATCGGGGAGTTTATACATTCTGCCTTTTTCAATTGAAACGATCTTACCATCCAGGCACAAAACATCATAACCGGTTAGGATTTTTTTCTTTTCAACATCTATTACCTGCACATTTTTTATAAGTGACTGGCTTTGCGATAAATACGGTTGTATAACGGCTGGTAATAACGCAAATAAGTAGAGAATTTTCATGCTTTATGGGGTTAAGGTTTGATAAATGTGAGCAATGTGGAAATGCAAAAGGATAATCATGGCTGCAATTTATAATGTTCTGGCATGATTATGGTTTTACCAACTATGGTTTTTCAAGGATATTGGATTTAAAACGGGACCAGATTTCTATCTAGGTCCCTCTTTTATATACTAACAAGCGTCTTGGTAATTAGCGTTTCAACATCTTCAGCAATCAAGGTACCTGTAATGGATGATATTGAGTATAATTGTAAAATATTTTCCTCTACTTATAAATTGTAAATTATGAAAGCAACAATAGCCGCTTTTGTCTTTGTAATAATGGTATCTTTTACTCACACGCAGCATTCGCCGCTTGTTAACTTAATGAAAATCTCAGGAGATTCATCAATTCATTTCATTGGAAATTTTACAGACGATTATGGAATAAAATATACTATCAACGATAGCGTGTGGCAGCAGCATCCCAATATAAAATACCAGATAATACATTGGGATAAAAAGAACCATTTCATCATTGCCCGAAACAATGAGAGCAATCCTTCAGATGCAGGATTATACAGCAGGATCGACTATATGGAATTCAGTAATATGCAGCCATACACCTGGGGGTTTTGCTACACAGTTTACAAGGCTGAAACAGAAATTGTAGCGTTACAGACAATGGCGGCAGATAAAAGCAACCCAAAAAAAGGTTGTAATGGATTTCCTTTTTCGCGAATGAAAAAAAATAATTAAATATTATGAATGCAATTGAAAAGAATGAAAAGATCGCTTTAGCATGGATAGAAGCCTTCAACGAACATAACCTTGAAAAGCTGCTGCAATTATACGATGAGCAAGCAGTTCATTTTAGCCCCAAATTAAAAATCAGGAAACCTGAAACAAATGGATGGCTCAATGGAAAACCTTCGTTAAGAGATTGGTGGCAGGATGCATTTAGCCGGTTGCCAACCTTGCAGTACCAGCTTCTAAACCTGTTAGCAGACGAACAACATGTATTGATGGAATACCAGCGCTCTGTAACCGGTGATCCTGATATGATGGTGGCAGAAATATTGGAGATCGAAAATGGACTTATTGTTAAGTCGAGAGTGTATCACGGTTAAAAGCATATTGCTTCAAAATGTAGCATTCTTATTAAACAAGTTTTTTTATCACTGGTTATTTAATTTATTCAATATAAACACGATGAAGTATAATTTTACTAATATCTTTATATGGTTAATGCTGCTTGTTCCTTTCTTGGTTAACTGCAGTGGAAATGCAGATTCACGATCCGTAAACACCGATACCATTGTAAAACCCTCAACAAAAGATATTAGTATACCTGGAAGTTTTAGTCCGGAAACAAACCTCCTGTTCGACAGTTCTGAGTTCAGGATATTTATGGACAGTTTTCCTTCTTTTAAACCCATTGAAAAAGACCTTATCTCTTTTTATCGAAAAAGGCATTTTTCCTTTGCGTGGTATGACAAGCAAGGATTAATAGAACCTGCAAATAACTTGTATAACCGGCTTCTAAACATTACTGAAGAAGGTGTGCCGGACAGATTGCCGTACAAAAACCAACTTATCAACTTAGTAGAAATTGAATCAGGCAGTAAGCAACCATCTGCCAGTTTGGATCTCATGCTTACTGCGCAATACCTTGCCTATGCCAAAATAGTATGGAACGGCTTAAGTACTTCCGCTTCCATTGAACTGGAATGGCTCTTGCCCCGAAAAGAAACTTCTTACCAGGCAATGCTGGATTCTTTGCTTTCAGGAAAAGATATCCTTAAAAATGCACCGGTATACAGGCAATATTTTTTGCTGAAAGACTATCTGGCGAAATACAATAAAATAAGAACAACCGGTGGATGGGATTCTATAAAGGCAGACAGGAAAACATATAGTATCGGTGATTCAACTACTTTAGTTATAGCGTTAAAACAAAGGCTTTTCCTGCTGGGCGATTTGCCGGCAAATAATAAAACTGCCGTATTCGACTCCTCATTATTATCTGCTGTAAAAAATTTTGAAAAAAGATTTGGATACAAAGAAGATGGTTTGGTAACGGCAACGCTTATTGGAGAAATGAATGTACCTGTAGAAAAAAGGATCAACCAGATAATCGTAAATATGGAAAGAAACCGTTGGGTACCCGAACAGTTAAGTACAGATTACCTGCTGATAAATATCCCGGATTTCAAGTTGTTTGTATTTGAAAAAGGTGTCCCGGTTTGGAACATGAATGTTGTTGTAGGAAAAGATCAAAATAAGACTGTTATTTTTAACGGCGATATGAAGTATATTGTTTTCAGTCCTTACTGGAACATTCCCGGAAGCATCATGAAGAACGAAGTTTTACCCGCAATTAAACGTAATCGAAACTATTTGGCAAGGCATAATATGGAATGGCATGGTAAAACCATACGCCAGAAGCCGGGGCCAAATAATTCCCTTGGATTAGTAAAATTTCTGTTTCCAAATTCGCATAATATTTACCTGCACGATACACCTGCGAAATCTTTGTTTAATGAAGATAAACGTGCTTTCAGCCATGGTTGTATCCGCCTTGCAGAACCTAAAAGATTAGCGCAATATTTATTGAGGAACGACACGGCATGGGATTACGAAAAGATCACCGCTGCTATGAATAAAAAGCAGGAGCAATATGTTACACTCAAAAAAACAATGCCGGTATTTATTGCATATTTTACATCCTGGGTAGACAGGCAGGGAAATCTGAATTTTAGAAACGATATTTATAAGCGTGATGACAGATTGGTAGATATGATACTCGATACCAATAAAAAATAGCAACAACAGGCCTAACAATTTTACCTGCCTGGCGATGAAGAATCCGTGCATCAAAAACAATGTTGAAAAAAATCCAGACTTATAATATCAGCAGTGTAATCGCTTCAATATATTTCGAGGATGATCTACGCTTAAAATACCCAAAGCCCTCACTAAACTACCGGCTTTTTATTATTTTGACATTTGCCCTTTTTTCGGGAACTTTATCGCATAATTTTTATAAATGAAAAATACTACCAAACTACTCCTGGTTCTTCCATTCTTAGCTTTATTTATGTCATTAAACGCTCAGAAGAATTTTTGGAAACTGATTCCAGAAGCCGAAGCAAAAGCTGCCAATCAGAAAAGAACGATCATACCCAAAAAATATAATGTTTTGTCCCTGGACACATTGCAACTTTTAGCTGCATTGAAAACCGCTCCTCAGGAGTTTTCTGCAGAAAGCAGGTTGAACCCCCTGATCATCGCCATTCCAATGCCTGATGGATCAATCAACCACTTCAGTATTGTTGAATACAACATGATGGAGCCCGGTTTGGCTGATAAATATCCGGATATTAAAACTTATAGCGGGCAGGGAATTGAAGACCGCACAGCTACAATTAAGATGGACTGGACGCTTTTTGGTTTTCATGCTATGATCCTTTCGCCTGTAAGTGGTTCCGTTTGGATAGATCCTTATGCCAGGGGAACAAAAACAAATTATATCTCATACTATAAAAAAGACCTTGTACCAAGAGGATTTCAGGAGATAGGTGTTTTAGGTGATGAAAATGGCAGAGACGGTGATGGAAATATAAGCAATGCCGTTCCTACCAGTGGTCCTTGTTTGGGTGCAACCTTACGCGCTTACCGGCTTGCAATTGCCTGTACCGGTGAATATGCTGTTGCAGTAGGAGGTACAACCGCACCACTGCTTCATTCTGCCATAGTTACTACGGTAAACAGGGTTAATGGCGTGTATGAAAAAGAAGTTACCATCAGGTTGGTTTTGATCGCCAATAATAATTTAATTGAATACCTGAATGCAGGAACAGATCTTTTTACAGGAAACAATAATGCAAATACGCTTATCGTGGAAAGTCAGTCTGTGATCAACTCTGTTATTGGTGCAGCAAATTATGACATCGGGCATACTTTCAGTACCGGTGGCGGCGGATTAGCAGGCCTCGGTGTAGTTTGCACAAATTCTCAAAAAGCAAGCGGAATAACCGGATTGCCAAACCCTGTTGGCGATGCTTACGACATAGATTTTGTAGCGCATGAGATAGGGCATCAATTTGGGGGAAGGCATACATTTAACGCAGCAACAGGAAACTGCAGCGGAAACGGATCGTCAGCAGCAAATGCAGAACCCGGAAGCGGAACAACCATCATGGGTTATGCTGGAATTTGCACCACAAATGACCTGCAGCCGAATAGTGATCCCCAATTTCATGCAATCAGTTTTAATGAACTGGGAATATTTTCCAGGAACAATGGTGGTTCTACCTGCGGTACTGCAACCGCTACAGGCAATACGCCGCCGGTTGTAAATGCTGGTTCAGATTTTACAATTCCAATTTCAACACCTTTCACGTTAACAGGATCTGCAACAGATGTAAATGGCGACTTACTTACTTATAGCTGGGAACAAATTGATGTGGGTGCAGCTTTTGGAAACTGGAATGCCCCAACAGGCGTTGCGCCTCTTTTTCGTTCATTTGAACCGGCATTATTGCCTTCCAGAACTTTCCCACGCATGACTGATATAGCAAATAATATCACCACGATCGGGGAGATAAAAGCCAGTTATGCCCGTGATATCAATTTCCGGTTAACGGCAAGGGATAATCGCGCCGGTGGATCTGGAACTTGTTTTGATCAGATGAAAGTTACCACAGCAGGTGCAACTGCTTTTACAGTTACATCCCAGGCTGTTGCTACCAACTGGGTGGCTAATGGTTCCAATACAGCATCCATCACCTGGAATGTGGCAGGTACCACTGCCGCTCCTTATAATACCAGCAATGTTTCCATTTTATTTTCAACAGATGGAGGATTAACTTTTCCCTACACACTGGTAAATTCTACTGCCAATGATGGAACAGAGAATATCGTAATACCAGCACAGGTAACATCAAAGGGAAGGATCATGGTTAAGTCTGTAGGTAACATTTTCTTTAATATCAATACAACAAATATCAACATTACCTCTGGCTGTGGAGCAGAAGGTGCTGTTGTTGCACCTGCCGCAACGGTAATAGCGCTTGCAGGAAATGCTGCGCTCAACCTGGGATTATCTCCACAATACAGTTCCCCTCTAACAATATCCGGAACCCTGGTAGCAGGCGATCCTAACACCAGCCTTGCATTATTCAGTACAGTAACAACATCCTGTGCTTCATTTGCAGGCAACGTAGTTAAGTATAAAGTATTTTCATTTACACCCAGCATAACGGCAACGTATACTTTTACGCTAACCGCCACACTTGGTACTGTTATGAATTTGTATAGCAATAATTTTGACCCGTCAAGTCCTTGTTCAAATTTCCTTCGTTCTAATATCAGTTATGATGGAACTACTCCAACTGCCGCTGCAAGTTACAGCCAGGTATTAACGGCAGGTAACAGCTATTCAATGGCTATTACTGGATTTAGTTCTACTCAACCCACGCTGCCAAATCCATTCTCTGTTGCCGTTAGTTCTGCTTCTCCCGCAGGTGGTGTGATATATTCTGGCGGAACCGCTTATTTTAATCCGGGTGCATCCTTCAATTATCTTTATGTAATCGTAAATACGGCTACCGGCATTATCACATCAATGAGCACCACAGCAAACCTTACGAATGCATCCAATTTCCCGGCAGGCGTTTATGCTGTTTATGGATTATCCTACCTGAATACGGTTACAACTTTACCCACTTTTGTTGGAGGAAGCCTTAGCAACCTGATAACAAATATTTTTGCAAATCCCGGAACGTTGTGTGCTAATTTTAGCAAGAACCTGGTTACAGTTATCATTACCAGTCCTGTTCCAACAACTTTCCTTGGCCTTACTGCCCGTAAAGAGGGAAACAAAGCGGTTTTAAGCTGGAAAACTGCTTCTGAACAAAACAGCGATTATTTCAATATTCAGCGTTCTGCCGATGGAATTAATTTTACTGCTACTTTAGGAGATGTAAACGCAGCCGGAAACAGCAGCAATTTGCGTAACTATAGTTTTGAAGATCTTTCTCCACTTGCAAAATGGAATTATTATAGAATTGAAGAAGTAGACATGGACGGTGCTAAAACTTTCAGTAATATAGCTGCAGTTAGTTTTGATAAAGATCAAAATATGATGATGATTTATCCTAATCCAACAAGCAGTCAGTTAAATCTTGAATATAATAGCGCTGTTGCAGGAAACCTTATGATGCAGTTCATTGATAGTAAAGCTGCGATAGTAATGACGAAAAAGGTTTTGGCTGGGATTGGCCGCACAGTGATGAATATAGATGTAAGTAAGTTTGCCAATGGGGTTTACCTCATCAGGTATGTTGAAGCGGATGGAAAAACCGGTTCAGTAAAATTCATTAAGAAATAATAACAATATTTCAATTAAAGGAAAGCCTTTTTAAGGGCTTTTTTTCTTGGTTAATTTAAAAAAGATGCGTCAACAGGAAAAAAGAAAGGATATATGATCAGGTTAGAACAGTTTACGAAAGAGGATTTTAAGAAGTTGATAGATTGGATCGACACAGAAACATTGTTAACTCATTGGTCTGGTAGTTTATTCAGATTCCCTTTAAATGAGGACAGCCTTGCCTGGTATATAGAAGACACCAACGACCTGAAAAATTCCGAAGCCTTTGTTTATAAAGCAGTAGATACAGATACAGGGGAAACTGTAGGGCATATTTCGCTGGGGGGGATAAGCGTAAAAAACCTTTCAGCCCGTGTAAGCAGGGTATTGGTGGGAAATAACTTACACAGAAAAGCCGGCATCTGCCAACAAATGGTGAAAGCTGTTTTAAAGATTGGATTTGATGAGCTGCATTTGCACCGCATCAGCCTGGGAGTTTATACAAATAATCCTGCGGCTATTCGTTGTTATGAAAGATGTGGTTTTATAACAGAAGGCGTTAACCGCGATATTTTAAAACATAAAGGTGAATGGTGGAGCATGATTGAAATGAGTATGCTGGAAGAAGAATGGCGTTTATCGGCATCCTGAAATGGGGCAGAAATTAAATTGAAAAGATGACAGGCGGTATGGTTTCTTTAAACAATTGAACTTACTTTATCCTTACAATTGTAAAAAATGATAGGGGTAACCACACAGACAATAAGGTTAATTGCTGCGGGAGCTGCTCTCTTCTTTTCAATACATGCTTACAGTTTCGATAACAATAAAAATCCCGGGGCGCTTTTCTCAGATTCCCTGCTTCCTCTAAAGAATAGCAAGTTGGTAACTTCAGACCCAATTGTAAGTTGCGATTCTTTTACTGCTGTAATCCCTTTCACAAAAGCTGGTAACCTTATACTTGTAAAAGCAAACGCAGACGGAATTGAAGGTAATTTTATTTTGGATACCGGTGCTCCCGGATTGGTGCTTAACCTGACCTATTTTCGCGATTTTCCATCTATGGCTGTTTCTCCCCAGGAGCAAGGAGGAATTACAGGTGCTGTAGTAGCCGCAGACCCTACTTTAATAAGCAGCTTATCATTTGGGCCGATTAAGTATTCAAAAATAGAAGCGGACAGGATCAACCTTGGTCACCTGGAGAATAGCAAGAGTGTACGTATACTTGGCTTGCTTGGCCTTAACCTGTTTTCCAGGTTTGAAATGATCATTGACTATGAAAAAAGTGTACTTAGTTTTCATCTCATCGCAAAAAAAGAGGCTAAATCTTACAGTAGCAATCAATTGGCAGATACAGCAACCTATAATGTGCTACCCATACTTCTCCAGGAAAACAAATTGCTTACAACAGCTACCATGGGAGGGAAGAAGCTCACCTTCCTGATAGATACAGGTGCAGAAGCAAATATTCTCGATAGCCGTTTGCCTGATAAGATATTTGAAAATGTTGCCGTAACCGGCAGAGTAATCATTGCAGGCACCGGGGCAAAAAAAACAGAGGCCCTTACCGGAGATCTTAAGAATCTTAAACTGGGTAACCTGGATATTGGTACATTACCCATAATTGTTACCAATCTGGCGAAGATGTGTGCTGCCTACGATCGTTGCCTGGATGGAATGCTTGGATTTGATTTTCTCTCATTACATAAAATTGGGTTTAACTTTGTAAAACGTAAAATGTATATATGGAAATAAAATCATGCAGGCGTTTTTTACAAAATCAGGGAAAATTATTCTCCTGCTTTTGCCTGCTTTTTTTTATTGTAGTAACCGGGGTTTACGCCCAACCGCCGGCAGACCTTAACACCGTGAATTCACAGCCCCCTGTAATGCACTATACTGTAAAGGATGGAAAGATGTTTATCCAACTAAGCAAGCACCTGCCGGTAGCTTCGATAGATAGTTTTATCAGGCAATTCAATCTTTCAGGGCTCGGACTTAAAAATTTCATTGCAGGAAACAATGCAGATTCAATTTTAAAAAGTGGATGGCAGATGGAAATAAATAGTAAAGATGAATTTGCCATTTCAAAATCATTGCTAAGTTCAGATGATATCAATAACGTGGGAGAGCCATTGGTTTTATCAATAGCCGACAGGTTTCCACCTCAGAAGAGCGGTTTGATATTTGGGTATAATGAGTTTAAAAAACAAAACGAATTTAAAGTTGAAGATTCACTGGTTACTTTTATTAACCGTAACAACAGGCAAGCCAGGCAGGTAATGCTTTCCGGGAGTTTCAATGAATTTTCAACCACCGCATTACCCATGCATAAAACAGACAGCGGGTGGGTGGCGACGATAAAACTTTCTCCCGGAAAATATTGGTACAAATTTATAGCCGATGGAAAATGGCTGATAGATGAAAACAACCAGTGCCAGGAAAATGACATGGAGGGAAATACAAATTCGGTTTATTTTAAAACCAACACATTATTTCATTTAAATGGCTACCAGGATTCAAAGCGTATATACCTTGCCGGTAGTTTTAATAACTGGCAGCCCGGTAAGCTGGCTATGCAGCGAACAGCCACAGGATGGGTCCTGCCGCTTTACCTGGCTGAAGGCACATATACTTACCGATTCATAGCCGATGGAGAATGGTTTGAAGATCCTGCAAACAGCAATAAATTGCCAAACGAATTTAATGAATTCAATTCTGTTTTACAGATAGGTAAACCTTATCTATTCCGATTAAACGGATTTGCTGAAGCCAAAAAAGTGTTGCTCACCGGCTCTTTCAACTTTTGGAGAAGGGATGAATTGTTTATGAAAAAAACAGGTTCGGGCTGGGAGTTGCCATACACGATAGGTGCCGGCAATTATGAATACAGGTTTATAGTTGACGGGGCAGAGATGGCCGATCCGGCAAACCCTGTATTATCTAACCCCGAACGTGATAAAGCTAATTCAATACTAATCCTGGAGCCTAATTACACCTTCAGGCTAAAAGGATACGGAACAGCTAAAACAGTGATACTGGCGGGAGATTTTAACCAGTTCAACACAGATGCTTTTGTGATGAAAAAGGAAGCTGGGGAGTGGTTGTTTACATTACATCTTTCACCTGGCAAACATTTATATAAATTTATCATAGATGGTAATTGGATCACAGACCCTCAAAACAAATTGTGGGAACAAAATGAATTTGGAACAAATAATTCAGTATTATGGATAGAACCTTAAATTAGCTAGCCATTCTGCTGGTGAAACTAAACGGCTGCAAATAAAAAATCTGCCGGAAATTTATCCCGGCAGAATATGTAAATTAAAATTTGTTCTCCTATCTGTCCCTGTTAAATCCGCCACCACCACCCCGGTTGTCTCTGTTTGGTGGGCCGCTTCTGTTATCCCTGTTAAATCCACCGCCGCCTGCACCAGGATTCGGTTTTCTAAAACCTCCAGATGGGGGGCCGCTTCTTTCTTCCGCCTCTTTTACTACCAAAGGCTTTTTTCCTAAAGACATGTCGTTCAGACTTTCGATGGCATCCTTTGCCTCTTCCCGATTTGGCATATCTACAAATGCAAAACCTTTGCTTTTGCCGGTTTCTTTATCTATGGCAACTTTAGCAGATGCGATGGTGCCAAATTTTTCAAATATTTCCGTCAACTCAGCATCATCAAGATCATACGGTAATCCCGCAACAAAAATTTTCATTTGTATTTTTTTTGTAAAAATAATAAACTTAAACCTGTAATAACAAATTATACGAGATTAAGTTAAGGCAATGTATATAAAAAAAGGTGGATTTTATAATTTAATTACACTGTCCAAGCGCATAGTAGATAATTATAAATAATAAAACGGTGCTTAAACAGCCACCACCAAGTTTTTTTGCGCCATAACCTGCGATAAGACCACGTACCAATTTGTTCATATGTAAAATTTAAAAGTAAAATAATAAAAACCGTGCCATATATAAAAAACAATAATCATCTCACGGTGGGCAGAATAAATATGATGGGTCATCATTTTGATTCGCAAACCCAAACATGGGACACATCTTAACAAGGGAGAGCGCTATGTATTTAGATTAGATAGTTCAGACTCATTTGTTGGAATAGGGGAAGTTTGCGCTACTTATCAAAATAATGCTTTAAAAGCCGGGCAGGAATGGCAATTTTTGTGCGATAAGCCAGGAGGTTATCCATTTTCATATTTCAGCCTCACTTGTAAGGTCCAGGTTGCATCAAAAAAAAAGCCACTAAATAAATTAGTGGCCAAACGCTTTGCGTTTCAGATTATTTAGATGGATTCAGTTAACGGTTGTTTACTGAATTGGTCCATGCTTTATCTGTAGATTGCATAATACCTCCTTTTTCTTTGGTGAATGAGTTATAAAGTTAGCACTTAAATGACATCAATAATTAATTGGAGGAAGCTGGTAAAACATATTTATATTTTTAAAGTGTTTATGTTCAACGTTTCAGATTGCCTTTTAGAAAGTATCAATTTAATTTCGCTAAATGGTTAATAATAGTATTCCGATTTTAACTACCCAGAATTTTCAGAAGTTGTTCTTTATAAGTAGCAGATACTTCCAATTCAGAACCATCAAGCAACGTTATATATCCGCCTGCACTTTTAGAGTAAGATTTAATAAAATGAACATTAACAATATAGGATCGGTGGATCCGTGTAAAAGGTTCATCCAGTAATTCATCAAAATGTTTTAAGAATTTACAGATCATCTTGCTGCTTCCATCTGTAAGGTACACGTCTGTAAAATTGCCATTAGCCTGTAGCTTAATGATAGAAGCAGTTTTGATAACATCAAAACCCTGCAAAGTAGGCAGTATGATCTGTTGCTTTTCAGTTTTTAGCTTTAGATTTTCGAGAAGAATTTTGGTACGGTTAAATTGCTCAGCTTTTAACAATGCGATCTGTACTTTATTTACGGCTTCTATCAGTTCCAGTATGTCGATCGGTTTTAGAATATAGTATGCGGCACTTCTGTTTAATGCTTTTAAAGAATATTCAGAAAATGCTGTAATAAAAATGGTTTCAAATTCCTGTCCTGCGCAGGCTTCCAGTATATCAAACGCATTACCAAATGGCATTTCCACATCAAGGAAAACCAATTGTGGTTGCAGCGATTGAATCATTGGTACTGCTTCCTTTATATGTTGCGCCTGACCGATCACTTCTACAATAGGACAATACTTTTTCAGATAATTTTCCAGTACTTCACGGGCAATTTGCTCGTCATCTACTATGATGCTCCTAATTTTCATTTTTCCTGCTTTTTAAAAATGGCACGATGAGTGTTACTTTAACTCCATGTCCGGGGGCAGCAATATCTTCAACCACACAGGAAATATCCTGGCGGTACAACTCATTTAGTATTCTGATGCGTTCCAGCGTGTTGGAAATTCCTCTGCCATTATGCTTTTGTTGATTGCTTGTCTTACTTTTTTTACTTCCCGCTATACCTATGCCATTATCTTCAATTCTGATTTCAATGGTACTTGAATTGCCTGTAAAATTTAATTTTAATAATCCTTTATCATCAATATACCGAAGGCCATGCCACACTGCATTTTCCAGGTGAGGCTGTATCAGCATGCCTGGAATATATAATTGTTCATTGGCAAGAAGCGCATCATCAATATTAATTTCAAAATTAAATTTATCCGGAAAACGGCTACGTTCAAGTTCAAGGTAGTTGGTTAACAGTTCGATCTCTTTAGAAAACAAAACAAAATCTTCTTTTGAATTCTCCATAACATTTCGCATTAAGGTAGAAAATTTTGTGAGGTATTGGTTAGCTTCCATTTCATTGTTGTTTGCAATAAACTGGTTAATGCTGTTTAAGCTATTAAAAATAAAATGCGGGTTCATTTCTCTCCTTAATGATTGCAATGCGATCTTTTTGTTTCTGATGTTTAGCTTTTTAAGCATGTATAAAAACACAATGATAAAGAGCAGCAATACGATCACTGATCCTGTAAGCCAGAAGTTCAGGATATTTTTTTTGCTGATCAGGTCGTCTTTCAGGGCCTTCTCCGTTTCAAGTATCTTTATCCTGCCTTCCGTTTCTGTAACCAGTTTGCTGCTGCTGATGGCACTGTCCTTTTCTATAATTCCGGGTAACTGGCCCAGAAATTCTTTGTAAAGTTTGAGGCTAAGTTCTTGCTTTCCCGAGTTTTGAAAAATACTATCCAGTTTTTCTATATTTCGCTTTGCCTCAAGCGTATGCCCGTTACCGGCAGCGATTGCATAAGATTCCCTCAACAGTCGAATCGCAGTACTGTCGTCATTTTTTAAAATATAGATGTCTGCCAGCGATGTAATTTCACTGGCGGTTGTTAATGTTGAATTTAATACAAATCTTTCTTTGAGAAGAGCTTTCTTTGTTTCTATCGCTTTACCAAAATCGCCTTCGTTTACGAGTACATTTGTGATCAGTTGATTGTATAGCCTGGCGTTTGCCGGATCATTTTTAGAATACCGATATGCATTGTTATAGGCTGCCAGGGCAGTATCCGGCTGATTAGTACTTATGCCTATACCGGCAAGTTTCGAGTAATTAGATATGATCTCGGTAGTATCCCGGCTGCTTATTCCAAGATTGATATTTTGCTGCAGTTTACTTTTTTGTATTATCACAGAATCTGGCAGTGAAAGCCTGGACACATCATTTCTGTTCAACTCCATCGAATTTTGATTGCCGGTTATTTCATTGTTCTTTTGTGCGATGTAATAATTTCCTTTTGCTTCTTTATTTTTATGGAGTTCTTCCTGTACCCTCGCCAATGCTCTGCTTGATCTTGCGATACCATCCACATCAGCTATCTTTTCAAAAAGAGATTTTGCTTTTTTAAAATAAGTCTCACTTTTTTCAAATTCCCTTTTCTGATAATAATTTTCTCCCAGGTCAAAATATCCCTGTGCTACTGTGTCTTTGTTATTGTTTTCGAAACCTTTTTCAATTTTCTTTGAGGCTTTTCTAAATTTATCAACGCTTTTTATCTGGGCATAAGTAAGTTGCGTACTGATAATGACCAGTATTACAGAAATTAGTAAGCCTTTAATTTTCCGATAACTCATTTACTTCAGATGTTATGTACAAAATAACATCATTTTGAAGCTACATCCATAATCTTTACCAAGTGAAAAAAGGGTTTTACCAAGTATGGGTAAAATCAGCTTCACCCTCAAAGTACTTTTAATGCTCACAAAAAACACTTTTTATGAAGCAGTTAAAAGTTATCGTTGGTATTTATTTGCTGGTAATGCTTTCCTTCTCATCCAATGCACAATTAAAAAAAGACAATTTGTACCTGCCGGTAGAAGTGTCTACATCGGGCACTAAAAGCGGGTTTGCCAAAAATTATAAGAAGGTAAAAATATATTATATAAAGGCGAAACCTACTTTGCAAAAGGAGTTCATCGGTATGGGGCAATATACCACCCTGGAAAGCGCTATTAAAACCTCCAAGATCCGAATACAGGAAATGTCTTCTGGCGGAACGGTAAATACACTCCGCTTTACCAATACTTCAAAAGATACGATCATCATTGGAATGGGCGATATCGTTAAAGGGGGAAAACAGGATAGGGTGATCGAAAAAGACCTGCTCATAAACCCCGGGCAGTCGATACCCGTTTCTGTTTACTGTGTAGAGCATGGTCGTTGGGTTGCTGCCAGAGGTAGAAATAACAATTCCGCTTCCTTCTCTAATTATCACAGCAATATCAATAATACTGTTAGAAAAAGCATCGTTAAAGAAAAAAGTCAATCGATGGTTTGGCAAAAAGTAGCAGAAATCAATGATGCCAATGGAACCAAAACAGGCACTGGAACTTACACTGCTGTATCAAATTCTGCTAAATATAATACAGAGGTAAGCGAGTATGTAGCTGAATTTAACAAGTCTATTTCTGCTGACCCGTCAATTGTAGGTTTGCTGGCTGTTACCGGCGACAGGATCATTGGTTGTGACATTTATGGTACGCCTCAGCTTTTTAAAAGTAACCTTAATAACATCCTTAACTCTTATATTTCAGAGGCAATAACCAGCGGAAAAGAAGTCACAATAACCGATTCTATCGTTGCAACATACCTGGATAATTTATTGGCAGATGAAGCCAAACAAGATAAAATGTTAGAAAGCAACGGACGAAGCCTGAAAGCAAACGGTAAAAAGATCAAGATAACTGCTTTTGATAAATAGTTACCAATACCTGCTGCTGCCCGGGGGATCGCAATTGCGGTCCCCTTTTATTTTGGATACTCGCAAAATTTATTAATAGCGGTAACTTCCAAATGAAAGTTGATTTTCATAACTTTAAATGTATGTTCAACTCGTTTAAATTTCACTTTCTGTTCCTGTTCTTGCAAATCCCTGTTTTTTTAAAAGCACAAAATTTTGGAGGCAATCCTTCATCAATAAAATGGAAGCAGGTTAATACCAATACTTCCCGGGTCATCTTTCCGGCAGGTTGCGACAGCCAGGCTACCCGCATAAGCAATGCCATCGAATTATTGAACAAAAATACTTTGCATACCATTGGTAATAAATGGCGAAAGTGGAACATCATACTTCAAAACAAGACAACAGTTGCCAATGCTTATGTAAGGCTCGCTCCGTTAATGAGTGAATTTTATATGGTACCCGGACAAGATAATTTTGTGCACGGCAGTTTACGCTGGGAAGATAACCTTGCGATTCACGAAAACCGGCATATGCAGCAGTTTAGCAATTTTAATAACGGGCTAACAAAATTATTTACGTTTATATTGGGGCAGGAAGGGCAGCTTCTCGCGAACGGGATCACTATCCCGGATTATTTTTTTGAAGGCGATGCGGTTTGGCAGGAAACGCTGGTAAGTAAACAAGGAAGGGGAAGAATGCCTTTTTTTTATAATGATTTTCGTTCATTGTGGCTGGCCGATAAAAAATATTCTTGGATGAAATTACGGAGTGGTTCCTATAAAGATCTTGTTCCGGATCATTACAGTACCGGTTACCTGCTTGTAGCCTATGGTAATGAAATGTATGGGGAAGATTTCTGGAAAAAAGTTGCGGCAGACGCTGTTAGCTTTAAAAGTTTTTTTTATTCTTTTAACCGTGCAATAGAAAGATATTCCGGCAAAAGCTATAAGCAGTTCCGGGAAGATGCAATTGCCTATTTTAAGAACCAGGTAGCAGGTAACAAAGATGATATAAGTGATAAGCCTCAATACATTACTACTATAAAAAAGAATGATGTTGTAGATTATCAATTTCCCAGGTATATCAGTAAAGACAGTATGTTGGTAACGAAAAAATCTTATTCTGTAGTAAGTTCGTTTTATCTTTTGGTGAATGGAAGGGAAAAAAAGATCCGGATCAGGAACAGTGGTTTAGATGAATACTATCATTACAGTTCCGGCAAGATCGTTTACGCGTCTTTTCAATCCGATGCCCGTTGGGCTAATAGGGACTATAGTGTTTTACAACTGGTAGATATTAAAAGCAAAAAGCAGCAACAGCTGAGTTTTAAAACGAATTATTTTTCGCCCTGCCTTAATAAAAATGCTACTGAAATACTACTGGTAAATGTTGGTTACAATGGAAGCAATAATTTGCTCAGGCTCAATATTCAAGGCAATATCATCTCAACATTACCAAATCCCGATAACTATTTTTTCACCCGGTCTGCCTACATAAATGATACGCTGGCAGTTTCCGCAGTAAGAAACCGGGAAGGTAAAATGGCGCTGGTAACAGTTGACCTTTTATCCGGTGTAACGGTAAGCCTTACTCCCTTTTCCTATAATGTTGTTGGTTACCCGTTTGTAAAAGATGCGGCTGTTTATTTTAATGCCATGAATGGCAATTTGGATAAAATATTTAAACTGGACTTAACAAGTAAAACAGTTTCATTGATAAGTAATAGTAAAACTTCTTTATACTATCCGGTGGTGAACGAAGAGGGAACTTTGCTTGCCTCAGCATTTACAAATAAAGGGCACAGGTTAATCGGTATTGAAACTAAAGAAAGAATCTTCCCTGAAATGAATAATGTTTTTGAAACCGCTCTTCCGCTTTATACAGCAAAAGGCCTTCAAAGCACAGCCAATTCAATTTTGGATTCGCTAAGTGAAGTACAACTGCCTTCAATAAGATATCCTAACAAATTCAGGCTGTTTAATTTTCACAGCAGGAGGCCATTTGCATCTGATCCCGAATTTGGTTATAACTTTTATAGCGATGATGTTTTAAGTAGTTTTAGCAATATTGCCACTTACACCTATAACCGCAATGAAAGAAGCCACAGTGTAGGGTTCACAGGCATTTACGCCGGCTGGTTTCCTGTTTTATCTATTGGAGCAGAAGGTAATTTTAACCGCAACGGCTATACGGGCAACGGAGAAAAAATAAACTTCAATTCTGCCAAAGTGAATGCCGGCATTGCTATTCCGTTAAGTTATACAGGTGGCAGAACCAATAAATTTTTCCGGATAGTTGCTGGCTATAATGTTGAACAGTTATATTATACCGGCATTGGAAAAAACATCTTTAAAAATGAGGCGCTCCATTACATGAACGCAGGAATTTCATTCAGTAACGTAAACAGGAAAGCAAGGCAACAGGTAAATCCCCGCTGGGCTCAAAGTATCTCAGCAAACTACAGGCATGCATTTTCATACAGGGAAAGCCGGAAACTGGTTGGTACTGCAAGTTTGTATTTACCGGGCTTCTTTACAAATCACAGTATTGTGTTGCAGGGCGCATACCAGAAACGAGATAGCCTTGCCGATCTTTTCAGTAATATTTTTCCTTATTCCAGGGGATATGAAGCATTAAGCACGCGGCGGATGTATAAGATAGCGATCAACTATCAATTGCCCGTATTGTACCCTGAAATAGGAATTGGCAACATTGTTTATTTTCAACGGGTAAGAGCCAATTTGTTTTATGATCATACAGGTTTTTATGCCAGGATAAATACAGAATTAACTGAAACCCTTAACAGGAGCACAGGTGCAGAACTCTTCTTTGATACAAAAGTATGGAATGCGTTACCGGTTAGTTTTGGTTTGAGGTATTCGCACCTTTTAGATACCGATCGTTTAAACCCGGGCGCAAAAGGACGCTGGGAGTTTATTGTGCCTATTGCAATTATACCCAATTAATTTTTAACTAAAACAACTTTGCTTCTATCAGCTTTATAAATAGCCTCATAAAACTTTACCAGTTCATTATAATCGGATGCCGGGAAATGCCCGCTATAATGTTCCATTTTGCGGTAATAGAACATTTTATCAGCGGTAATTTTAACGGAGCAGGAATATTTTCCAAATTTATTAACTATCTGCACGGGCTGCGGAAGTGCTTCTGATTCATATCCGGCTGGCAGGTCAATTTCCACTGAATCAATATCAATGTATTCATAACCAAGTTCAATATCGTAT
This sequence comes from Ferruginibacter sp., assembly GCA_031411955.1. Classification (GTDB taxonomy): domain Bacteria; phylum Bacteroidota; class Bacteroidia; order Chitinophagales; family Chitinophagaceae; genus Ferruginibacter. The sequence goes on from JANOCC010000018.1 coordinate 105,208, forward strand.
TTCCGGGAAGAATCACTGCTTAATTTCCGGCTCCACCTCGTCATCGTATTTGGTATTATAAATAATCGTTTACCCGTAATAGTGGCATAGTTACTGGCTGATATATCCAGCGTTTCGTTTATAACGGGAACATGCCCTTTTTCCTGCTCATAATTAAAGCTGTTGATATTGTAAGTGGCAAAGTCGAGCTGTTCATGCAGGATCTCTTTTACTTTTGTTGCAGACAGATCATTGATCATATGATGCAGATCATCCTGTTGTAAACCTGTGTACTTTGTAAAACTGCTGATATGCAAAGTTGCATCATCTTCCAGCTTTCCCTTAATTGATCTGGACTGGACATTATCATTCATTTTATACACAGGCGTTCTTACCAGTTTTCCTCCCGATTCATCAACAAGCAGTGCAGTACGGTTAGCTGTAAACGCACCCAGATAACCGGCTTGCACCGTTTGGTTGGTGCACTCAAGCCAGATGGTGTCTTTTTGCAACGGGGCACATAATATAACATGATTAAATTGCTGTGAAGGAAAGTCTTCTGTTATATACCTTTCATTTCTTCCGGCACGGATCAGCGTGTAATAGGAGGGGATGCCTGCTTCCTTAAGAAGGCTATACATATAATTAGTTAGGGCTTTGCAATCGCCATATCTTTTTGAAGCCACTTCCCGTGCATCAAAAGGCTGCCAGCCTCCAATGCCAAGCTGAATACTGATGTAACGCGTATTATCCTGCAGGTATTTGTACAACGCTTCAATTTTCAATTTGTTGCTGGTTAAACCATCTGCAATGGAGTGTACAGCTTTTTTTACATCATCCGGTAACTGGTCTTTCCCTTCCTTTAACGAAAATATAAACTTGCCGAAATCCTGCCAGTTAACCATATTTCCCTCATAGTTATCAATTTGAAATTGCGATGGGCCAAAGATCACAACAGTTGTGATATCATGCCATCTCGGAGAATAGCTCTCCCTAACGATAGCCGGTAAATCACTGGCTTCCCATTTTTGGATATGCTCATTCTTTACAGTAGAAATCAACGCTTCATCCTTATAATTGAATGTTTTGTATCTAAGTTTATATTCGAGCGGATAAACCATTTCCATTGAAGTTTTTTCCACCGATATGTTTTCTCCGGGTTGTGCAGCCCACATCGGAAAAAACAGAGAGCTTTCATTGTTAATCTCCACAGTATATTCTATTGTATATGGATATACCTTATAATAGAAGTTGTGCTTTTTAATTCTGCTATCATCCATTAATGTTCCTTCATCCACACCACTAAGATCCTCCGTATCCTTTTTCTTGATCTTTTTTATCTGTTTTCCATTAGCATCATATAGATATCCTTCTATTGATTCTATTCTGCGATGCTTATTATAATATTCTGAAAAGATCGCCCAGTTATCTCCCTTTTCATTAAGAATGGTGATAGCAAAGTGATTGGTTAAAACTGTTTCGGAAGGATTTTTTATCCTGAACCTGGTTTCATCTATCCTTACTACGGCATTGGCATTTTTTAACAGCGAGGAATTGATCCTGTTAACTGCATACTCGCCATCCCCCGCTACTGCGGTAAAATAGCCAACCAACAGGCAGATTGAAAAAACTGTACGTTTCATAAGGATTATTTTTTCTTTTTAAATACGATCTGCTCGCTATGCTTTTTAACAACAAGGTTAAAAAATTCCCGGAGCGTTTCATATTCATCCGGATAAAAAATGGCTCTTTTTAATTTTATCCTGGAGCGAAGAGAAATGGTTCCGTTAGATTCTGCAAGCACGTATTCAAAAAAGCCATCGTCATTATCATTCAATCTCACTTTAATTGGCTTAGGCAACTCGTCCGTTACGTATCCCGTTGGTACATCCATCCTTATCAGGTAAGTTTCATCTATTGTAAAAGGCATCTCCACGGGATAGAAACGTTCTTCAGATTTAAAGGGGTTCTCTTTCATACCTTCAGTGAACATGGGATTAAAATAAAGGATGTCATCCTTTTCACCTTTCAAAACAAAATCATACTTGATAAAAACGGGGTCTTCATAATTACGCAATGAATCAATCGTAGCGTTGTTAATATCTATTTCTGTAGTAAAACCCTTTTTTATTCTATTTATATACTGATCTTTTCCCTGGTCATTTATATTGTTTCTTAATTTGTAGGACTCATAATATCCTGGGGTTTGCTGCATGTTGCCTGCAAAATTACCCTGCTCATCGTTAATTATGATAACTGAGCTGAGTTTACTTTCCAGCAATGAATCTGCAGACAGTTCAATAGGCGTGGCCTCTTCATTCACAACACGTGCATGGCCATTGTAAGTATCCGATGGAAGTTTAGCAAATCCCAGACCGGGCCGGCTGGCATCCAGGTAATAATATTTTCCGGCAACCGTAAGCCTGCTGATCACATAATTACATTTGTCCAGCAATGGATATAGCGCATATACAAAACCGTGAGAGCGTGTACTTAAAATAACAGGGTCAGCTTCAAGGCCTGCCTTTGCCAGCATTGCTGTTAACAATAGATTGATCTCAGCTTCATTGCCATTCCTTGCCTTCAATACTGCCTTTAAAGGCCGTTCAAGATATTTCCTGTTATAATTTGTACAGGTTAAATGATCTCGTACGTAAATAAAAATATTCTTAGCTTTTTCAAGGTCAGTTTTTGCATTAATCAGGGCTTCATGTGTTACGTCGCCCAGCCAGTAGTTATCGCGTTTTAAAGTATATCCAAAATCTTCATTCTTCAGCAATTCTGAGCAGGCCTGGTTCCAGGATCCCATGATCACTTTAAAATTTAAAGGGTCTCGGTACTGTGAGAGTTGAAAATCTATCCTGGCTACGTGGTTATTGATGGTGGAAGTGAAATTCTCTTCCTTTATGGCTGGTACATCTTTCATTACCCAACGGTAATCTGTAACGCCGGTTGTAATAGAAGTGCGTTGCGTTGCCTGCGTTCCTCCAGTTTCCGAAACCAGGTAACTCTGGGAACGGTCTTTCTGATCTTTAATAAAAAATGGATGGTAGCCCTGTGCCATAGTTACATAGTAAAAGAATTGCGGCATCCCAACATTATACTCACTCCAAAGGCAGGGGTAACTTCCCTGGAATGCCCATGGTTGAAGATTGAAAGTAAAATCTGATCTTAGTACATATTCGTACTCGATAATTGAACCTTCCTTGATGTTTGGGAAAGTGAACTTTTTTATCAGTAAATTTTTATTGATCTTATCTTTAAACACACCCGATTTACTATCGAGCTTTGTTTCTGCTACTTTTCCTGATTCCAGGTTATAGGTAACCGCCTTCAAACTGGTTAACTTTTCTTCAGCTTCCCCATCTGTATAAATACCAATCTCCACCTGTGCAATATCATAGCCGTTTTTATTTAGGATATGAACCCTGCGATATCTTTTAAACTCAAGAGAAAACCAGCCTTTATCATTGCCAACTATTTCAGTAGAACCGATATCAGCTAAAACAACAGCATTCGCACTGCTGTCTACGGAATACACGGTAGCTTTAAAATCGTCTGCATTTACTTTTCCAAATTTACAGGGCGACTTTACCTGTGCGAATAGCGGAGAACACAGTATTAACATAGAAATACTGAACATGATACGGACGTTCATAGTGGCAGTTTAGGTTTGGTAAAAAGTAATATTAAGGTATTTAAATAGATTAAAGCAAATTTTCTGTTATGTTTTTTGGGGGATGTTGCTTTTTTGGAAACCTTATTCGTCTGCTATTAACGCAACTCAAAACAAAACACTATTTTTATCATTACCAACTGATAAAATGTAATGCGTTGTGCAATTTACCGGTGAAACCAAGGGTGGAAGCATCTTTCAAATACCCTTCAACAATTAAATCAAAGATTGTAAGGGTGTACTGAGACTGTAACAGTATTATAGACCACGGGTTAAATTAAGATAGCCTTCAAATACTTAATACAGGCTAACTTTAATGCAGATCATTTTTTATAGCACTCATATGTTTTATAGAATATAAAATCGGATATTGTTATAGACATGGTAATTATTTAATTAAACTGTATCAAAACATGATAAGTATATGAAGAAGATAATTTTTCTTTTTTTCTTAATGATAAGCGGGTATTGCCAGGCGCAAAACGAAAGCAACAACAGCAGGCAAGTAGTAACCAGCATAGAAAAATTTTATAACCTGCAACAGTACGATAGCATTTTTGCACTTTTCTCTGCAGAGATGCAGCAATCATTGCCATTAGAAAAAACAATTGCATTTTTTTCAGGCTTGTATAGCCAGGCTGGGGCAATTAACAAAAGATCTTTTATTAAATACCGGAAAACCTATGCGTGTTATAAAACAAATTTTGAGCATGCTTTATTTTCCCTCGAAATTTCAACAACTGATCAATCACTGATCAATGGATTATTTGTAAAACCTTTTAAAGATGAAACCATAACCGTACCTGCCCGAAACTCTGTAAAACTATCTCTTCCGTTTAAAGAAGAATGGACAGTGATTTGGGGTGGCGATACCAAAGAACAGAATTACCATATAGAAAGCGAAGCTCAAAAAAACGCATTCGATATGGTGATACAGGATGCCAATGGGAAATCATATAAAACCGATGGGAAATCTAATGATGATTATTACGCCTTTGGAAAACAACTTACATCACCAACAGATGCCGAAGTAGTATTGGTGGTAGATGGTGTACAGGACAATGTTCCAGGTGAATTAAACCCGGTTTATGTGCCAGGAAATACCGTAATACTGAGAATTGCGAAAGATGAGTATATTTTGTTTGCTCATTTTAAACAACATTCGATTGTAGTAAAAGAAGGGGAAAAAGTGAAGAAAGGGCAGTTGTTGGGATTATGCGGCAATTCTGGTAATTCATCAGAAGCACACCTGCATTTTCATATTCAACATACCAGCAATATGGTTACCGCAACTGGTATAAAATGCTATTTTGATGAACTTTTAGTAAATGGTAAAAAGCAAACAGATTATTCACCTGTACAAAAAGACAGGATAAAGCCATAACAGCCATCAATAGCCGCACTAATCATTTATGGAAAAAAAGATTGTTTACAGAGCTGCAGGCGTTTCGGATGTATTGAAACTATCCATCTTATATCAACAGGTATATATTCAAACTTATGGGGTAGAAGGAGTGTCTGATGAATTCGCAAATTTTATAAGCAGGCAATTTTCGGTATCCCGGATTGAATCGGCCATCAAAGAAAATCCTGATTCAATTATAGTAGCTGAGTATAATGGTAACCTTGTTGGCGTAGCAGAAATTGCTTTCGGTAAAATATCTCCTGTAGGCAATATCACAGCCCCTGAGCTTAGCAAACTATACATTTTAGAATGGTTTTGTGGTAATGGTATCGGACAAAAGCTATTACAGGAAACCGAAAAGACTATGGCATTACGTGGAATACCCGAAGTCTGGCTTTGGGTTTTGTCGTCGAACGACAGGGCCATTAATTTTTACCTGCGTAGTGGTTACCAGAAGATAGGAAATGCGCCCTTTAAAATGGAGGTTAATACTTACGACAATTGGGTGATGATGAAAGCGCTTGATTCCGTTTAGCGATTACCCGAAAAACCTGCAGTTATTTTCCTTGTTGTATTCTTTTTATACCGCAGCGGAAACAAAGCTGTTACATTTTTAAGCAGCTTTAAAATAGATACTGTGGCAACCAATGCTCAATAATGCCGTTTTTAAACTGGAGAAAGTTCCCAGGCTACCAGTATTTTATCATTACATTCCCGGCAACAAATTAATCGTTTAATATATTTCTAAAAAACGTTATCTTTCTTTCTACAAAATCGAAATAAGATGAAAATATTCAAGAAAATACTGGTGATCATTGGCATCATCATACTTGCTTTATTAGTTGTCGCCTTGTTTGTAGATAGAGATTATACAATTGAGCGACAAATCGTGATAAACAAACCTAAATCGGAAGTGTATGATTATATCAAATACCTTAAAAACCAGAATGAATATAGTAAATGGGCCAGTATGGATCCTAATATGAAGAAGGAATTCACTGGAACTGATGCCACAGTTGGTTTTATATCTTCATGGGAAGGGAATAAAGATGTTGGCAAAGGGGAGCAAGAGATAAAAAAGATAAAGGATGGAGAAAGGATCGACTTCGAGATCCGTTTTAAAAAGCCCTGGGAATCCGTAGCGCAATCTTATATGATAACAGAAGCCATTTCTGAAACCCAAACAAAAGTAAAATGGGCTTTTAGTGGGCATATGCCATACCCTTTTAACCTCATGCGGATACTGGGAATGGAGAAGATGGTTGGTAATGATCTTCAAACCGGGTTAAACAACCTGAAAGCACTTCGTGAGAAGTAATTTGCTAAGATTTTCGGTAATTAGGCAACTTTTTTTAAACATTAGGATGCAGAATTTCGCAATAATCTCCTGAATTTTGTAGAAATAAGAGGATTTACGATAAAAAAAATTCTGGTTTTTAAAAAATAAAATAGAGAACTATTACTATCCTAAAAGACTGGTTTATATAATTTTATATTTATCATCGCGCCTGGTTTCTTACTTCGTTTATTGTGTTCAGTTAGTAAAATACTGTAAAAAAAAACGTGGAAATATTTGAATTTGTGATAACTGCTTCTATCTTTACACCTGGAAAGTTTACCCTCTTATTTGCAATATACCGCAAGATCCGCCCATCCCTTGAAATTTTAACCAGCTCTGCATTCTTCCATTTCTTAAGAAACGCTTCTTTTTAGCAAGCCCTAACTTGTTATAAAAGGGAATTCGTCTCCTTCCATCCTAGATAAAGGCTCACAAGAATTATCCTGCAATAATTATTAATTATTATTTACAGGCGTATGCCATAAACCCTAAGGTTATGAATTCATTTTTACCTCTTACCAACAAAAGAAAATTTAAGACTTCCAGATCAGCAATTTTACTATCTGTATTTTGCTGTTTCGTTACTTTTAACTCTAACGCACTAACACGAACCTGGATAGGCTGGGGAGCTGGTGGCGCGTCTTCAAAAACTGATATATCCGCGGCGGCCAACTGGAATGGTGGTACCGCCTTATTGCCTACAGATGATTATGTAATGGTTTTTAGCAGCTCTTTAGGATCAAATGGTTCTTTTAATACTTTCACTTTAAGCCAGTCTGCTATATTGACTTTCAAATCGCTTACTGTAAATTTCAATGGAAATGGGTTTGCGGAAAAAAGGGTAATTATAAATATCAGCAAAAATTTAAGTATCACTAATGTGCTTTCTATTACAAACAGTACTTCTGGAAATGCAGATCATGAAATTGCTTTTAATGTAACTGCGGGAACGGTTACCTGTGGTTCTGTTGCGGTTTTTGCAACAGGTTCGGGTGGCTTTTTTGGATTTCCGGAGTTAAACATTAGCGTTAGTAATGGCGCCGCTTTGGTATCTTCCGGTGCATTTGCTGTTAGCACCGGTTCATCGAGTTTCACTTACCCATCGATAAAGTGCAGTGGACTTATTACAATTAATGGAACTACAACTGCAAATAGTACCGGCGCCAGCCAGGTTTATTTTGACGTTAATAATTCGGGTATCGTAAATTTTAACGGTGCAGTGGTTTTAGGCACTTCAGGAATTTCTGGAGTATTTTTAAGCACTACCAATATGGGAACATCAACGGGAAAGTTCTATTTTAGAAACAACCTAACGTTTGGCAGCCTGGGATTCATAGATCCTTTGTACAATGCACAGAGTTATAACTTTGATGCTGTAGCGGCTCAAACGCTGAATGTTTCAAATTCAAGTGTATATTTTTCGAATGTAAATATTGGTGATGTGAATTCTCCGGTTGTTACTGTAACCGGTTCATCAAATGGCAGCTTAACTTCAAATGCCAGTTCAGCTAATCTACTCGTAAAAAACAATGCTATTTTAAATTTGGGCACCAGAACTTTAAACCGTACCGCATTGGGAGGCAGCTTAACACTTGATGGAACTGCTACTTTACAAGTTACAGGTACAACGGGAGGGCAATCTGGAAGTAACTTTCCATCCAATTTCAGCACAGTAACAACAGGCGTAAATACCACGGTGGAATACAATGCCGGCAATGCTACCACACAAACTATTTATGCCTTACCGTTATATGGTAACCTTGCCCTTACAAATGGCAGTGGTTCAGGAACTGCAGCAAAAGTTATTACCGACAACATCAACATAAAAAATAAGCTGGATTTAAATAATAATATTTCATTTAGCATTCCTTCAACAAAATCCGTTACATTGAAATCAGATGCCACTTTAACTGCCAGTGTAACCGAAATTACAACGCCGTCTTCAGTTACAATTATATATAACGGATCAGGATCAACCAAAGGGAAATTTATTGTAGAAAGGTATATTTCAGCAGTAAAAGGATGGAGGTTTCTGGCTGTTCCAACTAATGGTACTGAAAACATCCAGGCTGCATGGCAGGAAGGCCAGCCAGCTAATAACACATCACTCGTTGGTAAAGGTATTCAACTTACCAGTAATGCTTTTCCAAACGGTTTCGACCTTTATACCAGTACAACTTCATTAAAAACATATGTACCTGCAACCGGCACATGGGCGGGAGTTGGTTCAACACTTGCACCGTTTGATAATAGCAAAGGTGGTTATATGACTTTTATCCGTGGCGACAGAACTGTAAACGGATACATGCAAGCCCCAACAGCCACGGTTTTACGTACATCAGGTGAAATATACAAAGGTGACATCAACAAGTCGTTAACTACAGCTAACCAGTTTGTAGCGGTAAATAATCAATATGCTTCCGCAATTGATTTTACAAAGATCTTTTTAAACAGTACAGGTATCAGCGAGCAATTTTACGTATTCGATCCAAAAGCAGGTGCAGCAGGCATAGGTGGATATCAAACAATCACCAAGATCGCCGGAGTATGGAAGGCAATTCCGGGTGGTGGCAGTTATCCATCATCTGGCCCTGTTGATCCTTACATAGAAAACGGACAGGCATTTATGGTGTATTCTACCAGCGCAAGCGGAACCGTTGCCCTGAAAGAAAATGTAAAGGTTAGCAGCAGTAAGCTTGTAAGCCGTACTTCTAACGTTTATGTACAATCGCAAGGTTTAAAAACAAATATTTATGCCCTTAATGCCAATGCAAGCACCGTTTTATTAGATGCTGTATACAATGACTTTAACGATCAGTTCTCAACTGCAGTTGATGGAGAAGACGCAAAAAAAACATCAAATTTCGGTTTAAATTTATCAATAAAAAATGGTAGCGACATCCTGGTAGTAGACAGGCGGAAAAAAATTGAATCTAACGATACGATCTATTTAAACCTGGCTGGAGTGCGTGCTCAGGAATACCGGTTTCAGTTTATTGCAGAAAATATGGTATTGAACGGGATTGAAGCCTACCTGGAAGATACCTACCTCAATACAAAAAAGCCCATTAGCTTAACGGATACTACAACAGTAGATTTCAGCATTGCTAATATATCAGGTTCTTATGCTGCCAACAGGTTTAGGATCATATTCGTGAAACTACTGGCAGCCAGCCCAATGAAATTTGCAGGTATTGCAGCTAACCGTACCAGTGATAATGCCATACAATTAAACTGGAAAGTAGAAAATGAAAGTAATATTGATCATTATGTAGCAGAATGTAGCAATGATGGCATTAATTTTTCTGCTGTTAAGAACGTTCTGCCAAAAGAGAATAATGGAGCTAATATCAACTACAATGCGATAGACCAGAAAGACGCACCAGGCTTGGTTTACTATCGAATAAAAGCGCTCAATAACAACGGAAGAACGTTGTATAGTGACATTGCTAAAGTTGAAGCGATTGTGGTAAGATCATCTATCAGTGTTTATCCTAATCCGGTTGCAGGAAAAATTATGAATATTCGTTTTATGCAACAAGCTGAAGGTAATTATGGTATTCAATTAACCAATACGGCAGGGCAGGTTTTATACAAGGGACAGGTTTCTGTTAACAGCGAGACAATTACAAGATCAATTGATCTTAACGGAAAGATCAGCACTGGTATTTATCAGTTAGCAGTTACCGGGGAAAATGGAAAAAAGACCAGCATGCAGCTGATCATTGAATAAGCGCCTAAGCCTGCAAGAATGGCTATGGAAGCTGACGTTAAACCTTTATTTGAAAATTAAGGTCACTCTATATTAGTTTATTTTATAAAAGCGCCACCCGGCGCTTTTATTTTTTTGATCCACTATTTTTTTATTTTTAATTATCTCATTGTTTTCATACCGGCGGTCCATTTCAATAGTTCATCCAGCATTGTTTCCGCAGACTTGTTTAGGATTTCATCTCCTTTAAAAATACCAGCGTCATCTATGTGCTTCGTAAAAAACGGAATGTTTACTGCTTCAGCCAATGGCATCATCTTCTGAGCTGTAACTACCTGTTTAAGTTGTTGAACGGACCTGGTACCGGCGGCAATTCCTCCATAGCTTACAAACCCAACAGGTTTATAATTCCATTCCAGATAAAGAAAATCGAGCGCGTTTTTTAACGTTGCAGGATAACCGAAATTATATTCCGGCGTTACAAATATAAATGCATCTGCCTCCTCAATAGTTTTACTCCATTTTTTAGTGTGGTCGTGAGCGTATTGTTTTAAACGGGGATGCTGTGGCTCGTCCAAAAAAGGCAGGTTAATGGTAGCCAGGTCAAGCAATTCAACATTGAATAATGCCCTGTTTACAGATAAGCCATACACCCATTCTGCAACTGCAGGGCCTTTTCTTCCCGGCCTTGTACTTGCGATTATAATTTTCAGGTTAAACATGTTTTTTAACTCAAAGATAGAATGTAAGGACCAATTTTATCTAATCCGGGTAATTAGTCACTTAACAAAAGCAATATCTACCAAATCATTTAATCTATACTTCTTTACTCCCAAAGCACTACATCCTGACATAATATCCGGTTTTTAAGTTGGACACAAGTTTGCTGCAATACAGATATGGAAAAATATCCTTTATCATTGATGCGCCAAAGCCTGATTGAATGGAAATACAGGAGAAAATATTCTCATGAAGTAAAAACTTTTGATGTTAAAGACAAACAAAACGGCGAACTGGAAATTATGGTGCAGAATAAGATCAGGATTGTAAATAATGCCGGTAGTTTTAATGTACAGGTTGAGCCGGTAAAATTTAGCACCAACAGCACAGACCTTGCTTCATTCTCAAATGAAGAAGAAAATGAAAAACTGAAAAATTTCCTTAGTGACTTTGACAACTCAGTTTATACGCAAGCCCAGGATAACGAAAGCAATACTGCTCATCACGGGCGTTTCTTTGAGAGATAGTGGAAACCTATGGTCCATTTTATTTAATAATTATTGTGTCCAGCGTGGCAAATAAAAATCCGTTTTAGCCGTTATATAAGATAGTAAGGAAGGATTACAGATTAGTTTACTCAATTAGAATAGAAATATGCAAGGGCAAAGAAATGATGCGGTTAAATAACATCATTATTGCGCAATGTAAATGCGGCATAGCCTGCAGGCATATCAAATTTTAAGATCAAGGTTCTTCCAAAAAAACGACATTGTTTTGCAATTTAGTTTTTTTATATACTTTCGCACCGATTTTGCTATAACTTAAACACCGGTAACCGCTTGTTATTGAACGATGAATATAATTTATGAAGCACCCTAAACTTCGAAAAGAACTTTTTCTTGCTATCATTTTCAGTGTAATTTACCTGTTGCTTAATATATTTCAGTATCACCTTGAAAATTTATTGCAGGGGTTGCCCGTTAACGTAATTATCATTGCTATATTCATATTGCTTCTTATTCTCTTTGGCATCCAGATATTAAAGATCATCCAGAGAAGAAAAAAATCAAAAGGAAGGATCAAGCTGAAGTTTATATTTTACGTTCCTGCAATTATTTTACTTTTCGCAATTTTATATACATTTAGTCCATTCAAACTCGACTCTGAGCAACTGGAAAGTAAAGTGACCGTTCGCGGCTGTTATGAAGGGGGAAACAGTAATGCTACGATTCGCTTCAGGGCCGACAAAAGTTTTGAAATCAAATGGACAGGTGAATCTGGCTACCTGGAAAGGTATCATGGTATTTACAGGACTGCAAAAGATACTTTTTACCTTACATACTTCGACAATTCACCGGAAAAATTCGGAAGCATAGTTGTTAATAATGGTCAGTCGCTGGTTTGTTTAGATAAACCGCATCAGTTAGAAAACTATTATATCATTTTCTACATTGGGCCTTGTAAAGGTTTGAGCCAGGATTAAATGAATGCTGTAATCCTCATAAAACAATAATGATATCTGAAGCGCAGTTGATAATATTCATGCGTTAAGCGTTAGCCAACAATGCTTACTTTTCATGTCCCAAATCACTGTACCGCCAAAATCGCTTAATTTCGTAGTGTAGCTGTAAAACAAACAGTATAATTTTACGATGAGGCATATTTTATCTATTTCCTTTTTACTTATCTCACTTATTAGTAACGCCCAAACTAATTATCCTTACCAGGAAATAAGGCTGGATAAAGCTTCCGATTTTAAGTCGGCAGAACCATTTGCCAGTCTTGCAGCGAATTTCCTATTAACAACCCCTTTTAAGCAAAAAGACCCGGAAAGAGAAAATGCTTTCACATTCTTAATTAAATGGACGGCAGGAAACAGGGAATACGACTTTTCGCTCCAGGGCATTATCAGGGAAATGATGGAAGACCGAGACTTAATGCAACTTTTTATCCCTTCTATGGTTAAATTTTGCCTTGAAAACAAAGCGCTGGGCATGAACAGCAGGCTGATTGAAACCAGTGCTGTTAAATCTGTACTAGACTATTGCAATAATCCGGCAAACAATTTTACGCTAAGGAAGAAGACGAAAAAAAGGTTAGAAACTAACTAACAAAACAGCCGGAAACGTTATGTAACCATTTTGCTTTTTAGGATATCAGCAATTTTTTATAACTTACGGCACAGGCAGTTGCTGTATTAAACGGGTTTTACCATCAAAATTCTAAATATTAATTTTGCCAACATGAAAAAAATATCGCTTTTGATAATTGTATCGCTGTTGGCTTTTACGGGAATTGCCCAGCAAATTTCTAAAGTAACTTTGGCAAGAAGTGGCGAACTGGAAATGATTTCCTTAACGGTTGATGACAATGTAATTATTCATTTATCAGACGGGGGAAACATAATAAAATTTGGCTTGGAGCCTTATAATATTCGTACCGAAAACTTTGGAGACTATACTGACAAACTGGATCCATATGCGGGAAGGATAGAATATTATACAGCGAACGACAATGAAGCATTTCGTGGAAAAGTGAAATACATTGGCAAAACTCACATAACATATTTTGCTTCATTCGACGACGAAGCATTGAAAGGCAAGATCAAAAGCATCGGAGCCAGTTTGTTGAGTTTCTATATGGCTTTTGAAGACAAGGCATTTAAAGGTAAACTTAAAAAGATTGGAGCGGTAGAATTCGCCTACTATTCATCTTTTGATAATGAGGCCTTTCGGGGAAAATTGAGGCAGGTAGGCCTAAGCAGCCTTACTTATTATTCTAGTTTCGACGATAAAGCCTTTGCGGGCATGATTAAAAGCGTTGGCAACATGTCTTATACTTATTACTCTTCTTATGATAGAATAGAATTTCGGGGTGCCAGAAAAACGGGCAGGGCGTTAGAGTATATAAATGGCATTAGGTTTTATGTAAAATGATGGAAACCTGAATGATCAACACAGGACTTTTTTCTTCAACAACCATGTTACAAATTAAAATTCCCGATTTGTTATGACGAAAACAAATTGATCGGCCATTTCCAAAATCTAATTTCGCAGTATTAACCTGCACTTACCATTTACCGTTACTTTTCTCTATTAGTATTTTTCAACCTTCTTACTCCGAGATATTTTGTTACCTGTTTTGTTTAACAAACAAACAAGCTGTGTTGAATACCTTCCTTAATTGATATTTTCCTATTTTTGCGACTTATTTTTAAATACCAACCAATCATGAGCGAAAAAGCACTTACAAAAGGAAAGATCCATACCGCCAAAGGAATACTCACATTTGAATTATACGACGATGCCACGCCAATTGCCGTGGAAAATTTTAAAAAACTGGTAAACCAGGGATTTTACAACGGGCTAAGTTTTCACAGGGTGATTCCAAATTTTATGATACAGGGAGGATGCCCCACGGGAACCGGATCGGGTGGCCCGGGATATACTATTCCGTGCGAAACCAAAGCTGCGAAGCAGTTCCACGACAGGGGCGTACTTTCGATGGCACACCGCGGACCAAATACAGGTGGGTCGCAATTTTTTATCTGCCATAACCGCCAGGGAACTCAACACCTGGATGGAGTTCATACCTGCTTCGGAAAGATAATTGACGGTTTAGATGTAATAGATGACATCAGGGGAGGTGACATCATGGAAAAAGTAGAATTAGTGTAATAAAAACAACTTTTTATTTAATACTTTCAGCCGCAATATAACGGCGTTCCAAATATCTATCCTTAACCAGCTGCTTTGCTTTTATAATCATTGAACGATAATTACGAAAGGTAACTTTGTACCCTTTAATCACATTTTCCCCACAATAGCTTTATACCACTAAACGCCTGTAGATATTTTAGTAATTTTAAATACCAAACAACCTATATGATGTTAACGCTACGCCTAATTCGAAATTTCGTAAGTTTCCTCGGTTTGCTCTCATTAACCAACATTGCTAATGCACAAAATAGTTTTAAACTTAAGTATAGCAACTCAACTGTGTATGCAGGTATTGAGGTAGGTTCTAAAGGCGTTAAAATGAGTTTGCTGGAAATTGGTAAAAACCCACAAAAAAATGGCAATTTTAATATCCTGAAAGATACTTCGGTAAACACTGATTTCATTTCTTTTACACAACCAACTTTTCATGCTACCCTGGAAGGTTTATCCGGCTTGTATAATACTGCATTGAATGATTTCAGTATTCCGTCAGACAGAATATTTACTGTAGTAAGCAGCGGCGTTAAAACTTTGGCAGAAAAAGAAAGTAAAATGAATTGGATCAGCAGCTTAGCTGATTCATTTAAAATAAAAATAAATGACCCTGCACGTGTTCTTGCAGTAGTAGATGTAGCAGAAGAAGCAAGGCTTTCTCACCTGGGTATCGTTCCGGAATCACGCAGGTATTCTACCTTCCTGATAGATATCGGAAGTGGCAACACCAAAGGCGGTTATTTTCCTCATGGGAACTCTAAAAACATCAAATTATTTCAATTGTCGTGGGGAACCAAAAGTGTTGCCAATGCTACGGATTCCAGGCTGGAAGAAGACAAGACGATCACTAATTATTATAAACAAATGTACCGGGTTTTATCCGGAGATGCAAACGACCAGATTGTATATGAAGTGAATTTGAGTGGTGCTTACAATATGAGCGACAATATAGCTTTCAGCGGAGGTATCGCCTGGTCGGTTGCAACATTAATGCTGCCGGAAATGATAGACAACCCGGTTGTACTGGTTACTTATGATGAAGTTTTAAAATTCAGTGAAAAATTATATAACAACTACAAATCATTATCAGATTCCGCCATTGTTAAATCGGTTATAGATCCTACGCTTGATAAAGCCGCCATTGGAAAAGAAGTAAAAAGAGTAAATAAGGTTTTCGACCAACGTTCGCTAATGGCTGGTACTGGATTATTACTGAAAATCATGCGCCAGTTTGAAGGGGTTTATGAGAAAAAACAATTTTTCCTGGTAAAGAATGGACAGGTAGGATGGATCAGTGCTTATGTGAACCAGAGTGTTAATAAATAACACAGGTCACTCATAGATAAGCAAGACATATTCCCAAATTAATGAAAGACTCTAAATCAATTCTGTTACTGGTTGTTTCTGTTTTACTGATACTGGTATCTTGCGCCTTATTGTGGACATGGGGTTACAATTTCAATAATTTTACAAAAGATAAACAGGGAACTGTTTTTATTGTAAAAGATTCTACTGTTGCCACCAATGCCACTCGTGACTCGCTGCAGAAAATTTATACAGCCACCATTTCTAATCTTGGTACTTTAGATTCTACCTGGACAAATGCCGATTCTTTAAAAACTGACCTTGACATAAAGCTGAGTGAATTTTATAAACTCAGGAATGAGATCGCCATTATCTTAAAAAATCCTGCAAAAAAAGAAGACCTCGATCTGGCAAAAACAAAGATCAATGAATTACAAAAAAAGGTAGAGCAGCTTCGCAATAAAAATATTGATGTAGAAACGGAAAACAAGAGGCTATATGCTGTATTGCAGCAATTGACCAATGCGCCGAAAGACGCTATCCAACAACAGGTGCAATCTGCCAGACCCATTGTTTTTGAAAACAGGGAGCCGGTTGAACGAGCTTTTCCAGCGGCAAATTTTACAACCGCTGATATGCGGCTAACGGCATTAATGGTAGACAATGACAGGGAACTGGAAACTTACCAGGCAATACAAACTGATAAATTTGTTGGAAGCTTTACAGTTAAAAACAATTCCACTACATTTAATAATACAGAGATCTATGTAGTGGTTTTGCAACCAGATAATAAAGTGCTTCAAACCTCAGCCTGGGAAACCGGAAGATTTGATACCAAAGATGGCAAACGAATTTATTCCTGTAAAATGAAATTTGAATATGCAAAAGGAGAAAATAAGAAATTATCCTTCAGCCTTAATTCCGACAGGTTTCAGAAAGGGACATACACAGTACAACTTTATTTTAATGGCAATGTAATAGGCAGAATGACCAAAACACTGATTTAAATATTCTTCCGAAAGCTCCTAACTGAATTCTGAGAGCTTAATATCGCCAAAAACCATCCCCTGAGTTTGCCGTTAAAAAATATCGAATACAAATACACACTCTACAAATTCGCTCTGGCACTTATCGAGCAAAGGATCAGTAATGCCGAAGCTTTAATGAGGTCTGCGCAGGAAGCAGCCAATGAAGAAGAAAAAAGCAGTGCAGGTGATAAATATGAAACCTCCCGGGCCATGAGCCATCTTCAGAAAGATATGTACGCTAAACAACTGGAAGAAAACAGGATAGAATTATCGCGATTGCAATCGGTTAATTGCGAAAGGTTGTATGAGGTAGTTGCTCCCGGAGCATTGGTAAGCGCCGGAGATAATTTGTTTTTTATTGCAGCCGGGTTAGGAAAACTTCTTGTTGATGGCACTACCATTTACTTCCTTTCTCCCAATGCTCCGCTGGCTAAACTATTGCTGCATAAGAAACAGGGGGACCACATCAAATTTAATAACCAGCAGATGAAAATTGAAATGGTTGTTTGATAAGTTTGAAATATTATTTCTAACGGATGCTGCTATCAAAAAAATCTGCAATCATATAAATTTTTAGTTCATTTTTCTATCCATTTTTTGCCAAAGAGTTATTGATAGTTACCGATAGAGTTTTTGATCAGGAATGTCGTCTATGTGAAACCCTGGGCAATGTCTTATTATTTTGTGGCAACATTTAACTCCGAAAATAATACGTGATCCCGCCATCTATGCCTATAATCTTTGCATTGCAATATCCGGCTTTCGTTTTAGTGGTTTGTACTACACGTAATACAATCTGAAACAACTACTTTTAAATAACTTACTTCAAAACCGTTTAAATGAAAACACTATTGCCTGCACAAATGATTTCTATCCCTGCGATCATACTTTTGTCATTTCAATTTTCCTGCAACGATTCCGACGCAGTAAAGAAAATTGAAATTACCGCATCAGTTGATGCTTTGCCGTCTCAATCCATTAAGACAGAATTTCCAAAAGCAGACACAACAGTTTTGCTTACAGGCATAGATACTGCCGATTACAACAAACGGATGATAGCGCTGGCCAATAACGATACCAAAGGAAAGTGGCCGGTAAAAGGGCCTTATCCTTTACCAGGGGCACTATTGCCATACAATAGGATCGTTGCATTTTATGGAAATCTGTTCTCCAAAAAAATGGGAATTTTAGGAGAACTGCCCAAAGATGCCATGCTGAAAAAATTACAGGATGAAGTTGCCTATTGGCAGGCTGCTGACAGCTCAATGCCGGTTATACCGGCATTACATTATATTGCCGTTACAGCCCAGGGATCTGCTGGTAGAGATGGCAAACACAGGCTGAGAATGCCGTTTAAGCAAATTGATACCATTATGAGCTGGGCTAAAGAAATTGATGCGCAGGTATTCCTTGATATACAAGTAGCTCACAGCACGGTTAATGCAGAGATTCCCAACCTGGAAACTTATTTAAAAAAGCCCAATGTACATCTCGGCATTGATCCCGAATTCTCTTTAAAGAATGGCGAAGTACCTGGATCAAGAATAGGATCGTTTAATGAGGATGATATTAACTTTGCCATTGACTACCTTGCCGGCTTAGTGAAAAAAAATAACCTCGGCCCAAAGATATTGGTGATACATCGCTTTACACAAGGCATGATCACCGGCTATGATAAAATTAAGAAAACACCGGAAGTGCAGGTTGTAATAGATATGGATGGATGGGGGAGCAAGATCCTTAAAAAATCTACCTGGCTCAGGTATATCTACAAAGAACCCGTTCAATTTACAGGCTTCAAATTATTTTACAAGAATGATCTGAAGAAAAACACACAGGGTCTGTATACAGCTGCGGAATTATTGAAATTTACTCCTAAGCCGATTTACATTCAGTACCAGTAGTTGTAGTTCGTTTTTTTAATTACTTGCCATTAGATGCTTAACCGATGTGTGAAGAGTACCTAAGCAAGCAAATTTTTCAATTTTTAATATAGCCTCTAAACAAAATTGGATCTTTGTAACTGCTGCTGATATTTAAACTGGTATTTCCGTTATTGCTGATGGTAAAACTGAACTGGTAAGAATTTTGTTGATCCATCACCCGGATCAATACTGCCAGTTTATCTTTCTTTTGCTTACTATACCCGTATTCAAAATTTACAGAACTGAACATAATACCTCCCTGGTCGGTGTTTAATGGCGCCAGCTGGCTAAAACCAAAATAGGGGAGAAAGCTGACCAGGCTATCTGGAGTAATGATTACATCGTATGGGGAAGCCAGTACTCTCATTGGCCCTTTTAATGGAATAGCCTGTTCGGCAATAAATGTAAAACGTTTGCCTGAAATTTTTTTGAAAAGATCTTCTGAAGAATTACTTTTTTGAGCTACACAAAATTCGGGTGTAGCTGTGATTGATGATACAAAAAACACAAAGAATAATCTTAAAGTAATAGAACGATTCATTTTATTTTGTTCTTTTAAAATCCAGGTCCTGGAAATCAAAACTGAAATCCGTTAGCGGGGAAATAGCCTCCATTTTTATGCCGGATCCTTTGCCATTATTATCAAGATCAAATTTTACAAAGGAGTCTGCATCAAAACTGCGCTCATTCCATCTAACTATAAATGTATTTCCTTTGTAGGGAAACATTTCCCCGGTAAGCATCATCGACTTTTTTGAATCAAACCATAGCTTACCATTTTTTATAGAAATTACCACATCGCCAAACCATGGGTCGGTATAAGTTCCGGTATACAATTCCATTGAAGGTTTTACCAGGCTGTTCTTCAGTTGGGTATCAATATCTTTCTGAATATCGTCTGTTATTTTTTTCGCCTCAGCTTCGCCTTTTACAACCCTGTTGTACCCATCTTTAATTCTGTCTTTCCCGGTGATCCCAAAATACGCGTCTTTTATTGAATTTGTTATTGCGGTAAATGCTGCTCCGGATTGCTGGTTGGTGAATACAATGATGCCCAATTTCAATTCCGGCAATAGCGTAACCTGGGTAACAATTCCTGCTAATCCGCCGGTATGAGATACTTGTTTGTAACCTTTTACATCTGCCAAAAACCAACCCAGCCCGTAGCTGGCAAAATGGGTATTATATGGCGATGGTCCCCTGGTTGGTATTATAGTTTGTGGTGCCCACATTTCTTCGTGAACCTCATTACTGAACAACCTTTTTTTCAGGCTATCGCCATACAACCCGTTTTCCATCTGCATGATCACCCAATTGCTCATATCGGTAAGATTGCTATAAATTCCGCCAGCTGCATTGGCATTATTACTCCAATCGCGACGAATTACTTGTACCTTTCCATTAACCGGTGCATGTGGGTCAATTATA
Organism: Ferruginibacter sp.; assembly: GCA_031411955.1. GTDB lineage: Bacteria > Bacteroidota > Bacteroidia > Chitinophagales > Chitinophagaceae > Ferruginibacter. The sequence goes on from JANOCC010000018.1 coordinate 125,438, forward strand.
TTTGTATTATCAGGCAGCCTGGCAAATGAAGCCGCACTTTGTTTCATGTTTAGTGGCTTCATAATTCTTGTTTCAATGAACTCTTCCCAACTTATCCCGGAAACCTTTGCCACTACTTCACCGGCTACAATATACAAGAGGTTATCGTAATCAAATTTTGTTCGAAAACCGGAAACAGCTTTCAGGTATCTGAGGTTGTGAATTATTTCTTTCCTGGAAAAACTATTTGAATCTGGCCAAAACATCAGGTCCCCGGCGCCCAATCCAAGTCCGCTTCTGTGCGTAAGTAAGTCACGTATCGTAAAAGCATCTGAAACGTAAGGATCATACAACCTGAATTCAGGGATATAATCTGTAACCTTATCATCCCAGCTTATTTTTTTTTCATCTATCAGCATTGCGAGAGCCGCAGCTGTAAATGCTTTGCTGTTGGAAGCTATACCGAAAAGCGTATGCTCGTCTACTTTTAAATTGGATTGCAAAGAACGAACCCCATATCCTTTTGCATGAATTATTTTTCCATCTTTTACAACTGCCACTGCAATGCCTGGTACGTTAAAAGTTTTAAGGGTTTTCTCAGCCAGAGAATCTATCTGGCGGGAACTGAGCGGTTGCGCAATGAGCCTTTCTGAAATTAATATAAAAAGTAAAACATACAGCAATGATACTTTCAATTTCATGTTCAGTATTATTAAATTGTTATGAATTTTTTGTAAACAGCTAAATATAATGAATTATGGCGGCTGAAGGGATGTATCACCCGAATAATGTGTTCAGATCGGCTTAATTGTGCTTTCAATGTCGTAATATTATATCAAAATACAGGCAATGGAAAAGTTTAAGAACGAAATAAAAGATGCTAAATGGGTTTCATTAAAATCATTTATTGATGAAGTTACTTATAACAAGATCCATCGCCATCTTACAGATATCAATGATACCATAACAGAAGAAGATATCCGGAATGTAAAGATCTATTCTTATAACAGTGAAGTTGAGATTACCACGCACAATACTTTTAGTAAAAAGTAGCCGCTGCTATTACTTAGCCCTTCTTCAATATTACTATTTCCCATAATTATTTAAATATGCCGTCCTATTGATCCTGCAATCAAGACGTTGAAAATCTTTGCATTTTTTACCATAGAGTTTAAAAAGGTTAGAATTGAGTTCACTGAGTGTTAGTCAGGTTTAAATACTCTCTTACAATCGGTGACAAAAACTCCTTTTTTTCTTTGTTGTTTTATTAAATGCTGAAAATATTGCAACGGCCTTTTTAAAACTTGCTACTGCGTGTCAGCGTACAATAGTCTCATAATATTCGTCCCTTTTCATTCTAAATATTTAACCAGGCAGCAACATCCTCAATTGGCTCACGATCCATCTTATTTTAACTAGTATTAATTTAGACAGGACGCTGAGAAACTCCGCCAAATCACTGCTTATGAGACTTCTACCAGGTAATATTACCAGTTTTGTGCTGTAATTCTCCGAGTTTTCGTCAAAAGTCGAATAATTACTACAAATGATTTAGAGTCTCCCTACAAAAAAGCAAATATTCGGAATCTATCTTTGTGTAACAATACTCCAATACCTCTAGAAGAACAATCCAATTACAACGAGTTCCAATATTTGTGAAAAATACACTATCCAATTAAAAAGAACTGTCGATCCATTATCTCTGAAAAGCACAACATCCTGTTAAGAACATCCAATCCTGATATCACTGAAAAGCTGATCCTGTTTTAAACCAATGTTATCCGATATCACTGAAAAATTATATCTTATTTAAAAACCGTTCTCCAATTATCCCGGAAAAATACATTTCTGTGAAAAGCCTTCGAACCTAACGAAGGTTTTTTTCTTTTTACCATTTCTGTAGTTATACTACAAATAATTAGCATAATTAACTACAACAATTGCTCTTTATTATTCAGACCTTAGCACTCGATCGAATTAAACGATCCCCGCTTTAAAATTCCAATTTAAACTCTTTATTTTTTGTTCAATCACTCGCTATGAAAAGCCTTCTGGTTAGGAAGGTTTTTTTGTGTGCCTATGATCCTGGGTTTTACTTATTTAAAAAATATGCCAATACTGAGGCATATTGCACAAATCACAAATAATATGATCATTAGCGGGTAGATGAATTTCCACCAGGTTTTAAGACTCACATTAACCAGTGCCAGCGAAGGCAGAATTAGTCCGGTAGGCGTTATAAAACCCATTATTCCCATACCGAAGAGGTAAGCGTTTACGATCTCTCTTCCGGGTACATCCACCAGCATAGCCAGCCCACCCATGATCGGCATTGTTAATACCGCCATACCAGATGAAGAAGCTATGAATAATGTAAATACCATATACAGTAACAACATCACGAGTATAAAAAGAACCGGTGGCATGGTTCCAGCAAATTTTGCCGAGTAAAATAAAATTGAATCGCTGATGTGCCCCTCGTTAAGGATAAGCGTAACACCTCTTGCTACTCCAACAATAATTCCCACACTTACCAGTCCGGACGCACCTTCCATGAAATTTTTCATAAAATCACTTTCCGTTGAGCGATTAACAATGGCGAGTAAAATAGTTGCCCCCAAAAATAATGCTGTCATTTCCAGCAACCACCAATCAAAAAACACTACACCTGCCACCATTACCAGGAAAGTTGAAAAGAAAAGCAGCAGTAATAATTTCGTCTTGTTATCAAGTGGTTCGTTGGTATTATTCTTCTCCAGCACAGGAAATGGGGGAGGTGAAACAGTATCGTAACGGTAAACAAGCGAAGAAGTGGGGTCTGCTTTTACTTTTTGCGCATACCTTACAAAATACCAGATGCTTATTGCTGTTGTTAACACAAACATCAGGATGCGTTCCAATAATCCTTCCGTCCAGTTGATACCCGCCGCATTGGAAGCAATGATCGTAGAAAAAGGATTGGTAAAGGAAGACAGCGTACCAAGCTGGGTACCTGCAAATATAACGGCAACCGGTACCAGCAAATCATACCCTGCAGCAACAAATAAAGGCACCATCACGGCATAAAACGCAAGGGCCTCTTCTGCCATACCATACGAAGCACCTGCAAATGAAAATAAAAAGGTAAGAATAATGATCAGCCAGGCTTCTTTTCCTTTCATTATGTACGACAACGATGTTAATCCCTTTATCATGGCTCCTGATGAATTAAATACATTCATGAAAGCACCAATAATGAGAATGAAAAATATAATATCCATTGATTCATAAACGCCTCTTATCGGAGCTTGCAGAATTTCTATAAATCCCTGCCTGTTGGCTGGCAACCGGTGAAAACTACCGGGCACTGAAACCGGTTTCCTGATGGCACCAGAGGTAAACTTTTCCAGCGATATCCTGATGCCAACACTATCCAATGTATGCTGGGTAAAAGGCAGCATAAACTCTTTCTTGCCACTTTTTAATGTAAATTCTTCACCTTCGCTATAGGCGATAGTGTCGTAACTGCCAGCAGGAATAAACCAGGTGGCGAGTGCAGCCAATATTATAACAAACATCAGGATCGTGATGGGAGAAGGCAGTTTCCTCTTCATAAACAGAAATTGTTGTTGTTAGAATTAACCAAGCATCAAAATATTTACATTTGATTAAAACTATGATAAATTTAGCATTCCTAAAATCTATAAGATAACCCAAACAAAAAAATGAGAGCGGCAGCATTAAAGGAAATTAAAACGGAGTTAGAACAGCAGCCACAAAATGTTCTGCTATCATTATGTCTTCGTTTGGCCAGGTTTAAGAAGGAGAATAAGGAATTGCTTACTTACCTGCTTTTTGAAGAAGGAAATGAGGCTGGTTATATTGACAGCGTTAAACATGAAATAGACACCGCTTTCCTTGAAGTGAATACAAAAAACATGTATATCGCAAAGAAAAACCTGAGGAAAATACTCAGGTCTATAAACAGGTATAATAAGTACAGCGGATTAAAAGCGACGGAAGCCAGTTTACTAATGTACTTTTGTACCAAAGTAAATGATTCTGGTATAAATATCAATAAGAGCACGGCACTGGTAAACCTCTATGCTTCTCAAATTAAAAAAATAAAAGCCGCAATAGCTACCCTTCATGAAGACCTGCAGTACGATTACAGAAGAGAACTGGATCTGATCATCTAATTTTTAACGTTAAAACATACCCGATGCCGCAATCAAAAAAAAGAGATACTCACAAACATGCTCACCAGGATTTTATTCCCCACAAAAAGAAAAAGGGTAGTGCCAAAACGAGTACTATCATATTCTGCACCTTATTAGCCATGGCTATTGCCTGGTTTGCTGCCGGAGTATCGCCTGTATGGCTTCCAGTTGGAGCGATATTGGGGGCTGCATTTGGCTATTTCCTGGGAAGCCAGATAGACAAAGCGCTTTAACTGTGTCGAAAGGCTGAAAGTCTGATGGATCAAGGTTTGAATGGCCCTTTGAATTCTTTTTTGAATTCAAGAAAATCTGGTATCGACACATTTTGAACATAGGAATTTCCGGGATTATTGCTGATATATTCCTGGTGATAACCTTCTGCCGGATAAAATTTTGTAAACGGCACCACTTCTGTTACGATTTTGTTTTTATATTTTTTTGCCGCGGTTAACCTGGTGATCTCTGCCTGTATTACCTGCTTTTCTTTTTCGTTTCGGTAAAAAGCAATTGAGCGGTACTCCGTTCCCTGGTCGTTTCCCTGCCCGTTAAGTGTGGTTGGGTCCTGGCTGGCAAAAAAAGCGGCAACCAGTGTTTCGTAGGATATGGTAGCAGGATCATAATATACATTCACGCTTTCTGCGTGGCCGGTTTCTCCTCCTGATACTTTTTCATATGTGGGCTGCGTATCTTTTCCACCGGCATAACCCGACACGGCATCCCTAACGCCTGCCAGGCTTTGAAATACTATTTCAGTATGCCAAAAACATCCCTGGGCAAAAGTAGCCACGGCTTCTACCTTACCGGTTGGTTGCCTGATGCCAACAGGTATCTTCACTTTATTAGTTTGTGTTTGTGCGCAGGAAATGAAAAAAATAACAGCAGTTAAAGTAGAGAAAAAAGATTTCATTGTTTGAAAAGTTTAGTTAGCGATATTAACGCCTTTTGACGAAACAAGGTTTTAGCGTTATGTTAAACAATGTAAAAACCTCGGTAATTTATTAGTACCGTTTGCAACTGATAACAATTTTTAACCTGTAAATTAGCGTCTCAATAATAACAAGTGAAATTTACTTTTGTTTTACTCTTTTTTTGCCTCATGTTAACTGCTGTCAATACAGTGGCCCAGGGCCGTGCGGCTAAGTTTACAGATGAAATGAAGGTATCGCTCTGCGAAAAGATAAGAGCTGCGGCAAAACATGCCTGGAGTGGATATAAAAAATATGCTTCCGGGGCAGATGACCTGAAGCCATTAACCCGTACTTCGAAGAATTGGTATAATCATTCAATGCTGATGACTCCGGTAGATGCTTATGATAGTTTTATAATGATGGGGCTTACTGGTGAAGCGAAGGAAGCCAAAGCAATGATCCTGTCTTCTTTACATTTTGATGTAGACAACGAAGTGCAGGTTTTTGAAGTTACGATCCGTTTGCTGGCAGGATTGTTAACAGCTTATGAAATGGATGGGGATTCAGGTTTTCTTTTACTTGCCACCGACCTTGCCAACCGGATGCTGCCGGCTTTTAACACTCCTACGGGTATGCCTTACCGATATGTACACCTGCAAACAGGAAAAACAAGGGATTCGATAAACAACCCTGCAGAGATCGGCTCGTTGATGTTGGAATTTGGCAAATTATCGCGTTTAACAGGCAATGAAATATATTATAATAAGGCGAAAGCCGCCATTATGCAAGTGTATAAAAAAAGAAGCAAGTTGCAACTGGTTGGTGAAAAAATAAATGTAATAACAGCTAATTGGGTAAACACTGAAACCCATATCAGCGGTTATATTGATTCTTACTACGAATATCTTTATAAATCATGGTTACTTTTTTCTGATAACGATTTTAAGCAGGCGTTTGATAACCACCAGGCAGCAATAAAAACTTACCTGCTGCATAAAACACAATATGGTTGGTTTTTACGGCATGCCGATATGCATACCGGCAAGGAAACTGGCAACAGCTATGGCGCACTGGATGCTTTTTACGCCGGCCTCTGTGCTTATGCCGGCGATATAGAAACTGCCAAACATATACAGGATGCAAATATGCACATGTGGGTAAAGTTTAATATGGAGCCGGAAGAGTATAATTATTTAACAGACTCAATTATAAACCCGATGTATCTACTAAGGCCAGAGAACATCGAAAGTTGCTTTTACCTGTACCGGGCAACAGATCACTATGAATATTTATGGATGGCCAAAACAATGACCGAAAACATCCTGGAACATTGTCAAACTGAAACCGCCTTCGCCGCACTAAAAGATGTGAGAACATTTGAAAAAGCCAATTCAATGGAAAGCTTTTTCTTTGCGGAAACACTAAAATATGCCTATCTGATTTTTGCACCAGCTTCTAATGCAGATCTCAGCAAAATAGTATTCAATACAGAGGCGCATCCTTTTAAAATTGAAAAAAAATAAAATGATTGAAAGTATAAGGGATTTTAAAAATGTTTTTTTTATTGGAGTGGCTGGCACTGGAATGAGTGCCATTGCGCAATACCTGGCGGGAATTGGCATCACGGTGAGTGGGAGCGATCGTTATTTTTTGCCAGGTGAACCAAATGAAACAAGAGATAAGTTGGTTGAAGCCGGTATCAAATGCTTTTTACAAAACGGAGAAGGAATCAATGAGCTAACAGATCTGGTGGTAGTTTCCACCGCCGTGGAAGATACGGTGCCTGAAGTTCAAAAAGCAAGGCAATTGAATATCCCGATCATAAAAAGAAGCGGTTTGTTATCTATGATAGCAAGAAGTAAAAAAACAATTGCTGTTGGAGGAACATCAGGGAAAAGTTCAACCAGTGCCATGTTATTTGATATTTTGCAAACTGCCGGATTGCAACCAAGTATCATTAGTGGAGCCGGTTTAACCAGTATCATCAATGAAGGCAAGATAGGGAATGCAAAAGTAGGAAACGGCGACTGGCTGGTTATTGAAGCAGATGAAAGTGATGGGAGTATTGTTCAGTATTTTCCTGAAATTGGCTTGTTGTTGAATATCGACAAAGATCACCAGGATATAAGCGAACTCATGGAAATTTTTGCCATTTTTAAAAAGAATACCAGCAAACTTTTTATCGTAAACCGCTCCAATGCGCTGGCAAAAGAACTATCAGTGAGCGCCGGCAATGATTTTGAATTATCGGCAGATTCGGATGCCGGTTATAAAGCGATAAATTTTTTGCAAAAGGGGCTTACCATTTCCTTTATGATAAACGGAACAGACTTTTCTTTAAATACCGTTGGAGCCCACAACATGGAAAATGCGCTTGCGGCAGTAACGGTAGCTAACCAAATGGGAGTTGATTTAAAAACATGTGCAGCGGCGCTAAAAAATTATGAAGGTATTTATCGCAGGCACCAGGTTTTGGGGATTAAAAACGGGGTGTATCTGATAGACGATTATGCTCATAACCCCGTAAAATGCGCAGCGTCTATAGCCGCCTGCCAGCCCATTGCTTCAAAAGTTATTGGATGGTTTCAACCTCACGGTTATGGGCCAACGCGTTTTTTGAAAGATGATTTTATCCACGAGATTGCAGCAGTTTTAAGGCCTCAGGATGAGATCTGGATGAGCGAGATTTTCTATGCCGGGGGAACAGCTACCAAGGATATTTCTGCAAACGATCTGGTTACAGGCATAAAAGCATTAGGCAAGAATGCATATTTTGTTGAAAACAGGAATGATTTTTTAGAAACTGCAAGGCCCCATCTTACAAATGATTGTGTTATGTTATTGATGGGTGCCCGCGACCCCGGGCTGGAGGCTTTTGGCAAAAAGATAGAACAGGAATTGTAGTTTAATTAATTTGAACCGCGGCATGTTAGTTTTTTTGAAACATAAACGAAGCATGATATCAATAGCGTTTATTTGAATGACATAACAAATTATTCTTTACAGCTTTACAATATTTAAAAGCAAATATTTAATTAATTTGACCACTCTTATTATAAATATCCGAATGCTTGCAGGAACAAGGGAAACAAGCGAACTGCTTAGAGGTGCTGCACTGGCGCATCTTCCATGCATAGAGAATGCATTCCTGCTAATTGAAGATGGAATAATTGCAGAATACGGCGCTATGTTGGAGCTGGAATTAAAGGTGCCACAAATGCCGGCGCATATTATCGACGCATCAGGGCAATTTATTCTTCCCGCCTGGTGCGACAGCCATACTCATCTTGTATTTGCTAAAACAAGGGAAGAAGAATTTATTGATAAAATCAAAGGGGCTTCCTATGCTGAAATTGCAGCAAAAGGAGGCGGCATCCTTAATTCTGCTGCAAAATTAAATGCGGCATCTGAAGATGAACTTTTTAACTCGGCCTGGCAAAGGCTGGAACAACTAAGTAAACTTGGAACCGGTGCCATCGAAATAAAAAGCGGCTATGGATTAACGGTGGATGGGGAGCTTAAGATGCTAAGGGTTATAAAAAAACTAAAAGAAAGATCATCTGTTTCTATAAAAGCTACCTTCCTGGCTGCTCATACTTTTCCGGCCGTATTTAAAGATGATCATACAGGTTACCTAAACAGTATAATAGATGATATGCTGCCGGTAATTGCTGCCGAAAAACTGGCAGATTATATAGATGTGTTTTGTGAAACCGGCTTTTTTTCTGTAGAAGAAATGGAAACAATTTGCAATGCAGGAGCTAAATATGGGTTGAAGCCGAAGCTACATGTTAACCAGTTAAATAGCATTGGAGGCGTTGAAAGCGCCATAAAATTAAAAGCTGTTTCTGCTGATCACCTGGAAACAATGACAGATGCGGAAATAAAACTAATTGCCGCATCCGGCACTATTGGTACTTTATTGCCTACCGCAGCCTTCTTTCTGCGCATGGCTTACCAACCTGCGAGAAAGTTGATTGATGAAGGTGCCGCCATAGCATTGGCTTCCGATTTTAATCCAGGATCTTCACCCAGCGGCAATATGAATTTTGTAATTGCATTAAGCTGTATCCAAATGAAGATGATGCCGGAGGAAGCCATTAATGCCGCCACGCTTAATGCTGCTTATGCAATGGAATTGCAGGATCAGCTGGGAAGTATAACAATTGGTAAAAAAGCCAATTTGATTTTCACAAAAAAAATACCGTCGCTGGCATATCTTCCATATTCATTTGGTGAAAATTTAATAGACAAGGTTATGTTGTCAGGAAGATTTATTTGAAATTGATCTAAACTTAACTGCTAAATTCATAAAACAAAACAGGATACTTAATTCTTAATTTATAATTTTTAATTAAAAGATGCAACAATTAATTGAATGTGTACCAAATTTTTCAGAGGGAAATGACCTTGCTATTATAAAACAGATAACTGCAGAAATTGAGAAAGTAGAAGGAGTGAGGTTGCTGAATGTAGATCCCGGAAAAGCGACCAACCGTACCGTAGTAACGATGGTAGGAACACCAACGCAGGTAATTGAAGCCGCTTTCCAGGCAATTAAAAAAGCAGGCGAGTTAATTGATATGAGTAAACACAAAGGCGAACATCCCAGGATGGGAGCTACCGATGTATGTCCGCTTATTCCAATTGCAAATATAAGCATGGAAGAAACGGCTGCTTTTGCTCAAAAACTTGCTAAGCGCGTAGGTGAAGAATTACATCTTCCCGTTTATTTATACGAGGATGCCCAACCGGATAGAAGTAGAAGTAACTTATCGGTTATCCGTGCAGGTGAGTATGAAGGGTTCTCTAAAAAAATATTGTTGCCGGAATGGAAACCCGATTTCGGTCCGGCTAACTTCGACGCGAAAAGAGGAGCAACGGTAATTGGCGCCCGGGATTTCCTTGTTGCATACAACGTAAACCTGAATACCACTTCTACCCGCAGGGCCAATGCAATAGCATTTGATGTTAGGGAAGCAGGACGAGTAAAAAAAGAGAACGGGAAGAATGTATTAGATCAAAATGGTAATGCCGTAAACATTCCGGGTAGTTTAAAAGCAGTAAAAGCCATCGGCTGGTATATTGAGGAATATGGTGTGGCTCAGATCTCTATCAATCTTACCAATATTAATGTAACACCAGTACATGTTGCTTTTGATGAAGTATGTAAGAAAGCAGCATTACGGGGCATCAGGGTTACCGGAAGTGAGTTGGTTGGGTTGATACCTTTAAAAGCGATGACTGATGCAGGGAAATATTTTCTGAAAAAACAGCAACGATCCGTTGGCGTTAGTGAAAAGGAACTTATTAAAATTGCTGTCAAATCCATGGGGTTGGAAGAGTTATCGCCGTTTAAACCGGAAGAGCGGATAATCGAATACATGTTGGCGAAGCAATCTGACAGTAAGCTTATCAGCATGACATTAAGTGACTTTGCAGATGAAACAGCCAGCGAAAGTCCGGCGCCCGGCGGAGGGTCAATTGCTGCTTACATTGGGTCTTTGGGTGTTTCCCTGGCTACGATGGTTGCCAATCTTTCATCTCATAAAAAGGGATGGGATGAACGGTGGGAAGAGTTTAGCTTGTGGGCTGAGAAAGGTGAAAATTATAAAAATGAATTACTTCGTTTAGTGGATGCCGATACCAGGGCCTTCAACCAGATACTACATGCATTTTCTTTACCAAAAGCCAACGAAGATGAAAAGCTGTGGCGCAACAGAGCTATCCAGGATGCCACAAAATACGCCATTGAGATTCCGTTTAAAGTAATGGAAACAGCTTTCGCCAGTATGGAGGTTATCCATGCAATGGCCAGTTCCGGTAATCCCAATTCGGTTTCAGATGCAGGGGTTGGTGCCTTGTGTGCCCGTTCTTCAATAATGGGTGCATTTATGAATGTTCGAATCAATACAGCTGATTATGATGATAAAGCATTTGTGGCGGAAATTATTTCTAAGGGAAAACTGATTGAACAAAAAGCTATGGCGCTCGAAACTGAAATTTTAGAAATTGTAAATAAGAAGATTGGGGCATAAGCTATTCAATCAGCAAATTTAGAAGCAGGTACAGAGAAAATCAGTTGCGGTACTATTTAGACTGGCATAAATAGGTATATTAAGTTATCTGATATATAATATCTTCAAACAGTTAGGTATCATCACATATCCTACTGTTTTTGCAGATGTCGGCTTTATTCCTACATACCTTATATTTTCAATTCTGTTAAAAGTAAACGTTAACAATTATTCTAGCATAAAAAGTCAATATTGTTATTAAAGCCATTACAAGTACCTCAATGTTAACTAAATTGCGCTGCCTTCACAGTAACCATGGAATTATCACAATAAAATTAAATATTTAGCGATATTAACCCGGAATAAACATACTGAATGTTATGGGCAGGCTTTTTACTATGAAAAAAACACTATTGGGTATTGGTTTATTGCTTGGGTGCTTTTCAGCTATTGCACAAAATGATTTTAAGGGTATCGTAAAATATAAACTATCGGTTGAGGGTGGGAGCGACAGAAATACAGATTCAATGATGGTGATATTTGATGGTGAAAGAGTATTAGTTACACTTTATTTACCAGACTCCAACAAAGTAACTGAAAAGATCTTCATAGACGATTTTGGTGAAAAGAAAAGCTACAAAATAGACCGAAGTAAATTTACCTACGAAGAGGATAGTTTAAAAAACCGCAGCGATTACCAGTTCATCAATAATAATTCTATAGGTGCGGTAAATAATGAACTTTGCATGCGTTACAAAGCAAATCCGAAATTTCTGGATAATGCAACCATCGCAGGTGCTGAATGCCTTGCTTCCATTAACTTCAGAAACTCATATATCAGCAATTACTCATTCCTGGGTGTGCAACCGCTTATTGTTGATAACAGGATCGTATTGGATTTCACAGTTTTTAAAACCAACGGCACCAGGCCGGTTGTAACTGTTTATGAAATCAAGAAACTAGAAAATACAGATAGCTATTTTGATTTCTGGGGATATCGCCTGGTTAATTAAATTATCATATATCCGGAAATACGCTCATAAGGAAAATATTCCCCACTACTTGCATTTTGCCCTTGCAAAGCAGCTGAAACTCACTGAATGCTGATATACATTTGTCGGCATACAGATTGTTATTTAAAGTTATTATTACACTTTAAAACAACGATATGAAACGCATAATCTTTATTATCATAATAAGCCTGGGCGGCTATTTCTCTTCCGCTCAAAATACACCCGTAGTTGAAAAAGCGGCACCCAAAAGTAACAATGCCTTACCCAGTGGTGGAACTTTGGGTAGCAATTCCGGAGTAAATCCAATGGGAAATCCTGGTACTATCACAAATTATTCCAGTAACAGCAATGCTGTTAATGATAAATTAGAAGCGTCTCCTAATATTGAGCCAGGAGTGTTTTTAAATAGTAGTCCGCAAGGAACTTTCAGAGGTACTACTGTAACTAACGGAGGCGTTGTTCAGCAACAAACCACTGTTACAAACAACGGTGCGGCAATTACAGCAGTAGTTGAAAAAAAAGTTGCAGATACTGCTACAAAGTTGAATGTAGCAGTTTCAACTGCTAAACCTTCCGTACCGGCTACTGAGGTTTCTATCGTTCCAGTAAATGCTTCGGTTGACAAAACAGTAAAAGTTACTACCAAAAGCGGTACAAAAAAACAGGTTCGTGTTGTACCCGTTTTAGGAAATTATGTACCGGAAACTATAGTAGAAAATATAAAGGCAAAATATGGAAGCGCCGTTTATAGCATTATTGCGGTAAGAGTTGCAACAAGCACGAAAATTTCTTATTTAGTTAAATTGTTGAAGGATGGCAAAACCAGTATGGAATTATATTCCGAATAAGAATTGACATTTAACAAAGCTATTTACTATTGCAAATTATTATTAATTAAAATTTAAAGTATGGATATTATCATTCAGTCATTAGGCTTTAAAGCCAGTAGCAGTTTAGAAGAACAGGTAAAACAAAAATTGCAGACATTAAAAGACGATCATATTATCAGGGCAAATGTAATTCTGTATAAAGGTTCATCTGCTGATCCTGAAAACAATTATTGTGAGATAAGATTAGAAATTCCGGGCAACGACCCTTTTGTGAAAAAGCAAAGTCCTCATTTTGAAACTTCTGTAAGTGAGTGCGTAAATATCCTGGCTAAACAATTGAATAAGATTAAGGAAAAAAATTCTTCAAGGAATCAGCTGCAAACAGATACGGTACTTGAAATCATAGATGATAATGATCTTGATGAGGAATTATAATAACAGATATAATTGAATGTAACTGAATTTAAAATGCCCGGAATTCTCCGGGCATTTTAATGTATATAAGTTTATAAATAAAAATAGCCCCAAATATTGGGGCATTTTGGCCAAGCATTTTTGAGGGCAAGGCGTGTAGCCCACTCATAATAAGCTACTCAGCAATAAAACGCATGTCTTTTTCGAATATTGTGTTCCAGCGTGCTTTTTTTCATCATGTATAAAAGATTCAAATCAGTATTAGCGATAATTCACGCTGTATGTTTAATTAAACTACATTTATGCTTCTTAAAATTATCATTATGAATAAAGATGTGAGAGAATTATCGCCCGGTTCAATATGGAACTATTTTGCTGATTTGAATGCTGTTCCCAGGCCTTCAAAAAAGGAAACGGCGGTAATAAGTTTTATGAAATCATTTGGCGAGTCTCTCGGATTATCAACCTATGTTGACGAAGCTGGCAATGTGATCATAAAGAAACCTGCCAGCAAAGGAATGGAAAACAGGTTACCCATTATCTTACAAAGCCACCTGGATATGGTTCATCAAAAGAACAGCGACCGTACTTTCGATTTTAATGTGCAGGGAATTGAAATGATAGTTTCTGGAGATTGGGTAAAGGCAGATGGCACAACTTTAGGAGCCGACAATGGCATTGGTGTAGCCACTATTATGAGTATACTTTCATCTCATGATATTTCACAACCGGCAATCGAAGCATTGTTTACAATTGATGAAGAAACGGGTATGACGGGGGCCTTAGCATTAAAAGCAAATCTACTTGATGGCAGGATCTTGCTTAACCTGGATACAGAGGAAGATAATGAATTAACAATCGGCTGTGCAGGGGGTATTGATGTTTCAGCTTCAGGAGAGTATTCAATGGTAGATGCTGAAGAAAATGGAGCTTATAAAATAACTGTAAAAGGCCTCACAGGTGGCCACTCGGGAGTAGATATATATAAAGGAAGAGCCAATGCTAATAAACTCATGAACCGTCTTTTATATGAAATGAGCCTTGTAAGCGATTTTAGCATTGCGTCTATTGATGGTGGTAGTCTCCGCAATGCAATTCCAAGGGAATCTGTTGCAGAAATTTTTGTACAGGAAGCAGACAGCGATAATGTAAAGAAAATTATTGCCAGGTATAATGATATTTTTAAGGCTGAGTATCATGCTACCGATCCAAATTTAATAGTGGTTGTAGAAAAAAGCGGGGAAAAATTAAAAGTTTTAAGTAGAGAATTTCAACAAAAATTTTTGCGTGCAATGTATGCTTGTCCAAATGGAATATACAGGATGAGCCCAGGCATTGAAGGACTTGTACAAACATCCAATAATATTGCCAGGGTTTTGGTAAAAGAGGGTAGTTATGTTATTCAATGCCTCAGCAGAAGTGCAGTTGATTCTGAAAAAACTGATCTTGTAAATTCGATCACGGCTGCATTTGAACTTTGTGGCGCAGCAGTAAGCCCTGGAAGCTCTTACCCGGGTTGGGAGCCAAAACCAGATGCACCAATCGTAAAATTAATGACGGGATTGTATAAAGAAATGTTTAATGAAGATGCTCATGTTTCAGCCATTCATGCCGGATTGGAATGCGGTATCCTGGGCACAAATTATCCGGGAATGCAGATGATCTCTTTTGGCCCGAATATTATCGGCGCACACTCACCTGATGAAAAAGTACAGATCAGTTCCGTTCAAAAATTTTGGAAATACTTACTTGAAACACTTAAAAGAATTCCTGCTAATGCTTAAGAATGTTGTTAATATTTATACTGAAGCAACAAGTGGTGAATTTCAATTGTAATTTGAAAGTATGTTAAATACGTTCTCCAACACCGCAATAATTACCTTAATAGTTATTTAACGATCGCGTAGAAAATTTATCGGCATCATATTGGAAGCAGGTAATAGATACCTACAGCATTATGATTAAAGAAGAAACAAAGTCTATCAGGAATCTCGGAAGATTAGCAAAATTGATGGATTCCCAATTTAAAATCCCCGGTACCAATATTAGATTTGGTTTAGATGCATTGATCGGGATTATTCCTGGCCTGGGAGATTTTGCTACTTTCATTATTTCGGGGATGATGTTGTCGGCGCTTGCAAAGAATGGTGCCAGCGGATTTGTTCTGGCAAGAATGGCGTTAAACATTATCCTGGACGGAATTATAGGAACAGTGCCGATTGTGGGAGATCTATTTGATGTGGGATTTAAAGCGAATGAACGAAACATGAAACTAATGCGTGAGCATTACATTGAGGGCCAGCACAATGGTAGCGCACTAAAAATAATCATCCCGTTACTTTTGCTGGTATTACTGGTTGTTGCAGGGTTGGCCTGGTTAAGTTATATACTTATAAAATGGCTGATACAATTATTTTAAAGCAAATTATTTCTCAAATCTCAATCCGCTTCCCATTTAATTTTATCATTTTTCCATTGGAAAAGCATTGCCGCGATGACAGGTATTGCAGTTCACAACATTGAGATAAATAGGTTTTATAGTACTGTCGAAATAAAAATACCTGGTATTTATATCCATCGTTATTCTTATCATTCTCCTTGCATTTTCTTTCATCTCGCCATCAAGCGAAAAGTCCAGCGTATCAGATGCCGGAGTAAAACTAAACATATTTTTTTTGGCAGGAATATGACAAAAATCACATGAAACATGAAGTGCGCTACAATAAGCATTCATTATACTGTCCATATTTCTTTGTGTGATATCCTGAGGAAGTATTTTCAGGTTTTTATACCGGCTTTGCTTATTAATATTTGCTGCTGTTGTAATAATTGCGAACACCCCAATTGCCAGTAAGGATAATGTTTTTCGATGTATTACCATGAATTCCGGTTAAATGTATTTAGACTAATAAAGCACTTGAATTGTAAAAGATAATAATAAATTTTAGAATGACAAAAAGTTGAATTGGCTGGCCAGATCAGGTAGCTTTTTTTACTTTTATTATTACCAGTTTACTTACAGGAGTATTACTTTTATCTGCTACACTGGTAATGGGAACAAGCACATTGGTTTCAGGAAAATAAGTGGCAGTGCAACCTTTCGGTATCGGGTAGGGTACAACTATAAATTTATGAGCTATCCTGTCAATACCATCACTATAATTATACAGATCAACTACTGAAGCTTTTTCCAATCCTCTGCTGTTCATATCGGCCTGGTTCATCATGATAATCCGTCGTTCATTGTATATGCCACGGTATCTGTCGTTTAAACCATAGATAGTAGTATTAAACTGATCGTGGCTCCTGATAGTCATCATCATAAGTTCATCTTCTTCCAAAACAGTTGGCTTAAAATCTGCAATATTGAATTGTGCTTTTAAAGTTGCTGTTTCAAAATTTCCCTCCCGGTTGCAGTTTGGTAAATAAAATCCACCGGGAAGGCGTACCCGCTGATTATAATTATTAAATCCCGGGATTGTTCTTTCAATATCGTTCCGGATATGATCGTAGTGTTCCATGTATCTATCCCAGTGTAGCTTTGTTCTTTTTTGCAGTGTTGCTTTTGCAAGCATACAAACAATAACCGGCTCGCTTAATAATTTATCTGATACCGGCGGCAATATCCCTTTTGATTGCTGAACAACACCCATAGAATTTTCGCAGGATACAAACTGAACCGCCCCATTCATCACATCCTCATCGCTGCGCCCAAGCGTAGGTAAAATGATCGCTTCTTCACCATGCACAAGATGACTACGGTTAAGTTTGGTAGAAACCTGCACTGTTAATTTGCATTTTCGCAATGCTGCTGCAGTGTACAAAGTATCCGGCGTAGCGGAAAGAAAATTTCCTCCCATTGCAAAAAACAGCCTTGCCTCACCGTTATGCATGGCTTTTATACAATCTACCACGTCGTAACCATGTTTGCGGGGCGGTTCAAAATCGAAATTTTTGGCGAGGGCGTTTAGAAATCCCTCTGCAGGCTTTTCAAAAATACCCATTGTTCTGTCGCCCTGCACGTTACTATGGCCTCTTACCGGGCAGGTGCCGGCGCCCGGCTTCCCGATGCTGCCTTTTAAAAGCAGGAGATTTACGATTTCTTTAATAGTATCAACAGCATTCTTATGTTGCGTTAAACCCATCGCCCAACAGGCAATTATCTTCTTTCTGCTTTTCAGAATATTAGCTGTTTCCTGCAACTGTGCCAGGTCAATTCCACAACTTTCCAGCAATTGAGTAAAAGGAACCTGTTTAAGGTGTTGAATAAAGTCTTTAAATCCTTCTGTATTTTTGGCAATAAAGTCAACATCAAACACTTTTCCCGGTTCCTGCTCTTCAGCTTCCAATAACAGGATTTCAATCGCCTGTAGCAAAGCCATATCGCTATTTAGTTTTACCTGCAGAAAGATATCAGTGAGAGCAGTGTTGATACCCAGTATGCCTTTTAATTGTTGGGGATTATCAAACCCCATCAATCCGGCTTCAGGAAGTGGATTAATAGAAATAATTACAGCCCCGTTTGCCTTAGCTTTTTGTAAAGCTGTAAGCATTCTCGGATGATTGGTGCCGGGATTCTGTCCCAGTATAATGATCACTTCAGCTTCATAAAAATCGTCCAGTGTAACAGAACCTTTTCCAATACCCAACGATTCGCCCAGCGCCACGCCACTACTTTCATGGCACATATTGCTGCAATCAGGAAGATTGTTAGTGCCATATTCCCTCACAAACAACTGGTATAAAAAGGCAGCCTCATTGCTGGTTCTGCCGGAGGTGTAAAAAACTGCCTCATCGGGATGTTGCAAACTGTTAAGGCTATCCGCAATTTTACTTAATGCCTCGGGCCAGGAAATGGATTGGTAATGAGAGGCGCCTTTTGGCAAATACATTGGTGCCGCTATTCTGCCCATTCTGCCTATCTCAAAATCTGTAAGCATGGCCAGTGATGAAACGCTGTTACTTTCAAAAAAAGATGCATCCAGTTGTTTTAACGTGGCCTCTTCAGCTACTGCTTTTGCACCATTTTCACAATATTCTGCAATACCACTTCGTTCATCGTCGGGATCTGGCCAGGCGCAACTGGGGCAATCAAATCCACCTTTCTGATTCATTTTATGCAATGCTCTTAAACCCCTGATAATACCTGCTTCACCAAAAACATGTTTAAAACTTGACCAAACCGCAGGTATCCCGGCAGCATGCTTTTTTAACGGGCCAAGTTTTAACCCGGTAAACCGAAGCGGATTCTCGGCATTCGATATATCTGAATTTTTATCAACAGGCATTAGCAGCTTTTATTTGGATTTTCATAATTGTCGCTTTGATCTTCCGAAGTTTCATCAAGGCAAATAAAATCTTTCTCCACTAAAAGGTACAGGCTATCCGTTTCGGTTAGTGCCATCTTGCAATCAATACCAACTGTATTATTAGCAGGCCAATCTTTTACGAAAGATGCGGGGATGTAAATACTGATCTTACTGCCGGTAAATTCTGCTGTTAATTCCTGTTGATTACCCACCATTTGCAAAGCATACAAAAACCTGTTTTTCGGAAATATTGTTTGCTCTTCCAGGTAGCCTGTTTCTGCAAGTTTTGTAACTTCAGACCTGGACAGCCTGTACCTGATAGAATTTCCTTTTATCCGTATTTTCATATGCTAAAATTATAGTTCAATTCTTTCAAAACCTGTGTAAATATTAAAACGGTCTTTTCTCAGAAATCCAATTAAAGTTATGCCAGCTTCTTTGGCCATTTCAATTGCCAGGCTGGAAGGTGCTCCCACGGCAGCCACCACCTTAATACCAGCCATACTTGCTTTTTGAAGCAATTCAAAACTCGCCCTGCCGCTTAGCAACAGTAAGTGCTTATCCAAAGGTAGCAATGCTTGTTCTAAAGCCGCGCCAATAAGTTTGTCCAGCGCATTATGCCTTCCCACATCTTCTCTCACCAGTAATATTTTCGCATCAAGTGTAAACAGGCCACAGGCATGTATGCCACCTGTATGCTCAAATAATTCCTGTTGATTGATCAATATTTCCTGCAAACCAGTTAATATTAAAGGGTTTAACCTGATAGAATCTTTTGCCTTTGGATAAACACTATTTGTTTGAATGGCCTCTATACTAGCCTTACCGCAAATTCCGCAACTTGAAGTACTGTAAAAATTTCTTTCACTACTGTTTAATGCCGGTTTAATTCCTTCCTTTAAAATTACCTGTATCCTGTTTTGATCGGAAGCCAGCTTTTTAACCTGGCTGATCGTCTCATATCCCGAAATTACGCCTTCGGTGAAAAGAAATCCCGTTGCCAGTTCTTCATCATTTCCGGGTGTACGCATGGTGACAGAAATATTTTTTGTAATCTTTCCGTTTTGGGCACTAAACGCCAGTTGAATTTCCAATGGCTCTTCTACTACAATTTTGTCCTGTGCACTTTGTAGCCGTCCATCCATAAACCTACAGATAGTTATTTGTTCAACCTGATTGTGATTCATTTTGTAAAAGTATTACTCCTTTTATTTTTTATAATTGAAATAGCTTCCTGGAAAGCTTCTTTCGTGTCTACACTTTGGATTGTTTGCATTGAAGACGGAATAAATTTTCCGGCATGTTGATCATGTAAGAAATGCTGCAGAGAGAAATCTGCTGCCGCGTACATTTCATTAATTGTTTCACAAGCTGAGCCTGGGTAATACGCCAAAAGCGGTTCATAAATTGAGTAAGTTGAATTGTAGAAAGCTTCCGGTCTATTTCGGTGTAAACCGTCAATAAATCTTCTTAGCTCATTCGCTTCCAGGAACGGATAATCGCATCCTATGAAAAGAATATCCGCGTTAGGTTTACGATAGAACGCCGATAGCAATGCTGCCATCGGCCCAATTCCCTCAAAGGCAGATACATCTAAGAGCGTGGGATAAGCATCATTAATGAATGCTGCCTGTTTACTATTATAGGAAATCAAAGCCTCGTCGCAAATTGAAGCCAGCATCTCGTATAGATAGTGACACTGTGGTTTATTATAATATTGCAGCATACTTTTATCCGTTCCCATGCGGCTGCTGGTTCCTCCGCATACCACCAGCCCGAGTAAATTATTAGAAATATGAGTTAATGAAGTTGATACCATTTGCTGTAAAATAACGCTTTCTTCCTGCTTAAAGGTAAAACTGCTTAAGCTATTGATTAAAATTTAAGGCATTTCTTTCTGCCACTGGTCAGTTGCGGTTTAAAAAAACATAAAATCATGTTGTATTTCCCTTGGAGGCTTATTATAAAAGATCAATTTTTGAACCAGCAAAGAAGTATCGTTGTAAAAATTGACATGGTGTGGGAGCATTCTAGACAGATCTTTACCCAATAATACAACGAACATGTTAGCTCACGGAAATAAACAGGCATAAGATTTACCTGTTTTTCTACAACAGCGTGTTATCTGAATCGTAGAGGTAATTTATAAAATAAAAAAAATGAAAAAAATATTTCTGATTGCATTTACTGCAATATTTTCAATTACAGCTTTTGCTTTTTCAACAAGCAGCCTAAAAATGGAAACTGTAGCATCCAGACTGGTAAAACCGGCGCCATTAAAAAAGATCGATATAACAGTACAATCCGGTAGTTACACCATTCATATAGTTGGTACGGTTAATTACAGCCTCAATGGAACCGTTACCATTAATACAACCATCACTATCACCGGTGGAGGAGCTACCATGTCGTTTCCTTTCAATTACTCCGGGCCATTAAACTCAGCGAAAGGCACAAACAAGAATGTTTATAGTGAAAAAGGAATTATAGAAGAAGACAGGCAGGCCGTTAGTGTAATCGTATCCCATATTTATTTACCGGCAGAGGTAAATGTTAAGAATGTAAAAGTTGAATAATAGAAAGCATATTTTTTAACATTGCCGGATAGTTGACAAGTTTGTTTTGAGGTTTTAATAAAAACGATCATAACTTCAGGTCAACTACCCGGTTTTAAAACAACATACAATGAAAGCATTACTCACAGTAATTAGCCTGTTTATTTTTTACATTTCCGATGCACAAAACAATGGCTGGGCCATCGAAAGTGAATACAACTTTACTTTAAAGGGCAAACTCGCCCTTCAGTTGGATAAACTACTTGATTCTGTATTTATCATCAACGCAAAATTGAAAGTTGTCAGGGATGAAAGATTTTGCCTGCTAATGTTGGAAGAAACTTCCATCAGCAATAAAAGCCTGCCGGCGAATGGTTCAAATGAAGAAAAATCTGATAGCATTTTTTTTGATATGAAAAATAAGTTGATGTATAACCTGAAAGAAATGAGGGTATATAATTACAAAGAGAAAGAGTTTAAAATACCTGAAAAAAACAATGATACTGTCCGCTTACAACAGCAGGAAGTAAACATTGTGCTATTGAAAAAACTAGATAAAAGAAATAGCCCTTCACCAACCCTGGGAGACCTTCCATTTGGCGTAGCCGATTATAACGGCAAAGGATATTCTTTTACATATATAACTTCTACTGATAAACAGGCATACCTGGGCAAGATCAATGATCGGGTGATGCAATACAAGCAAGGTACAGGCCCATTACCGTTTATATATTGATTGCTACGAAGGAGATGGGTTTACATAATTCACTTTAATATTATGCCTGGCAGCGTATAGCTTCCCGGCTGCTAATAAACGGCTGCTCAATCGCTCATAGGTTGAGTAGTTTTTTATATGTATATCCTGTGCCAATTGATTTATTAAGGATTCCGAAGCTCCCGCATCATATAATGCAGCCAGCTTACTATAATCCGACTTATATACGGGTAAAACAAACTCATACAAGGCAATCGAAGCCTCTAACATTTCAGTATTATCGTTTTGCTTTTTTAATGCTTTCACATTTTCAAATGCCTTTTCAATAAACACGATCTTTGTATCAATAATTTCCTTTCTCTTCATTGTTATATAGCCGTCTGCTGTGCCGTCAGATTTTACCGAAGGAGAAGCCAACTCCCTTACCATTCCTTCATCGGCAAAACCGTAAATTAAATTGGTATTTAAAACCGCATCGCTAAAAATATCTTCTGCTGTAGTGGTATTGCAGGAAGTTGACAGCAATACTGCCATAATAAAAAAGAGATAATTTATTTTCTTCATAGCTTAGAATATTTTACTTGTAATATCAATTCAGTTTCTCATATTTTAAAAAATAATTCTTACAATACAACGCCAAAGATTATCATGCTTTGCTGAGCCTGTGGAAGCTTTTTCAATAGCCACCTGTACAATACTTTACTATTTATTTTCGAAACTAGTCTCATTACCAATTCTTACCCGGGGGTGATTTGCCAGCGGCAGTGATGTATTATTTAACGGCGGAAAATGGTTTTATCTACGGGACACTTGCAGACACAATCACTAAAACTTTGAGGAAAATAGCCATTAATCATGTTGTATTAACCTTGTTGCCTATAAATAATATTTTCACTTTTGAATCAGCAATTAAAGCTGATAAATACCTTAAAAAAAGCAGGAGTAATTCTAGACTATCGCCTGTATAATTTTAATACTTAATTACTTTTTTGCTGACGGAGTGAATAGGGATACAATTTTCCTATTGGTTGCAACAGCGTCTGATCTGGATTGCAGCAGCATATTTAAATTTATAAAAATGAAAACATTATTGTACGTTCTTAGTCTCAGTTTTTTCTCTACTATGTCTATAGCTCAGAAAAACAATCCTTACAATCAACGTGGGCTAGATTTTGTAACTTCTGTAAACCTGGTAAGCAATGATTTTAATGCAGGCCTGGTGAAAGATTTTACGCAGGAGTCGCTAAATAAATATTCAAAAATGGTCCCGCTTCAAAACCAGGTATCCCTTGAATTAACTTCCCGGGTTGTAAAAACAGTAAAAGCACCGGGGTTCAACTTTTACGATTTCATCAACAATAGTACGCTTTCATCGTATGCAAAAACTATGTATCCGAAACTGATCAATTTGAACAGGAAAAGTGCAGTAGAATTCCAGAAACTGCTTTCAGATCTTGTGAATGAGATCAACCTTGCAAAAATTGACCGAAACGAAAAAGAATTGTTGCTAAGTGTTGCCGCTATATCTAATAACAACAGCAACGGGGCTGTTACCGGCAAAGGAACCTGTGAATTATCAGGCCCCAATGGCAGTACAACGCTTTCAAACGGCGAATGTATAACAATGCTTGCCGCAGTAGGTGCCTATATCGGCTTTCAGATTTGCGGAATATGGTGTGGCTTAGGAGGTGCCATAGTAGGCGGTTTGATAGCAGCAGTTTGTTAAAAACACTGATTCAGGCTGCAGGATACTTGCAGCCTGAATATTAAAATTTATTTTATGAAGCTAATCGTCATAGTTATCGCATTAATATGCTCCGGTTCACTCTTTGCCCAGGAACTTCGTATAACCAGCCACGTTGGATACGGTAGAATTGAAACCGATGAAACTAAATTGATATCCCTTTGCACTAATGTAACTGCAGGATACGAGTTTGAATCACACAAAAGTTTGTACCTGAATGCCGGTATCGGCTTAACAAAGTACATGCATCAAACAATTGACACTTCTAACCGGCAGGCATTTAAAACCATCTACTTGGTTACCTTACCTATCACAGCGAGGAAATATTTCTTCCTCAATTCAACTGCCCGGTGCTATTTGGATATGGGTATATATGCAAGTTATTACCTGTTACAAAAAACGGAAGTTAAAAAGCCTACTGCAGAACAAAACAAAAAATATAACCTTGGTTATAATGGCGGCGTAGCTTTTAGTGTAGGATATAAAAGGGCTGTAACTTCCAGCATTTACCTTGAGTTATCATTTTCAGGAAGCGCAGATTACTGGTTTGCTTATAAAACGAGACAGAATAAATTAAAAACCAATAACAGGATGCTATCCATCAGCTTTTGCAAAAAACTATCATGATGAAATATTTTTTTTTCCTGCTTCTGATTGTTATCCCGTTTACAATGATTGCTCAGGAGCGAAGTGACATTTATGCAGCTTTGAATAAAATGCAACCAGACAATAAAAACCTCTATTTATTTTGCAGAGGTACTATGCGAAAGTCTTCACTTATCGCACAAAAATTTAACATCACCGATACCAATATTACTCATGTTGGGATCGGTTTTTTTGAATCAGGCAAGCCTATAATATTTCACGTTTCTGATTATAATAATTTACCGGGATCTGCATTGAGAAAAGATTCATTACAATCATTTCTTGACACGCAGGATATCTATTATTTCAGTATCTGGCAATATCGGGCTGATGAAGTTGTGGTAGAAAAGGCCAGAAATGCCTGCCTTTCAAAGCTTCTTAACCCAACCTGGTTTGATGGTAGCTTTCGAATTGCAAATGATGATAGCTTGTATTGTTCAGAGTTCTGTGCCCGCATCCTTAATAATTTGGATGTTGCAGCATTAAAATTTGATCCGGTTACTATTGAGCTTAAAAATCCTTTCTTCCAGTCAGTTTTGGAACGCAATTCCCTCACATACTTTCCCGTTGATTTCTTTAGAAATAGCAGTTTATTTTCTAAGCTTTTCGAATACCGATTTAAGCCTAATGAAAAACGCCAACTTTTAAAACCGTAAAAATAGCGAGGCGTACACAAAAAGTAACAAACGGCAATATCCTGATAATGAAAATTTATATACCTTCATTAAAATCATCCCAATGAAACTTATTAAATTTTCCCTCACGTTAGTTGTTCTTTTTGCACTATTTAAAGATGTTTCAGCACAAGCACCTGAAATTGCGCTCGACTTTGTTAGAGAAAATTATGCGACGGAAAAGATCTACATTCATTACGACAAAACGAGTTATGTAGCAGGTGAAACGATCTGGTTTAAAGCATATATCGTTTCAGGTTTTTTACCTTCGCCCTTTAGTTTCTCATTAAATGTAGAACTGATAAATGATTCCGGCCGGATTGTAGCAAAAAAGATATTACCCGTGATCAACAGCGTAACCAGCGGTAATTTTGATTTGGATGCAAATGCTCCGCAAATGAATTATACGGTAAGAGCCTATAGCCGGCATATGATTAACTTTGGAGAATCGAACTTTTATAACCATATAATTCCTGTTTTTAATCCGGCTGATAAGAGGCCCAATCTAATTCCCGCAAAAGAATATACCTGTTATTTTTTGCCGGAGGCTGGAAATCTCATCGGAGGATTGAAAAATACAATAGCATTTAAGTGCACAGACCAGTGGGGATATCCTGCTGAAGCGGAAGGTACAATCGTAAACAGTGCCGGACTTCAATTGGCAACTTTCAATACATCACATGATGGAATGGGGAAATTCGATTTAACACCCGTTACCGGCGAAACATACACGGCAATCGCCAGTATAAATGGTTCAGCAACTGTTAGAACAATATTGCCAGTTGTTATTGCTTCAGCGGCTATGCTTAACGTGAAAAAGGAAAATGGGCGGACCTATTTTTATGTGAACACCGAAACTATCTTTAATGAAGACCTGCAACCAGCTTACCTGATGGCTGTGATGGAAAATGTACAGGTGTTTAATATACCGCTGGCAAAAGATAAAAAAAACATTAAGGGACTTATTCCTGTTACAGACATACCATCTGGGATACTGCAATTAACCTTGTTTAACAGCAAAAACCAGGCTTTGTGTGAAAGGCTCATGTTTATTCTTAATGATGATTTTAAAACTTTGGGAAATTTCACAACGGATACTGCTTCAACAAATGCGAGGGCAAAGAATCATTACAGTTTTGAATTACAGGATTCTTTGGACGGAACTTTTTCCGTGTCCGTAACCGATGCCGATATGGAACTTACTCCGAATAATGCAGGCTCCATTGTTTCACGCTTTTTGTTAACAAACGACATCAAAGGATATGTTCATAACCCTGAATATTATTTTGAAAATAAAGAGGAAGAAAGGCAGAATAATTTAGACCTCGTAATGCTTACTAATGGCTGGAGAAAGTTTAACTGGGACCAGGTGATCAACAAAAGGCTGCCTTCGTTACCTAAAAAAGATCTAAATTTCATCACAATAAAAGGTACTGCTTTTAATGAATCGTCGAAGTTGCCATTAGGCGAAACCAATTTAAGCCTCTTCATAAAGTCTAAAGAAGCAGGTAATAACATGATGATTGTGCCCATAAGTTCAAAAGGTGAATTTGAAGTTTCGGGCCTTTTGTTCAGAGATACTGCTACCTTATATTTTCAAAATATGCAGGCGAAGAATAAAAAAATAACTGCTACACAAAATAGCCAATCAATTTCTGAATCATTCGCTCTAAAAAATACGGGCAAATTTTCCCTTGTAAAGCCGTTATCATTTACTGTAGCAGATGATAAACTGAAGAATTTTTATGCCAATGTGTTGGATAATAATAATAAAAAAACGATTGTTTTAGATGAAGTTAAACTGGTATCTAAGGTAAAAAATCCAACAAAACTGGTAGAGGAACGATATATCCGTAATGGTGTATTTAACAGTTACGCTGCAAAAACGTTGGATTTTATCAATGACCCAACCATAGCAGGCAACGGCACAAATATTCTTGAATATATTAAGGGAAGATTAAGTGGCGTTACGGTAAGCGGCAGCGGATCAAATTATACATTAAATTACCGGGCATCCATGAGTATGAGAACAGGAATGATACCCATGAACGTATTCCTGGATGAAAGCCAGGTAAGTGCCTCAGACGTAGCAAACATTCCAATGTCGGAGATAGCCATGGTAAAACTTTATTCTACCGGTTTTGTTGGGGCAGAAAGTGGGGGAGCTGGTGGAACGCTTGCGATTTATACAAAAAGGGGTGACGATTTTGCCCGCATTCCCGGCGAAGACAATCTTTATAAAATCAAATTAGAAGGCTATTCGCCTATTAGAGAATTTTTCTCTCCGGATTATGCCCCTAAAAATCCGACCCAGCCTGCAGCCGATATGCGTACCACATTATATTGGGAACCCAACCTGGAAACAAGCCAATCGGAGAAAAAACTAAGTTTTTCCTTTTACAATGCAGACCGGGTAAAAAGGATAAAAGTGGTGTTAGAAGGAATGACATCAGATGGGAAACTGGTTCATATAGAAAGGATAGTGAAATAATGGAATAAAAGCCTCAAAAAGCCAGGACTTTTTGCTGGCCTGCTACTGCAGTTGAATACTAATTTAACCGCTGCTAAATACAAAAAAGTTATAAAATATCAGTTTAGATGCTTATTTTTAATACCTAAAAAGAAAGAAATGAAGAAAATATTATTCGTTGTTATCGCTGCCATCGGTTTCACGTCAGTTACTATAGCTCAAAAAAAGCCTTCAGCTACTATGACGCCAGCTCCAACCAAAGAACAGGCTGCAAAAGAAACGAGGGTAAAATCACAGGGTGTAGACTCGAAAAAAGCTGTAACTGCTGATACAAAATTTGTTGATCCGGATGCCGCAAAATATAAAAAAGCTGGTCTTAATCAAACCCAGATCAACAGTATTTCTTCATTGGTAAAGCAACTGGAAGATAAGAAAGCAGCCATCCAAAACGATGACAGCCTTACTCCTGAGGAGAAAAAGAACAGGATCGCCGGTATTGAAAAAGAAAAGAATCAGATGTTGAAAAACAAGATGGGTGTAGAAACTTACAATAAATTCAGTGGAGCAGTAAAGGCAGATCCGAAAGTTAAACCAGTTAAAACTACCAACTAAATTAGATGATAACTTATAGTAAGCCGCTTCGTTTCGAAGCGGCTTTTCTTATATTTAATCCTTACTGTTCTTTTTGAGCTTTAATATCTTAATAATATCAGCAATGATATAGCAGGCAATTACACCAGTATTTTTACAAAAAAATGTGTGAACCCGGTTACTGTCAAATTTTATAAAAATCAACGGAAACGGTCGCTCTAAAATATTCATGGAAATTGTGTTATGGCGTCATTTCCACACTTACACACTTCTCAAATTTGAAATGTAAACCGAACTAACGGGAAAAGCCCGGTAGAAAGTAATCTTTTCGGATTGCTAACTTATGACAGTATCATTTACCAAAAGTTCTGTTCAAGCTCCATTTACCAAACCCAGCTTTCGCTATAGTATTTATACGTAGTATCTCTACGAATTGGATAAGTACTTATGCTCAAATTTTAACGTGTCAGAAATAAAATGTATATAATGCCGTTAAGCAATGTAATAATCCAATTTACCGGTTCAATATCCAATATCCATGAATCGAATTCTACTTTGTATTGCTTTACTGATAAGCGTGGCTGTCTCGGCTCAACGCGTTACCAATCATGTATCTGTTACAACAGCTCAACGCGCTGCAACTTCAACTTCAACAATCTGGACAGAAAAAGAATCTTATGTAAACGGCTTTGCGAGAGTATTGAGTAATAATAAATTTTCATTTGTAAATACTGCCGGAGCACTGATTGCACCCGTGCAATTTGAAGACGCAAGGAATTTTAAAAATAGCCTTGCTGCTGTTAAAAAAGACGGGGAATGGGGTTTTATTAATGAAGCTGGTGTTATTACCATCCCTTGCAGGTATGAAATCGTGTATGATTTTAATGAAAACGTAACCGCGGTATATACATCTAACAAATGGACGATCGTAAAAACGAACGGCCAGTTAATAGCAGAACCCAATATTGATGTATGCTATGGTTTTCAAAATGGAATTGCAAAGATCGTAAAGGCTAACAGGGTGGGTAATATGACTACTTTAGGTGTTGTAAGCTTCACCGGAGCAATAATTCCTGAAAGAATACAAAGAACATCAGCACCTGATAATGCTATCGGCGATTGCCCCGACAATATTGATTTTGAAAATGGCAATTTCAATAACTGGAATTGCTTTACAGGTGGTGTAGATTCTGTTGGAAGTACCAATGTGATAACGGTAAATCCATCTGCACCTGTTCCTAACCGTCATAGGATCTATCAAAGATCAATGCCTTCAGCGATTGATGGTTTTGGTTTATTCCCAACTAACCCGCCTGATGGAAGTAATTTTGCTGTAAAACTTGGTAACACCAGGATCGGAGGAGAAGCAGAAAGGATCCAGTACAAAATTCGGATACCCGCCAACGACAGTACATTTTCAATAAGGTATGATTATGCTGTTGTATTGCAGGATCCGGGGCACACCAATTGGACCCAACCCAGGTTTACCGCAAAACTTTTCGACTCTGCTGCTAATGCGTACATTGAATGTGCGTCTTTTGAGTATATATCAACATCTAATTTACCAGGCTTCGCCGTTTCTTCTGTTGATACAGCAGTTATTTACAAACCCTGGTCAACCGTATTCGTAAGCTTGCGCAGAATGGCTGGTAAAACACTTTACCTGGAATTTACAACAGCAGATTGTGTAAGAAAAGGACATTGGGGATATGCTTATGTAGATGTGGAAAATGCCTGCAGCCAGGCTATTGATGTAAATTATGAATGTGCTACCGGCATTGCCGACCTCAGTGCACCTCCCGGCTTCCAGACTTACAATTGGTGGAACCAGGATTACTCTGTTTTACTTGGCACGGGCCAACAGGTTTCGTTAAATCCTGCACCTGTAAATACAACAGTTTGGATGGAAATGATCCCCTTTAATGAATTTGGTTGCCGCGATACAATGCCCGTAAATATTATCGGCTCTTTCACTCCCCATTTTGATGCGTCTGAAAGAACTGGTATCTGTGCGCCACATCGCTTCACATTTTATAACCGCGATCTTCCGTCTGCCTCTGCCAACTGGGATTTTGGAGATGGAAATACCGGCACCGGCGACACAGTTTCACACACGTACGCACTTCCCGGAACCTACATTGTTACCCTGCATGTAATTCTTCCGGGTGGATGTAACGGCACATTTACTGACACAGTAAGAGTGATTCAACCAACCGGCACCTTCAACTATACCGGAGGAAGTTATTGTAGATCAAAAACAGTAAACTTTACTTCTTCAAATAACGGTGCAGATACGCTCAGCTGGAACTTTGGCGACGGCACCATTGTGCAATCAACTTCGAATAGTATATCTCATACATACTCATTACCAGGAACATACACGCCTGTATTAACATTAATTTCCAGTTACGGTTGTACGGTAGTTTTGCCTGGTACCGTTATCATAAAAATAGAAAATCTGCAGCCTGGCTTTTCTTTTTCCGAAACAAGAAATTGCGGAAATACTGCAGTAAGTTTTGTAGATACGTCAAGTTCATTTTTTGGCTTAACATCTCACGCATGGGATTTTGGTGACGGTACTATAGCCTCAGGCAGCACTGTAAACCATACCTACCAAAATGCCGGAACGTATAACGTTCAATTGATAATTACCGGCGTTACAGGTTGTACCGATACCATCGTAAAACCTGTTACTATATCTGTTAATAATTTCCCTATTGCTGCAATCAATGGCCCTTCTTCCGGCTGTATTGCGGCTGTTGTAAGCTTAACCAGCAATATTCAGTCAGCAAATGCCATTCAATCATTGTCGTGGACGGATTCCCACGGCAGTGCTGGATCCGCGAATAATTTTTCAGTAAGTTTTGCATTGGCAGGAACTTACAATATTCAGCTCATTGCAGAAACGATCTATGGTTGCAAAGACACTGCCATACATCAGATAACAATCAACCCAACGCCGGATGTGCTGGCACTTTCTGATCTACAGGCATGCAATGGAAGTACCGTTGCTGCACCGGCATTTACAGGAAATATAAGTAATACAAGTTTTGCCTGGACTAATGATGAGCCCGCTATCGGGCTTGCCGCAAATGGTACAGGAAACCTGCCTATATTTACAGCTTTCAACAATACATCAACCGCTATTACTGCCAGCATCACTGTGGTACCATTGGCCAATGGTTGCCCGGGCGATCCAAAAACATTTACCATTACAATTCAGCCTACGCCTGCTATTGCGCAACCTGCCAGCCAGTCTGTTTGCAACAGGGGAACAACTGATGACGTTATCTTAAATAGTTTCAGCAGTGCGGTACAGGCAGCTACCTATACATGGACAAATGACCTGCCGGCTATAGGATTAGCCGCTAACGGTAACGGCAACATACTTTCATTTACGGCCATCAATACAGGCAATGTTCCAATTACAGCAACCATAACTATACTGGCAACTAACAATGGTTGTCCGGCTGCACCTACATCTTTTACCATCACCGTAAACCCAACTCCGGATATGGTACAACCTGCAAACCAGGCTGTTTGTAACGGTGCAGGCATAAACGCAATTGATTTTACCAGTGCGGCTTCTAACAGCAGTTTCAACTGGACGAATGATCTTCCATCAATCGGGCTGCCCGCAAGCGGAACCGGAAGTATTGCAGCATTTACTCCTGTAAATAATTCTAATGCCCCTGTTACAGCAAATATCGTTGTAAATGCACAAGCTTATGGTTGTAATGGAAATCCTGCTTCGTTTGCAATACTGGTGAATCCAACACCTGATGTTGATCAACCGGCCAGTCAGCAATTATGCACCGGAACAACAACCGGAGCGGTTAGCTTTACAGGAGCCGTAGCAGGAACCGTGTTCAATTGGACTAATAATTTCCCTTCTATAGGACTGGCAGCAAATGGTACAGGAAATATTCTCCCTTTCAATCCTAATAATAATACCAATGCGAACGTAACGGCTACGATATCCGTAACGCCAACGGCTAATGGCTGTATTGGTACGCCAAAAGAATTTGCAATCACTATATTCCCAACACCTGGTATAATTCAACCATTGAACCAGTTTCAGTGCAATGGAGAACCTACAGGTGCAATGCTTTTTGTGAGCCCGGTGGCAGGCACAATATTCACCTGGACGAATGACCTGCCAACGATAGGTTTGCCAGCCAGCGGAACAGGAAATATTCCATCATTTATTACCGCAAATCCAACAAACACGGCCATTACTGCAGCTATAACTGTTACTGCATCTACAAATAGTTGTCCCGGTACGCCTAAAACATTTTATATCACGGTAGATCCAACACCCGATATTGCACAACCTGCAAGCCAAACGGTTTGTAATGGCGCAACAGTAACTGCCTCCACCTTTACAGGTACCGTAACAGGAACAACTTATAACTGGATCAATAGTGCGGCAGCCATCGGGCTTGCACCTAACGGTAACGGTGATATACCATCATTTACTGCCGTTAATAACACCAACTATCCCATTACTGCGGTTATACAAGTTACAGGAACTGCTAATAGTTGTGGAAGTGTAATTAAGGTTTTCACCATAACGGTTACACCTTCCGCATCGCTGGATGAACCAGACAGCCAGATTGTTTGCAATGGCATTGCTACGGCAGCCATACCCTTAACAGGCCCCGTAAGCGGAACTATTTATAGCTGGAAGAATGATAAACCAGGCATCGGCCTCCCGGCATTGGGAACAGGAGATATACCTTCATTTACAGCAGTTAATAATACTACACAGCCAGTTATTGCCAATATCATCATAAATGGCACAACGGGAAATTGCGATATGGTTTTAGATACGATCACTATTACCGTAAACCCCGCGCCTTTAGTGCAGGCAAATAACAATATGGATGTTTGCCAGGGAAATACCGTGCAGCTAAATGCAACGGGTGCTGCGCAATATTCGTGGTTCCCGGGAACGGGATTAAGCTGCCAGAATTGCGCCAATCCTACAGCTGTTCCTGTTGATTCAATTACCTACATGGTTAAAGGGATCAGTTCGCTTGGATGTGTTGCATACGATACAGTTAAACTAATGGTTAGGGTTCCTTTCGATATGGTTACACCACCAAACGATACTATGTGTGTTGGCCGCTCTACTAACCTGAGTGCAACAAATGCTAATACATATCTTTGGTCGCCACCGGAAGGACTTAATTTTACAAATATTGCCAATCCAACAGCTACGCCATTAACCACTACCCGTTACCGTGTAGTTGGGTATGATGCTTATAATTGTTTTACTGATACCGGATATGTAACTATTACTGTGGGCCCTAAGCCGACCGTTAATATTGGTGCAGATCTAACGGCCACCAATGGCGTTCCTGTTACTTTTCACCCAACCTATCAGAATGGACCGATCGTACAATATAGCTGGACGCCGGCCACCGACCTGAGTTGTACCGATTGCCCGGAGCCAATCGCAAACATCAGGAATAATATTACTTATGCCGTAACTGTGGTAAACAGTTTTGGCTGCTCCGCCATAGATAGCATATCTGTAACCGCTTTCTGCAGAAAATCAGAAGTATTTGTTCCCAACGCATTCACACCCGATGGTGATGGCTTAAATGATCTTTTAATGATCAGGGGAACCGGTATCATGGTAAAGTCATTCAGGATATTTACACGTTGGGGCGAAACAATATTCGACAAAAAGAATTTTGCAGCAAATGATCCCAAGTATGGATGGGATGGAAAGATAAGAGGCGTACCCGCAACACCAGATGTGTATGTGTACACTGCTGAAGTAGTTTGCGATAACGGCGCCGTGTACACGTACAAAGGAAATACCACTATTTTAAAATAACTGATCCATGAAAGCATGTAAAACCACCTTACTACTATTTACCTTCATGCTGATGGCAAAGATCAGTTTGTGCCAGGATATAAATTTTTCCCAGTTTTATGATATTCCTTTGCTAAGAAATCCTGCACTGGCGGGTATCTTCACCGGAGATGTGAGGCTCACGTCTGCCTATCGTAACCAGTGGCAAAGCGTTACTACACCATACCAAACTATTGCTTTGGGTATAGAATTAAAAAGATCGATGGGAGGAGAGGGAGGAGATTTTCTTACCTATGGTATCCAGGTTACACGGGATATGGCTGGAGATTCTAAACTAAGCAGAACGCAAGTTTTTCCCGTATTAAATTATCACAAATCACTCAGTTCTGTAAAATCAACCTACCTGTCTGCGGCTTTTATGGGAGGCCCGGTAATGCAGCAATTTGATCCATCCAAACTAACATTTGATGACCAGTTTGTTGGTGGCACATACAACCAATCAAATCCTACAAGGCAAACGTTTAGCCAAACCAGCTTAACTTATTGGGATCCTGCGGTTGGCCTTTGCTTTAGCAGTGAAATAGGAGATAACACAACGTATTATGTTGGCGCAGGCTTATACCATTTTACAAGGCCTAAAGTTGCATTTCAAAAGCAGAATGATATCAGCCTTAATACAAAATTCGTTGTGAATGCGGGTTTTTCGGCACCAATTGGCTACCAGACAAGGGCTATTTTTTACGGCGATTATTTTATGCAGGGTGGCAACCGCCAGGGCCAGGGAGGATTTCTGTTTTCACGGGAGTTGGACGAAAGAGAAGACAAACAAAAATTAAGTATTGCGGCCGGCCTCTTTTACAGGCTCAGGGATGCATTTATACCGGTTGTAAAACTGGATTATTACCAGCTCGGTATTGGAATTACATACGATCTGAATACGAGTAAATTAAAAGCAGCTTCACAAACCAGGGGGGGATTTGAAGTAACACTGTCGTATAAAGGCTTTAGCCAACGCCGCAACAGCTCGCTGGATATGGTAAGATGCCCAAGATTCTTCTAGTGCAGGCGAAAAGCCAGCATAAGGTACATAGCTGTAAAAACGCTTAATTAATTTGGGAGCAGCTAACGCTATCATCGATTCGCTTTTTTTCCTACCTTCCATCCATGAAACATTTTAAGTTTTATTCCAAAGAAGATATATTATCAATTACAAAAGTGCGAAAGTTTGAAACCAAACTTGGCGAACGAGTGCAATATCTAAAAGGCAGCAATGAATGGCCCGAAGTATTGCAACAGTCGGCTGCCAAATATGTAATTGTTGGCATTCCTGAAGATATTGGTGTAAGGGCAAATTATGGAAAGGGTGGTGCAGATACTGCCTGGTTGCCTTTTCTTTCTTCTTTTTTAAATACCCAAAGCAATGATTTTTTACCCGGAGAGAATATCCTCCTTCTGGGCCATTTTGATTTTGGAGATATAAAATATCTCATAGACAGCAACGCGTATAATGAAGAAGAATTGATAGTTGCTTACCGCCATGCCGTAAATGTAATTGATGAAGAAGTTGAGAAAATGATGAAACTGATTGCTTCCTTTAATAAGATACCGATTGTAATTGGAGGTGGACATAATAATGCCTATCCGATAATTAAAGGTGTTGCAAAAGGATTATTTAAGGCTGAAAAAATTCCGCTGGCACAGATCAATTGCATCAACCTGGATGCGCAGGCCGACTTCCGGCCAACGGAGGGAAGACATAGTGGCAATGCATTTAAATATGCCGAAACTGATGGCTTTCTGGGAAAGTATTGCATCGTGGGCCTTCACGAAAATTATCTTCCACAAAATGTTTTAATGGAGATCCATGAGAATCCATTTATCCATTATATCACTTACGAAGATATTTTTATTCATGAGAAAAAGAATTTTATACAGGCTGTTGCACATGCTACAGGCTTTACCGAAGATACTTTTACCGGGATAGAATTAGACCTTGATTGCATTGAACATGTACTAAGCAGTGCCTGTACGCCTTGTGGCATAACGCCCTTGCGTGCACGACAATACATAAATTTTACTGCAACAGATGCTAAAGCAGCCTACCTGCACATCAGCGAAGGTGCCTGCCAGTTAGCAGATGGTAGAAAAGATGATACGACGGGTAAGCTTGTCAGTTACCTGGTGTCCGATTTTATTAAAGCTAATTCTGTAGATGTAAGGGGATTGTAAATTTTATTAAAAACGCCATCTTAGTAAGGATGGCGTTTTTATCTTATTATTACTTTCACAGGCTATAAAACCAGCGTTTGTATGAGGATACAAAATGCAAAGTGAAATAACCGCTCAATTAAGCCTCTTCCGGCGAAAGATACTGGGCATAAGCGTAGCCTTCCTCACCGTCCTTTGTTTTGATCTTCCACCAGCTGTCATCAGTTTTTTCCACAAGCGTAACAATTTCATCGTGGGCAGCTTTACCTACAATAGTACCATTTGTACTTGGCGTGCTTCTGATATTGAGGTTAGTAGAATCGGTTGTTACTTTTAGCTTCGCGCCTGCCTCGGCTTTTACATCGATATTCATCAGTAGGTCGCCGCTTGCCATATTCGGATCGATCTTATCATATAATGCCCATAGTGCATCATAATCGGCGCTGCTTTTTGCAGTTCCACTTACGTGTAAAACATTGTCTTTTTCTGCTACTGAAAGATCGGTAATACCCATAGTATTGGCAGACTGCAATAAGCTTGCATATTTTTCCTGGAGAGCCATTTTATAAAAATTTAAATAGTAATTGAAATTATTTTTTATCCATCAGCTTTGAAACATCAGACTTAACTTTTGCTGAAGCAAGCATTTGCATGATCTTCATCCTGTCTGCCTTATTTACTTCTCCCGAAACTACTGCCATGTCAGCTTCAAACTGAACAGTAACACCCTTAATATCTTTTAAACCATCTTTTACTTTTTGCTGTGTGGCATCATCCAGCACTGTGTTTACAGAGGCTGGTGGCGGCGTATTAGTGGGTTCCATAACAGGTACTGATGCAACATTGCAGTTATTTATAACTGATTTTACACCTTTTACGCCTGCAGCAGTTTTCTCACAATGCGCTTTGCATTCAGCGTCTTTACATTCGCCACTTATGGTAGCTACACCATCCGTTACTTCTACTGTAGTACCCGCCATCATCGCATCCGCTTTAAGCGCTGTTTCAATATTGGCCTTAATTTCAGAATCTTTTGGTTTACAACCAGACATAAATAAGGTAGTTGCCAGAACAACACCTGAAAGCAATCGTAGCATTTTCATTTTATAAATTTTAATGATTACAAAATTTCTATTTAACAAATATGATGCTATAAATTTCAGTAGTTGAAATATTTATAAACAGCTTAGTCGCCCCCCATCCACGGGCAAATTTATTCCCGTTATGTACCCTGCAGCGGGAGAACAAAGAAATGCCACCGCAGCACCAAATTCTTCAGGCTGCCCAATTCTGCCTACCGGTATCTCCGCCTCCAGTTCCTTCATCACTTGTTCCTCAGTTTTACCCGAATCAATTGATTTTTTCTTAACAACGTAATCAGCCCGCACAGTTTTTGTAAAACCAGGCAATACATTATTGACCGTTATGCCAAATGGTGCTACTTCTGTTGCCAGCGTTTTACTCCAATTGGCTACTGCAGCTCTTATGGTATTACTTACAGCTAACCCGGATATAGGTTGTTTTACAGAAGTAGAAATGATATTGATGATCCTTCCAAATCCGGCAGCCTTCATTCCGGGAATTAAAGCTTTTGCCAAAACATGATTACATAAAAGATGATTATTGAAAGCTTGCAAAAACTCTTCAACTGTAGCATTCAATGTAGTGCCGCCAGTTGGCCCACCGGTATTGTTTATTAAAATTTCAGCAATATTGCCTCTATCAAGAAATGAGTTAACGGCACCGATCACATTGTTCACATCTGTGAAATCTGCCACCAGGTATTGGTGATTTTGTCCCCTGGATTTATCCAATAACAAAACAGCAGATTTCAATTTTTCTTCATTGCGGGAAAGTAGCACAATGTTGGCACCAAGCAAAGCCAGTTCTACTGCTGAGGCAAATCCCAGGCCCTGTGTGCTTCCACCTACAAGGGCGGTTCTTCCGGAAAGATCAAGATTCATATGTATTTGTTTGCTTCAAAAGTAAGCAAATGCTGGAAAGCCTGAGTGGAATTATGAATATCCTACACTTAGAAAAGCAGCACTGAGTGTTGGTTACGTCAATAAAATTGAACTAATAAATACTTATCAACAGCTTGTTTAAAACCACCACAGCGAGCCATTCTCCCAATTAACTATATTTGTCGCAATGGCTTTTACTAAAATTATTAGTAGATTTGCCCGCTTATTACTTAAAAGCTTTTCTTGCTGAGCATTGATACCTGGTACAAGAGTGCGACGCCTTTGAAGCCGATTGAAATACTACTGATCGTAACCAAAAGAATAAAATGGCAGAAAAAGAGAAAAATTTATCGGAATATACAGAGGCGAATATCCGTAGTCTCGACTGGCAGGAGCATATACGCCTGAGGCCGGGAATGTACATCGGGAAACTGGGCGATGGCAGCAGTCCCGATGACGGCATCTATGTATTATTAAAGGAAGTAATTGATAATTGCATTGATGAACATACGATGGGATATGGCAAGCATGTGGATGTAAAAATTGATGGCAAAACACTCACAGTAAGGGATTATGGCCGCGGTATACCGCTGGGTAAAGTGGTGGATGTTGTAAGTAAAATGAATACGGGTGCCAAATATGATAGTAAGGCGTTTCAAAAAAGTGTTGGTTTAAACGGTGTTGGTACAAAGGCGGTGAATGCGCTCAGTAATTATTTTAAGGTTACGGCTTACCGTGATGGCAGGGAAAAAACAGCAGAGTTTGAAAGGGGCGAATTACAAAAAGAACACAAAGAAACGGCCAGCAAAGAAGAGAACGGCACGCTGGTTACATTTATACCGGATGAATCTATTTTTAAGAACTTTCATTTTGTACAGGAATACCTGGATAACCAGTTTTGGAATTATTGTTACCTAAACGCAGGTTTGGTGATGAACCTTAACAATAAAAGGTATGTGAGTAAAAACGGATTGCTGGATCTGTTGCAGCGGAAAACAAATGAAGACGAGATCCGTTACCCAGTAATTCATTTAAAAGGAGAAGATATTGAAGTAGCACTTACGCATGAAAATGCTTATGGCGAAGAATATTACAGTTTTGTAAACGGACAGTTTACCACACAGGGCGGCACGCACCTGGCAGCTTTCCGTGAAGGGTACGTTAAAACGATCCGCGATTTTTACAAGAAAGATTATGATGCCTCTGATGTGAGGGGCAGTATTTGTGCTGCCATTTCGGTGAGGGTGCAGGAACCTGTATTTGAAAGCCAGACAAAAACCAAGCTTGGTTCGCAAACAGTTTTTGAAGGTGGCCCCAGTATGAAAAATTTCATCGGAGATTTTTTATCTAAAGAACTCAATAATTTTCTGCACCGGAATCCTGCTGTTGCCGAAGCGCTTAAAAAACGCATAGAGCAAAACGAACGGGAGCGTAAAGACATGGCAGGTATAAAAAAACTTGCCAATGAGCGGGCTAAAAAAGCTAACCTGCACAATAAGAAACTGAGAGATTGTAAGTTCCATTACAACGATGAAGCTACCGGCAAAGACAAGGATAATATTATGGAGAAGCAAAAAGAAAGTACCATTTTTATTACCGAGGGAGACAGCGCCAGTGGTTCCATTACCAAATCAAGGAACGTAAATACCCAGGCTGTTTTTAGTTTAAGAGGAAAGCCGTTGAATTGCTTTGGCCTTACAAAAAAAGTGGTGTATGAGAATGAAGAGTTTAATTTGTTGCAGCATGCCTTAAATATTGAAGAAGGTTACGAAGGGCTGCGGTACAACAATATCGTAATTGCCACCGATGCAGATGTGGACGGGTTGCATATACGCCTGCTGTTGATGACTTTTTTTCTGCAGTTTTTTCCCGACCTGGTGAAGAATGGGCACGTGTACATTTTGGAAACCCCATTATTCAGAGTTAGGAACAAGCAGGAAACCATCTATTGTTATGACGAAGAAGAAAAACAGGCTGCTGTAAAAAAACTTTCCAACAAACCGGAGATCACACGCTTTAAAGGGTTGGGAGAGATCAGTCCGGAAGAGTTTGCACGATTCATTGGCCCCGATATAAAACTACAGCCGGTAATTATGGAAGCAGGGGAACATGTTCAAAACCTGCTGGAATATTATATGGGAAAAAACACTCCGCAAAGGCAGGATTTTATTATTGATAACCTGAGAGTGGAACTGGATATTTCTGACGAAATCCTGAATTAACGACCAGCTATTTTTTTAATTTAAATTACTTTGATAATTCTAACATAAACTAACAACCTTTAATTAAAATAATGATTCACATAGTTTTTAATGAGCCCGATGTAAAAGTACTGGAAGAAGCAATCGCAATGGACGAAAGCTTAACAGGCAGGGTGGTGCAAATAAAAGATGACTATGCCGTTGGCCCTTTAAATAATATTTATTTAGGAGAGGGCAAACAGGCACGCAATGATTGGTGGAAGGAAGTTTTGAGCGGCGGTGATTTTGAAAAAAAAATAACGGATGAAGAAGTTGCTGATGATAAAACTATTGCGGAACTGGTTGGAACCATGCGAAGGGCTGAAGAAGAAGTGATCTGGATATGGGCTGCGCAAAATAAACATGATGTAAGCGGCTACTATTGGCTGTTACATTATATGAAGGAATTCCAGGGCAGGGTATTTATCCTTTACCTGAATAACCTGCCTTTTATAAACGAGAAAGGAAATATTTTTTATCCTAACTGGCTCAGTGAGATACCTGCAAAAGAATTTTTAAAAGCAAAAAAGCTTTCAAGGGAAATTACGCTTAGCGAATTTGAGGTAGATCCGGATGAATGGACAAAACTTTGTTCAGAAGACAGAGGTATACGGATATTAGAAGGAGGAAAAAAGCTGGTGCAGGCAGATTATGATTTCTTTGATGCCGAATTAAAGAAGTTTATTACACCCGACTGGCAAAAAGCAACCAAGGTCATCCACCAGTTTTTGTCGAAAGCAAAACATACTACCGGCGATGCATACTTGCTTTGGCGCCTGAAAGTAATGATAGCCCAGGATATGTTTGATGTTCAGGGCAAGCCCGGCAATATGAAAGAGTTCGAATTAAAGAATAAGAGTGTTTAGCAGCAGTTAGTTACCAGCTAACGGCTGATAGCCTAAAACTAACACAAACACACGCTACTTACCAACTATGGCTAAAAAAATAAAAGAAGAATATTCTCACAGCGACACAGGCGTTAGCGGTCAATACAAAACATGGTTCCTGGATTATGCCAGCTATGTGATACTGGAAAGGGCTGTACCTGCTGTGGAAGACGGATTAAAACCGGTACAGCGTCGCATTCTGCATGCGATGAAGGAGATGGACGATGGCCGTTACAACAAAGTAGCCAACATCATTGGTCAGAGCATGCAATACCATCCACATGGGGATGCCAGTATTGGAGATGCTTTGGTTAACCTTGGCCAAAAAGATGTGTTGATAGATACGCAGGGAAACTGGGGCGATGTAAGAACGGGAGATGAAGCTGCCGCTCCACGGTATATTGAAGCAAGGCTCAGTAAGTTTGCTCTTGATGTGGCATTCAATAATAAAACTACCAATTGGCAGTTAAGTTATGATGGAAGAAAGAATGAGCCTGTTACCTTGCCCATGAAATTCCCTTTATTGCTTGCTCAGGGAGCGGAAGGAATTGCAGTTGGTTTGGCAACTAAAATACTTCCTCATAATTTTTGCGAATTAATAGAGGCATCCATAAAATACCTGCGGGGAAAGAAGTTTGAAATATTGCCAGATTTTCAAACCGGCGGCACCATGGATGCCAGTAATTACAATGATGGAAAGCGAGGTGGAAAGATCAGGGTGAGGTCTATCATTGAGGAAGTGGATAAGAAAACTCTTGTGATCAGAAGCGTGCCTTATGGTGTAACAACAACCCAGTTGAATGACAGTATCGTAAAGGCTAACGAGCAGGGTAAGATCAAAATAAAAAAAGTAACAGACCATACGGCTGCCGATGTGGAGATCATCATAGAACTGGCACCAGGCATATCGCCTGATATTACCATTGATGCCTTGTATGCTTT
Source organism: Ferruginibacter sp. (assembly GCA_031411955.1). Classification (GTDB taxonomy): domain Bacteria; phylum Bacteroidota; class Bacteroidia; order Chitinophagales; family Chitinophagaceae; genus Ferruginibacter. Next base: position 167,569 of record JANOCC010000018.1, read on the forward strand.
TACTGATTGTGAAGTAAGTATTTCTCCCAATGCCTGTGTGATTGTAGATCATAAGCCACAGTTTTTAGGAGTTACGGAATTATTAAAAACATCTGCAGATAATACCAAAGACCTGCTGAAACGCGAGCTGGAAATTAAACTGGCGGAACTGCAGGAGAAATGGCACTATACTTCTCTTGAAAAAATATTTTTTGAGGAAAAAATATACAAAGAGCTGGAGAAGAAGCATGAAACATGGGAAAAAGTGCTGACAGCTATTGACAAAGCTTTTGATCCGTTTAAAAAACTACTGAAAAGGCCCATCAGCCGCGAAGACATTATTAAACTCACCGAAAAGCCGGTACGAAGAATTTACAGGCTGGATATTGATGAGCTTAATCAGCAGATCAAAAACCTGGAAGCAGAAATTAAGGCAGTAAAACATGACCTTGCCAACCTCACAGATTTTGCCGTAAGTTATTATGAGAATCTGCTGAAAAAATATGGCAAAGGAAGGGAAAGAAAAACAGAGATCAGGTTGTTTGATGTGATACAGGCAAAGAATGTTGCCATGGCGAATACAAAGCTGTATGCCAATTATGAAGATGGTTTCATTGGTACCAGTCTTAAAAAAGATGTGCTTATTGCGGAAGTTTCCGACCTGGATGATATTATTGCCTTTACCAAAGGCGGTATCATGAAAGTGGTAAAAGTATTAGACAAAGTTTTTATCGGAAAAGATATTTTACATGTGGCGGTTTTCCAGAAAGGAGATGAACGAACTACGTACAACCTTATCTATGTTGATGGAAAAACGGGAATCAGTTTTGCAAAGCGATTTAATGTAACGGGTGTTACCCGCGACAAAGAATACGATTTAACCAAAGGTTCTGAGAGGAGTAAACTGCATTATTTTTCTGCCAATGCAAACGGGGAAGCAGAAGTTGTAAAAATATTATTAAGCCCAAACTGCTCGGCAAAAAAGAAAGAATTCGAATTTTATTTTGAAGAACAAGAGATCAAGAACAGGGGTAGTATTGGTAACCAGGTAACCAAATACCCTATTAAATCAGTGAAATTTAAGGAAGCAGGAAAATCAACGCTGGATGCAAAAAAACTTTGGTTTGATGGAAAATTCGGACGGTTAAATACAGAAGAGAAAGGCGAATACCTTGGTAAATTTGAAGCAGAAGACAGGTTACTGGTGATTTATACCGATGGTAATTATGAAATACTGGACCAGGAGCTCACACAGCGTTTTGATGCCGATAAAATGTTGCTGATAGAAAAATATGATCCGGAAAAAACGGTTACTGCTGTTTACCTGGACAATGAGAAGATGCAGTACAATATTAAAAGATTCAGGATTGAGACCACAACACTTAACAGTAAATTCTTTTTTATAAAAGAAGGAAAGGATAACAGGCTGGAAGCAGTAACTACAGAATCATCTCCGGTGTTAAAAGTGCAAACCGGCCGTGGCCAGCAGATCAATAAAGCTAAATTTAAAGTAGATAAACTGGTAGAGGTTATGGGATGGAAGGCTGTAGGGGCAAAACTTGTAGACTTTTCAAAATCGGTAGAGATGGAGTGGGAGGAAAAAGAAAAAGATACAGGGCAGGGAGAATTATTCGATTGACAAATAAGTAAAGGGTTACAAAAATTGTCCGGGTGAGCCTGTCGAACCCGGATTAGAACCTGAAACACTTTTACCATGCGTGAACTACCTTATTAAGACAACCGTGCCTTTTTTCTCAATAATTTTTCCATTATAACCTGCTCCTTTTATCAGCCAGGTATATGTGCCGCTTTCCTGTGGCCTTCCTTTAAAAGTTCCATCCCATCCGGTATGTTGGTTACTGGTACTAAATATTAATTGGCCATACCGGTTAAATACCCTGAACCATTGAGTAGAAACTATCCCTACTTCTACAGGTATAAACTGGTCGTTCATTCCATCGCCGTTTGGTGTAAAAGCAGCTGGCAAATAATAAGTAGGCCCTTTGTACACTTCTATTTTTACTGTATCGTTTCCGGTGCAACCGGCATTATCCGTAACCTGTAGGAAGAACTGATATACCGGGTTAACTAATACCACAGTTGGATTTGAAATCAACGGATTGCTTACGACAGCATTAGCCGGAGCCCATGACCAGCTATACGAACCGCCACCGGAGCCGGAGAGCGGTAAAGAAAGCCCCTGAACTGCAATCAAATCTGCACCGGCAAAAGCGTTTACCCTTGGCCGAATGGTAACATCTACCATTACTGTATCGGTACAAAAACTTCCATTCCCGGTTATTAGCTGGTAAATCCCTGTAACAGTAACAGACGATGGATCTGCTACCAACGATCCATTGATACTCCAGTTTTCAATGATAGACAGACCTTGCAGGTTATACAAAGCTGTTAAATCGACTCTCTCATTATTGCAGGCTAGTACTCTTTTATCCTCGAGCTGGCTGATTGAACCAACCTGTACGTTTACGATACTGCTGTCATTTTCGCAAGGGGAAGTTCCCGAAATAACGTATAGAAAGCTGCTGCTGCCCGCAGTAAAAGGCGGCGAAAATATTCCTGTTGACACATCAAAATTGCCACCTGTTCCACTAAGCCTTGCCCATGCGCCTGCAGGCTGCGCCCCGTTTAACAGCCCGAATAAATTCATTGCGGCACTGTTTTCATCACAAATTGATGTTACTGCATCCAAACCGGCATAGGAAGCAGCATTTACCCTGATAAAAGCTTCGCTGGTATCATTGCTACAACCATTCGTTCCCGGTAGTATATACCTGAACAAGCTGGTAGAGGTTCCGGTATTTACCACGAATGAAGCTGTTGCAGCATTAAAAATGCCTCCACTGCCGTTTACTCTCTCCCAGGTTCCTCCAGCTATTTCACTAGTAATAATTGAAAAAAGATCTATTTGCGCATTACTATTATCACATACTGTTATTGTTCCATCGGTTCCTGCCTCTGATGACGTATTTATGTTTACAACGGCATCGCTTGTGTCTGCAGAATTACAACCTGTGGTAGCTGCAATTATATACCGGAAAATGCTGCTACCAGCGCCAGGCCCGGGAACAAAAGTACCTGATGCAGCATTAAAAGCTCCACCACTTCCTGAAATGCGGCTCCAGGTTCCGCCACTTTGTTCTCCCGTAATTATGGAAAAAAGATCAACAGGATTAAGCTGGTTACTGCAGATTGAAACACTTCCATCATTTCCGGCAAATGAGGCCCCGGGTTCATTTAATATCACATTTAATGTGCCACTCAAATTACATCCTCCATCAATCATCGATACGTTTATTGTTCGGGGGCCGGCACTGTTACCAAACAATATTCTTATATTACTGATTCCGTTCCCCGAGGCAGGAGCCAGGATATTTCCACCTCCTGAAATACTCCAGGTATAATTTGCAGTATTGCTGTAAATTGTATTATACTCTACGTCATGAACGTTACTGCCAAGGCATATACTTACCGGGCCATTGATCGTTAGTGCAGCGCCGGTATTAACAACGCTTAAAACACTGGATACAGTTGGTATCGTAATAACCATTGAACCTGCGCAGCCTGACACAGTCGTTTGCAGTTGCAAAGTAACCGTATAGTCTCCCGCAACTAAATAGGTATGACTGGGCGATTGGCTGGCAGGGCCTGTTACCAAAGGGCTTCCATCTCCAAAATCCCAGGTGGCGTTAAATTCCTGCCAGTTAGCGATATCGGTTATTTGAAACTGAAACGTATTACAGTCTGTCCGGAACATCGTAAATTCAAGTGGCCTTTCTGCGGGTGGACAATGAACATTGTTTGGCAGGTTCCAAAAGTTCGCTCCTATAGGGTTTACCAGGTTCGGACTCAGCAGATTTCCCGGGATAACCGTTGTTACAGCAGGAATACCGCCAAACCGGTCTATCCTGCACAACCCAATACTGCCAGGGCCTCCAAATACAAGCCGCGAAAGCACGTACACGTTACCGTCTGGCCCGGTGCCAAACCGATAGTATTTTAAATTATCTGAAAAGTTGGTAACCGTTCCCGTTAGCAGATCCATATCCGCTATTCCAGAAAGGGTACCGAAATTTAACCTGCTCATGTAAACATGGCTGATATCGCTAAAAATAATGCCCCCCGCGTATTCAATACCATATTGTTCTACATTAAAATTTGCAGGAGTTCCGAAACTTCCCGTGCGGTTGTTGAAAGTTGCCGTACTCAGGTAAACACGTCCGTCTGTGCCATTTGTATATTTAAGTGCTACGCGATTGTGTTCTTTATTGGCCACAATACCACATCCATATGGCATTACACCGCCCGAGCTGGATGCAAGCCCAAGCGGTTTTTGTGTTAAACCACCCGCATCCAATAAAAAAGGAACAAAATATAATTTATTATTGGTTGCCTTCGCCGGAAATATGATCCAGAAATCCCTGCCATTATCGTGCGGTATTGCTGTGATCTGCTCATTATAAGCAAAAAGATTATAATTTATTGATTCTCCTGGATTAGCAGTAACTGTAAGTGTGCAGCTAAAAGGAGAAACAGAACCAGCTCCATTCATGTCAACCAGATAAACAGACGCAGGAGGATAATCAGGGGCTACACTTAGGATAACAGGATTGTACCAACCACGGTTAGGAATAAAAAGAAGGTATTGTTTTGGATGCCCCGGAAATGGAACAGACAATATTTGCCCATTGGTGTTTTCCAACCCACCTAGCGGATGTAGAATGGATGTGTTTATTCTCACATGCGCTGCGTTGTAAACATTTATGCCATTAGAATAAAATAAGAGTTCGCCTGTTTCGGGATCAGATTCAGTGATATAGGATTCCTGGTTTCCATCTGTGATCATGATGGGAGAGGGCTCTGGTGTTGAAACTGGAGTGCCACTGGAAAAATCCACCCCACAATAACCCCAGCCAAAGATCCAGTGAAGCTGGTTCCTTCTGCAGGCATCAATTTCGCAGGCAATAACGCTGATTGTTTGCTGATAACTGGTAACCTGGGCTCCGGAATTACTGGCAGTGAGCCGAACGGTATAATTGCCGGTAGCCGTAAACGTTATTTGGCTGGCGGCAGCTGTGGGTGAAGCAATCGTTACACCCGATGATGGTGTTACCGTCCATTGCCATTGATTGGCCAGGTTGCTTCCTGCACTGTTATTTACATTGGCAAAGGAAGCTGGAATGTTTACACAAAAGTTATCAGGCTGAGTAAATTCTGCCATTACCGCACCGGCAAAACAACCATTGCTTCCCAAAACACCGGTTTGCAAAACATTTGATTCGGTAACCAACGATGCCCTCACGGTATTTAACATTGCGTACATCCTGTTAAGCTGGCCTGCAGTAAAAGTGTTCAAAATATTATCATCGGAATAATACATAAAATTTTCCGGCATATTGGATGCACCGCAGTTTACATTTACGCCTGGCTGATCGCAGGGATCTGTATCACATATAAAATCGCCGGTACTACTGCACAATGCTACCGAGCTGCCGGCACAATCCTGGAAAGTATGGTACAACCCCAAAAAATGGCCAATCTCATGAACTGCAATTTTACCCCTGTTGGCAAAATTGCTGCTGGTACCGCCCAAACAGGCCGCATTAGCGATTGGTTGTAATGGGAAATTATTACTGTTAACAGAATTGTCGCCAAAAATATCCGACCTCAGCACCACACCTTCAATAATCCGGGCCTCCGGGCCGCTATAACCAGCAATGCTGGCGTAACCTTGTATGCCCGGACAATCACCCGAATTTGCCGGATCCCCAAATCTAATGGCTGTTACAACCCATATGTTTAAAAATGAAGAAGAAGAAAAAACTCCTCCGGGTTGGGTGAGGTTAGATAAAGCAGTTTGCCCGGCCACGCTAAACTCATGCCTGGATGCAGTTGCATTGCTGAAGCGCATTACGCCAGGCTCAGCGGTGTTGGTCCAGGATACTCCCAGCCCCGGTTCTGTGGCCAGGCAAAACCTGATCTTCGTATCTACTGCGTTTATCCCTTTGGGTAGAGCGGCGTATTGTGCCGCTACCAGGTTTTGATAATAATTTGCGGCACCGCTGTAATTACTGAAACCCGCATTTATGGCATCCAGCTGGCTTTTTATCTGAGCATAGCTGATGTTAGTTCCTGTTCCAATGGGTTCGCCATTATGAACTATGTGTACTACAACCGGTATAATAAATTCTGGCCCGTTAGGAAAGTATCTCTGATTATTCTGCGTGATCTTATTTTTTAGCAGATAATCATTTAAGCTTCGCTCTATCTCCCTGTATCTATCTGATATCGGTAACTGCCTTTGGTTTTCCAGCATTATTTTAACGTCATCAGAACCGCATCTACTGTTATTTGAAGCAGGAATTTGCTGACTGAAAACACTAACTGTTGCCATTAGCAGCAATGGCAACAAAAAAATTAAACATTTTCGCATGCAGTAATGATGGAATTAAAATCAAACTCTTACAATGCTAAATTTAATATAAATTGATGAATTTATACAATATGTACCATTAATAAATTAAGAAGTTGCCATTACAATTAATTGAAAAGCCGGCGATAGGTTTCACCGGCTTTTAAGTAACAGACTGCTATACAATAACTTTCTGTGAAGTAAAGCTTTTCTACAAATTGTTTAAGCTAATTACTTCCACGGAACAAAAAACGCAATCGTTTTATATTTTCAACAAGACCCTGAATCAAGAACACTATTCCATCTCCATCATTTGTTCAAACACTTTCTCGTATTCCTGGTTGGTGTCTTTTAACTCTTTTACTGCTTTATTATAGTTATTTTCAGCCTGCTGAAATTTTTCTTTGTTGCCGTAAATATCTGGAGCAGCCAATGCATTTTCAAGTTCAGTTTTCTTTTTATTTAATTCTACCAGTTTCTCCTCCAGCTGCTTAAACCTTGTTTTTATTTTCTGCAGCTCTTTTTTTTGATCGGGGTTTGCAGTTGGTTGTGGTGCTTTTTCTTGCTTTTCTACTTTCGGCACTTTTACAATATCCTCTGCCTTTTCATTTTTTTTTGCTTCTGCCAATGCTTTTGTTCTTCTCTCTTTCCAATCTTCCCACTCAGCATAAGTTCCTTTAAATTCAAGTATTTTCTGGTCTTCAATTTCCCAGATCTTATTTGCCAGCCGGCTTATAAAGTAACGGTCATGGCTAACCAGTATCAGGCTGCCTTCATATTTATTTAACGATTCTACCAAAAGGTCTACCGAATGGATATCCAGGTGATTGGTAGGTTCATCCAACATTAGGAAATTTGCTTTGCTGGCGATGGTTTTAGCCAGCGCTACACGGGCTTTTTCGCCACCGCTTAACACTTTTATCTTTTTTTCTACAGCATCGCCGCTAAATAAGAATGCCCCAAGCAGGCTTCTTAATTCGAGGTCGTTTTTTCCACTCCGGGCTTCTTTCAGTTCTTCCAGTACATCATTGTTCTGGTTAAGAGCTTCCAGCTGGTGCTGCGCATAAAAAGATTCTACTACATTGTATCCCCATTCGCGTTCTCCTTCAAAAGTTTCGGTACCGGCAATGATGCGCAGCAAGGTAGATTTACCTTTACCGTTGGCTCCGATCAGTGCAATTTTGTCTCCTCTGTCAATTTCTGCACCAGTGTTTTCTACGATATGCACATCCTTAAAATTTTTAGTAACATGCTTAAGTGTGCAAATGATCTTACCAGGCTGCCTTTCCACCGCAAAATTGATCTTCATATTCGGCCTTTCAATATTAACGTCTTCTATCCGTTCTATTTTATCAAGCCTTTTTACAATACTCTGAGCAGCGGCTGCCTTACTAGCCTTTGCTTTAAAACGTTCAACAAATCTCTCCTGTTGGCGAATATAATCCTGCTGGTTATCAAACGCTTTTTTCTGCATATCTACCCTCAGCGCTTTCTCCGTTTCGTAATAAGAATAATTACCGGTATAAAAATGAAGTTCCTGTTGGTATAACTCTACTATCTTAGTAACCATCCTGTCAAGGAAAAAACGATCATGCGATACAATTACTACCGCACCCTGGTAATGCGCCAGGTATTTTTCGAGCCATTCAATACTGGGAAGATCAAGGTGGTTGGTAGGTTCATCCATCAGCAACACATCGGGGTGCTGCAAGATCATCTTTGCCAACAATACCCGCATGCGCCAGCCGCCACTAAAATTTTTATAGGGCTTATGCAGTTCCACATTGCTAAATCCCAAACCTTGTAATATCTCTTCGGTTTTATGATGAATGCTATAACCATCCAGCACATCCATCTCGTGTAATAATTCAGAATAATCATGCGCCAGCTGTTCATCGCCGGTTTTTGCAAGCTCTTCGCCAAGTTCCTCTATTTCTTTCTCCAGTTGCTTTACTCTTTCAAAAGCTCCAAGAGCTACTTCCAGGATAGAATCCTCGGTGTCGAAACCTAACAGGTCCTGGTGCAAAAATCCTATCGTGGTTTCACGGCCTTTCTCCACCGTTCCTTTGGCGGGTGAATATTGGCCAGTTAATACCTTTAATAAAGTAGACTTCCCGGTTCCGTTATAACCTATCAACCCGATCCTTTCGTTAGGTTGAATGTGCCAGGTGGCATCTTCAACGATCGTTCTTGCCCCAAATTCAAACGTAACATTCTGTAATCCTAATAACATGATCTATTTGTTTAATAAGAAAAAAGCGTTTTTATTGTTTCGGTGAACAAACGCTTATTTTTCGCAAAAGTAATTCAATACTTGTTACTGAAAAGGGGATTCTTACCATATGTATCAATAAAATCGCTTAAGAAGCCATTTAGATCGGGCGATTTTAAGTAACGGGATTGCTGCGGGGCGTTTAATTGTTGGTGGTTATCTGTTAACTTTGGAAAAATTTTAAACAATGAAAAGAATTGTTGCTGTTTTGCTGTTGCTGTTTGTCGCTTTTGGGGTGTACTGGTTTGTTTTTAAGCCTAAAGGCCAGGGGTTTAGCGGTCCTAAAATGAAGCCTTTGTCTTTGAAAAAACATACCGAGCCGTTTAATACCAGTGTAGATAATATAATGAATGCTTACCTAAGCATTAAAGATGCATTTATAAATGATGATACTGCAAAAGCTAAAGCAAGCACGATGCAGTTTATAAGCTTATTGGATAGCCTTCCGCTGCAGGAATTAAAAAAAGATACAGCCGGTATTTTTGAAACTGCCCAATCTAATATAAATGATATAAGGTCTAACGCCCAATCCCTGCTGGCGCAAACATCAATTACTGAAATGCGCCGCGATTTTAGCATGGTTACAGAAATGATGTATCCTTCTTTTTTTAAAACGATCAATTATGAAGGCCGTGATCTTTACCTGCAAAACTGCCCGATGGCTTTTGGCGAAGACCAGCAGGCTAACTGGATCAGCAATAGCAACGAAGTAGTGAACCCTTACCTGGGTAAGATACATCCAACATATAAAGCAACTATGCTTCACTGTGGTGAAGTGAAAGATTCTATCAAAGCAAAATAAAAGATCACATCACAAACAATTTGCGATCTGCTTAACAACAACTTATCCCTCCCGTTTATGCGAATATTTTTTTTACTGATCTCCTTTTCATTATTTGGATCGGCGGCTATGGCCCAACGGAAACATACCATCAGCGGCTATATAAAAGACGGCGCAACCGGAGAAACGATGATCAATGCAACGGTTACGCTTAAAGGCAATTCAAAAGGAATAAGCAGCAACCAGTATGGCTTTTATTCCATCACATTAAACGAAGGAAAGTATTCCCTGATCGCTTCGTATGTAGGATATATTTCTTCTGTAATAGAAGTAAACCTGGTTTCGGATACTTTGTTGAATATTGATCTTACATCCGGGGTTACACTTTCGCAGGAAGTGATTGTAACCTCCCGGAAGAGGGATAATAATGTAAAAACAGCACAAATGGGACGCATCAGTTTGCCAATAGAACAAATAAAATCCGTTCCTGCGTTTTTGGGAGAAGTAGATCTGCTGAAAGTAGTGCAGTTGCTACCGGGCGTTAGAAACGCCGGGGAAGGAAGTGCAGGTATCTATGTAAGAGGAGGAGGCCCTGATCAGAACCTGATCATGCTGGATGATGCAGTAGTGTATAACACTGGCCACTTGTTCGGTTTCTTTTCCATCTTTAATTCTGATGCTATCAAAAATGTATCTCTTATTAAAGGAGGTATGCCAGCGCAGTATGGTGGACGACTTTCGAGCGTATTGGATATTTCCATGAAAGAAGGTAACAACCAAAAATACCAGGTGGAAGGTGGCCTGGGTTTGATCGCTTCCAGGCTATCTATACAAGGCCCTATAAAAAAAGATAAAGCATCTTTTATCGTTTCTGCCCGGCGCACTTATATTGATGCTATCACAAAACCTTTTGTAAAAAAGGGCAGTCAGTTTTATGGTTCAGGTTATTATTTTTATGATCTCAATGCAAAAGTGAATTACAAATTCAATGAAAAAGACAGGCTTTACCTGAGCGGTTATTTTGGTAGGGATGTATTTGATTTTAAGAACGGCCGCCAAAGCCTCAACGTGAGTATTCCATGGGGTAATGCAACAGGCACGCTGCGTTGGAACCACGTTTTTAACAATAAATTATTCGCCAATACCACAGCCGTTTACAACGATTATAATTTCTCTTTTTCCGGTGCGCAAAATAACTTTAAGATAAAACTGGAATCTGGAATTCGTGACCTTAGCATTAAACAGGATTTTGATTTTTATCCTTACGCTAATCAAAAAATAAAATTCGGACTTCTGTACACTTACCACCGTTTTACTCCTTCAGTAGTAAGTGGCCAGCAGGACTCAGTGGTGTTTAACCCGTTGAATGCCCAGGTAAAATATGCCCACGAAGCAGCGCTGTATATACAAGATGACTGGGAAGTAACACCAAAGCTACAAGTGAATGCAGGGCTTCGCTACAGCGGGTTTCAGCAGATCGGCCCAAATAAGATCTATACAACAGATACAGATGGAAACAGGACAGACAGTATTGTTTACAAAACAGGACAGGCAGTAAAAACATACGGCGGTTTAGAGCCCAGGCTTACACTCCGGTATTCTATCAACGATCAAACCTCCATTAAAACTTCGGTTACCCGTAACCTTCAGTACATACACCTTGTTAGTAATTCGGGCACCACATTGCCTACAGATCTTTGGGTACCAAGTACCTACAAAGTAAAACCACAAATAAGCTGGCTGTATGCAGCCGGACTGTTCCGGAATTTCAAGAATAATATGTTTGAAACTTCTGTGGAAGTGTATTATAAGGATATGCAAAACCAGATAGAATACAAAGAAGGTTATGTGCCCAGCACACTCGACGATACCGAAAATTCATTTGTATTTGGAAAAGGCTGGAGCTATGGAACAGAATTATTCATCAACAAAGTGAAAGGAAAATTTACCGGATGGATCGGTTATACCCTTAGCTGGACATGGCGTAAATTTCCTACACTCAATTTCGGACAAAAATACCCGGCCAAATACGATCGCAGAAATGATATGAGTGTAGTAGCTATTTATGAATTGAATAAAAAATGGAAGTTCTCCGCCACTTTTGTTTATGGAAGTGGTAATGCGGCTACCTTGCCACAAAGATTCTATATTGTTGGCGGCGTGTTAACCCAGGAATACAGCCGCATCAACCAATACCGTTTACCTTCTTATCACAGGCTGGATGTAGCCGCTATACTAACTCCGAAGAAAAACCTGACACGTAAAATGCAAACCGAATGGGTTTTTAGTTTTTACAATGCCTATAGCCGGCAGAATCCTTATTTCATTTATTTTGATCAAACCGGAAGCCCTTACGACGGAACCTTAAAAGTGCAGGCGAAACAGGTTTCAATATTTCCGATTATACCTTCTGTTACGTGGAATTTTAAATTTTAATGGGATGTTATAACAATTAGCTAGGAGCTTTTTAGCTTAAGTTTACTTCATTATGTATGATGAATCAAAGGCAGCACGTCAATGATCTTTCTTGTGAACAAAATTGATTACCCCGCTTTTTTGGAGATCGGATGTTATACGAACTTCATATCGCTTACTTCCATCTGTAACTACCATTAACGCTGTGTTTGGAGGTATTGAACCTAGGTTTTCGGCATACATTACCAGTTCATTTTCAATATCATCTTCTACATCAATGGTTAGGGATATTACTTTTTCAGAAAGTCTTTTCCTGGATAATAATAATTTACCATTATAGAAAAGTGAAATGCTGTCGCCATCTACTTCGCCATTGTCGTAAAGGTCTACCTTAATTGTTTTGTGTTCTACAGCGATGGTTTTTAAAACGGTGTTGTTTCTTTTTTCAAATTTTATTAATGGGGCAATAATGCTTTCTGCTATTTCTTTAGAAGGCAATACAACAGAATCCTCAACAACTGATTGATTTTTAGTTTTAGGTGCTGCCACAACTGGATTCTTTAAGGACTTTACAGGTGGCTTTTTTATATTTACCGGATTCTTTTTTTGCGGCGCAGCTTTAGCCTTAGCAATGGTTTTATTTGATACTACGGGTTTGGTAGCTGATGATCTTTTAGGAACTGCCGCAGGCTTTTTTTCCTTCAGCGATTTGGAAGCAGCTGCATTAAAATTGGGAAAACTGTTCTTCAATTCCCTGCGAACAAGGATTGTTTTTCCAAATCCGCAATCTCCAGGCTGGTTGGGAACGGGTTCCCATTTCCCGTCGAGGGTTGCGGTATCTCCCTGTTTAAAATACGTGAGTTTGTGTATCTGGAAACAATTTCTAATAGTAACCGGTACATTGGTTTTAGTGCGTTCGGTTTCTTTAAGTTCAATGTATTTCTGTTTCCGGTTAATAAACCCCACCAACTTACAAATGGTGTAATAATTTTTACCAGCTTCAGAAAAATAAGTGTAAGAATAGCCTGAAACCTGGTTACCGCTACATTCTATATCTACGGTATATACACATTTATCGCCGCCAAAATTGCTGAACGCAGTGCTTCTGTCGGTAAATTCGCCTTTCCATTGACCAGTAAAATCCTGGGAGTAAGCTGAAAAAAATAAAATGAAGGATAAAAAGAGTAAAAAATTTATTTTCATTTTCATAAAATTGATCCGTCTGCAAAATAATATGAATTATGTTGCAAAAAATACAATTGAAACTTGTATTAGGCTAAGAGTTCGTTAAATTTGCTATTCAAAACTGCTTTAGAACACAGATAACACATGATAAAAATAACATTACCCGATGGTTCTGTAAGGGAATATGCAAAGGGAACTACTGCAATGGACATTGCAAAATCGATCAGTGAAGGGCTTGCGAGAAAGGTACTTGCTGCTACAATAAACGGGGAAGTTTGGGATGCAAGCCGACCCATAAATGAAGATGCAACCTTTAAATTATTAACATGGGATGATACGGACGGCAAATCAACTTTCTGGCATTCTACTGCTCACCTCATGGCGGAAGCCGTGCAGGAAACTTTTCCCGGGGCAAAATTTTGGGTAGGTCCGGCAATTGACAAAGGATTTTATTACGATATTGATCTTGGTGATACCAAAATGAGTGAAGATGACCTTGCGGCACTGGAAAAGAAAATGGGTGAACTAAGCAAACAAAATAATGCCTACGTAAGAAAAGCCATGCCGAAGGCGGAAGCCATTCAATATTTTAGTGATAAAGGAGACGAATATAAACTTGACCTGTTAGGAAATTTAACAGACGGTGAGATCAGTTTTTACACCCAGGGAAAATTTACCGATCTGTGCCGTGGGCCGCACATTCCTCATACAGGATTTATAAAGGCCATTAAACTTACCAGCATCGCCGGTGCTTATTGGAAAGGAGATGAAAAAAACAAACAGCTTACACGTATTTATGGCGTGAGTTTTCCAAACCAGAAAGAATTGGATGAATATCTGTTGATGCTGGAAGAAGCAAAGAAAAGGGATCACCGAAAACTTGGGAAAGAACTCAGCATATTTACCATGGATGATGATGTGGGCCAGGGTTTGCCATTATGGATGCCCAATGGTACCATTATTATTGAGGAGCTGGAAAAACTGGCAAAGGAAACGGAATCTGCAGCAGGGTATAAGCGTGTAGTAACGCCGCATATTGCCAAAGAAAGCATGTACTTAACCAGCGGGCATTTGCCATATTATGCTGATAGTATGTTTCCACCAATGGAACTGGATGGTACAAAATATTACCTGAAGGCCATGAATTGTCCGCATCACCATAAAATATTTGATGCAGAACCAAAAACGTACAAAGACCTTCCGTACCGAATTGCAGAATATGGCACCTGTTACCGCTACGAGCAAAGCGGCGAATTATTTGGTTTGATGAGAGTTCGTTGCCTGCATATGAACGATGCGCATATCTATTGCAACAAAGAACAGTTTGCCCAGGAATTTCGTGCGGTTAACGAGATGTACATCAAGTATTTTAAAATATTTGGGGTAGATAAATATGTAATGAGGCTTAGCTTGCATGACCCAGCCAAACTTGGACAAAAATATGTAGACGAGCCCGAATTGTGGCAGGAAACGGAAGCCATGGTGAGAGCGGTATTGATTGAATCAAATATTCCGTATATTGAGGTACAGGATGAAGCGGCTTTTTATGGTCCAAAAATTGACGTACAGATCTGGAGTGCTATAGGAAGAGAATTTACTTTGGCTACCAACCAGGTAGATTTTAACAGTGGAAACAAGTTTAAACTGAGTTATATAACCCAAAACAATACCACTGATGTACCGTTGATCATACACCGGGCGCCGTTGGGAACTCATGAAAGGTTTATCGGATTTTTGCTGGAGCATTACGCAGGTAAATTCCCGGCATGGCTGGCACCTTTGCAGGTAAAAATATTACCGATCAGCGATAAGTTCATGGATTACGCAAATACAATTTTGCAAACGCTGAAAAATGCAGATATTCGTGTAGAAATAGACGACAGGAACGAAAAGATCGGCAAAAAAATACGAGACACAGAGATGGCAAAAGTGCCATATATGCTGGTGATTGGAGAGAAAGAGATGAATGAAAGGCAAGTGGCAGTGAGGCGCCAGGGACGCGGTGATTCGGGTGTAAAAGGGCTGGATCAGTTTGTTGCAGAACTGGCAGCAGAAATAAAAGAGCGAAGAGGAGCCGAGGTGGAAGAACTGGTGAAAGCCTAAACGCTGAATAGTGAACAAACCGTACAAGTGAGTGACACAACGATGTTGAACAAAGTTGTAAAAGCTCGTGTAATAAAAACAATTAATAGCTTGCGGTGTAAAGCCGATAGCTGAAACAAACAACATTGTAAATTAAAAAAAGTAAATGGCATTTCCACCAAGACCCCCGCGGGGAACATTTAATCCCCGTTTTAAAAAAGAACAACAACAGGAACACCGTACCAACCACATGATAAAAGCACCGGAAGTGCGTTTGGTGGGTGAGAACATAGAACCGGGAATTTACTCAACTATTGAGGCGCAAAAAATGGCGCATGCGCAGCAGCTTGACCTGGTAGAGATCTCTCCTGGAGCCAACCCGCCTGTGTGCAAGATCATTGATTATAACAAATTCCTTTACGACGAAAAGAAGAAGAAAAAGGAAATGAAAGCGAAATCCAAAACCAGCGAGGTGAAGGAAATTCGTTTTACGCCCAATACAGATGACCATGATTTTGAATTTAAAGTAAAGCATGCTGAAAAGTTTTTGAAGGAAGGCGATAAAGTAAAAGCACATGTGCAGTTTAAAGGCCGTGCCATCATGTTTAAAGAACGCGGTGAGTTGTTGTTGCTGAAATTTGCAGACAGGCTGAAAGATGTAGGCGCGCTGGAAGGATTGCCAAAAATGGAAGGGAAGCGAATGTTGGTAATGTTTGCACCGAGGGCGCAGAAGAAAAAAGTGAGTGAACTGGGCAAACCGATTAAAGACAAAGCCCCTGAAGTGGCACCTGCGCCGGTAACGGAAGAAGTAAAGGCTCCGGAATAACTGATCATTTATAAAATATGTAATACTAAATAGGCTTTTTATAAGCCTATTTTATTTTAAGTAATATGGACACCAGCCTGAATAAATACATCAGCGACAGTGGCTTCTGCAGCAGGCGGGAGGCAGATAAATATATAGAGGAATGCCGTGTAACCATTAATGGTAAAGATGCGCACAAGGGCAACCGGGTGCAGGAAGGCGATGTGGTATTGGTAGATGGCGAGCCGATAAGGAAAAAGAAAACTGCGGTGTATATCATGCTGAATAAGCCGAAAGGCATTACCTGCACAACTGATACAAAAGATAAAACCAATATTGTAGATTTCATTAACCATAAAACCCGCATTTTCCCGATAGGCAGGCTGGATAAGCTTTCTGAGGGATTGATCTTTTTAACCAATGACGGTGATATTGTAAATAAGATATTGCGGGCTGGCAATGGGCATGAGAAAGAATATATGGTAACCACTGAAACCCCTATAGACAGCCAGTTCATCAACAGCATGCGCAACGGTGTACGCATACTGGGCAAACTCACCAACAAATGTTTTGTAAAACAGGAAGGCGACAACCGTTTCCGCATCATACTAACGCAGGGGCTTAACCGCCAGATACGGCGGATGTGTGAAGCCCTTGGGTATCGGGTAACATCTTTGAAAAGGATCAGGATCATGAACATCACCTTAAGTGGGTTGGCACCCGGCAAATGGCGTTATTTTTCGCCAGTGGAAATGCTGGCTTTAAATGAGATGCTGAAAGATAGTAGTAAGACGGCGGATGGGGAAGGGATGGGAGAGTAGGGTGTTGGCGATAGTTTTGGCATTCATTTCCAATTTACCGCTGCTTTTTCGTCAGCGTTGGTGCACAATAAAAAAACGAATCGCCGTCGCTTGGTCGCCTGACCAGCGACATCTCGAGTTGTTTTAATTTGCGGGCAAAAAACTAAATACTTACATGAGAAAGATGACATCCATATACCCATCCGAATGGCCCTGTTTTTATACTGCAACAATTTATCAATGGAAGCAGGTGTTAAAGGATGATAATTACTAGGATATTTCGCCAGCGTAGGTGCTCATTAAAAAAAGTGTAGCCTTCGCTTGGTCTCCTGACCAGCGACATATTGAGTTGGTGGATCATATTTTGATATGGGCACCTATGGCAGTAAAAGAAGAGTATTCATATTCACCAAAATCATTTTTTCACCTGCGTAGGTGCTCAATTACTTCCGTTCTTCTCCTTATTATACTTATTAAAAAGATCAATTTTAAATTTGATAGAACCATCATCGCCAGGCTTTCCACGAATAAAAACGCTTTTTCCGGCTTTTTTTA